>NZ_VBUI01000069.1 GCF_005780185.1 Halomonas urmiana | reverse complement strand
CGATGACGCCGCAGCCATTCCAGGCCCAAGCGCCATACGGAGAGCACGTTCCGGTGCCGAATACTGTTGCTCTGGTAGCGCCGCTGGTGCCCGTTGGCCTGGACCTGCAGGCCTGCCACCATCACGACGACATTGGCCAGCAGCGCAATCAGCAACAGGATCTCGATGCGTTTGCCCTGGCGAGATTGGTGCATGCCGAAGCCCAGGCCAAACAAGGGGCTCTTGATGTCACGGAAACCTTCTTCAATCTGCATGCGTTGCCGGTAGATAGCGACCAGCTTGTCCGCCAACCTGGAGCGCTCCGGCAGGTTGCTGACCAGCACCCAGGGCTCCTTCTGGCGCTGGGCCATCGCCCGACTGTGGCCGCCCTGAGAGACTTGACCTCGCTTATTGCGATGTTTTCGCCCCTTCGGCGGTCGATGATAGAGCACCATGCGGGTGGTCAGCGGGTTGCTCTCGGCGATCTGGACGGAACCCAGCGCTTGCGGTACCGAGCTCGCGTGTTGAAACAAGGCGGTCACTGGCTGCCACGCGTCGCCAGGCACCTGGCAGCGCGTGGGGCTGCGCACCCGGCCAACGTAGGTCCAACCACGCGCCTCGACCGCCTTGAACCACGGGTTGCGGAAGCCCGCATCGGTGACCAGGATCGGTGTCGCATTGTCGGGCAGGATCTCGGCCAGGGCCGCCAGCAAGTAGGCTTCGCAGCGAGAGCAGCCGTCCTTGTGATGGACCTTCTCGAAAATCGGCAGCGACCGCCCGGCGAAGGGAACCGCGGCACGCAGCAGGAACTGCCGGCCGCGATCATCGATCGGCGACCAGTCCACCAGAATCAGCGGGCGCGTCGTGTGGCCGATCAGCAGGGTGGCCACGAGCCAATAGAACAGCGGCCGCTCCTGGTGCAGGTGAGGGTTTCCCAGCAACCGATCGACCCGCTTGATGGTGTGTTTGGTCGCCACCGGTCCCGGCAAGGCGCGGCCCAGGGCGGTTAAGCCCAGGCGGCGTTCACCCAACAGGGCCCCCACCGTGTCGAGCAGTGCCTGCAGGCGTTTGGCATGGATCGAGGGGAGTGATGAGGTCAGCATAGTATGCAAGAATCGAGGGGCCTGCATGGATCTCCTTCGGCATATTGTTGGTTTGGCGATTAACAACATGCCAATCCATGCAGGCCTTTTCAATTATATCCTTCTGATTCTTCTGGCTATTTCGTGGGGATCCGTCAGG
>NZ_VBUI01000068.1 GCF_005780185.1 Halomonas urmiana | reverse complement strand
GTCTCCACGTCGAGGATCTTCAGGGTGTTGGTGCCGCCGTGGGCGTTCATGTGATCGCCTCGGGTGAGGATCACGTGATCGCCCGGCGCGGCGATGCCCTGCCCGACCAGTAGCGTCAGGGCGCGGTCGTTGAGCTCGGCGGCACTCATCTCGCTGGTGTCGAAGGGCAGCGAGACCACCCCGCGATACAGCGCCATGCGCCGCTGGGCGACCGGGTTGTGGGCCAGGCCGATGATCGGCAGCCCCGAGCTGATGCGCGAGGCGATCAGCGGCGTGTAGCCCGACGCGGTCATGCAGGCGATGGCGGCCACGCCTTCCAGATGATTGGCGGCGTACATCGCCGAGAGCGCGATGGTCTCGTCGATCTGACTGAAGCCCTCGTGCATGCGGTGGCCGGACTCCTGGGCACTGCGCTCGCGCTCGGCGCCCAGGCACACCCGGTTCATCGCCTCGATGGTCTCCACCGGGAAGTCGCCGGCGGCGGTCTCGGCGGAGAGCATCACCGCGTCGGTGCCGTCGAGCACGGCGTTGGCCACGTCGAACACCTCGGCCCGGGTGGGCAGCGGCGACTCGATCATCGACTCCATCATCTGGGTGGCGGTGATCACCGCGCGGTTCAGCGTGCGGGCATGCTTGATGATGCGCTTCTGGGTGCCGATCAGCTGGGCATCGCCGATCTCCACGCCGAGATCGCCGCGGGCCACCATCACCGCCTCGCTGGCGCGAATGATGCCGTCCAGGGTGGCATCGTCGGCCACCGCCTCGGCGCGCTCGAGCTTGGCCACCAGGCCGATCTCTTTGCCGGCCTCGCCGAGCAGATCGCGGGCCTCGACCATGTCGGCGGCGCTGCGCGGGAAGGAGATCGCCAGGTAGTCGACGCCGATGTCGACGGCGGTCTCGAGGTCGGCGCGATCCTTGTCGGTCAGCGCCGGGGCGGAGAGGCCGCCGCCCTGCTTGTTGATGCCCTTGTTGTTGGAGAGCTTGCCGCCCACCGCCACGCTGGTGTGGATCAGGTGGTCGACGACCCGGTTGACGTTGAGCACCACGCGGCCGTCGTCGAGCAGCAGACGGTCGCCCGGGGCGACGTCGTCGGCCAGGGTCTTGTAGTCACAGCCGACCCGGGTGGCGTCGCCCTGATCGCCATCCAGGCCCATGTCGAGGATGAAGGACTGGCCCTCCTCCAGGGTCACGGCGCCCTCCTTGAAGCGGGCGATGCGGATCTTGGGGCCCTGCAGGTCACCGAGCGCGGCGACGCTGCGCCCCAGGCGCGCGGCGATCTCACGCACCCGCGCCAGGCGCTGGCGGTGATCGTCGGGCGTGCCGTGGGAGAAGTTGAGGCGCACCACGTCGACGCCGGCGGACAGCATCTCTTCCAGCACGCCCTCCCGGTCGCTGGCGGGACCCAGGGTGGCGACGATCTTGGT
>NZ_VBUI01000067.1 GCF_005780185.1 Halomonas urmiana | reverse complement strand
CGGAGGTGTGGGACATCCTCGCCGACGTCATCCGCGAGCACCCCGTGCTGCTCAACCGCGCCCCGACCCTGCACCGCCTCGGCATCCAGGCCTTCGAGCCGCTGCTGATCGAGGGCAAGGCGATCCAGCTGCACCCGCTGGTGTGCGCCGCCTACAACGCCGACTTCGACGGTGACCAGATGGCGGTGCACGTGCCGCTGACCCTGGAAGCCCAGCTCGAGGCCCGCGCGCTGATGATGGCCACCAACAACGTGCTGTCACCGGCCAACGGCGAGCCGATCATCGTGCCGTCACAGGACGTGGTGCTGGGGCTGTACTACATGACCCGCGAGCGCATCAACGCCAACGGCGAGGGCATGGTGTTCTCCGGCCTCGACGAGGTGGAGCGCGCCTTCGGCACCCAGAACGTGTCGATGCACGCTCGCGTCAAGGTGCGCCTGGACGAGGTCGAGATCGACGAGGAGACCGGCGAGGAGCGCCATCAGCGCCGCATCTACGACACCACCGTGGGTCGCGCGCTGCTGTTCCGCATCCTGCCGGACGGCGTGCCCTTCGAGCTGGTCGACCAGCCGATGAAGAAGAAGGCCATCTCCAAGCTGATCAACGAGGTGTATCGCCGTGCCGGCCTCAAGCCGGCGGTGATCTTCGCCGACCAGCTGATGTACACCGGCTTCCGCATGGCCACCTGGTCCGGCGCCTCCATCGGCGTCAACGACTTCGTTATCCCGGACGAGAAGGCCGAGATCGTCGAGGCGGCCGAGGACGAGGTGAAGGAGATTGAGGACCAGTTCTCCTCCGGTCTCGTCACCGCCGGCGAGAAGTACAACAAGGTCATCGACATCTGGGCCCGGGCCAACGACCAGGTCGCCAAGGCGATGATGACCGGCATCTCCAAGGAGACCGTGGTGGACCGCGAGGGCAAGGAGGTCGAGCAGGACTCCTTCAACAGCGTCTTCATCATGGCCGACTCCGGCGCCCGGGGTAGTGCCGCTCAGATCCGCCAGCTGGCGGGCATGCGTGGCCTGATGGCCAAGCCGGACGGCTCGATCATCGAGACGCCGATCGTCGCGAACTTCCGCGAGGGCCTGAACGTCCTGCAGTACTTCATCTCGACCCACGGCGCACGTAAGGGCCTGGCGGATACGGCACTCAAGACCGCCAACTCCGGTTACCTGACCCGCCGCCTGGTCGACGTGGCCCAGGACATGGTCATCACCGAGCCGGACTGCGGCACCGAGAAAGGCCTGACCCTGCACCCGGTCATCGAGGGCGGCGACATCATCGTCTCCCTGGCCCAGCGCGTGCTCGGCCGCGTGGTCGCCCAAGACGTGGTCGATCCGGCCAGCGACGAGGTGCTGATCCCGCGCGATACCCTGCTCGACGAGGCCTGGTGTGCCGAGCTCGACACCATGGGTGTCGACGAGATCGTGGTGCGCTCGACCATCACCTGC
>NZ_VBUI01000066.1 GCF_005780185.1 Halomonas urmiana | reverse complement strand
GTACTTTTAGTGCGGGGAAGGATAGCGCGGGTCGCGAAGCGGCCCTCAATGTGGGCGGGCTTGCTGCTCAATATACTGACGAACCACCGAGATCGGAGCACCGCCAGCGCTCCCGGCAAAGTAGCTGGGGCTCCATAGGGCATTCTTCTGGTACGCCGGCTTCACCAGCTCGGGGTGCATCAGCTTGAGTCTTCGGCTGGACACCCCTTTCAAGCTGTTCACCAAGCGGGAGAGGGCTACCTTGGGTGGGTAGTTCACCAGCAGGTGAACGTGGTCACCTTCACCGTTGAGCTCCTCTAGTTCCGCCTCGAAGTCGGCGCAGACGTTGCGGAAGATCCCCTCCAGGGATTCAAGATGCTCTGCACCAAAGACGTTTCCCCTGTATTTGGTAACAAAGACCAAGTGAGCATGAAGAATAAAAACGCAGTGCCTGCCTGCTCTGTAGTGTTGTTTGGTATCCATAGACCAACTATATTTGAAGGCGTGAAACAGACCAAGACCCTCAAGGTTCGAGTGAAGGACAAGCACGCTGTCCACCTGGGCCGCATGGCCCGTAGCGTGAACTTCGTCTGGAACTTCGTGAATGAACTCAGCTCCCGGTCGATCCGCGAGCGCGGGGTCTTTCTGTCCGCCTACGACATCCAGAAGTACACCAACGGGGCCGCCAAGGAACTCGGCCTCCACAGCCATACGGTTCAGGAGGTCGGCAGGGAGTACGCCACGCGTCGCAAGCAGTTCAAGAAGTCCTGCCTAGCGTGGCGCAAGTCCCGTGGCGTTCGCCGGTCGCTTGGCTGGGTGCCCTTCAAGTCGGGCGCTGCCAAGTGGAAGAACGGGCAGGTCACTTTCAACGGCCAGCACTTCAAGGTCTGGGACAGCTTCGGCCTCAGCCAGTACGCGTTTCGCTCTGGCAGCTTCAACGAAGACGCCCGAGGCCGCTGGTATTTCAACGTGGTGGTCGAGGTCGAGATCCAGCTGTCCACCGGCCAGGGGGCGGTCGGCATCGACCTGGGGCTGAAGGACGTGGCGACCTGTAGCGACGGCGTGAAGCTGGAGAACGGTCGCTTCTACCGCGACCTGGAAGACAAGCTAGCCATCGCCCAGCGGGCACGCAACAAGCGCCGCGTGAAGGCGATCCACGCCAAGATCAAGAATCGTCGCAAGGACGCCTTGCACAAGTTCTCCCGCCGGCTAGTCGATCAGTACGGCGAAATCGTGGTGGGCGACGTCTCGTCCACCAAGCTCGCGAAGACCCGCATGGCCAAGTCGGTACTGGATGCCGGCTGGGGTCAGCTCAAGACAATGCTGGAATACAAGTGCGATCACGCAGGCATCGTCTTCCGAGAGGTCCGCGAGGCATACACCACCCGTACCTGTTCATCCTGCGGCTCGCTTAGCGGACCACGGGGTGTCAATGGGCTGCGAGTAAGAGACTGGGAGTGCGCGGAGTGTGGTGTCCTCCACGACCGGGACGTGAACGCGGCCCGGAATATCCTCAGTCTCGGGGCAGGACGTTGCCCTCAAGAAGTTGGAATCCCTGTCCTTTAGGGCGGGGAGGACGTCAA
>NZ_VBUI01000065.1 GCF_005780185.1 Halomonas urmiana | reverse complement strand
CCCCCAATGTCAGGATGAGTGTCGTGCCCTCTGATACCCTGTTCTTATAAACCGATCAGGGGGCGAAAGGAGACGCTCATGCCTCGCTACTCCGAGGAACGCCGACAAGCCGTGGTGGCCAAGCTGCTGCCACCCCATAACCTGACCGCCCAGGAGGTGGCGGATCAGGAAGGTATCTCGGTCGCCACCATCTACAAGTGGCGCAAGGAGGCCCGTGCCGAAGGGCGTTGCCTGCCCGATGCTTCTGACCAAGGGACCGAAGGTTGGTCTTCTCGGGATAAGTTCGCTGCCGTGGTCGAGACTGCGGCCATGAATGCCGAGGAAGTCGCCGAGTATTGCCGACGCCGTGGCCTGTATCCCGAACAGCTCCAGCGGTGGCGCCATGATTGCGAGCAGGCCGCCAGCCTCTCCCATGACGAGCGCCGGCGGGAGGCTGACGCGCTCAAGGAGCAGCGCAAACGCAATCGTGAGCTGGAACGGGAACTCAAGCGCAAGAACGCGGCATTGGCTGAAACCGCAGCGCTGCTGACCCTTTCAAAAAAGGCGAAGGCGATCTGGGGGGACGAGGACGAATGATCAGCACCCCGGATCGCCGTCATGCTGTCGAGCTGATCAATGAGGCGCGCAACGCTGGTGCCCGTCTCGAGCCCGCCTGCGAGGTTCTGGGCATCACGCCCCGGACCCATCAGCGCTGGACCCGTGATGGCGAACTCCGGGAGGATCAGCGCCCTTTTGCCGAGCGGCCGGTGCCCACCAATGCCCTGACGGCGGCTGAGGAGCAGGAGATCCTTGATGTGTGCCACCGGCCGGAATTCGCCAACCTGCCACCTGACCAGATCGTCGTGCGGTTGCTGGACGAGGAAAGCCGCTATATCGCCTCGGTATCGACGTTCTACCGGGTATTGCGACGGCATCACGAAGTCGTCCATCGCGGGCGTGCCAAAGCGCCGAGGCACCACGCCAGGCCCACGACCTACCACGCGACCGGTCCCAATCAGACCTGGTCTTGGGATTGCACCTGGCTCGGTGGGCCGATCAAGGGTGAGCATTACTACCTGGTGATGATCCTCGATATCTTCAGCCGCAAGATCGTTGGCTGGGAGGTCTTCCTGGCCGAGTCAGCGCTCAACTCGCGCACCGTCATCGAGCGGGCCGTGCTGGCCGAGAAGGTGGTCAACCAGCCGCTGGTGCTGCATGCCGACAACGGCAGCCCGTTCAAGGGCGCCACGCTGCTGGAGAAGCTGCACGACCTCAACATCACGCCGTCCTACAGCCGGCCACGGGTCAGTAACGACAACCCCTACTCCGAGGCGGCGTTCCGTACCTGCAAGTACCGGCCGGATTACCCGGTGGACGGTTTTGCCAGCGTCGCTGAGGCACGGCAATGGGTGCATGGCTTCGTCCACTGGTACAACCATGAGCACCGCCACAGCGGCATTCGCTTCGTGACACCGGGCGAGCGCCATGCGGGCAAGGATCAGGTCATCCTGACGCGGCGTCACGCACTGAACCTGGCGGCCCGCAAGGCCAACCCAGCGCGCTGGAGCGGCAAGACCCGCAACTGGACGCCCATCGAAACCGTTTCCCTCAATCCGGAGCGGGAACCCGAAGTCACGCTGGTTGAACCAGAAAAACAGGCGGCGTGACAATGATCAGACACGACAGCTTGCTTGACATCTACCG
>NZ_VBUI01000064.1 GCF_005780185.1 Halomonas urmiana | reverse complement strand
CTGGAAGCTGGAAGCTGGAAGCTGGAAGCTGGAAGCTGGAAGCTGGAAGCTGGAAGCTGGAAGCTGGAAGCTGGAAGACAGCATGAGCCCGGCGACTGCGGGGTCAAGGGTTTTCTTCCAGCTTCAAGCTTACGGCTTATAGCTCCGGGCGAAGCCCGGCTCTTCCAGGCGCGAAGCGCCGCTCTTCAAGCTCGACACTTGATCCACGACACATCAACCGGAACGCCCCCTTCGTGACCCTAGCCAAGCTGTTTGCCCTGATCCAGTACCCTCTGCCCCACCACCTGCTCTCACGACTGGTGGGCCGGCTCGCCGACTGCCAACAGCCCTGGCTGAAGAACGCCCTGATCCAGGCCTTCATCCGCCAGTTCAAGGTCGACATGAATGAGGCCGCCGAGCCCGACCCGACGGCCTACGCGACCTTCAACGACTTCTTCACCCGGGCACTGGAGGACGACGCCCGCCCGCTGGGCGAGGGCGTGATCTCCCCCGCCGACGGCACCCTCTCGCAGTTCGGCCCCATCGAGGCCGGCCAGCTGATCCAGGCCAAGGGCCACCGCTTCTCGGCCATGGAGCTGCTCGGCGGCGACGGCGAGGCGGCCAGGCGCTACCTGGGCGGCAGCTTCGCCACCGTCTACCTGTCGCCGAGCGACTACCATCGAGTGCACATGCCCATCGGCGGCACCCTGACCGAGATGGTCTACGTGCCGGGGCGCCTCTTCTCGGTGAACGCCGCCACCACTCACCACGTGCCCAACCTCTTCGCCCGCAACGAGCGGCTGGTGTGTCACTTCGACACCGAGCACGGCCCCATGGTGGTGGTGCTGGTGGGCGCGATGATCGTCGCCGCCATCGAGACGGTGTGGTCGGGGCAGATCACCCCCCTACCCCGTGGCGACGTGCAGCGCATCCGCTTCGACACTCCGGTGCGTCTGGAGAAGGGCGAGGAGATGGGGCGCTTCAAGCTCGGCTCCACCGTGGTGATGGGCTTCGCCGAGAAGCTGGACTTCGACGGCCTCGCGCCCGAGCAGAAGGTGCGCATGGGCGAGCGTCTCGGCGAGTTCGACTGAACCGAGGATTACCCCCTCGCGTCGCGCGCCTCAGGCGCGAGGGGTGGCGAAGGCCATCACCTCGGCGACACTCTGCTTGCCCAGCGCCAGCTGAATTAGCCGGTCGAGCCCCAGCGCCACACCGCTGCCGGCCGGCAGGCCACTCTCCAATGCCGCCAGCAGGCGCTCGTCCACCGCCACCTCGGCAAGCCCGAGGGCGCGCCGGGCGGCGTTGTCCTCGGTGAAGCGCACGCGCTGCTCCGCGGCGTCGGTGAGCTCGTCGTAGCCGTTGGCCAGCTCGAGCCCGCCGAGGTAGAGCTCGAAGCGCGAGGCGACCCGCGCACCGTCCTCGGGGTCGCGATGATGACGCGCCAGGGCGGCCTGGCTAGCGGGGTAGTCGACCACCGCGTCGAGGCCGTCGCGCCCCAGCTCCGGCTCGATGACGAAGCTCATCAGCAGGTCCAGGCAGCCGTCGCGATCGCTGTCGGCCATCGACAGCCCGCCCCGCTCGCCGGCCAGCCGGCGCAGCGCTTCCAGGGATTCCGTGAAGGGGTCGATACCCAGCGCCTCGCGGAAGAGCTCGCGGTAGCGGCGGTGGCGCAGCGGCCCGGGGTCGCGGCCGAGCACCCGCGCCACCAGCGCGGCGCTCTCCTCGATCAGCGCCGCGAGGCCGAGGCCCGGGCGGTACCACTCCAGCATGGTGAACTCGAGGTTGTGGCGCCGCCCCACCTCGCCGTCGCGAAAGCTGCGCGCCAGCTGGAAGATCGGCCCGCTGCCGGCGGCCAGAAGGCGCTTCATGGCGAACTCGGGCGAGGTCTGCAGCCACAGCCGTTCACGGCCGACCGGGGTGACCGCCTCGGCCGAGAGGGAGGCCAGGTGCACCTCGGTGCTGCCGCCGTGGCCGAGCACCGGGGTCTCCACCTCGAGTACATCGCGCTCGGCGAAGAAGGCGCGCACCTCGGCGAGCAGGCGTGCCCGTTCGCGCAGGGTCACAATCGTCGCCGTGGGGCGCCAATCAATCGACATCGTGTTCTTCTCCAGAAACGACGAAGGCCACGCCTTAATCAGCGTGGCCATCAAAGCCTCGAGCTGGAAGCTGGAAGCTGGAAGCTGGAAGCTGGAAGCTGGAAGCTGGAAGCTGGAAGCTGGAAGCTGGAAGCTGG
>NZ_VBUI01000063.1 GCF_005780185.1 Halomonas urmiana | reverse complement strand
AGTGGAGTAAGAAGCAGGGCGTAGTCGAGCTATTTCCCTACTTCTCCTCCCCGAACCGTACGTGCACCTCTCAGCGCATACGGCTCTCCATTCAAGTGTGGCTCAAAGCCATGGCAACATCTCGGTAGCGCGAAGTGACGGTGTTGCGTACCTCTTCCTGTGGCAGATAGGGATTTGCCTCAGGAAGCCGCCATCGGAAGGTCATCTTTCGACTGGTCACCAGACGTCTCAGGCTCGTTACGCAGAAAACACCTCTGCCATTTGGGCCAAAGAATTTCCATGTCTTGGCTTGTTTCTCTGTTGGTCTCAGGAAGTGTTTTCGCATCATGGACTTTATCGATGCGCGATACTTCCTTGATAGCCAGTGGCCAAATCGCCAGAAGACAATGCCATCTATCTTCCTGTAAGTGATCGCGGTGTAGTCGGTATGCTGGTAGAAATTTGCCCATCCCGCCAGTCGGCGATTCAGGCGGTCCACCATGTCAATCCTATTCGCGCTGTGATTGCTAGACAATTCTTTCGCCAGAGATGCAGCGAAATTCTTTGCCTTTTCACGGGGGATGGACGTGACCGGGCGCATTGTGCCATTGGGTCCGCGTTTACGGACTACTCTATGACCCAGGAAAATGAACCCATCATTCACATGTGTAATATGGGTCTTATCCATATTCAGAGTTAATGAGAGGTCGTCCTCAAGGAACAGTCGGCACTCCTTGCGGATAGCCTCAGCATGAGCCTTGTTTCCTTTAACAACCAAGACGAAATCATCAGCGTAGCGACAGTAAGCTACCGCTGGTCGCCAATGTCGTCTTTCTCGCATGGCGATTGGAAATTCTCGTTGGATGCTAGAGTTCCAGTACCAACGATCTTTGCGGGCCTTCTTGCCAAGGTAGCGTTTCTCAAGCCATTGGTCGAATTCATTCAGCATGATATTCGACAGTAATGGTGAAAGCACACCACCTTGCGGAACGCCGTCGTGAGCAGCATGAAACAGCCCTTTGTCGACATGGCCCGCTTTGATGAATTTCCAGAGGAGGTCTAGGAAACGATTGTCACAAATCCGCCTGCGAACGCACCGCATCAGCTTTCGGTGGTGGACAGTATCAAAGTAGCTTGCCAAGTCGCCTTCTATGACCCAGCGGCCCTTTGTTTCTCCACTATCCGTAAGCTGCAATTTCACGGTTCGGATAGCATGGTGCACGCTTCTTTCGGGGCGGAAGCCGTAGGATAAGCGATGGAAGTCGCTTTCCCATATGGGCTCCATTGTCATCAGCATCGCACGTTGTACAATCCTATCTCGCAGTGTTGGTATCCCCAGTGGGCGCTTCTTGCCGTTGGCCTTCGGAATATAGATACGACGAGCAGGCTGAGGCTGATAGGTTCCAGCCAGCAGCTCTGAGCGAATATCCTCCACATAGTGGCTAATATCCTGCTCTACTACTCGTCGAGTCTCACCGTCTACCCCAGCAGTCTTGGCCCCCTTTGATGCCAGTGTTTTCCACGCAGCATTCAGGAGCCAATCGCGCCCTGCAATCAGCCTCAACAGTCGATCAAACCTACGATTCGGATCTTCTGTTGACCATGTTGCTAGCTTGCTCTGCATTTCCCTGATTATCAAAGGTCTTCACCTCTCTCAGTCAGGTAATTAGTGGAACAAGCCACTTGAACTGCCTCCCTTCGCCATGTGGTGGGCTTTCCCCACCTCGGACTACTACGGAGGCTCCGCCAGCTTGTTGGGCATCGGGGTCGCACTCCCTTACCATCCCATACAAGCCTTCCCTCGTTTACATGCTGGACTCAAGCGTATGGAGGAGGTTGCCGATCGCAATCTTTACCCTTGCATGCTGCAAGTTGGTGTACCCGGTACGGATTAGCTGCGCACTGTCCATACCCCTGTTGGCATCGACTTGGCTATTCGTTGCCCGCAGCAGAAGTGAGCCGTACCTGTACTCACTGCTGGGGTACACACCTCCAATAAGCCGTGTAGGAGGTGGCGACACGTTCAGCCCACAGACGCGGATTAATCGGTTCGTGTTCCTCAACCTTTCCATACTTAGCCTAGAGGTGCATCTTGGCGTAACGGCTTCGCCTCACACCCCGTTTCCCACGGGTTACATCACCCTGCCAGTGCACTGCAGGTCACTGCCGCTTCGGCTCATGCCCTCTCACAGCAGAGGGCAGCCCTTCACTAGGAGCATCCTGCTCGTCATGAAGGTATTCCAGTCATGCTCGTGCCCATTCAGCTACTTCCTGCTGCCTTCAGGGTCGAGGCACAC
>NZ_VBUI01000062.1 GCF_005780185.1 Halomonas urmiana | reverse complement strand
CAGCGCTGTTCAGCTGCGAGTGAGGCTCAGGACATTGCTTAAACTCGTGCACTTTCTGTCTTGACGGTGGGGTCCACTTCAGTGGGTCGTCAAGAGATGAAAAAGGAGCTCCAGTCCATACTCTCGGAGTTCAAGAAGGCGGATGAGATTTTAACCAGGTTGTATCTGCCTCTCTGGGAGAAATATGGGGTAAACGAAGAGTTTGTGCAGAACGAATTTGCGCAAATGTTGGAAGCGGCGGAGCGTCGTGATAGACGAACATAACCAGTGCAGGCACGGCGACGCCCACTGCATTGCGCCTTCGGCTCCATTCCGTGGGCGCGCATGCTGCAAGCGTTAGATTTCCAAGGAGTACATACCGAGTGTTGGCATTTTTTCTAGGCGCAGGTGCTTCGGTAGAGTGTGGGATGCCGCTTGTTTGGCCATTTACAGCTACATTTCGCGAAAATGTTTTAAAAAGAATCGATACAAATCTTTTCAACTTTTCCGATAGTGAAGAGATTAAACAACGGTTCGTGGAAATCATAGGCAATAACGATTTTCACTATGAGCAAATGGTAAGCGAGCTAGAAATATGGAAATTGTCTACGGCTGGAAAAGAGCAACAAACTGTCGACGGCTTAATTAAGCAAACAACAGAATGCATCCAGATATTGCTGTTGGAATTACAAGAGAAGTGTCAATCTAGAATGCGCTTGAGGTTTGATGACTATTTTGGTCTTAAATCGATCATCAAACAACATGGCAGTTTAGATATCTATTCGCTAAATCATGACTTGATCGTCGAGGAATTATGTACTTTCTACGAGATTCCGCTAAAAGATGGGTTCTATTCTGATCGTGAGCATGGATATAGTCGATTAGGCGATTTCAAAGTTGTTTCGAAAGCGGAGTTCCAACAACGCGACTTAGGTTTCTTTGGGAAAAACGAATCTGGGGTCAATCTTATAAAGTTGCATGGATCATTTGATATTTTTGCAATAGAGGATATGGGAAGATATCTGAAGTCTGTCGGAGACGGAGAATTTGGGTCTTACGTTAGATCAGTTAGAAATATCGAAAGCCTTAGTTTGGAAGAGTGCCAAGAGTCTGAGAATCGAGGGGTCAATGAGCTTTTTATTACAGATGATTTCGGTGAGCTTCAGTTTTTAAGACGATCTCTACTCTCAGGTGGGCACAAATTCTCAGATAAATTTGAACAGATCGCACCTAGAGAGTTATTTGAGGAGTTTAAGGCCAGAATTACGTCTGTTCGTGAGCTTGTCGTCATCGGGTATGGCTTTGGGGATGAGCATGTAAACGTGGTTTTCTGTGATTGGCTAAAGATACCTGATACAAAGTTAATAATTTGCGACCCATATAGAACGGAAGTTCCAGACTTCTTGTCGGGTAACGCTAGTCAAATTGAAATTAGGAATGTTGGATTTACAGACCTGCTTCTGTCATTTGACCCTGAAGGTGATACAGAGGAGAAAAAGCAAAAAAGAATGCTGCTCAATCACCTTGAGTCATTGTCCAAATCAGAGATTGAAAATCTAACAAGTTTGTTAAAAGGACGCTCCTGACGTCGCGCCTTTTACAAAAGCGTTAAGTGATGCGGAGTGCTGACCACAAGGAAAGATATGTCTGAGGATTCAAGGCTTGAGCAATGGGTAAAAGCCTCAATTTCTACCGCTAAGTTTGATGCCTTCATGATGCCCAATATCCAGAGTTTGGGCCGCCTTGATGTCAATCTGATTCTGGAAGACCGGAGATTGATAAAGAACTTTGATAAAAATAGAAATGACTTGGAAGCCAATGTGGCTTTAACTGATCACGTCACGACTTCCTATTTATGGGTGCTTGGGGCCTATGAGGCCGTTCGCACAATGACTCAGCGCACAAACGAGAATAAAGAGCTGGTTTCCGAGAGTATGCGCCAGGAATTTGTCCGAGTTAAAAAGGCCTTCAATAGAGTTCGAGTTCCTTTGGCGAAAATGGAACCTGCGGGAGCGCATAAGGCAACTGATAGTCATATTGCTTATCCAGGATTCAATTTTGAATCAGGCGTTGCTTGGCGGGTTAGCGAAGATACCATCATCACTCGCCGAGACTTATCGGATCAACTTTTGGATCTATTAGAGCAGCAGAGATCCGAGCAAATCAGGCGCAGCAATGACACTTAACCAGTGGCTGTTGTCGGACGCACCTACGCTCGCGCTCCGGTGCGCCGCAAAGCCAAGCGTTAGGAATGGCGCCCCTCGGCATGTGCCTGCATGACCACGATGCCATCCAGTCCGCAGAATAATAGGGCTTGTCCCTGACGGATCCCCACGAACTACGGCTATCCGTTGCATAAAGCCTGCCCCCTGACCTCCTCCTGAAGGCTTGC
>NZ_VBUI01000061.1 GCF_005780185.1 Halomonas urmiana | reverse complement strand
CAGCGCTGTTCAGCTGCGAGTGAGGCTCAGGACATTGCTTAAACTCGTGCACTTTCTGTCTTGACGGTGGGGTCCACATCACATAGCGCCGCATTAAGGTGTGAGCGACGTTTGGCTATACTTGAGCGAAGCGAAAATGCCAAGCGTTGCGAATCACTCTTAAATGCTTTGTTAGTTGAATTTTTCCACTGACCTACATTTAGGGAAAGAGGAGCAACCCCAAAACTGTTTACCTTTATCTTCACCACGCTTTGTTTCACGCACAACCATATCAGAGCCACAACGTGAACATTGCTTTATGTTTTCTTTTGAAGCGACCAGCTCTTTAACATGTTGCCTATGCTTTAGATCTGTAACCACGCCTTTCTTGAGCTTAACTTCGTTGATGGCCGAAATAATTTGAGCGTATTCAGCATCTGAAAATACTGGCTGGATGAACTGCTTAATGTAATCCAAGCAACCTCGTGCGTAAGTAGCATTATTAGGCATATCAGTTTTAAACGTACTATCACCAATAAAAACGATGACCGAATGCAACTTAGATGAATCTATACCCAACAATGATTCAAGGGTTCTGATATGTTTATAATTTTGATGGAGAGGATTCTGAAATTTGGAAGTATGCCGATAGATTTTTTGAGTCCATTGTTTTTGACTTTTTGAGCCAAAGATCCACCCTTTCATATTTTTTGTTTCAACAACAAAAATACCAAACTTAGATACAACAACGTGGTCAATTTGTGTTGTGCCATCTTCTGTGGGTAAAGTTACATCTTTTACTAACGTGTAGTCTGATTCAGATAACTGTGACAGCAATCTGTTTACCAAATACTCGCCTAACAGACCTTTAAACCATCGACTCTTGAATATCGAAACGATAAGTAACAGAGGTATGATGTACCAAACTTGAACTAAAGCACCCGATAGTAACCCTAAAATATCCACGAAACTTCCTTATTCAACTAACGTCTGAGCTAAGCGGCGCGGCTTTAGCCGCGTCCGGTGGAGGCCCGTCAGGGCCGGAACGTACTTGAGCGATTTGTTAGGAAGCAATACGCTTAATCATCGCCCTACCGTGCTCTGCGTACTCCTGCGAAGCTTCCTTTTGATGATAGTAGTGTACGGCGATGCTATTCCAAATGGCCTCACCTATGAGTCTGGTAAGTTCATCGAGCATTGCCTCGATTTCGTCGAGATCCATAGGGTGATCCCCAAATACATCGATACCGTCCCGGGCGTTATGCGCTACGACCCTGTGACGCCATTCTTCGATTTTATGAAAAGCTCCGTCCGGCTTTCTTAGCTGCGCTTCCAAGTCTGCTACCAGGCCACTAAGGTCGGAGCCTTCGCCGAAGTATCTACGGATTCTTGCCAGTAACGCCGGCAAGCTTTGCGTGTTGCGCGTTCTGTCGAGTATGGTTCCTGTGCAAGTCACAAGAGTCCAGAACTGGGCTCTCCAAATCTCCGGAAGTGCTCCCGGGCACCTTTCAAGAGTCTCGGGATACTCATTCGCTCCACGATGCAACCCCTGCATAAGATAAAAAATTCTCCACGCTGCGCAAAGAGTAGAGTTAAGGGCCTCTGCGTCTGCTTCAAGGTTCGCCTTTTGCTGCTCGTTTAGCGGCATTGCTTGGCTGCTACCTAACGCCGCCGCCATGCGCAGCTTTGTAGTGAAGGCGAAGCCGCAACAGAAAAGCTGTCACCGTGCTTGGCACGGTTAGGCATCTTCGAGTTTGCTCCGTGGTATAAACCTCAGCTCAATATTCGCGGGGCAACTGCTCACTTTTTTCCGCCAAAATCTTTCAACACGCTCAAGCTCGGCATCTTCAAAGTAATAAACCACAGCCAAGACTAGTTTGAAACGAGAGTTAAAGAATTTATCGGCAACAACGGCATTGTATAAAATACGATCCAGCATCATCATTGCTGGCCCTGCTGACCTCAGAACTTTCACTTCAACAAAGGTGAAGCGGTCTGCAGTTGAGGTTAGGAACGCATCGAAATTTGCATCGGTTTCACCAATTCCCACATTCTTTTCTGCCTTGGAATTATATTCTTCTGCAATGCTTTCAATTACGTTCGCCTCTATCTTCTCCAGCTCTTCTCTGAACCGACGATGCTCTTCTTTCCGCTTTTGGCGTTCAATTTGGTCATTTCTTCCTGACTCTTTCTGCTTGGGGATCTCAACTGCGTTGCCGGACTGGCCGCCTTTTAGCTGAGCGAAAGATTCTTTGACTTCTTTTTCCAGCCTAACCTCCTGCTCCTCAGGAGATAATGTTCTTAGGAACGATTTATCGTCTTTATAGTCCGCCGGCGCATAAAGCTTCCCATGATGCTTTGTCACAAGCTTATAGAACGCTACCAAGACCATTATCGGAAAAAATACGATGAACAATATCAGCGGCCAGCGCTCTGCCGCAGAAAGTTTCTCTACGGAAGAATCCAATAACAGGCTAGCAAATCCGTAGATTAGCGAGATAAACAGCGCAACAATTCCGAGGGGATTTCTTGCTAAATCTTTCGCACCTTTAAGAAACTCCATCATCTCTCCCTACCGGTTGATTGCCTAACGCCAGCCATCAGCCGCGCCGCTTTATGGCGTCGGCTGCATGGCCTTGTTGGGGTTCTTCGTCACATCATATGGATTTGGCCTGATCCAGCAGGCGCCCCACGGGGCTGCCAATCAGGTAGATCATCGCGATGAAGTTGGCCTCGTTT
>NZ_VBUI01000060.1 GCF_005780185.1 Halomonas urmiana | reverse complement strand
GTGATCGTCGCGATCAACAAGGACGAGGAGGCGCCGATCTTCCAGGTGGCCGACTATGGATTGGTTGGCGACCTGTTCGACGTCCTGCCGGAACTCGAGCAGAAGCTGTAGCGAAGATCGCTTCCAGGTCGCGCTCTCCATGGTTGGCGGCCTGGCGGGTTAGTGGGGGACCTGTTCGAGGTGCCGGGGGAGTTCGAGCAGCCCCTGTAACAGGCTTCCCTACAAACGAGCATGCGTCGTGACGGCGCAACGGCGGGGCATTAGCCCCGTGCCCTAGGCCCTTGCCCGTGCAAGGCAGTGGCCAATCAGTATAACGCCCTCTCTCACCTGGTGCCTGATGCGCCCCGGGCAGGGGAAGTGCGTGCCAAAAAACAATGAGGATCATCATGTTCAAGCCCGTAAGACAACTCACCACCGTCACCGCCCTCGGCGTATCGCTGATGCTGCCGCTGGGTGTCGCTCAGGCGCAGCCGACGGCCGCCGACATTGCCGCGCTCCAGGCACAGATCAATGAGCTGAAGAACCAGCAGGCCGAGATCGATGAGTTGAAGGCGCAGCATCAGCAGCAGCTCGATGCCTTGAAGTCACAGCAGCTGGCGCTCGAGGAGGGCGTGGCCGAGGTCAATGACACGGCCGTCACCCGGACCGAGAGCGGGGACCTGCAGATCGGCGAGACCACGCTCTCCATTGGGGGTTACATCAAGGGACAGGCCACGGTGTCCGACAATGGCTTCAGCGACGGCAAGGCCAGTGAGATCGTCTCGCCCGGTTCACTGCGCAGCGTGGATGAGGACCTGGGCAGCCGCACCAGCTTCAGTGCCCGCCAGAGCCGCTTGAATGTCGGCACCAGTACGCCGCTGGCCGGCGATACGCTGAAGACCTTCGTCGAGGTCGACTTCTACGGCGCCGACGACGAAGCCAACGAGTTCGTCAGCAACTCCTATGCACCGCGGCTGCGGCATGCCTACGGCAGCTGGGGCAACTGGCTGGCCGGCCAGACCTGGTCGACCTTCATGGACCTCAACGGCCTGGGCGAGGTCGATGCCTTCGGGCAACATGCCAGTGTGATCTTCGTGCGTCAGGCCCAGTTGCGCTATACCCAGCCGTTCGACGGTGGCAGTCTGCAGTTTGCCGTCGAGAACCCGGAAGATGGAGGGGATGACCAGTCGGTGCCGGACATGGTCGGACGCGTCAACTTCGACGGCGATTGGGGACATGCCTCGGTGGCCGCGCTGGCGCGCCGGCTGACGGTCGACGATGGCGTCGACGATGACAGCGAATGGGGCGATGCCTACAGCGTGACGGCGCGGCTGCCGACCTTTGGCAAGGATGATATCCGCCTGCAGGCCAACTACGGAAACCTGGGACGCTATATGGGCCTGCGCCCCTACCCGGACGCCAGCGTCAGCGAGGGCGAGATCGAGGGCGTCGATGCCTGGGGCGCCTCGGCGATCTATCGCCACTACTGGACCGACAGCCTGCGCACCTCCGTGGCCTACTCGCAGACCGGGCTGGATTCCGAGGGGTCGGGTGACATGACCGATAGCTATGATACGGCCTTCATCAACCTGATGTGGTCGCCGATGGCGAACACCACCTACGGTCTCGAGTTCCAGCACTTCGATCTCGAGGAAGTCGATGGCACCAGTTTCGACCTGAACCGTCTCCACCTCTCGGCCAGATACGACTTCTGATGCCCTCGCGGTGTCGCTTCGGCGGCACCGCTATCGCTTCATTCCGGTTCACCCTCATCCTGGCCCCGGTAGGCGGGGCCTTTCTCCAACCGGAGCACAGCATGCTGGATGTTCTCGAGGATTCCCTGTCCCTGCCGGTGATCGGCTCACCGATGTTCATCGTCTCGGGCCCGGAGCTCGTGCTGGCGCAGTGCCAGGCCGGCATCGTCGGCGCCTTCCCGGCCCTCAATGCACGCCCGGCTGGCGAGTTGGCGACCTGGCTGGAACGTATCACCACCGAGCTGGCGGCCTGTCGCCGGGCCGATCCCGAGTGTCGGGTGGCGCCCTTCGCAGTCAACCTGATCGTACACCCCAGCAACGACCGCCTGGAGCATGATCTCGCGCTCTGTGCCGAGTTCCGGGTGCCCATCGTGATCACCAGCCTGCACGCGCCCGACCGGGTGGTGGAGCGGGTCCATGCCTATGGCGGCCGGGTCCTGCATGACGTCACCACCTTGCGCCATGCGCGCAAGGCCGTGGCCTGCGGGGTCGATGGCCTGATCCTGGTCTGTCACGGGGCGGGAGGACACGCGGGCCGGTTGAGCCCCTTCGCCTTCGTCGCCGAGGTGCGTCGCTTCTTCGATGGCCCCCTGGTGCTGGCCGGGGCGATCACCCGGGGCGAGCATGTCCTGGCGGCGCAGGCCATGGGCGCTGATCTGGCCTATGTGGGGACCCGCTTCATCGCCACCCGCGAGGCCAATGCGGCGGACGACTACAAGCGGATGGTCGTCGACGCGGCCGCGGAGGACATCGTCTATACGAGCCTGTTCACCGGCGTCCACGGCAACTATCTGCGGGCCAGCATCGAACGTGCCGGTCTCGACCCGGAGGCCCTGCCCGAGGGCGACAAGTCGGCCATGCGCTATGGGTCCGCCGGTGGCAGCAAGCCGAAGGCCTGGCGGGACATCTGGGGCGCCGGGCAGGGCGTAGGGGCGATCGGTGATTGCCCCGGGGCCGGCGAGGTGATTGAGGAACTCGTCCGCGATTATCGGGCCGCCCGGCGGCGCCTGGCCGGCTAGTTTCCGCATCCTTTTCTCAGGGCACATCCCACCGATTTCGGTAGGATGTGCTGCTTCTTTGTCATCTCATCCTGCTCGGCGCTCGGCGCTCGGCGCTCGGCGCTCGGC
The DNA here is from genome assembly GCF_005780185.1 of Halomonas urmiana. Taxonomy (GTDB): domain Bacteria; phylum Pseudomonadota; class Gammaproteobacteria; order Pseudomonadales; family Halomonadaceae; genus Halomonas; species Halomonas urmiana. Next base: position 35 of record NZ_VBUI01000060.1, on the reverse strand, counting down.
GCTCGGCGCTCGGCGCTCGGCGCTCGGCGCTCGGC
>NZ_VBUI01000005.1 GCF_005780185.1 Halomonas urmiana | reverse complement strand
AGCGTCCTGCCATACGTCACCTATGCAGCTGCGACATAGGGAAAATTAGCACATCCGACTTTTCGGACAAAACCTAGTGCCGGCGGATGGCTGGTACGAGTGGGTGCGACATGAAGTCGTATGTGAGATTGTCCGGCGGAGCCATTCCCGACCGGACCTGCCGTCCCATCGGCAGTACCCTACGAGGTATGGCGGCCTGGTAACAAGCCGTCTAAAAGCCCTCGGACAATGTAGCCTCCGCTCTCCAGCGGGTGCCCGACTCGTGAGAGGAGGGCATGCCTGCGAGCATCAACGCGGGTCGGAGCTAGGGTGGATGGTAAGGTCAGCGTATGCGAATCTCATTAATATCGTCAACCAAGAAGGATCCAAAGATGCTGATAGGGTCCGTGTTGCGGTCGGTACGGGTGCTCCATTCTCACCCGTCATGGGCATAAAGGCCGCCGGTATCGAAGAGAGACCTAACCCAATCCTGTCACTCATGCGGAACATGGTAAGCCCGTATGGCTCCCGAAAGGGAAGCTCCACCGTAAGGTGCAGTGATAGCCATGCGGGTAGAGGATCGGGGAAAAAGCGAATGCAGGGCTGTAATGGTTCTGATACGGGTTTCAACGTTACCCGACACGAAAGTGGGCAGACTTCCCCGTGGTCTTACGTCACAAGAGAGCTTGATTAACTGGCCAACGAGGAAAAGCAGATGACGGCGAAAGCTGGTGCAGCCTCGGACACCCTCGGTAGATGGGAAGCCATACCGTGGCAGACCGTTGAACAAAGTGTTCGCCGGCTCCAAGCCCGTATTGTGAAGGCGGTAGAAGAAAATCGATGGAACAAGGTCAAGTCATTGCAGCGCCTGCTCACGCGTTCTCGTAGCGCCAAGCTACTGGCAGTACGAAGAGTCACCGAGAACAAAGGAAAGAACACCCCAGGAGTGGATGGAGCCACTTGGACGATACCCGGCCAGAAACTTCGGGGGGCCTCTGGACTGAGGCCCCGTGGGTATCGGCCCCTTCCGCTGAGAAGGATCTACATCCCAAAGCCCAATGGGAAGCTCAGGCCTCTTGGGATCCCGACCATCAGGGATCGTGCGATGCAGGCACTCTACCTGCTGGCACTCGACCCGGTAGCCGAGACCCAGGCCGATGGCTGCTCATACGGGTTCAGGCCCATGCGTAGCTGCGCAGATGCGATCGAGAGGTGCTTCGTCAACCTTAGTCGCAGAAGTAGCCCCGCGTGGGTTATGGAAGGGGATATCAAGGGATGCTTTGACAACATAAGCCATCAGTGGCTTATGCGCCATGTTCCCATGGAAAGAAGGGTGCTGGAGGGCTGGCTAAAAGCAGGATTCCTCGATAATCAGGTATTCAATCCTACCGTGGCAGGAACACCACAAGGCGGCATCATTTCACCTGTAATTGCTAATCTGGCTCTGGATGATCTGGAGAAAGATCTACGGAAAGAATTCCCAAGGAAAGGCCCGGGATCATATTCGGGTAGGGCAGCAAAGGTGCATCTTATCCGCTACGCGGATGACTTCATTATCACTGCGTCAAACGAGGAAATACTTCGTGATAGAGTGTTGCCTATAGTCGAAAAATTCATGAGTGAGCGTGGTCTAGAACTCTCGAAAGAGAAAACTAGATTTACGCATATCACCTCGGGATTTGACTTCCTTGGGCAGAACATAAGACGCTATTCTAACGGGAAGCTTCTCATAAAGCCCGCCAAGAAAAGCCTCAAGTCTATCATCGACAAAGTGAAGAAAATCGTCCGAGAAATGTGGGCTGCAACTGCCGGAGCCCTGATTGCTAGGCTAAATACCGTAATCAGGGGGTGGGCTAACTACCATCGCCACGTTGTCTCAAAGAGGGTTTTCACCTACTTGGACAATGAGATATTCAATATCATTTGGCGGTGGGCCAAATCCCGCCATCGTCGCAAGGGGGCAAGGTGGATCAAGCGAAAATACTTTACCCGTTTGGGCTTCAGGGACTGGTGTTTCACCGGTTACCGTATTGGTGCAACAAAGGGTAAGCCGAGCGCGTTCCACCTGTTCCATGCCCAAAGCGTCAAGATCACCCGGCACCGGCTGGTAGCATCCGCCTTGAATCCATACGACCCGGCATGGACGTCATACGTCAGTACACGTAGGCGTCGCCTGCCTCCTGCCGCCGCGTCATTAATGATGGCGTTAGTTAAGGCTTGAGCCGTGTGAGCTGGAAACTCTCACGCACGGTTCTTAGAGGGGGGACTGGAGGTGACTTCAGTCCCCTACTCGACTTGCCGGTGGATGCCAGGAAGCAGCCGCACTTCCTGTGCCGCGAGGATCGCGAGCCGATCTGGCTGGCGGGCATCTGGAGCGAGAGGCCGGACGGCAAGCCGGGCTGCGCCACCCTAACCGAGCAGGCGCGGGGTGTGGCCAAGGAGATTCACGATCGCATGCCGCTGGTCCTGGATGCCGATAGACTCGAGCCCTGGCTCGACCCGCACCTGACCGACCGCAAGACGATCCGCCACGCGGTGCACCACTTGCCCGCCGAGCGGATCACCCACTGGACGGTGAGCTCCCGCGTCAACCGGCCAGGGAATGACGACGGCAGCTTGATTAAGCCGTTGCCTGTCTAGCCCTGACCGTTGGTCTACTACTCGAGGTATTCGCCCACGGTCGCTTTCAGCTGATCCTTATGCTGAAAGAGGTCACTGACCGAGTTTATATCGATCCGGTCTTCTTTCTTGTCGCTAAAGAAGCCTACCCGCTTGACTGATTTCGCGTTGAAATGGAAACGGCAGATGGGCTTGCGGTTGTTGTCGTCGAGAAGCACTGCGCAGTATGACTTGGCATCTCGCATAGCTATACGGCTGACATCGACCTGTTCTGCGAGCAGGGATCGAACAATATTATAGGCATCGATCTCTTCCTGAGTGGTAATTATGCCATCATCATCAGGCTCGGCTTCCTGCGATGCACTGTCGGTAGAAGCGGTGGACTGCGTAGTATCTATATCGTTGCTGGCAAGGGCACCACGCAGGCGCTGCGCGACCTGCTCCTTGATATAAGCCTTACCTGCTTCTTTGATGATCGGCGTGAATTCCTCGATCACCTGCCGTGTCTGACGCCCCTCATAAACCTTGCCTACAATGAATTTGACGAACTCCTCCGGAGTTTCTCGGAAGACTTCATCAATGGCCTGTTTGGCCAGGTTAGTATATTTGAGCCGGTTGGCTGTGCCGAGGATGGCATCAACATCAAAATTGGGCTTGGTGAACTTTCGAAGCTCGTCGATATCCTGATCGTTGAAGTCTTCAAGGTCGAAGGTGAAGAAGGGGCGAGTGTCCAGCTTGTTTTCTGAGTCTAGGTCAGAATAAAAACGGTACTCAAAGCCGTTTGTCAGGATGGCGAACTTAGCGTCAGTGCAGGCAAAGTAGCGGTAGAGCTGGTTGTACTGGACGTTGGCGAGATTAGTACCCAGTGGCTTGCACTCCATGAGGATTGAAATGCTGCCATCGGCACGAATGGCATAATCGACCTTCTCACCTTTCTTGGTGCCTACATCCGCCGTGAATTCCGGCACAACCTCTCGGGTATCAAAGGGGTCGTAGCCGAGAGAGTTGATGAAGGGAAGCACCAGAGCCGTTTTGGTTGCTTCCTCATTCTGAATGTGGTCAACCTGCTCTTGGCCACGACGTGCAATGTTGTTGAGCTTCTCGATAAGGTCCATGGTGCCTCCCTGCATACCTGTGATGGACGGTGTTTTCAGTCTTACACTACGCGACTTCTCCTCAGCGTACCAAAAGACCAAAGTCAAATAAGGGAAGCCCCTTGATCATGTCCTTGCGGTCGGTAGTTCCGGCCAATGCGTGGTCCACCTTGGCGTTCGATGCGCACAGCGTAGCTGCCAGGCGGCACTGATGCGCGGCACGCCCAGGCCCACTGGGCCCTTACCCATCTTCCCATTGAGTTCGTCCAGGGCGGCCACCAACTGGTGGTCGCGTGCGCTCTGGGCTTGCTGATCGGGCGTGTCGAGCAGCGAGAGCTGCTGTCGGATGGCATCGTTGGCCCAGGTAAGCGTCGCATTCATCGGCTGATCGTGTTCCCAATACAACGGCATGTGAGAAAATCCCGCCTTCACCCTAGAACCCCACTAGCGACGTATAAGGCCCCGCCCGTGAGCCACCAGCCCCCCTCCATGAAGTCGCTGATCGCGTTCGAGGCCACCGCTCGCCTCGGATCGATGACGGCGGCGGCGGATGCCGAGCGCACCAGCCAGCCGACCATCTCGCAGCGCATCCGGGCGCTGGAGGAGCGGGTCGGGCTGCCGCTGTTCGATCGCCAGGGCGGGCGGCTGGTGCTGAACGCCCAGGGCGAGCGCTTCTATCGGGAGGTGGCGCCGGGCCTCAAGTCGGTGCGCGAGGCCTGCGAGCGGGTGATGCAGGAGGGCCGGCGGCCGTCGCCCTCGGTGGTGATCGCCGCCGGCTCCGGCTTCACCCACCTCTGGCTGCTGCCGCGCCTGCCGGCGCTCAAGCAGGCCTTTCCGGAGGTGACCTTCCAGCTGATGCCGATCGATCGCGCCGATGACCCGGAGCTGCAGGCCGCCGACATCGCCATCCGCTTCGGGCCCCGCACGCCCCACACCGAGGCGCGCCTGGTGGCCAGCGAGGCGGTCTTCCCGGTGTGCAGCCCGGCCTATGCCGACCAGCACGGCCTGACGGATACGTTGACGACGGAAGCGCTGCCCGGTCTCTCGCTGCTGCATCAGGACATCAAGGACCCGCGCTGGCTCGACTGGGCGCAGTGGTGCCAGACCGCCGGCCTGAGCCTGGCCCCGCGAGACGGCGTCTTCGCCTACTACAACTACGCGCTGCTGCTGAACGCCGCGCTCGCCCACCAGGGGGTGGCGCTCGGCTGGTCGATCCTCGTCGAGGAGCATCTGGCGAGCGGCCAGCTGGTCGGGCTGGGGCCGCGGGTCACGCGTCGCGACTACGGCTACTGGCTCAGCGTGAAGCACCACCGCAGCGCCGTGCTCGAGCCGATCGGCGACTGGCTGCTCGAGGCGGTCCACCGCCGCCGGCCCGACGCCCAGGCGACGGCGCAGCACGCGACGGGCTGATTTCTCACCACTCGGGCTCGGCCAGGGCCTCGCGCACCACCTCCAGGAAGGCCGCCACCAGGCGCCGCTCGCTCTGCTGGCGCAGGCAGACCAGGGTCTCGGTCATGCAGTGGCCGCTGTCCTCGATGGCGAGCCGGTGCATGCCGGGATGATGGCCGGCCTCGGCCGCCGAGACGATCCCCACCCCGAGCCCCGCTGCCACCAGCTCGAAGACGGCCTCGCGTCCCTCGGCCTCGATGGCCGGCGTGAGCGCCATCCCCGCCGCGCGCAGCTCCGCCTCCAGGGCCTGGCGAGTCATGGAGCCGCGCTCGCGCAGCACCAGCGGGGCCCGGGCGAGGTCGGCCAGGCGGATTGCGCGCCAGCGGGCCCAGGGGTGGTCCGCGGGCACGAAGGCGATCAGCGGGGCGCGGCTCAGCTCCACGCTCAGCAGGCGTGGATCCTCCACCGTGCGGCCCAGCACGGCGAAGTCGGCGCGGTGCTCGAACAGCCGGGAGAGGGCCGCGTCGGTGTTGCCGGTCATCAGCTGGAAGCGCACCCCGGGATGGCGCGCCTGGAAGCGGGCGATGAAGCGCCGCACGTGCATCGGCGAGTCCACCGCCAGGGTGAGCTTGCCCGACTGCAGGTCCCGGGCGCCGGCCAGCAGCGCCTCGGCCTCGTCGGCGGCGGCGAACAGCCGCTGGGTGATGCCGAGCAGCCGCTCGCCGAGATCGGTGAGTGCCACCGTGCGCCGGCTGCGGCGCAGCAGGCTGACCCCGAAGCGCTCCTCGAGCTTGCGCACCTGGTCGGAGACCGCCGGCTGGCTGAGGCAGAGGCGTTCGGCGGCGCGGGTGAAGCTGCCGTGGACGGCCACCGCATGGAAGGCGCGCAGCTGCGCGTGGGAGAGGGACATGGTTTCACTATAAGTTCAGCTTGTATCAAAGATACGATAAATCGATTTTATCTATGGTCAAGCGACTGGTCTGATGGGCGCCACTTCCCTTTGATCCCTTTCCCTTTGAGAGATAGCCGGAGCCGCCCATGTCCCTCGCCACCGCCACGCCCCCCGTCGACGAGCCCGCTCAGCACGCGCCCTACCTGCTGACCCCCGGCCCCCTGACCACCAGCGATACCATCAAGGCCGCGATGCTCCACGACTGGGGCTCCTGGGACGACGACTTCAACCGCCTGACCGCCGAGGTCCGCGCGCAGCTGCTCGAGATGGCCGGCGCCTCGGGCGACGCCTACGCCTGCGTGCCCCTGCAGGGCAGCGGCACCTTCGCCGTGGAGGCGGCGCTGGCCACCGCCATCGATCGCCACGGTAAGGCCCTGGTGCTGGCCAACGGCGCCTACGGTCAGCGTGCCGCCAAGATCCTCGGCTATCTGGGCCGCGAGCACCTGGTGCTCGACAAGGGCGACTACCTGCCGCCCCGGGGCGAGGAGGTGGCCGCATTGCTCGACGCCGACCCCGAGATCACCGACGTCTTCCTGGTCCACTGCGAGACGAGCTCCGGCATCCTCAACCCGCTGGCCGAGATCGCCGAGGTGGTCAAGGCCCGGGGCAAGGGGCTGATCGTCGACGCCATGAGCTCCTTCGGCGCGGTCCCGCTGAGCGTCGAGGCGGTGCCCTTCGACGTCCTGGTCTCCTCGGCCAACAAGTGCCTCGAGGGGGTGCCGGGCTTCGGCTTCGTGATCCTGCGCCGCGACCTGCTCGAGGCCAGCGCCGGCCGCGCCCATTCGCTGAGCCTCGATCTCCTCGAGCAGTGGCGCTACATGGAGCGCACCGGCCAGTGGCGCTTCACCCCGCCGACCCACGTGGTCGCCGCCTTTCACACGGCGCTGGCCGAGCACCGCGCCGAGGGCGGGGTGGCGGGGCGCCTGGCCCGCTACACCCGCAGCCGCGAGCGGCTGGTGGCCGGCATGCGCGAGCTGGGCTTCGCGACCCTGCTCGAGGATCGCTGGCTGTCGCCGATCATCACCACCTTCTTCTGTCCCGGCCATCCCGCCTTCGACTTCGGCCGCTTCTACGCCGAGCTCAAGGCACGGGGCTTCGTCATCTATCCGGGCAAGCTGACCGAGGCCGAGAGCTTTCGCATCGGCTGCATCGGCCGCCTGGATGTCGCGGTGGTCGAGCGCCTGCTCGTCGCCGTGGGCGAGGCGCTCGACGCCCTGGGCGTCGACGACGGCCGTCCGGCGGCCTGAGCCGCCATTTCCCTTTGCGACAACCCCCTGAAAGCACGTCGCTCTTCAGTGAACACACGCCACTCTTCAGTAAACACACGCCACTGCCCGACAACAACGAGGAACGCTCCATGATCTACAACGCCCCCGAACGCCTGCAGGCCGCGATTCACGACTGGGCCGGCACCGTGGTGGACTTCGGCTCCTTCGCGCCGACCCAGATCTTCGTCGACGCCTTCGCCGAGTTCGGCGTCGCGCTCAGCCTGGAGGAGGCCCGCGGCCCCATGGGCATGGGCAAGTGGGATCACATCCGCGCCCTGTGCGATATCCCCGAGATCGCCGCGCGCTGCGCCGAGATGTTCGGCCATGCGCCCACCGATGCCGACGTGACCGCCATCTACGAGCGCTTCATGCCGCTGCAGGTCGAGAAGATCCCCGAGCACTCGGCGCTGATTCCCGGCGCCATCGAGGCGATCGCCGCCATGCGCGACCAGGGCATGAAGATCGGCTCCTGCTCCGGCTATCCGGCCGTGGTCATGGAGCGGGTCGTGGAGATGGCGGCGCAGCACGGCTACGAGGCCGACCACGTGGTGGCCTCCGACGAGGTGCCCAACGGCCGCCCGCATCCGGCCCAGGCGCTGGCCAGCGTCGTCGCGCTCGGCATCGAGGACGTCGCCGCCTGCGTGAAGATCGACGACACCACCCCGGGGATCCTCGAGGGGCGCCGCGCCGGCATGTGGACGGTGGGCCTGACCTGCTCCGGCAACGCCCTGGGCCTGACCCTCGAGGCGTTCCAGGCGCTCACGCCCGAGGCCCTGGCCGAGGGACGCGCCCGGGTCGCCCGGGAGTTCGAGGCCTCGCGCCCCCACTACCTGATCGACACCATCGCCGACCTGCCGGGGGTGATCGACGACATCAATGCCCGGCTGGCCCGCGGCGAGATGCCCCAGGCCTGCTGAGCGGGAAGGCGCCTCGAGAAGCGCAACGACCGGGCCCAGGCCCGGTCGTTGGCGTTTGGGGAGTCTGGCGGGCGGCGCGTCGGCACGCCGCGGGAAGCCACGGCACGGCAGGGCGGGTCGTTGGGGCAGCGTCGGGGGAGGGCGCCCCCGGGCGGTGACGCCTGGCGGGGCGAATGTGCCAGAATCGGGCCTCGCCCCGGCCAAGGCTTGACGCCTCGGCCACTGCTTCCCAGCCCAGCAGGACTCCCCGCATGAGCGACGCCTACTACCTCCACCTCACCGACCGCCTGCGCGAGCTCCTCCAGGACCCCGCGGCCTTCGGCGGCGATCGACTGCCGGCCGAGCGGGTGCTGGCCGAGCGCTTTCGCACCACGCGGGTCACCCTGCGCCAGGCCCTGGCGCAGCTCGAGGGCGAGGGGCGCATCCATCGCAGCAACCGCCGCGGCTGGTTCGTCTCGCCGCCGCCCCTGGACTACGACCCGACGCGGGACGCCGGCTTCAACGACTACGTGAAGGCCCAGGGGCGCCAACCGCGCACCGAGGTGCTGCTTACCGATACCCGTCCCCATCGTCCGGCCGCCGAGGCGCTGGGCCTGCCCGTCGACCAGCCCTTCCACCACATTCGCCGGCGTCGCTTCGTGGACGACCGCGCGGTGCTCTCGGAGTCGCTCTGGGTCGTGCCGGAGCGCGCCCCGCAGCTGCTCGAGGGGGATTTCACCGGCTCGCTGTGGGGGCAGCTGCGAGGGCGCTGGGGGCTGACGCTGGCCCACCGCTCCCTGCGCCTCTACTCCGAGACGCTGGGCGCCCAGGAAGCGGAGGAGCTGGGCGTGGCCGCCGGCACGGCCGGCCTGAGCGTGCGCCGCACCATTTTCGACGCCCGGCGCCGCCCGGTGGAGTACGACGAAGAGCACTGGCTGCACAATGCGCTGTGCATCACGGTGGACCTGGAAAATACCGCGTAATCAATCGGCTGCATTTTTCATGCGACGTTCAATGAACTGTCATTGAACCGTCACCCGGCATCGCCAGACTCTTGGTATATACCAGATAGGCATTCGCTCATCTGACCTTCACCAAGCACTGGAGCACGACGATGTCCCTCTTCTCCCGTTCCCTGCTGGCCGCCGCGGTGGGCCTCGCCATGACCACCGGGGCCCAGGCGGCCACCGAGCTGACCGTCTACACCGCCGTCGAGGCGGACGACCTGCAGAAGTACGCCGCGCGCTTCGAGCTCGCGCATCCGGAGATCGAGATCAAGTGGGTGCGGGACTCCACCGGCGTCATCACCGCGCGCCTGCTGGCCGAGAAGGAGAACCCCCAGGCCGACGTGGTCTGGGGCCTGGCCGCCACCAGCCTGCTGGTGCTGGAAGAGGAGGGCATGCTGTCCCGCTACGCGCCCGAGGGCGTGGAGGCCCTGGACCCCAAGTTCGTCGATCCGGCCATCCGCGAGGGAAAGGATCCGGCCTGGGTCGGCATGGACGCCTGGGTGGCGTCGATCTGCTACAACACCATCGAAGGCGAGCGCCTGGGCGTGCCCAAGCCCAGCTCCTGGGAAGACCTCACCCGCCCCGAGTATGAGGGCCATGTGATCATGCCCAACCCCAGCTCTTCCGGCACCGGCTACCTGGACGTGGCCAGCTGGATGCAGCTGTGGGACGAGCAGGGCGGCTGGGACTACATGGACCGCCTGCACCAGAACATCGCCCGCTACACCCACTCGGGCTCGGCCCCCTGCAACCTCGCGGCCTCCGGAGAGACCGTGGTGGGCGTCTCCTTCGCCTTCCGCGGCGCGCGTCTCGCGTCCCAGGGCGCGCCCCTCGAGCTGGTCTTCCCCGAGGAGGGTGTCGGCTGGGACATGGAGGCGGCGGCCATCATCGAAGGCAGCGACCGGCGCGAGGCCGCCGAGACCCTGCTCGACTGGGCCGTCACCGAGGAAGCCAACGCGCTCTACAACGAGGGCTATGCGGTGGTGGCCTATCCCGGCGTGGCCGAGCCCATCGAGAACTATCCCGAGAACATCACCGAGCTGATGATCGAGCCCGACTTCAACTGGGCGGCCAACCACCGCGAGCGTCTGCTCGGCGAGTGGCAGCGCCGCTACGACGGCAAGTCCGACAGCCAGTAATCCCCTCGCCATCCTCGTCATTGCCTCGGCGCAGCGCGCCGGGGCTTGGAGTCCTCCTGCATGACCACCCTGACCGTTCCCCAGACCGATTCGGTGCACGCCGCCGTCGCCGATGCCGGCATTCACCTCGAGATCGCCGGCCTGACCAAGCGCTACGGGCAGTTCACGGCCCTGCGCGATATCGACCTCGCCATCCGCGAGGGCGAGTTCGTCTGCTTCCTGGGGCCCTCGGGCTGCGGCAAGACCACCCTGCTGCGCGCCATCGCCGGCTTGGCGCCCCAGAGCGCGGGACGCATCGTCCAGTGCGGCCGTGACATCTCGCGGCTGCCGCCCCAGGCCCGGGACTTCGGCATCGTCTTCCAGTCCTACGCGCTCTTTCCCAATCTCACCGTCTTCGACAACGTGGCCTACGGGCTGCGCAACCGTCGCGACGAGCGCCACCTGATGCGTCAGCGGGTCGCCGAGTTGCTGGCCCTGGTGGACCTGACCGGCAGCGAGGGCAAGTACCCGGCGGCGCTCTCCGGCGGCCAGCAGCAGCGCGTGGCGCTGGCCCGCGCGCTGGCCACCGAGCCGGGCCTGCTGCTGCTCGACGAGCCGCTGTCGGCCCTGGATGCCCGAGTGCGCGTGCACCTGCGCAGCCAGATCAAGGCGCTGCAGGCACGCCTGGGGGTGACCACCATCATGGTGACCCACGACCAGGAGGAGGCCCTGGCCATGGCCGATCGCATCGTGGTGATGAATCACGGCGTGATCGAGCAGGTGGGCACGCCGGCCGAGATCTACCGCCACCCCGCCAGCGCCTTCGTGGCCGAGTTCATCGGCAGCATGAACTTCCTCGACTGCCGCCCTGAGGGCGGTCACGGCCTGCGCCTCGGTGAGCAGCGCCTGGACTGCGCGGCTCACCACTGCGCCGACGAGGAGCGGGTGCGTCTGGCCATTCGCCCCGAGGCGGTGCAGCTGTGCGCGCAGGACGAGGGGCTCTCGGCCCGGGTCGACCACGTCGAGTTCCTGGGCGCCTTCCTGCGGGTCAGCCTGACCCTCGAGGCGAGCGGGCAGGCGCTGACCGCGGACGTCGCCGTGCGCGACGGCGAGCGCCTGGGGCTCGAGCAGGGAATGACCCTCGGCGCTCGCCTGCCGGCCGAGGCGATGCGCCTCTTTCCCAGCGAGGAGGCCCGGGCATGATCGCAGGTGCCTCCATCTGGCCCGAGCGGCTCTCCGGCGAGGCTCTGATCCGGCTGCTGGCGCTGCTGCTGGCGCTGGGCCTGCTGGTGGTGGGGCTGCTCTTTCCCCTGGCCGCCATGCTGGTCAAGAGCGTGCAGGATCGCGCCGGCGACTTCATCGGCCTGGCCAACTTCGCCCGCTACGTGCAGACCCCGGCCCTGGCCGGCTCCATCGTCAACTCGCTGACGGTGGCCCTGACCAGCACCGTGATCGTGGTCGGGCTCGCCTTCCTCTGCGCCTACGGCATCACCCGCACCTGCATGCCGGGAAAGCGGCTGTTTCGCATGCTGGCCACCCTGCCGATCCTCGCGCCCTCGCTGCTGCCGGCCATCAGCCTCGTCTACCTGTTCGGCAACCAGGGTTGGTTCCGGGAGGCGCTGATGGGGGAGAGCATCTACGGTCCCATCGGCATCGTCATGGGCATGTGCTTCTGGATCTTCCCCCATGCGCTGATGATCCTGGTGACGGCGCTGGCCAACAGCGACGCGCGCCTCTATGAGGCCGCGGAAGCGCTCGGCACGCCGAAGTGGCGCAGCTTTCTCACCATCACCCTGCCGGGCGCCCGCTACGGGCTGATCTCCTGCGCCTTCGTGGTCTTCACCATGGCGATCACCGATTTCGGGGTGCCCAAGATCATCGGCGGGCAGTTCAGCGTACTGGCCACCGACGTCTACCGGCAGGTGGTAGGGCAGCAGAACTTCCAGATGGGCGCGGTGGTCAGCGTGATCCTGCTGGCGCCGGCGCTGGTCTCCTTCGCGGTGGACCGCTGGATCCAGCGCCGCCAGGTGGCCCAGCTCTCGGCCCGGGCGGTGCCCTGGCAGCCGAGCCCCAGCCCCCTGCGGGACTGGACCTTCGCCGCGCTCTGCTACGGCGTGGCGGCGATCATCCTGACGGTGATCGGCACCGCCATCTACGCCTCCCTGGTGCAGTTCTGGCCCTACGACCTGGCGCTGACCCTCGAGCACTACGCCTTCGAAGCGCTGGCCGGCGGCGGCTGGGCCGCCTGGTTCAACTCCCTGACGCTCGCCTTCTTCGTGGCGTCGATCGGCACCCTGGTGATCTTCTTCAACGCCTGGCTGATCGAGAAGAGCGACGGCTACCGCGCGCTGCGCCAGGGGCTTCACTTCCTGGCCATGCTGCCCATGGCGGTGCCGGGCATGGTGCTGGGCCTGGCCTACATCTTCTTCTTCAACCAGCCCGACAATCCGCTGAACTGGATCTACGGCACCCTGATCATCCTGGTGCTCAACACCCTGGTGCACTTCTACACCGTCTGCCATCTCACCTCGGTGACCGCGCTCAAGCAGCTCGACCCCGAGTTCGAGGCGGTGGGCGCCTCGCTCAAGGTGCCGTTCTGGACCACCTTCCGTCGCGTGACCCTGCCGGTCTCGCTGCCGGCGGTGCTGGATATCTCGGTCTACCTGTTCGTCAACGCCATGACCACGGTCTCGGCGGTGGTCTTCCTCTACACCAGCGACACGCGCCTGGCCTCCGTGGCGGTGATGCACCTCGACGAGGCCGGCTACTTCGCCAGCGCCGCGGCCATGGCGGTGCTGATCTTCTTCACCTCGCTGGCGGTCAAGCTGGCCCATGCGGCGATCAGCCATCTGCTGCTGACCCGCGCCCAGCGCTGGCGACAGGCGAGCTAGGCCCCGCCACCCTACCTCATGTTTGTTATCCCGGCCGTCTGGCACGCCCCTTCTGGCCGGGATCATGCTCCGGGCCAGGACCCGGGGCGTTCACGGTTTGAAGGAGTTTTCATGCGTCCTTTCTGGTTGACTCAGGCCCTGGAGCAGGCGCCTGAGGCGCCGGCACCGTCCCTGGAGCGGGACCTGCGCGTCGACGTGTGCATCGTCGGCGGCGGCTACACCGGCCTGTGGACCGCCATTATGCTGCGCCAGCAGGCACCCGGCCTGCGCGTGGCGCTGATCGAGGCCGACCTCTGCGGGGCCGGGGCCAGCGGCCGCAACGGCGGCTGCGTGCTGGGCTGGGCCAGCAAGTACCCGACCCTGCACCGGCTGTTCGGCGAGGAGGAGGCCCGCCGGCTGGTCGTCGAGTCGGAGCGCAGCGTCGCGGAGATCGGCGACTTCTGCCGCGAGCACGGCATCGAGGCCGAGTTCCGCCATGACGGCACCCTGTTCACCGCCACTAATGGCGCCCAGCAGGCGGACATCGCCCCGCTGATGAACGGGCTGGCCGAGCGGGGCATCGGCAGCTTCGCGTCGCTGGAGGCGGCGGAGGTACAGCGGCGCAGCGGCTCGGCGCGCCACCGGCAGGGCTGGTTCTCGCCTCGGGCGGCCACGGTGCAGCCCGCCAAGCTGGCGCGTGGCCTGCGTCGCGTGGCCCGGGAACTGGGCGTCGAGCTGTTCGAGCGAACGCCCATGCAGGCCCTGGAGCGGGGCCGCCCGGCTCGGGTGGTCACGCCGCGCGGCAGCCTCATCGCCGACAAGGTGGTGCTGGCCACCAATGCCTGGACGGCCCGGCTGCTTCCCGAGTACCGGCGTACCATCGCCATCGTCTCCAGCGACATGGTGATCACCGAGCCCGCCCCCGAGGCGCTCGCGGAAACCGGGCTCGTCGATGGCGTCTCGGTGCTCGATTCGCGCACCTTCGTGCACTACTACCGCACCACCCCGCAGGGCCGCCTGATGCTGGGCAAGGGGGGCAACACCTTCGCCTTCGGCGGGCACGTGCATGGCGTCTTCGACCGGCCGTCCCGCTACCGGGCGGCGCTGCGCCAGAGCCTGACGGAGTTCTTCCCCCGCCTTGCCGAGGTGCCGCTGGCCGCCAGCTGGACCGGCCCCTCGGATCGCTCGGTGACCGGCCTACCGTTCTTCGGTGCCCTGCCGGGCCATGCCAATATCGTCTACGGCTTCGGCTACTCCGGCAACGGGGTGGGCCCGACGCGAATGGGGGCCAAGCTGCTCACGGCCCTGGTGCTGGAGCAGAACAATCTCTGGCGCCGTTCGCCGCTGGCCCGGGGACCGTTGGGACAGTTCCCGCCGGAGCCCGTGCGCTACCTGGGCTCCTTGATGGTGCGCAATGCCATTCGTCGTAAGGAGCGCCACGAGGACCTCGAACGGCTGCCGCGGCCCTGGGACCGCTGGCTGGCCAACTTCGCCGCGGCGGCAGGCAAGTCCGACAAGCTCGCCTCGTGAGTCCCGCGGCGCTGGGACTCGTGCTGCTGTCGGTCTGCCTGCACGCCGGCTGGAACCTGATGGGCAAGGGGCGCGCGCCGTCGCTGGCCTTCTTCGTGCTGGCGATGGGCGCCGGGGCGCTGGCGCTGGCGCCGCTGCTGTGGCTGGGGCCGTCGCCGGCGGCGCTGCCGCCGGCGTTCTGGGGCTGGCTCGTCGCCTCGGGGCTCTGCCAGATGCTCTACCTGGGCGGCCTGGCCTGGGCCTATGCCCGCGGCGAGATCAGCGTGCTCTATCCCATCGCCCGCGCCCTGCCGGTGGTGCTGGTGCCCCTGGTGTCGGTGGTCGTGCTGGGCAGTCGCGCCCTGACGCCCCTCGATCTTGCCGGCATGGGGCTGATCGTGATCGGCGCGCTCTGCCTGCCCCTGACGAGCCCGCGGGCGCTGCGGCCCTCGACCTACCTGACCCCGGCGTTCGGCTTCGCCCTGCTGGCGGCGGTGGCCACCGCCGGCTACTCGCTGATCGACAACCGGGCCCTGGCGCTGATGATGGCGAGCGGCTACACCAGTCTCGCCGCCGGCAGTCACTTCATGGTGCTCCAGGCGCTGATGACTCTGGCCTGGGGCCTGCCCGCGGTGCTGCTGCTGCTGCCCGTCGAGCGGTGCCGCCTCGCCGCGCTCTGGGACGGAGAGCGATCTGCAATGGCGCTGACCGGGATCATGATGCTCACCACCTACGGCTTGGTGCTGGTGGCGATGGCCCTCACCGAGGAGGTGAGCCTGGTCGTCGCCATGCGCCAGCTGTCGATCCCGCTCGGCGTGGTGCTCGGGGTGTGGTGGCTGCGCGAGCGCGCGGCACCGGCCAAGTGGCTCGGTACCGCGCTGATGCTCGCTGGGCTGTGGGTGGTGGCGCTGCCCTGAGGCGAAGAGGAGGAGGGTGATGGGGGCGGCGGCGTCCGGTGGGACGCCGCCGTGTACCGGCCCGGCAGCGATCAGCTCGCCCGGTGGGCCTCGATCAGGCGCCGCACCCGGGGGGCGAAGTGGGCGAACTCCGGCGTCTGGCGGCCGGCTTCCTTGCCGGCATCGTCCAGCAGGCGCACCTTGAGGATCGCCTCCAGGTGGGGGTGCTGGGCGAAACGCTCCGCCTCATCGGCCGCCATGGGGCCCC
Source organism: Halomonas urmiana (assembly GCF_005780185.1). Taxonomy (GTDB): domain Bacteria; phylum Pseudomonadota; class Gammaproteobacteria; order Pseudomonadales; family Halomonadaceae; genus Halomonas; species Halomonas urmiana. The sequence goes on along the minus strand of NZ_VBUI01000005.1, from coordinate 169,095 downwards.
CCTGCAGGCGCAGGGAGTGCTGCGAGGCCCGGGACAGGGTGTCGGCATAGGCCGGGTCGACCGCACAGAGGTAGCGCTTGGCTGCCACGTGCTCGCGAATGCAGGCGACCACCGCCGGCGGCAGGTGCGCCTCGACCAGGGCGGCGCCGGTGCTCTCGTGGCAGCGATCCTCGGTGTCGGTCAGGGCGAAGGTGCCGCGATCCCCGGCGAAGTGGCCGATGTCGTGGAGCAGGGCGCCGACGATGATCTCGTCGCTCGCGCCCTGCTGCTCGGCCAGCCAGGCCCCCTGCAGCATGTGTTCGGCCATGGTGACCGCCTCGCCCAGGTAGCTCTTGGCGCCCTGCTCGGCGAAGAGGGTGGCGAGGGTCTCGACGACGGTATCCGGCGTGTGGGTCATGCGTCGGCTCCTTCGATGGCGGTTTCCAGGCAGGCGAGGGTGGAGAGCAGGCCGTCGCGGTCGGCGTAGCAGCCCTGCAGCCAGCGCGACCCCTCGCCCGAGTAGCCGGTGCGCGCGTGCAGCACCCGGGTGTTGTCGACCAGGAAGGCCTCGCCAGGGGACAGCTTGAAGGTCACGCCGAGCTCCGGGGACTCGAGCAGCTCGCCGAGGCGGCGATAGGCGGCGTAGTAGGCGGCCATGTCGTCGAAGGGGATGTCGGTGAAGGGCGCTGCGGAGCGGTTGTTGAAGCGAATGCCGATCAGCTCGCCGTCCGGGGCCAGCTCGATCATCGGGCGCCGGGCCTGCAGGCAGACGTCGCCGAGGCCGCGATACTCGAAGCGGGCGCAGTAGCCGGCAAGCAGTTCGAAGCCGCGGGGATCCTCCTCGCGCAGGCGCTGGGCGGCGCGGAAGCCGTCCACCACTCGGTTGTCGCCGCCGGCCGCGGAGTTCTCCAGGCAGTAGAGCAGCTGCAGGGTCGGCGCCGGATCCCGGTAGGGGTTATCGGTGTGGGCCGGCAGGCCGAGGCCGGTGAAGGCCAGGTTGGTCGGGGCGATCTCGCTGCGCACCTCGAAGTAGCGGCCGTAGTTGGTCTCCCGGGTGAAGCCGAACTGGGCCACCACGTCGAGCAGGGCGCCATCCTCGATCGGGCCGCCCGTGAGCTTGCCGATGCCGTAGCGGCGAATGTCGGCGAGCCATCGCCGCTTGACGGCGTCGTCGCGGCCCAGGGCCGTGATATCGGCGCAGGGCAGGCGCTCGGCCAGTGAGGCGTCCCAGGTCTCTGCGTGCGCGTCGAGCCAGCCGCGCCGGGCGGGCGGTTCGCGATCATAGGCATGTTGCCAGAGCCAGGCGCCTTCGAAGGCGAACTCACGCCCCTCCGGGGCCATGGCCACGATCAGGCGTCCCGCCTCGACCCGCGCCTCGGTCAGCCGCAGGGTGGCGGGGATGTCGGCGAGGCTGATCAGACGCTGGCCGTTGTCGGGGGAGCGGGTGGTGGCGTCCTGGGCGTTGTCGCGCAGCCAGACGCCATGAAAGCGGCGTTGCGCGCCCTGCTGGAAGGTCAGCAGGACGGCCTGGCCGTGGTCGATCAGTTCGGCGGTCTCGAGCATGAGGCTCTCCATGACACGGTGAGATGGATGGATGCCTGGCCATTTGACGTCGCCGGTGGCATAACGACAATCAACGGTTTTTGGGGTGAGAGGTGCAAATTTCTTATGGCTGAATCCACCGCCCTGCTGCCCTCCCTGGAGTGGGTCCGGGTCTTCGAATCGGCGGCGCGGCTGGGCAGTTTCACCGCTGCGGCCCGGGAGCTGGGGCTGACCCAGGCCGCCGTCAGCCAGCGCATCCGCCACCTGGAAGAGCGGCTGGGGGTGTCGCTGTTCGAGCGCCAGGCGCGGGGAGTGACCCTGTCGCTTCAGGGCGAGGCCTGGCTGCCCCACGTGCAGCAGTCCCTCGAGCGGCTCACCCACAGCGCCGACAGTCTCTTCGCGGCGCCTCGCACCCGCCTGAGCCTGATGGCCTCGGTCTCGCTGATCGAGCTCTGGATCGTGCCGCGCCTGGCCGCGCTGCAGGTCGAGCTGCCCAGGCGACAGCTGGTCCTCTCCACCATGCATCGCTGGCCGGACTACGCCCAGGCGGAGGCCGATCTGGACATTCGCTTCGGGGAGGGCGACTGGCCGGAGCGGGTCAGCCATCGGCTGTTCGGCGAGGTGCTCGCGCCCATGGCAACACCGGCGCTGCTGGCCGGCGTCGATGATTGGCGCCGCCTGCCGCGCATCGCCGTGGCCGGGCCACGGCTGGGCTGGCGGGAGTGGGATCAGCGAGTGGAGGCGGGCCCCGGCCCGATGCCGGTGGTACGCCTGGATAGCCTGGTGCAGGCCCTGCGCGCCGCCGAGGCCGGCGCGGGGGTGCTGCTGGGCTCGTTGCCCCTCTGCCGCGCGGCGCTGCAGGCCGGGCGGCTGCGGCGCGCGAGCCCCGAGACGCTGCCCATGGCCGAGGGCTACTGGCTGACCCGGCGCAGCGTCCGCTCCGCCGGGCCCGAGTTCGAGCGCGTGCTGGCGGCCCTGCGCCCCGCGGAAGACCTCGCCGATGGTGGACGCTGAGGCCGCTCAGGGCTCCAGCGGATGCTCCTCGCCGATCACCGCCGGGTCGAAGGGCGTGCGCGAAAAGACGCGGCGCAGCATCGGCTCGAAGTGCTCGAGGGGCGGGGTGGGGTAGTCCGGGTCGAAGGAGGCCTGATCGTAGCGCTCGCAGAAGTCGACGCAGGCCTGATAGCAGGGGTGGTCCCGGTAGCGGTCGCGGGCGTTCGGGTCCATGCCGAAGTGGTGGGCGAAGTAGTAGGTCTGGAAGAGACCGTGGTGATGGACCACCCAGGTCACCTCGCCGCGTACGTAGGGGCGGATGATCGACGCGGCCAGCTGGGAGTGGTTGTAGGGCGCCAGGTCATCGCCCAGGTCGTGCAGCAGGGCGCCGACGATCATGTCCTCATCGGCGCCGTCGGCCTCGGCCCGGGCGGCCGACTGCAGCGAGTGCTCCAGCCGCGTGACCCGGTAGCCGCTCAGGCTGTGCTCGAGCTGGCGCAGCGCGTCCAGCAGGCGATCCACCAGCCCCCGGTTGAACTGCTCCTCCAGGCCCTCGAGAAAGACGTACTCTTCCCGGGTGCCGTCCTTCATCTGACGGAATGCGACCTGTTCCATTCAGGCGACCTCCTCGATCGAATCATGATGTTTCACTAGGCTCGCGAAGCGTTCGCGCGGGCCGTCGGTGTCCAGGTAGCAGCCCTGGAGATGGCGGCGCCCCTCGCTGCTGTCGTAGCTGGTGCGCCCGTGCAGCACCCGGCTGTTATCGAACAGCATCAGCTCGCCGGCGTTAAGGGCGAAGCGCCGCTCGTAGGTCGGGTCCGCGAACAGTTCGCCGAGCCGCTGCCGGGCCCCGTGAAAGAGCCGAGTCTCGGCATCGGAGAGCAGCGGCAGGGCGTCGAGCCGCGGGCTGTAATGCACGCCGGTCGGATGGCCGTCGTCGTCGGTCTGGATCATGGTGCGGTGGGTGACGAGCTCGGTGCCGGCATCGACGAAGCGAAAGCGCACCGGCGTGGTCTTGAGCAGCGCATACCCCTCGGGGGACTCGTGGCGCAGCCGCTCGAGCACCTTGAGGCTGTCGACCAGGGTCGAGAGCCCGCCGCGGGTCTCGTTGACCAGGCAGTGCAGCAGCTGGATGCCCGGCACGGGGTTCCGGTAAGGATTGTCGGTATGCGGGCCCAACGCCACGCTGCGATAGGCCAGGTCGTTGCCGCTCGGCCGCGAGTAGACCTCGAAGTAGCGGCCGAAGTTGGTCTCCTTGACGTAGCCGAAGTGACTGCCGACCTCGAGGATACGCTCGGGGTCGGTGGGCACGCCGTAGAGCACCAGGTGACCATAGCGCAGATAGGCATCCAGCGAGGCGCGAAAGTAGCCCGGCTCCGCGAGCACTCGCCGCCAGTCGAAGCGCACGCGATCCGCCTCCAGGCGGGCATCCCAGGGCTCGGCTGTGGGGAAAGTCGCCGCGTCATCGAGCTCGGCGGCCAGCACGCGAAGATCGTAGGTCTCGCGGTGGCCATCGCTGAAGGCCAGCGTCGCGTGGTGCTCGTCGACTCGGGACACTTCCTCCAGCGTTAGCGCCGTGTCGATGGCGTGGGAATCGAACAGGCGCTGCTGGGTCATCGGCTCCAGCTGGTCGGGCGATTGAGTCCGCTCGCGCAGCCATAGCGGGCTGATCTCACGGGAGGCATCGCCGTTCTGGAGGCGAACCGCTGGCGGCTGCTCGTGGAGGACGAACGCGGGGTGGGTGGGCATGAAGGGCATCCTCGTGTGGCTTGGTCATCACGCTAACGATCGCCGGCATGGTGACCGGCGCGCCGCCGCACGAGTAGGGCCGTTGGCTTATCGCCTGGCATGCACTTTTCTTATACCCGTTCTTGAACTCATTCCTATCGCTATCGTCATCGCCGTGACCCCGGGAGCGCGTCGTCCACGCGAGCGCAGGGGCCGCGAGACGCATCCCGTGAGGCGCGCCGCGCCTCGAGGATGGCGTCGTTGCGCAGTTCCGGGCGCACGATGTCGTCCGGGTCGAGCAGGGCAGCCAGCGTGTGGCGGCGAGTGACAGCCGAGGCGTGAGTGGTGGTGTGAGCGGTAGTAGTGCGGTGGGTCATGATCGTCTCCGTTTCCCCTGGGGTGCGCTGGACAGGGTGGTTCGGCAAGCGCCGACCCAGGGGAGAGGAGTCGCACGCCGCTTTAGCTGTATTTCTATTCCGCCCGCAAGTTGGTGCTTAAATCGGCGGCGGCCCGGGGGCCAGGCAACAAAAAACCCGCTTTGCGTGTGCTAAAACGGGCCTCTGGCAGCGCTTTAGCGGTATTTGTAGAGCGCCCGCAAGCTGGAGTTCAAATCGGCGCTGTCTGAATCATAGGCCCCGTCGCGCCCGGATGTAAAGCCTTGCCTCGGCCCCGGGTCGGCCCGTCGTCGAGGCCCGTGCGTCGCCGGCACGATACCGCCCCGGATATCGATTAACGCGTTAATCATTAGCGGGGGTAGCCAGCGCTCGGATGTTACTAGTAAACTGGTCTAATCAAGTCGGGCGCCGAGGCGCCGAGCCCGGATCCACACCCATCGAAGAGGACGTTACCGCATGGCGTACGAGACCCTGCTGACACCGACCCGCCTGGGCCGCCTGACGCTGCCCAACCGCATCCTGATGGCGCCGCTGACCCGGGCCCGCACGCCCGACAGCGTGCCGGGCGAGCTGCAGCAGGCCTACTACGGCCAGCGCGCCGGCGCGGGGCTGATCATCAGCGAGGCGACCAATATCTCGCCCACCGCGAGGGGCTACGTCTATACCCCCGGCATCTGGACCGACGAGCAGGAAGCCGGCTGGAAGGGCGTGGTCGACGCCGTGCACGCCAAGGGCGGACGCATGGCCCTGCAGCTGTGGCACGTCGGCCGCGTCTCCCACGAGATGGTGCAGCCGGATGGCCAGGCGCCGGTGGCGCCGAGCGCCTTGAAGGGGGAAGGGGCCCAGTGCTTCGTCGAGTTTCCGGACGGCAGCGCCGGCCAGCACGAGACCAGCACCCCGCGGGCGCTTGAGACCGACGAGATCCCCGGCCTCGTAGAGGACTATCGCCAGGCGGCGATTCGCGCCCAGCGGGCCGGCTTCGACATGGTCGAGGTGCACGCGGCCAACGCCTACCTGCTCAACCAGTTCCTGGCCACCGGCACCAACCGGCGTACCGACCAGTACGGCGGTTCGCTGGAGAACCGTGCGCGGTTTCCGTTGGAAGTGGTCGATGCGGTGGCCGAGGTGTTCGGCCCCGCGCGCACCGGCATTCGCCTGACGCCCTTCATCGAGATCTTCGGCCTGACCGACGAGGAGCCGGAGGCGATGGCCTTCTACCTGATGGAGCAGCTGTCCCATCGCGGCCTCGCCTATGTGCATGTCAACGAGCCGGACTGGGCCGGCGGGGACATCCAGTTCAGCGATGACTTCCGTCGCGGCCTGCGTGAGCGTTTCACCGGCAGCCTGATCTTCTGCGGCCACTACGACGCTGAGCACGCCCAGCGGACCATCGACGACGGGATCGCCGATGCGGTGGCCATCGGGCGCTCCTACATCGCCAACCCGGATCTGGTCGAGCGCTTCCGCGTCGGCGCCGCGCTCAACGAGCCGAACCCCGATACCTTCTATGGCGGCGACGAGGCGGGCTACACCGACTATCCGTTCCTTGACAACAGCTTCGATCGTCACGGCTGATCATCGGCCTGGTTTTGTCCAATGCTTTGCTGTTTGGCCCCCTCGTTGAGGGGGTCTTTTTTTGGACTCATCGCAGATCAGCGTGATAGGGGCGAGGTTTGTAGGAGCGCTGCTCTCCTGTGGACGATGGTTTCCCCGCAAAGTGCGATGATCCCCTTTTTGACCGCCCGCGACGCGGTGGAGTATCGCGTCAAGGAACTGGAGCGCGGCACCACCTTCACCCTGTCGCTGCCGCGGATCAGTCGCGACGCGGCGGCACCACCACCACCGGCACGTGGGAGCGCTTGATCACGCCCTTGGTGATCTTGCCCGCATAGGTGGCCGAGAAGCTGCGCTTGTTGGCCGCCATCACGATCATGTCGCTGCCGCTGCGATGGGCATAGTCGGTGATCACCACGGCCGGATAGCCCTCCAGCACGCTGCGCTTCATCTCGCGGGCGCCGAAGGCGTCACGCAGCTCGGGGTGGCCGGCCCAGAAGGTCTCGATCTTCGCATCCAGCACCTCGCTGGCCTCCTTGAGACGCTGTTCCCGTAGGGTCTCGAGGATCTCCCGATCCGGGATGTTGACCCGGAGCGTGTTGACGACGTCATCGGACAGCGACTTGACCGCGTGCAGCACCTCTAGTTCGGCGCCGGTGGCCACCGCCAGTCCCACCGCGTGCGCCAGCACCGGATTGCAGTCGATCTTCAGCCCCACACAGCACAGGATGCGACGGATACCATGGCTCATGATGCCTCCTTGGACGGCGCGGCAACCAGGCGCCGCGTCGCGCGATCGGTGATGAGTAAGCTGCACTATCTTATCGCACTCGGCCCATAGCGCCGAGGGTTGGCGTCGCGCTCATATTGTCGGCGGCCGGTCGTGCATCAGCTGCCACAGCGTCTCCAGCGAGGTGGACTCGACGTCGGGCTGGCGGTAGCAGGCCACGACCAGCTTCGGGCCGCCCAGCGTGTCCAGCAGCGAGATCAGCCGGCCCGCCATCAGGTCCTCCTCGATCAGGCCGTGGGGCAGCCAGCCGATCCCCAGGCCCGCCAGGGTCAGCTCGCGGATGCCGATCGTGAACGAGGTCTCGCACACCAGCTCGGTATCGAAGCGGCGTTGAAGGTCGAGCAGGTAGGGACTGGCCAGCACCCCGCCGAGGAAGCTGTCCGTCTCGTAACCGATCAGCGGCAGGTGGGCCTGGCCCCCGAGATCGAACAGCGGCTGTCCCTGCTGGTCCGTGGCGCAGACCGGGATCAGCTGCTCCACACCCAGCGGAACGCGCTCGATCTCCTCACGATCGAGGAACAGCGGCGTGCCCTCGAGCTCGCTGCACAGTAGTAGATCGGCGTCGCCACGCTGGAAGTTGCGGATGCAGTCGCTGCGATCTGACGATCGGACCTGCAGGCGCGCCTCGGGCGCCTGCTGACGGAAGTGACGCAGCAGCCGGGGCAGATAGCTCACGGTGAGGGTGTGCTGGGTGGTCAGGATCGCCCGGGGGCCGTGCAGGGCATCCGCCCGGATGCGGCTGCGCATCGCGTAGAGGCGCGCCAGCCAGTCGCGCATCGACAACTCGTAGGTCCGCGCATGGGGCGTGAGCGCGAGGCGTGGCGAGTGGCGATCGATCAGCTCGACCCCCAGCCACTCCTCCAGCTGGCGGATGCGACGCGAAAAGGCCGGCTGGGTGACGTGCCGCACCTCCGCGGCCTGGGAGAACGTGCCTGCCTCGATAAGCGCAAGAAAATCTTCTATCCATTCGATTTTCATAATAATTTTCCGGGATTAGGCGCTAACAAAGGCATATTTGTGGTGTATGCAAAAAAGTAACCGTCCATGAGTATCTTGGCATTGGTGCGCGTCGGCGTGTAGGTATTAGCTTTAGTCCAGACCGGTCGGTGGCAAACGGTGATTCGCCGGCCCGTTGACCGTCTCATTTCGAGAGTACGCTTATGCCACAACAAATTACTCGCCTGGAGGCTCGTATGCATCTTTCCCGCTTTCCCCGTGTCCGGCTCGGCCACATGCCGACACCGCTCGAGCCGATGGACAACCTGAGCCGTCTGCTGGGTGGCCCGCGCCTGTGGGTCAAGCGCGACGACTGCACGGGGCTCTCCACCGGCGGCAACAAGACCCGCAAGCTCGAGTTCCTGATGGCCGATGCCCTGGAGAAGGGCGCCGACATCATCATCACCCAGGGCGCAACCCAGTCTAACCATGCCCGCCAGACCGTCGCGGCGGCCTGCAAGCTGGGCCTGGGCTGCCACATCCTGCTCGAGGATCGCACCGGCAGCCATGACCCGGCCTACAACTACAATGGCAACGTCTTCCTCGACCAGCTGCACGGCGCCAGCGTCGAGAAGCGTCCCGGCGGTGCCGACATGGCGGCCGAGATGGAGGCCCTGGCCGAGACGCTGAAGGCCGAAGGCAAGACCCCCTACATCATTCCCGGCGGCGGCTCCAACGAGATCGGCGCCCTGGGCTACGTCAACGCCGCCCTGGAGCTGCTCGCTCAGGCCAATGACATGGGCCTGCAGATCGATCACCTGGTGCATGCCACCGGCAGCGCCGGCACCCAGGCCGGCCTCGTCACCGGCCTGTCCGCCTGCAACGCGGGCATCCCGGTGCTCGGCGTCGGCGTGCGTGCGCCCAAGGACAAGCAGGAGGCCAACGTCTTCGCGCTGGCCCAGAAGACCGAGGCCAAGCTCGGGCTGACCACCGTCGTGTCTCGCGAGGACGTCGTGGCCAACTGCGACTACGTGGGCGAGGGCTACGGCATCCCCACCGAGAGCATGGTCGAGGCCGTCACCCTGATGGCGCGTCACGAGGGCATCCTGCTCGATCCGGTCTACTCCGGCAAGGGCATGGCGGGCCTGATCGACCTGATCCGCAAGGGCCATTTCAAGGAAGGCGAGAACGTGGTGTTCCTGCACACCGGCGGCAGCGTCGCGCTGTTCGGCTACCCGGATGCCTTCGGCTTCCCCGACTACCAGGCGTGACGATCGGTCCCCGGCCCTCGGTGGGCCGCGAGGGGCCGAGTCGTCGTCCCCGGGGTGCGCCCCGGGGGATTCATCAGTGATTTGAGCCGTTAGCGCCATTGCGGAGAACACCATGACAATTCGATATCTCAAGACGGCCGAGGGCGCCGAGGGCGTCGCCGCCGAGGATCAACGGGTCACCACCGCGGTGCGTCAGATGCTCGACGACATTCGCGAGCGTGGCGAGCCGGCCGTGCGCGAGTACGCCGAGAAGTTCGACGGCTGGACCGAGGACTTCGTGCTCAGCGACGAGAAGCGCCAGCGTCTCATCGACGGCGTGCCGCAGTCGGTGAAGGACGACATCGACTTCGCCCATCGCCAGATTCGCCGCTTCGCCGAGGCGCAGCGCGACAGCCTGAGCTCCTTCGAGATCGAGACCGAGCCCGGCGTGCTGCTCGGCCAGCGAGTGCTGCCGGTCGACTGCGCCGGCTGCTACATTCCCGGCGGCCGCTATGCCCATGCCGCCTCGGCGCTGATGAGCGTGGCGACGGCCAAGGCGGCCGGCGTGCCCCACGTGGTGGCCTGTTCCCCGCCCCGCGGCGACAGCATCAACCCGGCGGTGGTCTATGCCCTGCACGTGGCCGGCGCCGACATGATCCTCGAGATGGGCGGCGTGCATGCCATGGCGAGCATGGCCTTCGGCCTGTTCGGCGGGCGTGAGGCCGACATCCTGGTCGGCCCGGGCAATGCCTACGTGGCCGAGGCCAAACGCCTGCTGTTCGGCCAGGTCGGCATCGACGTCTTCGCCGGCCCGACCGAATCGGCGGTGATCGCCGACGACTCCGCCGACCCGATGACCATCGCCGTCGACCTGGTCTCCCAGGCCGAGCACGGCACCAACTCGCCGGTGTGGCTGTTTACCACCAGCGAGGCCCTGGGGCAGAAGGTCATCGAACTGGTGCCCAAGGTCGCCGACGACATGCCCAACGCCGACGTCATCCATGCCGCCTGGCGCGATCATGGCGAGGTGATCCTGGGCGATACCCGCGAGGAGGTCGTCGAAGTCAGCGATCGCTACGCCTGCGAGCACCTGCAGGTGCTGTGCGCGGACCTCGACTGGTGGAAGGAGCACCTGGGCAACTACGGCTCGCTGTTCCTCGGCGAGGGCAGCACCGTCACCCATGGCGACAAGTGCTCGGGCACCAACCACATCCTGCCGACCAAGCGTGCCGGCCGCTACAGCGGCGGCCTGAACGTGCACAAGTTCATGAAGGTGCTGACCACCCAGCAGCTCAGCGAGGAGGCCAACCGCACCTTCAGCGCCGTGGGCTCGCGCATCTCCCGCGTCGAGGGCATGGAAGGACACGCCCGGGCCTGTGATTGGCGCCTGACCAAGTACTTCCCCGACGAGCAGTGGGATTTCCCCGTCCATCACCAGCAGCGTTACTGAGGTAGGTCCCATGCGCCGTTTCTCGAAATCCTTTACCCAGCAGGAGCCGATCGCCGAGGCAGCGATCGAGGCCGCGGTGGCGGTCATGCGCACCGGTCGCCTGCACCGCTACAACCTGGTCGAGGGCGAGAAGGGCGAGACCGCCTTGCTGGAGCAGGAGTTCGCCGCGAGTCTCGGCGTGCCCTACGTGCTGGCCTGCGCTTCCGGGGGCTATGCGCTGCAGCTGGCGCTGCGCGCCTGCGGGCTCGAGCGCGGCGAGGCGGTGCTGTGCAACGCCTTCACCCTCTCGCCGGTGCCCGGCAGCATCCACGCCGCGGGCGGCGAGGCCGTGCTGGTGGACATTCGCGAGGACACCACCGTCGACCCCGACGATCTGGCCGCCGCGGCGCAGGAGAGTGGGGCGCGCTTCTTCCTGCTCTCGCACATGCGCGGCCACATCGGCGACATGGACGCCATCATGGCGGTCTGCGAGGCCCACGGCATCACCCTGATCGAGGACTGCGCCCATACCATGGGGGCCTGCTACGACGGCCGGCCCAGTGGCACCTTCGGCAAGGTGGGCTGCTTCAGCACCCAGACCTACAAGCACCTCAACTCCGGCGAGGGGGGGCTTTTGAGCACCGACGATCCCGAGGTGATGCGCCGCGCGGTGATCATGTCGGGCTCCTACATGCTCTACGACCGTCATCTGGCGGCTCCGCCGGCCGAGACGTTCAGCGAGACGCGCTTGGTGACGCCCAACATGAGCGGGCGGATGGATAACCTGCGCGCGGCGATCCTGCGCCCGCAGCTGGCCGAGCTCGAGTCCCGCAGGCAGCGCTGGAATACGCTCTATCGCCGCCTCGAGGCGGGGCTGGGCGCGATGGCCCCGGTCGAGACGATTCCCCGGCCTGAAAAAGAGGATTTCGTGGGCAGTTCGATCCAGTTCCGGCTGCCAGCGTTCACCCACGACGAGATCGCCCGGTTCATCGCCGGCTGCGAGGCGCGCGGCATTCCTCTCAAGTGGTATGGGAAATCGCAGCCCGAGGACTACACCAGCCGCTACGACAGCTGGGGCTATCTCGGCGCGACGCGCTCCCTGCCCAACGCCGACCGTGTGTTGGCCACGCTGTGCGACCTGAGGCTGCCGTTGACCTTCGATGAAGGAGACTGTGACGACATCGTCCAGCTGATGGGCGACGCCCTGGCGCAGGCAACCAACAAGACGACGCCCGAGTAGTGCATACGCGTCGTATGCACTAGCAGCACCCACCCGATGAAGATTGGAGTGACAACAATGTTCAAGAAAACCCTCTTGGCCTCCGCTGTTCTTGCCACCCTGACTGCGCATGCCGCCCAGGCAGAGACGACCTTCAAGGTCGGCATGGGGGACCCGATGGATTCCGACCAAGGGGCGCTGGCATAGCGTTTCGAGGAGTTGGTCGAAGAACTCTTCGGGAGCGAGATGCAGGTCGAGCTGTTCCCCGGTGGGCAACTCGGTTCCGAGACGGGCAGGATCCAGGATACTCGCATCGGCAAGCTCGACTTCGCCCTGATCGACGTAGGGAACTTGACCCCCTATGCCCCTCGGCTCGGTGCCTTGACCATGCCCTACGCGATCCGCAGCCACGCCGATGCGGTGAAGGCTACCACGGTGCCGCTGGCTGACCGCTGGAATGCAATCGCCGAAGAGGAAGCCGGCGTACATATCCTCAGCTGGCTATATTCCAACTTCCGCTACCTCACCAACTCCGAAAGGCCCGTGACCACCCTGGAGGATATCGAGGGGCTCAAGATCAGGGTGCCACAGAACGAGCTGATGCTGGCCACGTACGAGGCCTGGGGCGCCAGCCCGATCAGCATGTCCTGGCCCGAGGTGTTCACCGGCTTTCAGCAAGGCGTGATCGATGGCCAGGACAATCCTTACATCGTCAACTACACGATGAAGTTCCACGAGGTGCAGGATTACCTCACTGAGGTCCACTACCAGTACTCCCTTCAGCCGAGCGTGATGGGTGTCAGGACCTACGAGAAACTCAGCGACGAAGAGCGCGCAATCATCGATCGTGCCGGACTCGAAGCCCAGCTATATGCGCTGCAGTTCCAGCTGACCGAAGCCTCCAAGGCCCGCGCCGGCATGGAGGTAGAAGGTGCCGAGGTATCGACTGGAAGATGAGGAGGAGTGGGTTCGAATTGCCAAGGAAGAGGTCTGGCCTGAGTTTTACGACGAGATCGGTGGTCAGGAAGCCTTCGAGGAAATACAGAAGGCATTGGGCCACTGAGTGAGGCTGGGCCGGGCAACGATGGGTCGCCTGGCCTGGCTCCCTCCTCGCACTCCCACAGGGGAAGGAGGCTTTCGTGTTAGCAAAGTTCAATCATATCGAAGACTACGCCTGCCGCTTCCTGCTCGGTGTTTTCGTCGTGCTGTTGTTCGTTCAGGTGGTCATGCGGGTGACGCTGGGCATCGGCATGGCGTGGATCGAGGAACTGGCGCGCTACGCGTTCATCTGGTTCGTGTTCCTGGGGGCGGCTCACGCCGCGCATCTGGGGGCCCATAACCGCCTGCAGACGCACATCAAGCTGTTGCCCAAACGCGTCGCCAATACCCTGCTGCTGCTGGTCGACCTGATGTGGGTGGGCTTCTGCCTGGTGCTGGCCTGGAAGAGCCTGGATCTGATCGGGCTGCTGCTGGAGTTTCCCTACGACTCGCCGGCCCTGGGCTGGTCTCTGGCCTACGTCTACTTCGTGTTCCCCATCGCCTTCGTGCTGATGGCCTTTCGCGTGCTGCAGGTCCAGTACATGAAGCTGGTCAAGGGCATCGAACCCGGCGACGTGGAACAGCAGGAAGTCAGCAAGATTACCGAGGGGGAGTCCAACACCACCGGAAACTCCTCCTCCAACGGCAAGGGGTAAGCCGCATGGCCGCAACGGTACTGTTTTCCATGTTCGGGGCGCTGCTGTTCTTCGGCGCGCCCATCGTGGTGGCCCTCGGGGTCGCCTCCATGGCGGTCTACGTGCTCAACGGCGACGACATCAGCTCGCTGATCGAGCTGGCTTTTTCCGCCATCAACTCGTTTCCGCTCATGGCGCTGCCCTCGTTCATCCTGGCCGGCGCCCTGATGGGCGACGCCGGCATCGCTCGGCGCCTGATCCATATCGCCGAGGAGCTGGCGGGTCCCGCCGCCGGGGGGCTTGGCGCCGCCGCGGTCATGGCCTGCATGTTCTTCGGTGCGATTTCCGGCTCCGGGCCTGCGACGACGGCCGCGGTCGGCATGCTGGTGATTCCGGCGATGATCGAGCGCGGCTACGGGCGCAGCTATCCGGCGGCGATCACCGCCACCGCCGGCGGGCTCGGGGTGGTGATCCCGCCCAGCATGCCGCTGGTGATCTACGGCGTGACCGCCAACGAGTCCATCTCGGGGCTGTTCATGGCCGGGGTCTTCCCGGGCATCATGCTCGGCGTGGGCCTGATCGTGGCCAACTACATCACCGCCAAGCGCAACGGCTACCAGACCGAGGGCTCGGGCTATGATTTCAAGCGCATCGTCAAGGTCCTGAAGGACGGCTTCTGGTCGCTGATGGCGCCGGTGGTGATCCTGGGCGGCATCTACTCCGGGATGTTCACGCCCACCGAGGCGGCGGTGGTGTCGATCTTCTATGCCCTGTTCGTCGGCATCTTCATCCACAAGGAGTCGTCGTTGCGCGGGCTCAACGAGGCCTTCCAGAGCACCACCTGGCTGACCGGTCGGGTGCTGATCATCATGTTCACCGCCACCGCCTTCGGTCGCATCCTGGTCGAGAATCACATCCCGGCGATGATCGCCCAGGGCATTCTCGAGATCACCGACAGTCTGTGGCTGGTCTGGATCCTGGTGATCGGCTTCCTGCTGATCGTGGGCATGTTCATCGAGATACTCGCCACCATCATGATCGTCACCCCGGTGCTGCTGCCGGTGATGGTCGAGCTGGGCGTCGATCCGATCCACTTCGGGATCGTGCTGGTGGTCAGCCTCGGGATCGGCTTCTCCACGCCGCCCCTGGGCGAGAACATGTTCATCAGCTCGAGCATCGCCAACGTCTCCATCGAGCGCATCTCGGTCCGCGCCATTCCGCTGGTCGGCTCCATGGTGGTGATCGATCTGCTGCTGGCGTTCTTCCCCCAGATCACCCTGTGGCTGCCCACGATGCTGGGCTTCTGATCACCCATGAATAGGCAAACGATGACGACTGACGACCGCGACAGCCAGGCCCTTTCCCGCGATCCGCACACCATGGTCGGCGTGCTGGGGGGCATGGGGCCCGATGCCACCGTGACCTTCATGCAGCGGGTCATCGACGCCACGCCCGCCGAGGACGATATCGACCACGTCCACCTGCTGGTGGACAACAACCCCAAGGTGCCCTCGCGGATCAAGGCGCTGATCGACGGCGACGGTGAGAACCCGGGGCCGGCGATCGCCGAGATGGCGCGGCGCCTGGAGCGGGCCGGCGCCGCCTTCCTGGTGATGCCATGCAACACCGCCCACTACTACTGGCGGGATGCTCAGGATGCGGTCGACATCCCGGTCTGGCACATCGTCGAGCGCACGCTGGACAGCGTCGCCCGACTCGTACCCGGGGCGCGAGTCGGTCTGCTCTGCTCGCCGGCGCTGCGCAAGATCGGCCTCTATGAGGGCTTCGTCAAAGCGCGGGGCCTGTCGCTGGTCTATCCCGAGGACGAGGCCGCGGTGCTCGAGGTAATTCGCGCCGTCAAGCGCGGGGAGGGGCGTCACCCCGACACCCGGGCCGCCTTCGCCCGGGCCGCCGACGACCTCAAGGCGCGCGGGGCGGATGTGCTGGTGCTGGCCTGCACCGAACTCTCGGTCATCGACGACGCCCTCGACGGCTCGCTGCCGGTCGTGGATAGCGTCCGCGTGCTGGCCGAGCAGGTGGTGGCCGCCGCCGAGGGCGTCGAGGCCGTCACGCCCTGAGCTTCGAGTCTGAGCCGTCATGGCTCAGCCGTCCCGACCGATTCGGTCCGAGCGACGCTCGGACCCCGTTTTCCCGCCTCGCCGGGCCGTGTCGTTCCCGCCCACTGCGGCGGGGAGCGGCGACGTGCGTCCGTCAGGCGGCTCCAGGAGAACTGCGACATGAAAACCACGCTCTTCGATACGCCACTCACCGAACGGTTCGGCAGGGCCCGGCCCATCGGCCGCGGCCTGCTGGTGTGCGTCACCATCGCCCTGGCTACCACCTTCATCGCCGACCACTACGGGGGCCCCACGCTGCTCTACGCCCTGCTGTTCGGCATGTCGCTGCACTTCCTGAGCGAGGAGGGGCGTTGCCGCGAGGGCATCGAGTTTGCCGCCCGCACCGTGCTGCGCCTCGGCGTGGCCCTGCTGGGGGCGCGCATGACCCTCGCCCAGGTCGGCGACCTGGGGATCGGCCCCGTGCTCACCGTGGTGGTGGCCGTGGCCCTGGTCATCGCCATGGGCTCGGTGCTGGCCCGGGTGCTGGGCCTGGATCGCGATCTGGGGCTCTTGACCGGCGGCGCCGTCGCCATCTGCGGTGCCTCGGCGGCGCTCGCCCTGTCGGCGGTGATGCCGCGCCACGAGACCCATGAGCGCAACACCATCCTTACGGTGGTCGGGGTCACGACCCTCTCGACCATGGCGATGGTGATCTATCCGCTGATCGCCGGGGCCCTGGAACTCGCCAACGGCCAGGCGGGGATCTTCCTCGGCGGCACCATCCACGACGTGGCCCAGGTGGTGGGGGCCGGCTACATGATCTCCGAGCAGACCGGCGATGTCTCGACGCTGGTCAAGCTGGTGCGGGTGGCCATGCTGGTGCCGGCGGTGATGGTCTTCATGTGGCTGTTCCGGGCCTCGCGCCAGGCAGAGGGGGCGGCGACCAAGGTGCCGATGCTGCCGAGCTTCCTGGTGGGCTTCGTGGTGCTGGTGCTGGTCAACAGCATGGGGCTGATTCCCGAGGCGGTGAACGAGGGCATGTCGACCCTGTCCCGCTGGTGTCTGGTCACCGCCATCGCCGCCCTCGGCATCAAGACCTCGTTCCAGAAGCTCGCGGTGGTGGGCTGGAAGCCGGTGATCCTGATGGCGCTGGAGACCGTCTTCCTGCTGGTCGTGGTGCTCGGCGTGGTGCTGATCGGCGGCCTGGGCACCTGATCGCCCGGGCGACCTCGCACTTCTAGCGTCGAATTCCCGGACGTCGAGCTACCGAAAAAAGAAGCGGCCAGCCGGCATTCGTCGGCTGGCCGCATTGGTATGTGCGGGGAGGGGAGAGCGGCAGCAGCAGGGGGGCGGTCGATGCGTCGGCGCTTCTCGATTTGATTTTATAGACAACCGGTCTATATTAAACGGCATGACCGATACGACCTCCAAGCCACGCCGTGGCCGGCCCCCCAGGGTGCCGCGCGACGACCCGGATACCCGGGCAGCCCTGATCCGCAGCGGCACCGAGGTGCTGACCGAACAGGGCTTCAGCGCCTCGGGCATCGACGGCATCCTCAAGCGTGTCGGTGTTCCCAAGGGCTCGTTCTACTACTACTTCGACAGCAAGGAGGCGTTCGGGCGCGCCGTGATGGAGCACTACGGCGCCTACTTCGCGAGGAAGCTGGATCGCCATCTGGGGGACGCCGCGCGCTCGCCGCTTTCGCGCATCGAGGCCTTCGTCGCCGATGCCCGCGACGGCATGGCCCGCCACGACTTCCGCCGGGGCTGCCTGGTCGGCAACCTCGGCCAGGAGGCCGGCGGTCTGCCGGAGGGGTATCGGGAGTGGCTGCGGGCGACCCTCGACGAGTGGAAGCAGCGCCTGGCGCGCTGCCTGCACGAGGCCCAGGCGGCCGGCGAGCTCGCCGATCACGCCGACTGCGAGCGGCTCGCCGAGGCCTTCTGGATCGGCTGGGAGGGCGCGGTGATGCGCGCAAGACTCGAACGCCGGGCGCGTCCCCTGGAGGTCTTCATCACCACGTACATGGAGGGGCTGCCCCGCTAGCGGGCGCCGCTTCATGCCATTCGATAGACGCTCGGTCTATAAGTAATCAACAACACGAGGTGCACGATGTTCAAGGCCATTCTGATCGACAAGAACGACGACGGGCAGCGGGTCACGGTAGAGACGCTGGATGACTCCCGCCTGCCGGACGGCGACGTCACGGTGCGGGTCGACTGCAGCACCCTCAACTACAAGGACGCCCTGGCGATCACCGGCAAGGGGCCGGTGGTGCGCCAGTTTCCCATGGTGCCGGGGATCGACCTGGCGGGCACCGTCGAGAGCTCCACGGTTGATGCCTACCAGCCGGGAGACGCCGTGCTGCTCAACGGCTGGGGCGTGGGCGAGAAGCACTGGGGGGGCCTTTCCGAGAAGGCGCGCCTGGACAGCGGCTGGCTGATTCCCCAGCCGGCGGCCTTCAGCGCCCGCCAGGCCATGGCCATCGGTACGGCGGGCTACACCGCCATGCTGTCGGTGATGGCGCTGGAACAGCAGGGCGTGACGCCGGAACAGGGCGAGGTGCTGGTGACCGGGGCCAACGGCGGCGTGGGCAGCTATGCCATCGCGCTGCTCGCCCGGCTGGGCTTCCGGGTCGTGGCCTCCACCGGGCGACTCGAGGAGACGGACTACCTCAAGGGGCTCGGTGCCGAATCGGTGATCGATCGGGCGGAACTCTCCGAGCCCGGGCGTCCCCTGGCCAAGGAGCGCTGGTCGGGCGCCGTCGACTCGGTAGGCAGCCACACCCTGGCCAACGTGCTCGCCTCGACCCGCTATGGCGGCGCCGTGGCGGCCTGCGGGCTGGCCCAGGGCATGGACCTGCCCTCCAGCGTCGCGCCCTTCATCCTGCGCGGCGTGACCCTCGTCGGGATCGACAGCGTGATGCGCCCCTATGCCGATCGCGTCGAGGCCTGGCGTCGGCTCGGCGAGCTGCTCTCATCGGCCCAGCTGGATGAAATCACCCGCACCATCGGCCTGGACGAGGCCATCGACACGGCGGGCGATCTGCTGGCCGGCCGGGTGCGCGGTCGTGTGGTGGTCGACATGGCGCGCTGACGGCGAGGCCGAGCCGCCGCCGGCGGCCAATCGATCGACAGGGGGCACGCCGCCGGCGTGCCCCCTGTGTCGTCTGGGTTCCAGGGTCGATGCCGAGCGGCCTTGCGCGTAGCGGTGGCAGCGGCGCGAGGCACGGGACGGGCGTTCTGATACGCTTGCCGGGGTCATCGCTCGTCGCCGAGGAGTCGCCATGAGGGCCGCCAGTCGCCTGGAGAAACGCAACGTCGCCATCCTGGTCGCCGGCCAGACGCTCTACATGGTCGCCACCATCACCGTGATGACCCTGAGCGGGGTGGTGGGCCACCGGCTCACGCCCGCGGCGGAACTCGCGACGCTGCCCGTCGCCATGATGATGATCGGTACCCTGCTCGCGACCCTGCCGGCCTCGCTCTACATGAAGCGGGTGGGGCGCCGGCGCGGCTTCATGGTCGGGGCGCTGCTCGGCGGCGTGCTCGGTGGACTGGTGGCCTTCGCCGCCATCGCCCTCGCGCACTTCTGGCTGTTCTGCCTGGGCAACCTGCTGCTGGGCGGCTACCAAGGCTTCGCCATGTACTACCGTTTCGCCGCCGTCGACGTGACGCGCCCGGCCTTTCGCAGCCGAGCCATCTCCCTGGTGCTGGCCGGCGGGGTGGTGGCGGCCTTTCTCGGGCCCTGGAACGCCAGCCTGACCAGTGACTGGATCGCCGCGGTGCCGGATGGCGGACCCTACCTGATGATCGCCGGCCTGGCGCTGGTGGCGATGCTGATACTCGGCGGCCTGCGCGTGCCGGCCAGCGGCGAGCCCGCTCCCGGCGAGATCGCCCGGCCGATGGCCGAGATCGGCGCTCAGTCGCGCTTTCGAGTCGCGCTGGTCGCCGCGGCCACGGGCTACGCCATCATGGGTCTGGTGATGACCGCCACGCCGCTCGCCATGCGCGCGCTGGGCTTCGAGATGGGGCAGGTGGCCTTCGTCATGCAGTGGCACGTGCTCGGCATGTTCGCGCCTTCCTTCTTCACCGGGGGCCTGATCGCCCGCTTCGGGATCACCCGCATCCTGCTGGTCGGCACCGCGATACTGGCCGCCTCGAGCCTGCTGGCGGCCACCGGCACCGGGCTTGCCCAGTTCTGGGTGGCGCTGTTGCTGCTCGGCGTCGGCTGGAACTTCCTGTTCATCGGCGGCAGCACGCTGCTCGCCAGCACCCATGGGGAGGCCGAGCGCGGCAAGGTGCAGGGCATCAACGACCTGGTCATCTTCTCGCTGGTGGCGGCGGGCTCGCTGCTGTCGGCGAGCCTGCTGCGGCAGCTGGGATGGACCGGGCTCAACCTGGCGATGCTGGGGCCGATCGTGCTGGTGGCCGCGCTCACCGCCTGGCTGGGTCTCAGCGAGGCGCGTGTCCGCCCGGCACGCCTGGGTAGCGAGCGGCGATAGGTCGGCGATAACGATAAGTAGGCGAAAGCCCGGCGCCGGACCGCCAACAAGGCCAGGGGCCCCAGGGCGTATCGCACCCGATTGGGGGGAGGTGCCGATTGGGATATGCTGATGGCGATGCCGAAGGCCTGGCAGATCATCCACCTCCAGGGAGAGTCCCCCCATGCCGTTTCGTCCCCTTCTTGCCAGTCTGCTGCTGGCCACGCCGCTCGTGGCCCTCGCCGAGGCCCCCAATATCGTCCCGGGCCAGTGGGAGTTCACCAGCACCACCGCCGTCGGCGGGGACCTGCCGATCCCCGATCAGACCGAGACCACCCAGGAGTGCATCGCCCAAGGCGACCTCGAGGACGAGTCGTTCAGCTTCATCAAGGAGGAGGAGGGCTGCGAACTGCTCGACCACGAGGTCACGGTCGACGGTATGGACTACCGCATGGTCTGCCGGGCCGAGGGCGGTGAGGCCAGCATCATCGGTCGCATGGATTTCCTCGGCGAGCGAGTCGAGGGCAACGTCGACATCCTGGTCGACTCCGCCGCGGGCGAGCTCAAGATGACCACCGTCGTGGAGGGCCGGCGCCTCGGCGACTGCTGAGCCGCACGGGCGCCGTTCGCCACCTCCCGACCCTCGGCGCCGATTCCCTTGCGTGATCCCTCCGCTTCGATCCACCTCAGTGCGCGGCGGGCTCCTCGCCCATCTCGTCTGCCAGGCGGCGGGCAACATCGCCGGGCGAGCCGGTGCGACGGGCCAGCAGGTCGTAGGCTACCGGCACCACGAACAGGGTGAACAGGGTGGCCGCGGCCAGGCCGCAGAGGATGACAGTACCGATCACCAGCCGGGTCTCGGCGCCGGCGCCGCTGGAGACGATCAGCGGCACGGCGCCCGCCATGGTGGTTACCGCCGTCATCACGATGGGCCTCAGGCGGGTCACCGAGGCCTCCACCAGCGCCTCGTGGAAGGCCATGCCGCGATCGCGCAGCTGGTTGGCGAACTCGACGATCAGGATGCCGTTCTTGGCCGCCAGCCCCACCAGCATGACCAGCCCCACCTGACTGTAGATATTCAACGACTGTCCGGTGAGATAGAGCCCCAGCAGGGCGCCGCAGATCGCCAGCGGCACGGTGAGCATGATCACGAAGGGATGCACGAAGCTCTCGAACTGCCCGGCGAGCACCAGGAAGACCACCAGGATGCCCAGACCCAGCAGGAAGGCGGTGGCGCCGCTGGCCTCCTGGTAGTCCCGCGAGGCGCCCTTGACGTCGGTCTGGGCCGCCGGCGGCAGGATCTCGTCCACCGTGGTTTCCAGATAGGCCAGCGCCTCACCCAGCGGGTAGCCGTCCGCCAGGTCGGCCTGGATCGTGACCGCCCGGACCCGGTTGAAGCGGTTCAGCGTGCTGGGCCCGGCGAAGTCGGACATCGTCACTAGGCTCGCCAGGGGAATCAGCTCGCCCGAGCGGTCGGAGCGCACCCGGAGGCTCTCCAGGGACCGCGGGCTCGGCCGGGAACCGGGGGCTCCCTCGAGGATGACGTCATACTCCTGGCCGTCGTCCACGTACTGGGTCACGGTGCGCCCGCCCAGCAGGGTCTCCAGGGTGCGGCCGATCTCGGTGACCGTCACCCCCAGGGCGGCGGCACGGGTATAGTCGATGTCCACGCGCAGCTGCGGCTGGTTCTCCTCGTAGTCGCTCTCGAGCCCGGTCAGACGCGGGTTGTGCTCGCGCAGGTGGGCGAGCAAGGTGTCGCGCCACTCGGCGAGCTGCTCAAAGGTGCCGCCGCCGAGCACGAACTGCACCGGCTTCTCGACCCGTGACCCGAAGCCCTGGCGCATCACCGGGAAGGCCCGGATGCCGGGCAGGTCGGCGAGGCGGCCGCGGATCTCGTCCATGATCGTCCAGGCCGACCGGCGCTCGGCCCAGTCGGCGAGGGTGACGATGACGAAGCCGCTGTTGAAGTTCTCGATGTTGCCCCAGCCCCGCGGCGCGCGCACCAGGATGCGCTCGACCTCGCCCTGCTCGGTGAGCGGCAGCAGGCGCGTCTCGATCTCGTCCATGTAGTCGAGCATGTAGTCGTAGGTCGCGCCGGGCGGGCCGTTGACCAGCACGAAGAAGTTGCCGCGATCCTCCTTGGGGGTGTACTCATTGGGCAGCTGCCCGTTGAGCCATACCATGGCGCCGACGATGCCGAGAAACAGCGCCAGCACCAGCAGCCGCAGCCCCAGTACCCGTTCGAGCAGCCGGCGATAGCCGTGGCGGGAGCGATCCAGGCCCCACTGCACGGCCCGCGCCAGGCGGCCCTCGTGCATGTCGGCCTTGAGGATCTTGGAGGCCATCATCGGCGTCAGGGTCAGCGCGAGCAGGCTGGAGATGACCACCGCGGCGGCCAGGGTGAGGGCAAATTCCGAGAATAGCCGGCCGATGTCGCCCTGCAGGAAGCTCAGCGGCACGAACACCGCTACCAGCACCAGGGTGGTGGCGATGACCGCGAAGGCGATCTGGCGGGTCCCCCGGAAGGCCGCCACCAGCGGCGTCTCGCCGAGCTCCTGCATGCGCCGGTGGATGTTCTCCAGCACCACGATGGCGTCATCGACGATCAGCCCGATGGCCAGCACCAGGGCCAGCAGGGTCAGCAGGTTGATGGTAAAGCCCAGCACCGCCAGCGCCGCGAAGCTACCGATCAGGGCGATGGGCACGGTCACGGCCGGGATCAGGGTGGTGCGCAGGTTGCCCAGGAACAGGAAGATCGCCACCACCACCAGGCCCATGGCGATGAACAGCGTCTGCACGACCTGGCCGATGGCGCCGGACACGAACACCGAGGCGTCGAAGTTCAGCGACAGCTCCATGCCCTCGGGCAGGGTCTCCTGCAGGCGTTCCATCTCGGCCTTGGCCCCCTGGGAGATCTCCAGCACGTTGGCGGTGGACTGCTTCATCAGCCCCAGCCCGACCACGGGTACGCCGTTGCCACGAAAGGTGGTGCGCTCCTCCACGGCGCCGATCTCCACCCGCGCCACGTCGCCCAGGCGGACCAGGTAGCCGTCGGCGCCCTCGTCGAGCGCCAGCCGGCGGAAATCCTCGGGAGTGGCGAAGCTTCTCGGCAGGCGCACGATGAACTGGCGCGCCTCGGAGACCACGGCGCCGCCGGGCAGCTCGACGTTCTCGTCGCGCAGGACGTCCTCGACGTCGCCCACCGTGAGCCCGCGCGCCGCCAGGGCGTCGGCATCGAGCCAGACACGCATGGCGTACTCGCGGCCGCCCCCGACCCGCACCTGGGCGACGCCGGGCAGCACCGAGAAGCGGTCCACCAGGTAGCGGTCGGCGTAGTCGGTGAGCTCGGCCACGTCGTAGCCGCCGCCGCTCAGCGAGAACCAGATCACCACCTCGGAGCTCGAGTCGGCCTTCTGTACCTCCGGCGGGTCGGCCTCCTTGGGGAGGTTGTCCCGTGCCCCGGAGATGCGGTCGCGGATGTCGTTGGCGGCCGCGTCGATGTCCAGGTCCAGGCCGAACTCTACGTTGATGCTGGAGCGGCCGTCCTCGCTGGAGGAGGAGATCACCTCGATGCCCGCCACCCCGGCGATGCGATCCTCCAGCACTTGGGTGACGCGGGTCTCCACGATGCTGGCCGAGGCGCCGGGATAGCGAGTATCGATGGAGACCACCGGCGGGTCGATGGCAGGATACTCCTGGAGCGGCAGCCGCTCCAGGGCCAGCAGGCCGAAGGCCACGATCAGGGCGGCCATCACCACGGCCAGCACCGGGCGCTGGACGGACAGGTCGGAGAGACGCATCAGCCATTCACCTCGGCGGCGTCGCGGCTGCGACGCAGCAGCTGGGGCACGGTGGTGTCGTCGTCGAGGATGCCCAGCAGGCGGGTCGGCTGGCCGTCGCGGACCCGCTCGGTACCGTGGGCGACCACCAGATCATTCTCCGCGAGGCCCTCGAGGATCTCCACCTCGCCCGCGCGGCGCGCGCCGATGCGCACCTCGCGTTCCTCGACTCGGTAGGCCTCCCCGTCGCTCTGAACCGTCAGCACGAACTGGCGCTGCCCCTGTGGTATCAGCGCTTCCTCGGGGATCACCAGCGCCTCGCGGGGGGCGCTTTCGAGCCTCACCTGCATCAGCATGCCGGGGCGCAGCGCGAGCGCCGGGTTGGCGAGTTCGGCGCGCACCGTGATGCTGCGGCTGATCGGGTCGATGCGCGTGCCGATGCTCGCGATCTCGCCGCGGAAAGGGGTGTCGGGCAGGGCCGCGCTGGTCGCGGTCAGTGCCAGTCCCGGCTGGATCTGGCCGAGGGCTCGCTCGGGCAGGGTGAAGTCGAGCTTCATGACCTCGAGCCGATCGAGGGTGACGAGCTCGGTGCCGGGGGTCACCAGGGTGCCCACGCTGACGTTGCGAAAGCCCACGATGCCGGCGAAGGGCGCCTGGATGCGGGTGTCGGCCAGCCTGGCCTCCAGGGCCTGGATCTGTGCCTCGGCCTGGCGCAGGCGGGCCCGGGCATCCTCCACGTCGGCACGCGGCGCCAGGTTGCGGCTCTGCAGCTGGGCGAGCCGGTTGACGGCGTTACGCCGCTCGTCGCGCAGCGCCTGGGCGACCCGCAGGTCGGCGCGCTGCTCGTCGTCGGCCAGGCGCACCAGCAGCTCGCCGGCCGCGACGCTTTCGCCGCCCTCGAAGGTCAACTCGGCGATGGTCTCGGTGACGGTGGCGGAGAGGGTCACGCTCTCGTCGGCACGCAGGGTGCCCAGCGCCTCCAGCGGGTCGGACCAGGCGGCGAGGCTGGCGCGGGCGGCGATCACCGCGGTGGGCGGCTGGGCGGCCACCAGCGGCGAGAGCACCAGCAGGGCCAGGCCGATCAGCAGGGTCAGGCGTCTTCGCGATGAGATCATGGTGGGCTTCTTGTCGGTGGTCGATGAGCGGGTGCCCGTTCCGTCGGGCCCGTAATAGCTTAGAGGTCGGCTGGGGCCGAGTGTGACAGCACAGTGTGAAAGAAATGCACAGGTGACTCGCTGCCATTTCAATGTACAATTCTTGTACAGAAATGACCACTCCCCGGGCGAGCTCGGCGCCGGGCCAGCGGGCTGCTAGAATGCGCGGCCCGACTCAATGCCCTCAGGAGGCCCAGGCCGTGACGTATGACGTGGTAGTGATCGGCGCCGGCGCCGCCGGCCTGATGTGTGCGCTGACCGCCGGCTATGCCGGGCGGCGCGTGCTGGTGGTGGATCATGCCAACAAGGCCGGCAAGAAGATCCTGATGTCCGGTGGGGGGCGCTGCAACTTCACTAACCTGGCCTCGGGGCCGGCCAACTTCTATTCGGCCAACCCGGCCTTCTGTATCTCGGCCCTCAAGCGCTACCGGCCCGAGCACTTCGTCGAGCTGGTAGACCGCCACGGCGTGGACTACGTGGAGAAGGCGCCGGGCCAGCTGTTCTGCGCCGACTCCGCGAAGGAGATCCTGCGGGTGCTGCTGACCGAGTGCGACTGGGCGGGCGTCGAGATCCGCCTGAAGACCTCGATCGAGGCCGTGGAGCGCGCCGGGGAGGGCATGCGGCTCGCGACCTCGGCAGGGCGCATCGATACCGGCGCCGTGGTGGTAGCGAGCGGTGGGCTCTCCATCCCGACCATGGGCGCCACGGGGTTCGGCTATGACCTCGCCCGGCAGTTCGGCCTCGAGGTCACCGAGACCCGGGCCGCCCTGGTGCCCTTCACCCTGACCTCGCAGTGGAAGGCGCGGGCCGAGGCCCTGGCCGGCGTCAGCGTCGAGGTTGCGGTGAGCTGTCGTGGGCGTCGTTACCGCGAACCGATGCTCTTCACCCACCGCGGCCTGTCGGGCCCCGCCATGCTGCAGATCTCCAGCGTCTGGCAGCCGGGCGACACCCTCGCCATTGACCTGCTGCCCGGCCTCGAGGCCTTCGAGGCCCTGGCCGCGGCGCGCCGCGAGACGCCGAGGCGCCGTCTCTCGACCTGGCTTGGCGAGCGGCTGCCGAAGCGGCTCGCCCAGGCGCTGATCGAGTGGCATGGCGATGACGGGGTGCTGGCCGAGTATTCCAACGACCGTCTGGCGGCCTGGGCCGAGCGTCTCGGCGACTGGCGCGTCAAGCCGGCCGGTACCGAGGGCTGGCGCACCGCCGAGGTGACCATGGGCGGGGTCGACACGCGGTCGATCTCGTCGAAGCACTTCGCGGTCACGGGGCTACCCCAGCTGCGCTTCATCGGCGAGGTGCTGGACGTCACCGGCGAGCTCGGCGGCCACAACTTCCAGTGGGCCTGGGCGTCCGGCGTGGCCTGCGGTATAGCGCTGTAGTGCCTTCCTTATACAGTCGCCCCATTCATTAAAAGCAACTCGTCCCCAGGCGACCGGGCATCTGGCTCAGGGCCAGCCCAGGGCTATCGCCGTTCGCTCGGCCTCGAAAGCGAAAGGCGCCGGGGACAGGTCGAAGAGGGGGTCCGGAGGCCAGGGAAGGCGGAGGTAGCGTACAGGGAGGTATTCACAGCGCCCCCTCGAAGGCCTGTCGCCGGGAAAGCCTTGAGCGATGTTGCCAACTGCGATAGCCCTGAGGGCCAGCGCCACGCGTTTGACATGTCTGGAGGTAGGATTAACAGTGGTTGCATGAGCCCTGACACCCACGATTCCCACCCCCACGACGATCATGCGGCGCTCGCCTCATTCGTTGAGCAGCTTGATGCGGCCATCGAGCGGCTTGCCGTCGCCAATAGCGTCGCGGGCGTCTCCCCCGTGTTCGAGGTCCTTGAGCCGGCACGCGCCTTGATGCTCGATCCCGAGGGGATCGATCTCATCTACGCGCGGGTACCGGCGCTCGAGGCGGCCGGGTTCTTCCGCGGCAGCGATTGGGATTATCCCCAGACGCTGGTGCCTTCCCTCGCCGTTCGTACGGTGCGGCATGGCGACCCGATCGCTACCCTGGTGGAGAGCCTGAGCCAGGTTCGCCTGCTCGCCGTGGCCAATGGCGACTTCATTCATCCCTCCATCTCTGCAGAGCACGCCCATCACTTCCTCGCCCAGGTGATGGCGATGAATCTCGACCTCGTGGTCAGCGACCTACAGGAGAGCGACCGCCTGCGGCCCGACAGACTGGGCGTCCTCGTCCAGCATCTCTATCACTATCTGCTGCGTCATCTGGGCTACGAAAACCTTCTGGAACACCTGGTCGCCGAGGTGTGGCGGGTGCTGGCGCAACGTCCGGTCCAGGTCGGCGGCGTCAAGCACATGGTGACCCAGATCGCCGCCTGCATGAACAAGCCAGACGCGACGATGGGTGAGGTCGGGGATGATGCGCTGCGACTGATCAATGCCGTGTTCAGTCCCACTGCAGGGTGCCGCGAGGATCCCGGTTTCGACGTCTATGCCGAGCGGCTGGTGCGCATGGACGACGCGACGCTGTTGCAGGAAGCGATTGCCTTCGCCCAGGCCATGCACAGCACCGGCCTGGTCTCGCCCTACATGCCGGGTTTCATACGTTACCTGCGCACCCGGTGGAATGCCTTGATTCCCACGGCGCTGGGCCTCAGCTACACTGGGTCAGACGCTTTTCACTGCTACCCGGCCTTGATCCATACCCTGATCGACGAAGCGGTGTTCGCCGACACCAGTCAGGCGGTCTACGGCCTCGCCATGATGCTTGAGCGGGGCATTCTATATGCGCCACCGGTGGCCCCGTCGCTGTGGCGGCAGGTGCGATTGACCCTGTGCGACGCCGCGGCAGAGAAAATCGTCAGTGTCTTCGGGAACCGTCGCTCTCCGGAATGCTTCCTGCTGGCCGACGTCCTCAACGTACTCGGCCAGCCGCTTGGCGTGGGGCAGGGCAACTATCCGACCTGCCAGTCCACGCGTGCCTTGTCCATGTGGGCCTACAGTACGCCGGCCGACCTGCTGCGCATCGTCGCCTGGGCAGCGCGCGATGACGAGATCGTGATGCGCTTCGAGGGTGACAACATTTCCTCGCGTGAACTCGGCGCCGGTCTGGCGAGCGAGCCACCCGTTGATGTGGACGCGGTCTCATTGCTGACCGTCCCGCATCTTGACCGTATATACTTCGAGATGGGGCGTCGCAGTGCCGGTCGCGGAGAGGATCCTCACAAGTGGGTCAATGCCGAGTTCCATGGCGAGCAGGTCGGCCATGGATTTCGCATCGCCGTCGATGTCTTTACGGGAGGCTTGAAGGATTTCGAGGGTTTTATCCGAGATTTCTATGCGGCATATCACCCTTATTACAACGGCAATATCCCGGTCATCAATCCGCAGCCAGCGGGTATTGCCGTGACCGACAGTGCCACGCGCTTTCTCGGCTGGCATGCGATCACGATTCAGCGGCTTGCTCTCGATCCAGTCGGGATTATGCGGGTGTATTTCTTCAATCCCAATAACGACAGCGGGCAAAATTGGGGGCAGGAAATCATCACCTCAACCCAGGGCCATGGCGAACTTTACGGTGAGGCATCGCTACCCGTGTCCCAGTTCGTCTCACGGCTCTACGTCTTTCACTATGATCCCCTGGAGAAGGGAGATCCTGCGACCGTGCCGGCTGATGAGGTGCATGGCGCCATGCGGCTGGCGCAGGCTAGCTGGGCGTCGGGCCGCTAGTGCGGCGGGGCTGAAATTGGTTGTTCGTCATCTCACAGTTTCAGGGCTATCGCCTCGATTTCCTATTCAATGGCAGAGCCGCTACACTGATTAATGCGATCGGATTAAGGGCCTGCGCGATCCTTTGTGATTTTTCCGACCCGCATCGCACACGTCACACGCCGCTGGGTGGTCTGGTTGTTGTGACACTTCGCTTCCCGGTGGCGTACTTCACCGAGCCCGCGCTCCGATCCGAGTGCAAGCTTTCCGTACAACCCCAAGGAGAATGTCGAATGACGACGCCAGAAACAGAAACTGAACTGCCCCCGGAGGTTGCATCCTGGACCGATCCTTCGATGGATTCGGTTCGTGGAACGGAAACGCCCAAGGATCCCAATAAGGGGTATATCGCCCTGCTTGGTTGGAGCATCAATGCCATCAAGGCGGCTCAGAAATTCGACCGTCGCTACGTGGTCGTGGCGCCTGAATGGGCCGAGGATTTCTGTACGGCCAACAAGATTCCCTTCATTCCGTGGGACTTCATCCGCCTGAATGATCGATCCATGGAGATCGCCCAGAGGCTCAAGGATGAAGGCGTCGATGTCGCCATCCCCCTGTTCGAGGAAACC
Organism: Halomonas urmiana; assembly: GCF_005780185.1. GTDB lineage: Bacteria > Pseudomonadota > Gammaproteobacteria > Pseudomonadales > Halomonadaceae > Halomonas > Halomonas urmiana. Next base: position 139,854 of record NZ_VBUI01000005.1, on the reverse strand, counting down.
GTGGAGTGGTCGGGCGCGATCAACTCCGTGCTGCTGGATAACCCGCGCATGTTCGGGCAGTCCATCCTGTTCCGCGACAAGGCGCTGATGAAGCGTCGTGCCCAGCTGGGGGGCATTCGCGTAGGGATCTTCGAGGAGGCTCACGAGAAGGAAGACGTCGTTCGCTTCATGAAGCGCGTCAACCAGACGCTGCTCAAGCTTGACGGCGACCCCGACGACCCGATTCACGTCAAGGCCTTCGACAAGGCCGGCTGCCTCGGCCATCGCATGATCCGCACGATGGAAGAGATCGAGCATATCCCGGATGAAGAGTATCCGCTGTTGATGGAAAGCCACCTGGATGGCTGGGAGTTCGCCGTCGAGGCCTGGATCCACGATGGCAAGATCCAGTTCCTCAACATCTCCGAATACGTGACACTGGGCTACTCGGTCTTCGTTCCCGCGACCAAAGAGCTCGAGAGCTGGCGCGATGCCATTACCAAGCAGATCGAGAAGTTGATCAAGACGTTCGACATCCAGTTCGGTCTGATCCATCCCGAGTATTTCGTGACCGCCGACGGCGAGATGTACTTCGGCGAAGTCGCCTATCGCCCACCCGGGTTCAAGGCCTTCGAACTCATCGAACGTGCCTACGGCTTCAATGCCTATCAGGCATCGATGCTCGTCTTCGATCCCAAGAGCACCAAGGAAGAGGTCGCCAACTTCTTCCCGCGGGAAGTGGTCGATGCGAAGGGCTATGCGGGCTGTTTCGGCGTCTATCCGCGTCGTCGTGTCGTCAGCACGCTGGAGATGCCCAAGGAAACCATCGAGCATCCGTATTTCGATTTTCACGAACTGACGCCGCCCGCCGAGGAGACGGTGCCGGATCGCTCGGCCTTCGGCACACACTGGGGCCTGGTGTTCTTCTACGGTGATGATCCGATCAAGATGCGGGATCTGCTCAAGGCTCAGGAAGACCTGGATTTCTACGTCTAGTGATGCGATCAAGCCCGCCATCTGGCTGGCAGTAACGTGAAGAGAGGCAGGGCCTAAGCCCTGCCTTTTGCGTAGGGGGCTGTATCACATAGCCTCGATATCACATGGGTGCCTGCATTACAGGTAGCGGCCAGCGGAGGCGATGGCGACCGTTACCAGCCCCAGTATCAGGTTAATGCCGATCAGCCGACGGATCTGGGCCAGCTGCTGACCGCCGGTGGGCCAGTCTTCGTCGGCTACGGCCCGACCCAGGCGCACAAACGGCGCAAACCAGATGTGCAGGAAGATCGCCATCATGGCGAGCCCTGTCACCAGCATCAGGTGAACATGCACGCCGGCGCCGGCCATGCCGCCGAAGACCCCGAAGAGCATCCACAGCCCCGTCGCCAGCAGCACCACCACACTGGCCCATACCCAGGGGAAGAAGCGCTGGAACGCGTGGTACCAGAGCGTCAGTCGCTGGGGCGGCGCGAGCAGCTCTCCGGCGACCCGGCGCAGGATCATCCAGGCGAAGAACATGCCGCCGACCCAGATCACGGCGGCGAGAAGGTGCAGGCTGATGGCAAGGGGCATGGTAGGGCTCCTTTGGCGCTGTTTCGGGGCTTGAGGGGCCCTTCGGGGCCATCTAAGGGGGGAAGTGCGTCGGGGGAGGTCGCGCGCCCGGGATTGGCCACCAGCGGGCGACGGTGTGGCTCAGCGCAGCAGGTCGCGAGCCTTCTTGGCGAACAGCGCGCCGGCGGTCAGCCGACGTGCCAGTCGCGCCGCGCCGCCTGGGTGGCGCAACCCGCGATAGGCGAGCAGTCCACCCGCCATGAGCAGCGGGGTCTTGAAGCGTACGAGCAGTTGCCAACCCTGATCGAGCGCCCTTTCGGCCGTGCGCCAGCGATGGGCGGCCACCAGCAGGTCGATGCGCTGCTGTTCGATGGCGTGTTCGAGTTCGGCCCGGCGGGCCAGGCGTTCAGCGCGGTTCACGGCTCGCCTCCACCAAGTCACGATCCGTGGCCAGGTGGCGCAGGGTGCCGGCCAGCAGGGTGCGGCGGCGGGCCAGCTGCATCACCCGCAGGGCCATCAGCAGCCCGCTGCCCAGTAGCACCACCGCGCTTGCGCCGATGGCCACCAGGCGGTGGGTCTCCCAGAAGGCGACGATCACCAGGGCGGTGAGGACGCCGATACCCAGCAGCAGCAGGATCAGGCTGAGGCCGGCCAGCAGCAGGAGGCCGAAGAGGCGTGCGCGCTCTTCTTCCAGTTCGAGCACGGCGAGGCGCAGGCGCGTCTCGCCGGTCGCCAGCAAGCTGCCGAGCAGCCGCTTGCCTGCCCCGAACAGCCGTTGAGCCGGTCCCTGGCTCGTCGCCATCAGCGCCGCCCGATCAGCATGCCGACCACCACGCCCACGGCGGCGCCGATGCCGATGCTGGTCCAGGGGTTGTCGTGGACATAGCGGTCGCAGGCGTCGGCCTGCTGGGTCACGTTATCGCGCGCCTCGCCGTAGAGGCGCTCGCCACGCGCCTCGAGACGCTCCCGGGTGTCCTTCATCCGCTTTTCTGCGCGCTCACGGAGCTCCTTGATATTGCTCCGGGAGTCATCGGCCGTAGCGTCGACCAACTCCTCGATGGTCTGGGTAAGGTGGTGCAGATCTTCCTTGAGCTGCTGTGTGGATTCGCTGGTGCGGGAGTGTTGGCTGGCCATCGGGTCTTCCTTTGACGATGAATGACAGGGTCAGCATAGCAGTCGACGGAGCGACTTCAATCCATCCGGGTGCGCGCTTTGCTCTCTCTTCGAACGCTCCTCGGGCTTTCACTCGGGGTTGAGGCCGGCTCAGCGCTCGAGGCTGCCGGTGGAGAACAGTGGGTTGAGACTGAAGCCCAGGCTCAGGCGGTTGGTGCGCTGATCGTAGTCGATCAGGCTCTCGCCATAGCCGTAATAGTACTGCAGATGGCCGCGAATGCTGCCGAACAGCGGCCAGGAGTAGTCCAGTTGAGTACCCAGGTTGCCCTCGCTGGGGTTGCCGCGCAGCATCAGACTCAGTTCGTTGTCATCGTTGACGCGCCGGGCCACGGTGATGTCACCATAGCCGAGATACTTGTGGATGTCGGGATTGTCGTCCTCGCCCTCGGATTCCGGAATGCGCCAGTGGGGCGCCAGAACCAGGGTCCAGTCATCGTGGATGAAGCTGGACTGGAAAATGAGCCGGTTCCAGCTGCGTGATAGCGTCTCGGAGCGGCCGTTGGACTGGTGGTTGAACGCCAGGCGATTATGGATGTTAGTCCAGCCCAGCAGCGAGGTGCTGTTGTCGAAGTCGATGAACACCTCGGGCTCGTAGTTGGTCTCGCGAAACGGCGAGGAGGCATCCGCATTGTAGGCCTGCCACCAGCTGCGCTGGGTATAACCGAAATGCAGGTCGCCACCGACGTCGCCGAAGAGATCCTCGACCAGGTTGAACTTGACGCTGAACTGGAACTTCATCTCCGCTCGGTCGGCGGCGTTATCATCGCTGACGTCGCGAAAGACGCCATCGTTCGGGGTGGCGTTGTAGCTCAGCGGGAACCAGTAGTTGCGCTTGTGGGTGGTGATGGCATAGGGGTTGTTCGCCGAGGCCCGCTCGAACTGGCGGCGTTCGTCCACGGTCTCCTCGAGCTCCTTCTCGCTGTCGTCGTCGGCGAGAACGGCGGTGGCGGATGGCGTGTTCTCGGCCGTCTGCAGCCGTTGGCGCAGCGCGTCCATCTCATCCTCGAGTTCGGCGATACGGGCCTCGATGGCCTGTCGCTCGACCTCGCTCAGCGGTTCGGCGGCGAGGGTCGTGCCGTTGAGGCTCGCCATCAGCAGCGACGCCGCGCACAGGGAAAATCGGGCAGACATCATGGTCAGGCACCTTGTGGAAGATCACGCCGTTTCTATCACGCCAGCCCGGCAAGTCAACTGTGCTGCCGAGGCGACAGGCGGTCATTGCCTTGTTGTCCCGCGGGGCCGAGAATCACGCGATGCATCATCATAACCGAGGCTGCCCCTTGAACGCCTATCATCATGTTGGCCATCGGCGCGCAGCCGTGTGCTATGGCCTGCTGCTCTTGCTGTGCTTGCTGGTGGGGCCGATGGCGGCGCCCTCGGTGCTGGCTCAGGAGGTCGCCCCGCTGGCGAGTGCCGACCGGCCGCTTCCCTCTCGCGAGGAGGTCGAGGCACGCCTCGAGGAGCGCCAGCCGGCCGAAGGCGAGACGCCCGCCGAGGGCGTCCAGCGGGACATCGAGGCACTGCGAGCGGCCCTCGATGGTCTGGAGCGGCTGGCGGCGGTCCGGGAGCAGCTGGACGACCTCGAGGCCCGGGTCCAGAAGGCCCCCAGGGAACTGCAGCGCATTCAGCGGGAGCTGCGCGACATGGAGCAGGAGGGCCAGCAGACGTCCCGTTCGGGCCTGGAGGACCTGTCCGTCGAGGCGCTGGAGAAACGCCGCCAGAACACCCAGGAGGCCCTGTCGGACTTTCAGGACAACCTGGCCGAGGTGACGTCGCGGCTGCTCAATGCCCAGACCCTGCCGGAACGGGCCCAGCAGGCGATCGGCGAGGCGATGCAGACCGTCGAGGAGCGGCGTCGCCAGCTGGAGGAGCTGGCCGATGCTCAGGTGGCCGAGGACGATCCCAGGCGCTGGCAACTGCGCATCGAACGGGAACTGGCCGAGCAGACTCTCAAGCTGCGCCAGCGCCAGCTGGAGACCAATAGTCGACTGCGTGAACTGGATCAGGAGCACAAGGACCTGCTCGAGCGCCAGGTGGCCAGCGAGGAAGCTCGACTGACCATGTTGCAGGGCATCATCGATCGTCGCCGTCGCGAGGAGTCGGAGCAGGCCATCGCCGAGGCGGTCGGTGACGAGGGCCAGAGCGTCATCGGGCATCCCGTGGTGCGTCATGCGCGGGAGATCAACCGCACCATGAGCCTCGAACTGCTGCGTGCCACCGACCGGGCCAATCGCCTGGTGCGGGAAGGCCTCGAGGTGCGGCGTCAGTTTGACCGGGTACGCCAGCTCCAGCGCAACCTCAACGAACAGATCGATGCCATCCGGGGTAGCATGCTGCTGTCCCGGATCTTGCGCGAGCAACGCCTGACGCTGCCCCGGGTGGAAGTGCGGCGGGGCCTGCAGGACGAGATTGCCGATCTGCACCTCAAGCAGTTCGAACTCGGCCGCCAGCGTGACCAGCTGCGCGAGGGCGAGAAGCTGGCGCGCCAGCGGATCGAGGAGGCGGACGCCGAGTCATCGCCGGCGTTGGTCGATTCGCTGCTGCGCCTCTACCAGGCCCGTCGCGAGCTGGTCGACCAGCTGGAGAAGGCCTATGGCGAGATGCTCAGCGCGGCCATCGACCTGCAGCTCACCCAGCAGCAGCTGCTGGCCACCAGTCAGGAGCTGCGTGCCACCATCGACGAGCAGCTGTTCTGGATCGCCAATACCCGTCCCCTGGGGCTGAGCTGGCTGAGCAGCCTGCCGCAGAACCTGGCAACGGAGTGGCGCGAGGGGGAGTGGCGCGCCGTGCTGCCGGTAAACTGGCGCCTGCCTGATGCCCGGGCCCTGCTCGGCGTGCCGATCCTGCTGGTGGCGCTGGGGGGGCTCCTCCTCCGGCGGCGCATCCGGGAGCGGCTGGCGCACCTACACCAGGAAGTCGGTCGCCTCAGCCGTGACTCCCAGGGGCATACCCCCGAGGCGGTGGCGCTCAATGCCCTGCTGGCGCTGCCCGGACCGCTGTGCCTGCTGGCGGGGGGGGGCGCCCTGGTGCTGGGAACGGAGGGCGTGGGACGGGGGATCGGCCTGGCGCTGCTGCAGCTGGCGCTGGCCTGGGCCGTGCTCACCTGGGCACGTAACCTGCTATGGTCGGGCGGGGTCGCCACGCGGCATTTCTACTGGCCCTCCGGCTATGCGGCGGCCCTGCGCCGCTGGCTGCTGTGGCTGGGCGTGGCGCTGGTGCCGGTCCTGCTGATCGCGCCCCTGGCCCGCGACGCGTCCATCGAGCTCAACCAGCGACCGGTCGGGCTGACGCTGCTGCTGTTGGGCCTTCTAGCCATGAGTGTCGTGCTGGCCAAGCTGATACTCGCCCATGTGCCCTTCTTCGGAGTCAAGATGTTCCGGCTGCTGGTGGGCCTGGTCATCGCCCTGGTCCCGCTGGCGATGGCGGGGCTGATCGTCTACGGCTTCGAGTACACGGCCCTGAGCCTGGTGGGACGCTTCGTCATCTCGCTCTACCTGCTGGGCCTGTGGGTCCTGGTGGAGGCCACGGTGATTCGCGGCCTGGCCGTGGCCGCCCGGCGACTGGCCTATCGCCGCGCCCTGGCGCGGCGACAGGCCCAGGCCCAGGCCCAGGCCCAGGAGGTGACAGAGGGGCTGGAGGTCATCGAGGAGCCGCCGCTGGACATGGAACAGGTCAACCAGCAGTCGCTGCGCCTCTCCAAGCTGATCCTGATAATCGTCTTCATCCTGGTGCTCTACCTGGTGTGGTCAGACCTGCTCTCGGTGTTTGGTTACCTCGAGCAGGTCACCTTGGTGTCGCCCGGCGAGGGGGAGTCCGCTGAGACGCTCGGCGGCATGGTCTCGGTGGCCGACATCATCACCGCCCTGCTGGTGGTCGTGCTCACCTTGATGATGGCGCGCAACCTGCCGGGCCTGCTCGAGGTGATGGTGCTCTCGCGGCTGGCGCTCAAGCAGGGCAGCGCCTACGCCATCAGCTCGCTGCTCGCCTATACCATCGTCGGTGGCGGTGTGGTCACGGCGCTGGGCACCCTGGGGGTCTCCTGGAGCAAGCTGCAGTGGCTGGTGGCGGCGCTGAGCGTGGGGCTCGGGTTCGGCCTGCAGGAGATCTTCGCCAACTTCGTCTCGGGGCTGATCATCCTCTTCGAGCGGCCGGTGCGCATCGGCGACACCATCACCCTGGGCAACCTCACCGGGACGGTGAGCAAGATCCGCATCCGCGCCACCACGGTGACCGACTTCGACCGCAAGGAGATCATCATCCCCAACAAGACCTTCATCACCGATCAGCTGATCAACTGGTCGCTCTCCGACACGATCACCCGGGTGGTGCTCACCTACGGGGTCGCCTACGGCTCGGATCATCGACTGGTGCACCGCCTGCTGCGTCAGGCGGCCGACGACAATGCCCGGGTGCTGGCCGATCCCGAGCCCCAGGTGTTCTTCATGAGCTACGGGGATAGCACCCTGGACTTCGAGCTGCGCATCTTCGTCAATAGCCTCGGCGACCGGCTGTTCGCCACTGACGAGATCAACTGCCGGGTGGGCGAGCTGTTTGCCGAGCATGGCATCGATATCGCCTTCAACCAGCTCGATGTCTGGCTCCACCGGGCCGGCGGTCAGGCCAGCAGGGTCCAGAGCGTCTCGCCGCGGCGGCTGGACGAGCCCCATCGCCCGGCACCGGGCGCGAAAGGCGACCCGGGCGATCTCGATGCCGGGGGCGATGGAGACGGGGGCGCCGGGCGCTGAAGGGAGCGCGGTATGGAAGGCAGGACCCTGGCCAGATCGGCACCTGTCCAAAGGGAAGCGGCGGGGCGTCAGCGCCGCACGGCGTGGAGCAGGAACTCCCGGTTGCCATCGCCGCCGAGTAGCGGGCTTTGCCGCCAGTGCAGGATCTCGAAGCCGAGCGCGGCGCAGACCTGGCGGATGCGTACCTCCACCTCGGCGAAGCGGCGTTGATCCACCACCAGGCCTCGCGCGTTGACGCCCCCTGGGCCCACCTCGAACTGCGGCTTGACTAGGCTCAGAAGCTCGCTCTCCGGTGGCAGCAGTACGGCGAGCTCGGGCAGGATCAGCGTCTGCGAAATGAAGGAGACGTCCATCACCGCCAGCTCCGGACCCTCGATCTCGAGCGCCGCGAAGGCCGCCTCGAGGCGCGGGTCGCTCGCCATGGCACGCGCATTGAGTCCCTCCAGGCAGGTCACCCTGGGGTCGTGGCGCAGGCGGGCATCGAGCTGGTCGTGACCGACCTCCACGCCGATCACGTGTCGGGCACCGCAGTGCAGGGCGCAGTCGGTGAAGCCCCCGGTAGACTGGCCCACGTCGAGCACCGAGCGCCCCGAGAGCGACAGCTCGAGCGCCTCGATCAGCGCCTCGAGCTTGAGTCCGGCCCGGGAGGCATAGCGCTCCTCGGGATCGTCTTCCACCGTCAGGCCGGTCGCCTCCGGCAGCTTCTCGCCGGGCTTGGTCAGCGGGGTGCCGCCCATCGCTAGACGCACGCGGCCATGGCGGATCAGCCGCTGGGCGCGGGTGCGAGAACGGGCCAGGCCCTGGGTGACGAGCAACTGATCGAGACGTGGCATGGCGGCTCCGGCGGGGCGTTTACGGAGGCGCCATTATGGCATATCGCGTCACTCGCTCGAGGCTCGAGATGCCGGCAGTGGGGCGTTCTCATGCACGATGCCCCCGCACCCAGGGGGCAGGAGGGCATCGAGTCGGGCGGCTATCGCGGTCGGCGTGGTCGTCGACCGGGCGGTCTGGCCTAGGGCCCCTCGTCGGCCTGCAGGCCGACGGCCGGAATCCGGTCGCTGCCCCAGCTGCGGTGGATATAGCCCGTCACCCGGTCCAGTTCTTCCTGGCTGATCTTGGCCAGCTCGCCGCGCTCCAGGGGGTCGTAGTGGTAGATGTAGAGGCGTGAGGCGAACTGCTCGAAGGGCAGCGAGGACTCGCCGAAGCGCTCGCCCTGGTCTGCCGTGCTCACCTTGATGCCGTCGCCCCAGTCCTGGCCGCTGTCGTTGTTGGGGTTGAAGAAGTACACCCGCATGACGTCGCTGGGGTCGAGGTTGACCCGCAGGATGGTGATGGCGTGCCAGCCGATGAAGCGGGCGGCGCTGTCGGTGACGGCGATGCCCGCCGGCTGGGGGTGAATCAGCGGCTGATGGCCGTTGTAGTAAGGGTGGTAGCTGGCATAGAAGTGGCGCAGGAAGTCGTCCAGCTCATGGAGCTTGCCGGTCGCCACGTCGACATTGATGCGGAAGCCGCGCCCGGACCACCAGCCATGGAACTCCGGGTTGACCCAGCGGTGCGGGTCGCCTTCGCGGCCGATGCAGCGCCGGATCATTTCCGCATAGATACGATCCAGGTGCGGGACCACGATCAGCGATACCGGATCGAGGTCCATGGGCAATGCCTGGGCGACGCCGGAGAGGCTCGCCATGGAGGAGAGCGGCATGCCCTCGAAATGGATGATGATGTCGTCGTCACGGGCCGCCCAGGTCACCATCTGCAGCAGGTAGTCCGGGTCGTTGTAGGCCCACATGGAGAGGGCGCGCGCCGATTGGCAGGTGGGGTTGTTGCCCTGGCCCACGCCCAGCGGCAGGCCGAGCATGCACAGCACGCCCTCCAGCAGCCGGGCGCGGGGCGACACGGTCTCGCCGAAGGCCAGGTTGAGGCGTGCCTGGGACCACTCCGACAGGGAGAGTCCCAGCTGGCGCCACATCGCCGGGGCCACTGGCGGCTGGTAGAGGATGCCGCGCTCCAGCATCAGCGCCAGGCCATAGGCGGCCTGCGGGGTGGTGGGATAGATGCCCCCGCGGATCAGCGCATGGACCAGCTCGCGATAGCAGAGCAGGCAGTCACGGCCGGTGGAAGAGAGCCCCAGCGCTTCCGCCAGCAGGTGGTCGCTGTGGTCCAGGAGGTGACGCAGCAGCACCGGATGGTAGGCGGAGACCAGGCCGGTGTCGTGCATGGCGCGGGCGAAACCGGTGGCCTCGCCCTGAAGCGCGGGGGTGTCCATGCTCGACAGCCGCTCGCGGTAGATCTCCAGGCCCGGGTCTTCGCGGCAGGCCCGAGTCGGGCCGAACAGCGAGCTGACCAGGCGGTCGGCCCCCTGGCCGCTGGCGCCCAGGTCGATGTCGGGGTTGGCCTGGCAGATGGCGATCTGGGTGATCATCTGCTTGACCGGCTCGACCTGAATGGGACGCTGTTCGATGATCCGCCAGATCTCCTCGATCAGCCGGTCGATGATATGTTCGTAGCCGATGCGCTCGGCCAGGTGGCCGAACAGCTGTCGCGGCACCAGCGCCAGCTGCCCCTGGGACTCGCGTTCCGCTTCGCTGGGAGTGCCGAAGAGCAGCCAGAGATTGATGGCCATCACCTGGGTCAGATAATGGTGCGCCTGTTCCATCGAGATATGCGGGTGCAGGTAGTCACCCTTGGCCACGGCCAGCAGCCGGAGCTCGCTGAGCGCCTCGATCGCGACGGTGTTGGGGTCGGCGCTCTTCAGCGCATGCGGGGTGAGGGAGGGCACGAGGTACTGGGGCGTCTCCCAGTCGGACCCGAGGAAGACCCCGGCCTCCTCGAAGGCGCGGGCGCGTTGCTCGATGGCGTCGCAGCCGCCCTCCTGCAGCATCAATTGCCGGGCGATATCGAGAAGATCGGGCAGCACGCCCGGCTTGGAGAGGTCGCTTGCGTCGCTGAGCAGGCTGACGGTGTCATCGAACGTCTTGAGCAGGCCGGCGAGCTCGCCGCTGACTCTGGTCACACCACGGCTGGTGCTGTCTGTCGTGTCACGTGGGGTCGTCACACGGACTCCTTGTCGTCAGGCTGTCATGGTCTCTATGACGCCTGCATTGGACATAGAAATCAAGCGTCCGATTCCCGTATCGGCCCTTGTTGCCGGGGAGTCACATTGGTATAGTGCCAGCCGGTCGACAAGGGCGTGTCCCGCGTCGGTCGAGGCGTCTTCGAGACGCATGTCGTGGTGGCCTCGTTGGTCCTCCCGCAACGCTAAGTCGCAAACCCCGCCAGGCCCGGAAGGGAGCAACGGTAGTGATGGACGCGTGTGCCGGGATGTGGCTTTCGGGGCCGCCTCTCTTTGTGGCCGTGGTTTGCAATCAAAATTGACAAAAAATGCAAAAGAGTTGACAAATTTTGCAATGAAAAATGTCGAGCCCTGCATTCGTTAGTAATTTTCCTACCTGAGTACCGTTCTACACGGTGCTAGATAGCTAGATGCCCTTGCCCTGCCGCTATTTCGTTGCGCGCTGCTCCTTTGCGTGCTGGCGTCTACTGCTGTCCTTCCAGTACGACTGTGACTCGAATATTGGCTTCGGCTATGCAAGTGTCGTTTACAACATAAGGCTGCAAAGATTGGGTATCCGGATTAAGTGGTGTATCCGGGACCCTTACAGGGAAGCGGGCACCAACGCGACGGCGACGCTCGTGCACGATCACGCGCTGCCCCCCACGCGCCAGGACGATGGCGCAGGCCAACCCGGCGGGGCCCGCGCCGATTACGGTCACGGTATCGCCCCGCGCGGGGCCGGCGCAGACGGCTGAGTGCTGGGTCATGGATGAAGGGCCTCTATGTTCACCCACGTCTCAGCCATCCAACTGATGCGCACGAACGTACCGTTCGGGATCCGTTTCGAACTGTTCGCGGCAAGCCCCTGAGCAGAAGTAATAGCGCTGCCCCCGGTATTCACTCCCCACGGCGGCAGTCTGGAAGCTGATCGCCATGCCGCAAACTGGATCCACGAAACACTTTTGCGCCACGCGTTCGCGTTTCATTGTTGATCGCTCCTTGTCATTATTCAGAACGGCGCATCCTTGCTGCCTCGTCTACAATCGCAGCCCGCCATCCAACTCCAGGATTCGGCCATTGAAGTAGTCGTTTTCGAAGATGAACTGCGCCGCGTGCGCGACTTCCTCGGGATCCCCCAGCCGTCCCGCCGGGATCTGAGCCCGTAACTTGTCGAGGACCTTGTCGGGCATTGCCTCGGCCATGGCCGTGCGGCAGAACCCGGGGCGATAGCCGCGACGCGGATGTTGTAACGGGCGAGCTCCTGGGCCCAAGTGACGGTCATCGCATCCATCCCCCCGGATTGGTTACTCGGCCGTCAATAGCATCTTGATGGCTTGCTCCTTCGCCGCCTGACCGAAGATATCGTAGGCCTTCTCGATGTCGTCGAGCTTGAAGCGGTGGGTCACCAAGCCCGCGGGCTCGACGCCACCGGCCTCGACGATGCGCATTAGCACCGGAGTCGTGTCGGTGTTCACCAGGCCGGTACGCACCGTGACATTCTTGATCCAGAGATCCTGCAGGCGGAACTCGACGCTCTTGCCGTGCACGCCGATGTTGGCGATATGCCCCCCCGGGCGCACGATGCGCTGGCAGATATCGAAGGTCTCGGGAATGCCCACTGCTTCCATGGCGACGTCCACGCCTTCGCCACCGGTCAGCTCGTCGATAGCTTCGAGCGGATCTCGGGCGATGGTGTCGGTGGCGCCGAGCTGCTTGGCCATGGCCAGGCGGTTCTCGTCGGGGTCGATCATGATGATCCGTGCGGGAGAATAGAAGCGCGAGGTCATCAGGGCCGCCAGGCCGATGGGCCCCGCGCCGACAATGGCAACCGTGTCGCCGAGCCCTACCTCGCCGTTCAGGGCGCCGATCTCATGGCCGGTAGGCAGAATGTCACTGAGCATCACCGCCGCGGCGCGGTCCATGTCCTTCGGCAATCGGTGCAGGCTGTTGTCCGCGTGCGGTATACGCACGTACTCGGCCTGGGTGCCATCGATCAGGTGACCGAGGATCCAGCCTCCGTCGCGGCAGTGGGCATAGAGACCGCGCTTGCAATAGTCGCAGCGACCGCAGGAGGTGATGCAGGAAATCAGCACCTCGTCGCCGATCTGGATGTTGCTCACGCCGTCGCCGACTTCCTCGACGACGCCGACGCCCTCGTGGCCGAGGATACGACCATCTTCCACGGCCGGCACGTCGCCCTTGAGGATATGCAAGTCGGTGCCGCAGATAGTGGTATGGGTGATGCGCACCACCGCGTCTGTGGGCTTGGTGATGCTCGGGCGCGGCTTTTCCTCCCAGCGTCGCTGGCCCGGTCCGTGATAGACGAGTGCTTTCATGATGTTACCTCATTGAGTGGCACAGCTCGGCAGCTCATGGAGAGCTACGCATTCGGGTCAATCCGCGGTTACAGTTGCACCGCTTCCTCTAGCAGGCCCGCAGGACGGGCTCATTGCTCCAGTACATAACGCCCTGGCGCCTCGTCCAGCGCTGGATAGCCTCTGGTCACCCCCGGCTCCCGAGCGGGCACGCGCTGGGTACTGTGACCTTCCAGCCAGCCCTGCCAGCAGGGCCACCAGGAGCCGTCATGATGCGCGGCAGTGGCCTGCCAGCCATCCGGATCCATGAAGGGGTCCTCAGGCTGGATGGTCGAGATCTGGTGGAAGCGGCGGGAGTCGCCGGGCGGGTTGACGATGCCCGCGTTGTGCCCGCCGCTGGAGAGCACGAAGGTGACGTTTGCCGGCGTCAGCCACTGGACCTTGTAGACGGAGCGCCAGGGGGCGACATGATCCTTGAGCGTGCTGACGGCGAACACGGGTATCTCGATATCGGTCAGCGACACGGGCCGTCCGTCCACCCGGTAGCGCCCGCCGGCGAGATCGTTGTCGAGGAACAGCCAACGGAGGTACTCGCTGTGCATGCGCGCCGGCATGCGGGTGCCGTCGGCGTTCCAGGCCATCAGGTCGAACATGGGCGGACGCTCGCCGGCGAGATAACTGCGCACCATCCTCGACCAGATCAGGTCCTGGGAACGCAGAAGCTGGAAGGCGCCGGCCATCTGGCGGGTGTCCAGATAGCCCCTGACGGCCATGAGGTCCTCGAGGAAGCGCACCTGGTCCTCGTCGATAAACAGCATCAGCTCGCCGGCCTCGCTGAAGTCGGTCTGCGCGGCGAGCAGCGTCAGGCTGGCCAGGCGATTGTCACCGTCCCGGCCCATGGCGGCCGCGGCGATCGACAATAGGGTGCCGCCCAGGCAATAGCCGACCCCATGAACACGCTGCTGTGGGCAGATGGCCGTGACCGCGTCGAGGGCCGCCATGACGCCCAGCCGGCGGTAGTCGGCCATGCCCAGGTCCCGCTCCTCGCTGCCCGGGTTCTTCCAGGACACGACGAACACCGTATGGCCCTGTGCCACCAGGTAGCGGACCAGGGAGTTCTCGGGGGAGAGGTCGAGGATGTAGTACTTCATGATCCAGGCCGGCACGATCAGCACCGGCTCGGCATGGACCTCCTGGGTGGCGGGCGCGTACTGGATCAGCTCGATGAGCCGGTTGCGGTAGACCACCTTGCCCGGCGTCACCGCGACGTTCTGGCCGACGCGATACGCCTCGACCCCCACCGGCCCTTCGCCGGCCTGGCGGCGTCGCCAATCCTCCAGCAGATTGCTGGCGCCGCGGGCCAGGTTGGCGCCACCCTCGCGTCGCGTCTGCTCCAGCAATTCGGGGTTGGTGGCGAGGAAGTTTGACGGCGCCCAGATGTCGAGCAACTGCCGCGCACCGAAATTCACCATCGCCTCATGATGGCGCGAGACGCCGGGGACCCCGGTGGTAGCCGCATGCCACCACTGCTGCTGCAGCAGGAAACCCTGGTAGAGCACGTTGAAGGGCCAGCGCTGCCAGGCCTCGCCGCGAAAGCGCTTGTCCTGGGGCAGCGGCTCGATGCAGCGTTCGCAGTCAGCGTCCCGGCAAGCCTGCTCGCAATAGCTGCCGAAACGTTGCCACTTGCGCAGTGCCTTGCCGAGAAGCTCGGCCTGCTTGTCCGGCGACAGGAGCAGGTGTTGCGACCAGTCCCACCAGGCCTGCTGGACGGCGGTCGGCGACAGCCCTCCCGTGAACAGACTCATCATGGCGTGCAGGCGCGGGTCGGTCGTTGTCGCCGGTGGGCTCGCTGGCGGCGCATCGATGGTGGCTCGGGTGGTGGTTCGGGTCGTGGTGTCCATCAGTGCACCTCCCTGGGGCAGCAGGCCGACTCGGGTTGCGGAGAACAGTATAAGGTGGATTCGACTTCGCCAGAGGAGGGCTGGGGCAGGTGGATGCCCGCTCGGTACATCAATGCCGCCACGGCTAGTCCGGCCAGGCGCGCCTCGGGCGGGTCGGCCCGGGAGCTCAGCACTACCGGTACCGTCAGCCCCATGACCACGCCGGCCGCCGTGGCGCCGGCATGGTACTCGAGGGTCTTGGCCAACACGTTGCCGGACACCAGATCAGGCATGAGCAGGATGTCGGCCTTCCCCGCCACTGCGGAATCGATGCCCTTTTCGCGGGCCGCACGTTCCGAGATGGCGTTGTCAAACGCCAGCGGACCGTCGACCTCGGCGCCGGCAATCTGCCCGCGGCGGGCCATCAGGGTCAGGCACGCGGCATCCAGGGTGGAGACGATGGCCGGATTGACCATTTCTACGGCGGAAATGACCGCGGCGCGTGGCCGCTCGAGCCCGATCATGTGCATCAGCTCGATGGCGTTGTGCAAGATCTGCGCCTTGGCGTCGAGATCCGGCGCGATGTTCACGGCCGCATCGGTCACGGCCAGCAGGCGTGGGTAGTCGGGCACGTCCACCAAAAAGACGTGGCTCACTCGCCGGCCGGGCTGTCGCAGGCCATTACCCAGCAGGGCATGCATGAAAGTATCGGTGTGGAGGTGCCCTTTCATCAGCGCCTCCGCGCGTCCGGCCTGCACGAGCTCCACCCCGATGCGGGCGGCCTCCACATCCGAATCGGCCTCGATCATCGCTTGCGGATCGAGGCCCCACCCGATCGCCGCGGCGGCCTCGACGATCTCGGCGGGGCGGCCGATGAGCACCGGCTCGGCGATGCCCAGCCTCGCCGCCTCGCGAAGCGTCTCCAGGACCGCGGCCTGGGCCGCGTTGACCACGGCGACGCGGATCGGGTTACCGCCACCGGCCTGCCGGATCAGGTCATCGAGCATCGCAAGGGCCACTGGCGTTGCCGTCTGGGTCATGTCACCTCCTGGGTGTTGGTTAATGTGCGCTGCACGTGCCGGGCGATCATCCGTTCTTCATCGGTGGCTACGGCCTCCACCCGGACCGGGCCCTCGGCGGCGGAAATCACCGGCCCGGGCGTGCGGTTGCGTCCTTCCTCCAGGGTGATGCCGAGATACCCCATTCCTGCGCAGATCTGTGCCCGGATCGCCGGTGAGTTCGCCCCGATGCCGCCGGTGAAGATCAGCCGGTCCAGCCCGCCGAGCGCGGCGCTCAGGCCACCGAGGAAGTGGCGGGCACGATGGCAGAAGAAGTCGACGGCCTGCGCGGCCTCCGGCGTGTCCTCGCGGTGCGCCAGGAGTTCCCGCATGTCGGCACTCACCCCGGAAAGCCCCAGCAGCCCCGAGCGTCGATAGAGCAGGGCTTCCAGCGCCGCGACGTCGAGTCCGTCGTGACTCGCCAAGTAGAGCAGGGTACCGGGGTCCAGATCCCCGCTGCGGGTGCCCATGGGCATGCCGCCCAAGGCACTGAAGCCCATCGTCGTCTCGATGCTGCACCCGTCCCGGATTGCCGCCAGAGAGGCGCCGTTGCCCAGGTGCGCCACGATCAGGCGCTCACGTAACGCCTCCGGGCCATGGCGCCGCCTCAGGTCGTCGACGATGAACTCGTAGGAGAGCCCGTGAAAGCCGTAGCGGCGCACGCCCCGGGCCTCGTGTTCCCGTGGCAGCCCGGTGTGCCGGGCAACCGCGGGCAGGCCGTGGTGGAACGCCGTGTCGAAGCAGGCGAGCTGGGGCACGTCGGGAAATTGCCTGCGTATGGCGTTGATGCCGGCCAGGTTGTGTGGCAGGTGCAGCGGAGCCAGTGGCACCAGAGCGTGAAGTCGGTCCAGCAGGGAGGCATCGATCCGTTGAGGGCAGTCGCAATCGGGGCCACCATGGACCACCCGGTGACCGATGCCGACCAGGTCCAGTCGGCTTGCCTGCTGTTGAAGAAGGGTGTCGACCTTCTCGATGGCGGTGGCATGATCGGCCAGTCGCGCGGGGTGGTCGTCAACCGTTCCCTGTGCACTCGACATCCGGAGCCGGCCTTGTGATGTGCCGATCCCACTGGCCGATCCCCATACCAACCGTTCGAGCCCTTCCGTCAGAATGAACACGGCGAACTTCAGGCTGGATGACCCGCAGTTGACCACCAGAATGGCCGATCGGCGACTTGGCATTGTCGAGTCCTCCTTCTCCGGGGGCGAAAGATGGTCCCTGTTCAGCGCCCGGCTACAGGTCTCGGGCGCGGTTGATCTGCTGGGACAGACGCATCGCCTCGTGTTCCTCCAGCTTCAAGAGCTCGCGAACGAGATCCCGAGCCTCGGGGATGTCGGCGCGTCCTTCCAGGTAGCGGTATAGCGCGATGACCTGATCGTGCAGCGAGAAGACTTCCCGGCTGATGTCTTCGAAGCCCATCTCGGCATAGGGCAAATTGCACGCCTGATGGGGTTTGATGGGCGCATGCGACAGATAGTCGTAGACCCAGGTGTGCAGGGCCTTGGGGTCGGCCTGCTTCTCGAAGCTGGCCACGGTGTGCTCCAGGACCGCCTCGTGATCGGCGAGATACTCCAGCAGCGATTTGGCCCGTGCCTCCTCCTGCTGGGTGGCACAGTGCCTGAAGCACTCGGCCAACTGGGCATGCAGCTGGCGAGTCCAGTCGATCAGGTCATGAAAGGTCTCGATCTTCATTTATTGCTCTCCATTCGTGGGTTGCTCTATAGGTATTGGCTGTAAACCGGTCGGCTTCGACTGGGTCACTCGTTCTCGCTCCACCATCCCCCGCCGTAGAGGCTGCGAAACCCCATCTCGTACAGGCTGTCGCGCATGGTGCCGGCAAGCTCCAGCGTCGAGGCGATAGAGTCGCTCAACAGCGTCTCCCATTGCCGATAGGGGGTGTCACTATCGATCGGCGCCGGTGCGGTCTCTACCATCTCGGCCAGCCACTTCACCCCGGTCATCCAGGGGGAGAAGCGTTCCGAGAGCATCAGCCGGCTGGTGCGGGCCGGATGCAGCTGACGCAGCGCCTCGGCTGACCAGGGGGTGGTGTAAAACCGCACCCAGGGCCCGACGAAGGTCTCGTAGAGGGCCACGTTGTGCTCGGAGAGGGCGCGCACCCGATCGAACGCCGGTGCCTGAGAGGGGAAATCCAGGTCCTCCACGCGGCGTTCCTCGAAGCGCACCTGGAACTGGGGCTTGTGGCAGTCGGGGTCGCCGGTGGGGTTGTCGATGCGCATCTCATAGAGGCCGGGCGCCAGGTCGTTCAGCTCGCCGACGCTCTCGAGGATGGCCCGGTGCTCCAGGCGCGCGACCTTGGAGGAGACGAAGATGCCCAGGTGCCCCACATGGGGATTGAGTAGGTAGACGATGCGCTGGTCGGCGGCCTTGAGAGCCTCCGTGCTCGGGTAGACCGCGGGGATCCAGTTGAGCGCCTGGTGGGGCGGGGTGATGTTGTCACCGCCGGAGGCGAAGATCACCAGGGGGTTGCGGATCCGTTTGAGATCGATGGTGCACCCCGGACAGACCTGCATCTCACCGCGCTCTAGCCGATTGCCGACGAAGAGGTTCTCGACGATGGCGGTGATCTCTTCCTTGCCCAGTGCGTAGAAGCCCGTCCACCAGCGCTCGAAGTCGAGGAAGCGTTCGCGCTGTCCGTCGATGTCGGCGAACAGCTGATAGTCCTTCTGCCACAGGGTGTTGGCCGGTTTGAGCGATTCGAAGTTCGCGGCCAGGTGGGCGCCATCGAAGCGGCCATCGCCCAGGTCCGCCAACAGGTGCGTCAGCCAGGCGCCGCCCAGTAGTCCACCGGCCAGCCGCATGGGATTGACGCCGGATTCACCCGACCAGTAGGAGAGCGGCGAGCCGTTGAGCACCGTCGGCCCCACCAGGCCCTCGCAGTCAGCGGCGAGCAGCGCGATGGCCCAGCCCGCCTGGCAATTGCCGTAGAGCACCGGCGGCTGGCCGGGGTGCCGCTCGGCCACTGTTTCGACGAAGCGGCGCAGGACGTGCAACACGTCCTCCAGCGTCTGCCCGGGGACGGGCTCGGGGAAGAAGATCACGAAGTACACCGGGTGCCCCTCGTGGAGCGCCATGCCCACCTCGGAGTCGCGCTTGAAGCCGCCGATGCCCGGGCCGTGGCCGGCACGCGGGTCGACGATCATCACCGGCGGCTTGCTGGCATCGAGGCAGTCCTCCAGGCAGTCATCCCCCACGCGTGTGACCCGCAGCAGGGCATAGTTGGCGGGGCGCTCCAGCCGGCGACCATCGAGGATCGTCTCGTAGTCGAAGTCGAGCAGCGGAGGCTTGCCGGCTCGCTCGTGTTCGAGCATGTTGTCCGCGCGCTCACGCAGCGTGTCCAGGTACCGCACGCCGCGGCGCCACAGGTCGAGCTGATAGGTGAGCAGCTCCGCTGCTGGGGGGCTCAGGGCGGTGGCTGGTTGGGGGCTGGATGGACTCCCTTGATCCGTGGACTCTTGCGGAGCGGTAGCTTGGCGCTTGCTCGGGGCGTGGCGAGCCGAGGGAACCTTGGTGGTTGCTGTCTTGGTGGTCATGGAGCATTACCTCTGTGATCAGGATGTCGATGGTTCGGGGTCGACGCCGGTCTCGATCCGGATATCGGACAGGAAGCGGTACGGCGGGACCTCCAGATTGATCGGGGCCGGCACCGCCTTGAACATGCGTCCGGCGAAGTCGAATCGGGAGCCGTGGCAGGGGCAGAAGTAGCCGTCCGGCCAGACGTCGGCGACCACCACGGTCGCGCCGACGAGAAAACGTCTGCGTTTCATGACTGTCTCCGGGACTCGGATCGCGGTGTTGCCGAGTGGGGCAGTGTTACCGCCAGCACCGCACCGCCGACCAGCGCCGCGACGACCGAGGTGGCCAACACGCCCTGGCGGGCCGAGCCCAGCAGGCCACCGAGCATCTCGCGCTTGAGTTCGACGCCCATCAGCAGGAAGAAGAACACCATTAGTCCGTCGTTGATCCACAGGATCAACGGCTTGTCGATGCTCAGGGTACCGACCTGCACCGACACGGGGGTATGGTGCACCAGTTGGTAGAAGTCGCTCAGTGGCGAGTTGGCAAGCATCAGCGCCACGACCATGGCGCCGACGGTCACCAGCCCTGCCGTGCGTTCCTCGGCCCCCTGCTGTGCCAATGTGGTCATCGCGGTCACCGCCTCCCGGAGATGGCCCTTACAGGCGCCAGCCACTCGGACCCGCCACCCTCAGGCGTGGAATGAAGCGTGGCGTGCGGGCCGCATACGCCTGCCAGGCCGCGCCGAAGTAGAGGGTCGCGGGAAGCCGTACATCTCAGTGAACAGCGCCACTAGCAAGGTGCTGAAGGCCC
This sequence comes from Halomonas urmiana, assembly GCF_005780185.1. Lineage (GTDB taxonomy): Bacteria > Pseudomonadota > Gammaproteobacteria > Pseudomonadales > Halomonadaceae > Halomonas > Halomonas urmiana. Next base: position 119,754 of record NZ_VBUI01000005.1, on the reverse strand, counting down.
CGAGCGAGCGCCAGTCCCGGCGACTCGCTACTCATCGCGTCCTCCCTTGTGGTCGTCATGCCCGTCATGACCTCCGTGTCCACCATGGCCTCCATGTCCGCCGTGCATGAACACATGCATCAGCGGACAGGCGAGCAGGATCAACCAGGGCAGGGCGCCGAGCAGGTGCACCTTGTGCTCCTCCCAGAGCAGGAAGCCCATCACCGCCAGGGCGATCGCCACCATCAGCCAGAAGCTTCCCCTGCTCGGCCGTCTATCCAGCCAGTGGTTGTGGTCGGTCATGATCAGATCCTCACCCGACGCAGGCGCAGCGAATTCATCACCACCGACAGCGAGGACGCGCTCATCGCGAAGGCGGCGAACATCGGCCCGATCAGGATGCCGAGGAACGGATAGAGGATGCCGGCGGCGATCGGTACCCCGGCTCCGTTGTAGACCAGTGCGAAGAACAGGTTCTGCTTGATGTTGCGCATGGTGGCCAGCGACAGCTTGCGGGCACGGACGATGCCGTCGAGGTTGCCCTTGACCAGCGTGAAGCCGGCGCTTTCGATCGCCACGTCGGCGCCGGTGCCCATGGCGATGCCCACATCGGCCTGGGCCAGGGCAGGGGCGTCGTTCACTCCGTCGCCCGCCATTGCTACCTTGCGGCCTTGTTCTTGCAATTCGCGGATGATGCGGGCCTTGTCCTCCGGCATGACATCGGCGCGGATCTCGTCGATGCCCAGTCGCCCGGCCACCGCCTTGGCCGTCCGCTCGTTGTCGCCGGTGGCCATGATGATGCGGAAGCCCAGCCGGTGCAGCGCCTTCAGTGCATCGGGGGTGGTCTCCTTCACCGGGTCGGCCACGCTGACCAGGCCGGCGATGGCGCCGTCGAGCACGACGAACATCACCGTTTCGCCTTCATCGCGGCGGGCGTTCGCGGTCTCGGAGATCCGGCCGCCATCGAGGCCCAGTTCGGCCATCAGCTTGGCGTTGCCGAGGGCCACCGACTTGCTGTCCACGACCCCCTTGACGCCCATGCCGGTCACGGCCTCGAAATCGGTGGCATCGGCGAGGGATACGCCGCGCTCCTCGGCGCCGGCGACGATGGCCTCGGCCAGTGGGTGCTCGGAGCCTTTCTCGAGGCTGGCCGCCAGGCGCAACACCTCGGCCTCGTCATGCCCTTCCTCGGGCAGCACCGCCACCAGCTTCGGCTTGCCTTCGGTCAGGGTGCCTGTCTTGTCGACCATCAGCGTATCGACCTTGGCGAAGCGTTCCAGCGCCTCGGCATTCTTGATCAGTACGCCGGCCTGCGCGCCGCGCCCGGTGGCCGTCATGATCGACATCGGCGTGGCCAGGCCCAGCGCACAGGGGCAGGCGATGATCAGCACCGCCACCGCCGAGACCAGCGCATAGGACAGCGCCGGCGCCGGACCCCAGATCGCCCAGCTAATGAAGGAGAGAATGGCGACGCCGATGACCGCGGGGACGAACGTGCCCGCCACCTTATCGGCGAATTTCTGGATCGGTGCGCGGCTGCGCTGGGCGGCGGCCACCATCTCGACGATCTGGCTGAGCATGGTATCGGCGCCGACGCGGGTGGCTTCCATGACCAGACTGCCCGTGCCGTTAATCGTGGCCCCAGTGACCCTGTCGTCCTTGACTTTTTCCACAGGCACCGGCTCGCCCGAGATCATCGACTCGTCGATCGAGGAGCGACCCTCGACGACCATGCCGTCCACCGGCACCTTGTCGCCGGGACGCACCCGCAGACGGTCGCCCACCTGCACGTCTTCCAGCGCCACCTCCTCTTCGCTGCCGTCGGGCCGGATGATCCGCGCGGTCTTGGCCGCCATGTCCATCAGCGCGCGGATCGCCTTGCCGGTGCCTTCGCGGGCCTTGAGCTCCATCACCTGGCCCAGCAGGACCAGGGTCACGATCACCGCTGCGGCCTCGAAATAGACGCCGACGGTGCCGTCTTCCCGGCGGAAACCCTCGGGGAAGATGCCCGGCACCAGCACTGCGACGATCGAGAAGAGATAGGCCGCGCCGACCCCCATGCCGATTAGGCTGAACATGTTGAGGTTCATGGTGCGGAAGGAATTAACGCCGCGCACGAAGAACGGCCAGCCCGACCAGAGGATTACCGGCGTGCTGAGCACCAGCTCGATCCACATCGCATTGCGTTCACCGAAGAAGTCGCGAAGGGCCCCGAAGCCCAGGTAGGGGCTCATCGTCAGAATCAGGACCGGAAGCGTGAGCACGGCCGCGACCCAGAAGCGTCGGCTGAAATCGACCAGTTCGGGATTCGGCCCTTCATCGCCGAGCGCCGCTGACTCAAGCTCCAGCCCCATGCCGCACAGCGGGCATGAGCCGGGCTTGGTCTGGCGCACCTCGGGGTGCATGGGGCAGGTGTAGACGGCGCCGGCATGCCCGGCCGGCACCTTGTCGTATTTGCCGCCGTGTACCGACGCGGAGGCCCCATGGCCGGCGTGATGACCATGTCCGTAACACTCGCCATGGCCCTGGTCGTCATGCGCCTGAGCGTCGTCGCTTCCCACAGGCACGAGATGCATGCCGCACGTCGGGCAATCACCTGGCTGATCGGAGACGACCTCCGGGTGCATCGGGCAGGTGTACTGGGAAGACCCTTGATCGCTGGCGTTCATGGCGCCGGCATCGGTGCCTTCCTGCAGTTTACCGTGATGCGAGTGCTCACGCCGCTTGATGTGCTGCTGGGTCATGAAGTCGTCTCCGTTACCTTCGTTGGCTTGGGGGTATCTCAGGGTCTTCCTTCCCGCGAGCGAGGAACGCCGTGGCGCCTATGGAGCGTCGTCAATGCCGCAGATCGCGCCTGCGTTGCTCGTACTCCTCGCGGTCGATTTCTCCCCGGGCGTAGCGTTCTTGCAGAAGGTCCAGGGCCGTTGACCGCCGTTGTGACATGGTCTCGCCCCGGCCTCGGGTCAGGCCACGCACCAAGGGGACGGCCAAGGCAATGACGGCGCCCCAGAACAACACCATCATGAGCCCGCCGAAGAGCATATGTCCCCAGCCGTAACTCCCCATATGCGCCATCATGTCGTCCCACATGGTCGGATCTCCTTTCAAGTTGAATCATCCTGATATAAAGCTAAAACCTATGGGCAACCCAAGGGTCAAGATAATATGAGGTGAAAGCATGCGGCTCTTGATTGCGGTCAACTTTCGATATTTTCAGTGGCATGGAATCAACGCCGTCCGCGTGTGTTGATGTGTGAATCCTGGATGTCAGTGAACCCCCGGTTCATCGCGCGTATTGCTTGAGGTACCCGCTAGCTTCCGCCCCTGCCCCCAGCGAGGAATAAACATCGGTACCCGCCGCTGATAGGCTCGATAGCCGTCACCGAACCGAGTCAGCATCTGCCGTTCCTCGCGGTGGGCTAGCCCGGATATTTCACCAACGCCGCGAAGATGGCCTGCTGAATGTAGTGGTCAAGTATTTTTGGCCACTACACTCAGCAAGACCTTGATCAGGCCAAAGGGAATGGGTTTATCCACGTTCACTCATCAAGACCTTGATCAGGTGGCCATGCGGCTAAACGAGCGCCCCAGAAAAACACTGGGCTACAAGACCGCTGCTGAGGTCTTATCAACCACTGTTACATTGACCGGTGGAGCACAAGACATTTATTTTTGCAATACCGTAAGCGTTCGGGCATCACCGCCGGATCATATGCCGGCGGTGATGTCCGGTCGCTTACCGATGTCTTGCATGATGTCCCGGCAAAAGAGCCGGCCGGCCGCGAAACCTATCGCGACTCTGCCTATCGAAACCCTTGCGGTTTTCACAAGGAGCGCGACATGAACGCCAAGAGCATTCTCGAGCAGGTCATGAAACAGGCCAGCAGCAGTCAGAAGGGCGCCGGTGGCCTGGACGTCCAGAGCATGGTGAACCGGGTCTCCTCGGTACTTGGCAGCGGCGGTGGGGCACCGGATGCTGGCAGCGGATCACAGGGCGCCGTTGGTAAAGCGCAAGGGAGTGGCGTCGACATGAAGAGCCTGCTCGGGGGTGGGGCCCTGGGGCTGCTGGTCGGCTCCAAGCGCGGCCGCAAGATGGGCGGCAAGGCGCTGAAATATGGGGCCATCGCCGGCGTCGGCGCGCTGGCCTGGAAGGCCTGGCAGAACGCCCGAGGCGACTCGGCAGGCAGCGAGGCCAAGGAGGGGCGCCCCATGGAGCGCCTCGAAGGTGTCTCCCAGGAACAGCGCAGCCTGGAACTGCTGCAGGCCGTGATCATGGCGGCGCGCGCCGATGGCCACATCGACGACCGCGAGCGCGCCCTGTTGACCGAACAGATCGATGCCATGGGCGCCGACGCCGAGCTTCACGACTGGGTGGAGCAACAGCTATCGGCGCCGCTGGACGCCGAGGCCCTGGCCCGTCAGGCGGACTCGCCCCAGGCGGCGCGGGAGATGTACCTGATCAGCGTGGCGGTGATCGACGAACAGAACCCCATGGAGCGCGCCTGGCTCGATCAGCTGGGCGGCGCCTTGGGACTGGACGACGGCATGAGGCAGGAACTCGAGCGTCAGGCGCTGTCGGCGAGCTAGGCGCCGTCGCGACGTTTTCCGCCGGGAGCGAGTCGAGTAACCGGAGCAGTCGCCATAGGAAGTCGAAGGGGGCGCCGTGTCGAACACGGCGCCCCCTTGGCGTGGCGCGCAGGTGGCTCTGGTTGCACTCAGCCGGGCTGCGCTCAGCCGGCTTGAACCTGTGGCTCGCGATAGGTGTTGACCTCGTTGCGCTCCCCCTCACGCCAGATGAAGAGGTTGAACATGGCATAGAGGACGGCGATCACCGGGGTGATGATGGCCAGGAAGGTCCAGCCCATGTAGTCCCAGGCCGACACGTCCAGCACGCCCATGTAGTAGGCGCCGCCCAGGCCCCAGGGCACCAATGGCGAGGTCACGGTGGCGGAATCCTCGCAGGTGCGCGAGCACACCGACGGCAGGATCTTGAGCTTGCGATAGGCCGGCACCAGCATGCGTCCGGGAATGATGATGGCGATGTACTGGCTCGCGGAGAACAGATTGGTGGCCAGCGAGGCGACGACGTGGGTCACGATCAGCCCCCGCGAGTGGCTCACCAGCCGGCCCATCTTCTCGAGCAGCACCTCGAGCATGTGGGTCTTTTCCAGCAGGCCACCGAGGCTGAGGCCGATGAAGCCCAGCGAGATCGTCCACATCATCTCCTGCAGGCCGCCGCGGCTGAGCAGGCTGTCCACCGACTCGATCCCGGTCTCCGAGACATAGCCATAGTTCATGAAGTTCATCATGTCGCCGATCGCCACGCCCTGGATGGCAACCGCCATGGCGGCCCCGACCAGGCTGCCGATCACCATGACGGCCAGGGCGCTGACGCGACGATAGGCCAGCATGAGCACGACCAGGGGCGGCAGGAAGGCGAGCAGGCCGACCGAGTAGTTCTCCTGTATGCCGGCCAGCAGCCGGTCGGTGCGGGAGGTGTCGACGCTGCTGCCGTCGAAGCCCATGCCGATGACGAAGAACAGCACCGCCGAAATGATCAGGGCGGGACCGGTGGTGTAGAGCATCGAGCGGATGTGGTCGAAGAGATCCGCCTCGGCGACTCCCGCGGCCAGGTTGGTGGAGTCGGAGACCGGCGAGATCTTGTCGCCGAAGATGGCGCCCGAGATCACGGCACCCGCGGTCATGGCGGGGGGGACGTCGAGGCCCGTGCCGATGCCCATGAAGGCGACGCCGAAGGTCGCGGCGGTGGTCCAGGAGCTGCCCGTGACCAGCGAGGCGATGGCACACACGATCACCGCGGTGAACAGGAAGTAGGTCGGATTGATCAGCTGTAGGCCGTAGTAGACCAGCGAGGGAATGGTGCCCGAGGCGATCCAGCTGGCGACCAGCACTCCGACCATCATCAGGATCAGCATCGGCAGCATGGCGATCTCGCAGCCGTAGAGGATGCCCTTCTGGATGTCGTGCCAGCTGAAACCCGACAGCATGGCGATGATGGCAGTGACCATGATGGCGAAGATCAGCGAGATATGGGTGACCCAGTCTTCACCGAGGAGGAAGATCTGGGCGAACATCATGAAGCATAGAAAGCCGATGCAACTCGCGGCCCCCAGGAACGAGGGACGTATGGATGAATCCTGGGTGGTTGAATGGTGCAAGGTATTGCTCCTCCGAGGGGGATTGTTGTTGGCCGATACCGTGACCGACGTGAGCGGATCGCTGACGATTCGCGGCTGGGTCGGGTGCCGCCTCAGGCGTGTGCGCCCAGGTGTTTACGCAGGAAGTGTTGGGTGCGCTCCTGCTCGGGATGGCTGAACAGGTGGTCAGGGGTATTGGCCTCGACCACCACGCCGCCATCCATGAACATCGCCCAATCGGACACGTCGCGCGCGAAGGCCATCTCGTGGGTAACGATCAGCATGGTCATATGCTCCTCGGCCAGCCCCTTCATGACCCGGTTTACCTCCTCGACCAGCTCGGGATCGAGCGCCGAGGTGGCCTCGTCGAAGAGCATCACCTTGGGCTGCATGGCCAGCGCCCTGGCGATGGCCACCCGCTGTTTCTGGCCCCCGGAGAGGGAGCTGGGGTAGGACGTCGCTTTGTCCGCCAGGCCCACGCGATCGAGCAGTTCCATGCCGAGTTTGCGGGCGCTGCCGGCGCTCATGCCCTTGAGCTTTCTGGGCGCCAGGGTCACGTTTTCCAATGTCGAGAGGTGGGGAAATAGGTTGAAGTGCTGAAACACCATGCCCATGTTCTGGCGGATATGGTTGATGTGCCTCTCGAAGGCCAGGCCCTTCAGATCGGGACGATTGACCTGAACACCATCCAGCAGAATGATGCCCTCATCGATCACCTCCAGGTTGTTGATGGAGCGCAGCAGGGTGCTCTTGCCCGAGCCTGATGGGCCGATGATGGAGATGATCCTGCCGCGGTCGACCCTCAGGTCGATGCCCTTGAGCACTTCCAGGTCACCGAAGCGTTTCTTGACCCCCTTGAGCTCGACCATCGGGGGCTCTGTTGATTGAGTCATATGACGTCCTCGTTAGCGGCGATAGGCGGCGCGACGTTCGATCCACGTCTGGCCGGCTTCCATCATCAGGTTGATCAGGTAGTAGATGACGGCGATGGTGATGTAGAACTCGAAGGGGCGGAAGGTCACGCTGATGGCGTACTGCGAGACATACACCATCTCGCCGATGCCGATGGCGGAGAGCACCGAGATATCCTTGACCATGATGATCATGTTGTTGCTCAGCTGGGGCAGGGCCCGATAGAAGGCCTGGGGGAGGATCACGTAGAACAGCGTCCTCAGATGCCCGAAGCCCAGCGAGCGCGAGGCCTCGTACTGGCCACTCGATACCGACTTGATGGTGGCGATGAAGATGTCGGCGTTGTAGGCCATGTAGTGAAAGCCCAGGCCCAGCACCCCGACCACGATGGCCGGTATCAGGATCAGCTCGCCGAGGCCGAAGTAGAGAAAGTAGAGCTGCAGCAGCAGCGGCGTGGTCATGAACAGCCAGATGAAGAAGCGCAGCGGCCAGTTCACCATCTTGCGGGTATACAGGGTGATGACCGCCACGATCTGGCCACCCACCACCGACATCACGGCGACGGCCAGGCCGATCAGCAGGGTGACGCCGACGCCCTGAAGCAGCGTGGGCAGGTAATCGATGACGGGACTGAAGTCGAATTCCATGGGGCTATCCTGGTGGTTGTGGCCCGGTAAGACGCCCGGTAAGGGTTACAGGAAGGCGTAGCGTGTGGCCCGACGGTAGAGAAACTCCACGATGCCCATGACCGCGTAGATGATGACGATGTACATCAGGGCGCTGAGCGTGAAGACTTCCAGGGGCTTGTAGGTGGAGCCGATCAGTCGCTGGGCCTGATAGGTCAGCTCGATCACCGAGATGATGGAGACCAGCGACGAGTTCTTGACCAGGATGATGGCCAGGACGCCCACCGAGCGGATCATCAGGCCGGCTGCCTGGGGCAGGATGATGTGCTGCAGGGTCTGTAGGCGACCGAAGCCCAGGGAGCGCGATGCCTCGTTCTGGCCACTGTCCACCGACTCGATGGCGCCGCGAATGGCCTCGCTCATGTAGGCGCCGATATTGAAGGCGCCGACCACCACACCACAGGTGAAGGGGTCCAGGCGCAGGCCGACGGCGGGCCCGCCGTAGAAGACCAGCAGCAGCTGCACGAAATAGGGCGTACCGCGCACCACGCTGATATAGGCACGGGCGAACCAGCGGACGGGGGGGATGCGCGAGGTGCGCATGGCCACCAGCGCCGAGGCGATGATGAAGCCGAAGAACAGCGCGCGCGCGGAAATGTCCACGGTGACCCACGCCGCCTTCACCAGCAGCGGCGTGATGTCGATCATCAGATCGAAGTCCATGATCCCTTCTTTCCTATTGTCGTGTTGTCAGGAAGGGTGGAGGGCAGCAGGGCGTGTGCCCTGCTGTGTCGATACCATCAGTTGAATTCGACGCCTGCGCCGATCCACTTGTCGACGATCTCCTGGTAGGTGCCATCCGCCTTGATCTCGGCCAGCGCCTCGTTGAGGGCCTCCTTGAGCTGCGGGGAGCCTTTCTGGACGGCGATGGCGGCCGGGAAGCGAGGCAGGTCGCCCACGTCGACCTGCTTGATGGCGATATCGTCCTCGTTGAGCGCGACATAGACGGGAATGTCATCGGCGACCATCACGTCGATGCGACCGGTGGTGAGGGCATTGAGCATGTCGGGCAGCCCCTGGAAGGTCTGGTTGCGCCAGCGCCCGTCGGCCTGCTCGGTGGCCCACTGGTTGCCGGTCTCGCCGAGCGTCGAGCCCACGCGCTTGCCCTCGAAGTCGGCGATGCTTGAGACGTCATCGGTCTCTTCCTGCACCCAGATGGAGAGCCCCGAGCGGTAGTAGGGGTCGGTAAAGTCGACGGCCTTCCGGCGCTCCTCGGTGGCGCTCATGCTGCAGATGCAGGCGTCGAAGCGGCCGCCCGCCAGGGCGGCGACGATGCCGTTCCAGGGAGAGGTCTGGATATTGACCTCGACGCCCATCTTGTCCGCCAGAGCCTCGGCGATATCCACGTCGAAGCCGACCACCTCACCCTCCGTGTTGACGAAGCTGAAGGGCGGGTAGGCGCCGGAATTGGCGACCTGGAAGACATCCTCCCGGATCTCGGGCAGATCCCGGGCCTGGGCCGGCACGCTGGCCAGGGAGAGGGCGCCGAGCAGCGCCAGGGCGCCCATGAGGGAACGAGAGAAAGGCTTGTTGTGATTTGTCATGTTGATGCCTGCCTGTGGTGGGTTGCCGTTATCAGTTTATAAGGTGATTCAGATTTGGGGCTGCGGGATTGCGTTATCGACGTGATCGATGGCTGGTACCGCCATGTCCTCCTGATGTGGTGGGGGAACATCCGGCGCAGGACGCCGTGCCTTTAGGGTCATGCGCGCTCGAGGATCATCGCGATCCCCTGGCCGCCGCCGATGCAGGCGGCGGCGCAGCCGTAGCGCCCCTGCCGATGCTGCAGGAGGCGGGCCAGGGTGCCGGCCAGCCGGATGCCGGTGGCCCCCAGCGGATGGCCCAGTGCCAGGGCGCCGCCGTAGACATTGACGCGCTCGGGATCGAGGCCCAGCAAATCCATGGCGTAGAGCGGCACGGCGCTGAAGGCTTCGTTGATCTCCCAGGCGTCGATGTCATCGACATGCAGGCCGGTGGCGGTCAGCGCCCGGGCGATCGCCTTGGCCGCCCCGGCGCCCATGCGCTCCGGCGTCACGCCGACGTCGACCACCGCGACCACCCGCGCCAGGGGCGAGAGGCCGTGGCGGGCCAGGCCGGCCTCGGACATCACCAGCGCCGCGCCGGCGCCGGAGGTCAGCGGCGAGCTGTTACCGGCGGTGATCCGGCCGCCCTCGACGAAGGCCGGATCGAGGCCGGCCAGGCGTTCCAGGCTGGTGTCGGGGCGGATGTTGGCGTCGGTGGCGACCGTCTCGCCGGCCGGGTTGGCCAGCGCCAGGCGTTCGCCCTCGAACCAGCCGGCCGATTCGGCCCGGGCGGCGCGCTGGTGGGAGCGCAGGGCGAAGGCGTCCATGGCCTCCCGGGTTATCCCGCTCTCCCGGGCCAGGCGCTCGGCGGTCAGCCCCATGTTCATGGCCACGCTCAGGTCGAGGCCGTCGCTGCCCTCCAGGGCCTCGGGGATCGTCAGCACCCCCTCCTGGAAGAGGCTCGGCCCCATCGGCACCCGCGACATGTTCTCGAAGCCGCCGGCTACGCCGGCCTCGATCGCCCCGACCTGGATCTCGCGCACGGTGCCGCGCAGGGCCGCCAGGCTCGAGCCGCACTGCTGGTCGATCTGGCGCGAGGCGCAGCTCGCCCCCAGCATCGAGAGCCACTGGGGATAGCGCCCGCCGAAGCTCCACTGCTCCTTGACCGGCAGCGCGCAACCGACGCTCAGGTCCTCGATGCGCTCGCCCTCGATCCCGCGGCGGCTCAGCAGCGTATCGATCACCCGGGCCAGCAGGGCGTCGCCGCGCTGGCCCGACCAGGCGTCGATCTCGGGCTTGCGGGGATGGGCGCGGGTGAAGGCGCTGCGCGCATAGTCGACGAGATAGGCGTCGTTCATGAGGCGCTCCTCGGGGTGGCGTCGCCGCTGGCCCAGCGGTGAATGAACAGGGCGTAGGTGGTCAGCACTCGGCGGATGGAGTCGATCTCGACGCACTCGTCGACGCCGTGGATGCGCTGGGCGACCGGGCCATAGCAGGTGCCGTTGATGCCGCCCGCGACATGGAAGGCGCGCAGGTCGGTGGTGCAGGTCGAGAGGTAGTGGCCCGGCGGTGCGCCGGCGAGGTCCTCGTGGCAGCGCGACAGCAGGCGGATCCCCGGCGTATCGAGGTCGACCAGGTGGCCCTCGGAGCGGAAGCCGTGGAACTCGACCCGGGGCGCGGGCGAGCCGTCGTCCATTGCCTGGTGATGGTCGGCGATGACCCGACGAACACGCGCCATGATCTCGTCGGCACTCATGCCCGGCGGGAAGCCGACGCGTCCCTCGAGCAGGGCATGGGCCGGCACGCTGGAGGCCCAGTTGCCGCCCTCGATCTTGCCGATGCTGAGGTTGAAGGGGTGCTCCAGCGCCTCATAGGGCGCGGGACGGGGCAGGGCGTTGATCTCTTTCTCCAGCGCCTTGAACGCCGGCAGATAGCCCTGCAGGGTCTCGATGGCGTTGCGGCCGGCGCGGGGGTCGAGCACGTGGGCCGGCACGCCGTCGAGGCGCATGCGAAACCACAGCACGCCCACCTGGCCGCTGTAGATCTGCGCGCCGAAGGGCTCGGGTATCAGCACGAAGTCCCCGCTGTAGCCCTGGTGCAGGCAGGCCAGGGCGCCGTTGCCGGTGCACTCCTCCTCGATCACCGTCTGCAGGGTCAGCGGGAAGTCGATGGCCACGCCGGCCTCGCGCACCGCCTGCACGGCCATCACCATGGCGGCGATGCCCGCCTTCATGTCCCCGGCGCCGCGGCCATACAGCCAGCCGTCCTGCTCCCAGGGCTCCCAGGGTGGGCGCGTCCACATGTCGGTGGGCTCGGCGGGCACCACGTCCAGGTGGCCGTTGAGCACCAGGTGGGGCTCGTCGCTCTGGGGATTGAGCCGGCTGACCAGGTTGTAGCGCCCCTCGCTCGACCAGGCGGCCGGCGCCCGGTGGGGATGGTCGGCGAAGCCCGGCGCATCGAGGCCGACGCGCTCGGCCGGCAGCTCCAGGCGCTCGAGCCAGCGCTCCATGGTGTCGAGCGCCCCGCGCTCCTGGCCGAGCACGCTGTAGCCGCGCACCAGGTCCCGGGTCAGGTCGAGGGTGGTGTCCATCAGCGCCTCGCAGCGCGCGAGGATGCGTTCTTCCGTGGCGTCGAGCATCAGAATCTCCCCAGCCGGTCGTCGTCGATGATCAGGTCGGCCTCGGTGGCCGCGCGCAGCGTGGCCACGTCGAGCCCCTCGGCGATGTCCAGCACCTCGAGGCCCGCGTCGGTCACCTGCATCACCGCCTTCTCGGTGATGATCCGGGTGACGCAGCGCGGCGCCGTCAGCGGCAGGCGGCAGCGTTTGAGGATCTTGGGGTTGCCGTGCTTGTCGTTGTGCGAGCAGAGCACCACCAGGGTCTCGACCTTCTGGGCAAGCTCCATGGCGCCGCCGATGCCCGGCGAGAACTTGCCGGGGATCTTCCAGTTGGCGAGGTTGCCCTGCTGGTCGACCTCGAAGGCGCCCATGAAGGTGACGTCGACCCGGCTGCGGCGGATCATCGCGAAGGAGAGGGCGCTGTCGAAGACGCTGGCGCCGGGGCGCGCGCCGATGTAAGCCCCGCCCGAGTCGATCATCTCGAGGTCGGGTGCGGCGTCGTGATCGAGGGGCTGGCAGCCCAGCACGCCGTTCTCGGAGTGGACCAGCACTTCCATTTCCGGCGGCAGGTAGTGGAACAGCCGGGTGGGCAGGCCGATACCGAGGTTGACGATCTGGCCGGGGACCACCTCACGGGCCGCGCGGGCGAGGATCCTTTCCTGGTCAGACGGCATGGGCGCGCCTCCCCTGTTCGCTGGTGGCGGGATCGACCTCGACGATGTGGCTGACGAAGGCGCAGGGCGTATGGATGCTCGCCGGCGCCAGCTGGCCGGGAGCCTCGACGCGGAAGGCCTGGGCGATCACGCGGTCGGCGGCCATGGCCATCAGCGGGTTGAAGTTGATCGCGGTGCCGCGGTAGACGAGGTTGCCGTAGGCATCGGCCAGGTCGGCATGGACCAGGGCGACGTCGGCGTGGATGGCCGGCTCGATCGCCCAGGTCCGGCCGTCGCACTCGATCTCGCGGCGCCCCTCGGCGACCTCGGTGCCGAGCCCGATATCGGTCAGGAAGCCGTAGTGGCCGGCGCCGGCGCAGCGGATCTTCTCCGCCAGCAGCCCCTGGGGGTGCATCTCCACCGCCAGCCGGCCCCGGTTCATCTCCTCGATGGCGATCCGGTTGAGGCCGATGTGCGAGGTGATCAGCTTGTCGACGCGGCCGGCGCGGATCAGCCGGCCGATGCCGATGTCCGGCTCGTTGGCGTCGTTCTTGATCAGCGTCAGGCGCGTCTGGCCCTGGGCCAGCAGCTCGTCGAGCAGTGCGAAGGGCGTGCCCGGCGAGCCGAAGCCGCCGACCATGATCGAGGCCCCGTCGGGGATCTCGGCGATGGCCGCCTCGAGCGTGGCGTGTTTCTGGTTGAGCAGTGTCATGAGTCTCAGCCTGTGATGCCGTGAGCGGGGATGGCGCTGGCGTCGTCGAACAGCGGAGTCACCACCTCATGGTCGAGCCGGTCCAGGGCGCGGGCGAGCCGCTCGAGCAGCAGGTCGGTCTCGCCTTCGCTGATGGTGAAGGGCGGGCTGACCAGGAAGTGATCGCCACACAGGCCGTTCAGGGTGCGCCGGGGATAGATCAGCAGCCCCTCCTCCCTGGCCAGTGCCGTCACCCGGGCGAAGAGGTTGGCCTCGGCGGGGAAGGGCGTCTGCTCGGCCGGGTCCATGACCAGCTCCACGCCCCACAAGAGCCCCAGGCCGCGCACGTCGCCGATCCAGGCGTGGCGTGCCTGGAGTGCCTCGAGGCCGCGCTTTAGCTGCTCGCCGCGGGCGCGCACGTTGTCGAGCAGCCCCTCGCGGCGGATCGCCTCGACGGCGGCCAGGCCCGTGGCGCAGGCCAGCGGGTTGCCGGCGTAGGTGTGGCCGTGTTGAAAGCCGCCGGCGGCCATCACCGTCTCGACGATCTCCTCGCGGGCCAGCAGCGCTCCCACCGGGTAGTAGCCGGCCCCCAGCCCCTTGGCGGTGATCAGCAGGTCCGGCGTCACGCCCCACTGCTGGTAGGCGAACCAGCGGCCGGTGCGGCCGATGCCACACAGCACCTCGTCGAAGATCAGCAGGCAACCGAACTCGTCGCATAGCGCGCGCAGGCCCTCGAGATAGGCCCGGTCGACCAGGCGGGCGCCGGTGCTGGCGCCGCCGACGGGCTCGAGCACGATGGCGATGACGCTCTCGCCGCCGGCCGCCTCGATCGTCTCGCGGGTCTCGGCGAGCACGCGGCGGATGTGGGCGTCGCAGTCGCCGTCCCGCTGGCGATAGAAGTCCGGGCCGGGCACCTTCAGCGAGCCTGCGGTGATGTCGGCGAAGGGCGCCTCCAGGGGCTGGTAGCCGGTGACGCCCAGCGCGCCGAGCGTACTGCCGTGATAGGAGGGGCGCAGCGACACGAAATGGCGACGACGGGACTCGCCACTGGCCACGAAGTACTGGCGGGCCAGCTTGAGGGCGGATTCCACCGCCTCGGAGCCGCTGGAGACGAAGAACACCTTCTCGAGCGCGCCCTCGGTCATCTCGACCAGCGCCTCGGCCAGCGCCACGGCCGGGGCGTTCTCGAACTGGGTGCGGTAGGTGAAGGCGACGCGGTCGAGCTGGGCCAGCATGGCGTCGCGCAGGTCCTCGCGACCATGGCCGAGGTTGCAGGAGATGGCGCCGGAGCAGCCGTCGAGGTACTCCTTGCCGTCGGTGTCCCACAGGAATACGCCATCGCCGTGGCTGACTTCCGGCATCGTGGGACCGGCCTGATAGAAGAGGGGGGAGGACGTCATCGTGTCGATCCGTTGTGGTGGTGTTGTTCGGATGGCTGTCAGTCTAGGTAGCCGCGATAATCTATTTCAAGATATGATGTTTTTACCGAATTCGATGACTTTCGATCATGCCTGACATCAACATCCATTCGCTCAAGGCGCTCGCCATCTTCAAGACGCTGTTCGAGGCGGGCAGCGCCTCGCAGGCGGCGCGGACGCTCGGCATCACCCAGTCGGGCGTCAGCCGCTCGCTCTCCCAGCTCGAGCAGAACCTCGGGCTCGAGCTGTTCCTGCGCGAGAAGAATCGGCTGGTCGCCACGCCCGAGGCGCGGGAGCTCTACGAGGAGATCCTGCGGCTGATGGGCAACATCGAGGAGCTGCGCCACAGCGTGCTGGCGCTCAAGGAGTTCGGCACCTCGCGGCTGCGCATCGCCGCCATCCCGGGGTTGGCCTTCGGCTTCGTGCCGCGTCTGATCGCCACGCTGCTGGAGGACAATCGCGGCTTCAGCATCAGCTTCGACATGATGTCGAGCCACGAGGTGCTGCGCGAGGTGGAGTCCGGCCATGCCGATATCGGCTTCGTGACGCTGCCGGTCAGCTCTCGGGTGCTGCGCGTCGAGGAGTGGCTGACCACCCAGGCCCGCTGCCTGGTGCCCAGACAGCACCCCCTGAGCGGCCGGGACGAGGTGAGCATCACCGACCTCAGGGACCAGTTCCTGGTGATCGGCAACCAACCCAACGTGGGTGCCGATCCGCTGCTCCACCTGGCCACCGCCCACGGCATTCATATCGCCGGCAAGACCGAAGCCAACATCGGGGCCATCACCTCGCTGGTCGCCAACGGGGTCGGGATCAGCGTGATGAACCCGATCACCGCCACCGATCAGCTCGTCGGGCGCGACGAGGTGGTGGTGTTGCCCTTCACCCCGTCGATCGATTTCAGCTTCGGGCTGGTGTATCGCGAGGACTGGAAGCATGCTCGTGCGCTGGAGTTCATCCGCGCCAGCGGCCGGGATCTGCTGCGGGAGTACCCCGCCTGACGACGCCCGGCCCGCCGCGGTGCGTGCTTGCCCATTTCTGACCGACGAGGATGCCTGATCGCGATGCTGACCTTTCACAGTGAACGGACCAAGTGCCGTCGTGCCCGCACCGAGCTGGACGGCGGACGGCTGGTGACGCCGTACGAATGCCCCGAGCGGGTCGATCTGGTGCTCAAGCGAGTGCTCGAGAGCGGCCTTGGCGCGGTGCACGAGCCGACCGAGCATGGCCTCGACCCGGTACTGGCGATCCATGACCGGGGCTATGTCGAGTTCCTCGCGCGCTGCTGGGCGGACTGGGTCGCCGCCGGTCGCCAGGGCGAGGCGATCGCCTGGATCTGGCCGACCCGCACCATGCCGGGGCGTGTCATCCCGCAGCATATCGACGGCCGCCTCGGCCACTACGCCCTGGGCGCCGACACCTCCATCTGCGAGGGTACCTTCGAGGCCGCCATGGCCAGCAAGGACATCGCGCTCTCGGCGGTGGACCATGTCTTGGCCAGCGGCGAGCCGGCCTTCGGCCTGTGCCGACCGCCGGGCCACCACGCCGCCACCGACCAGTTCGGCGGCTACTGCTTCTTCAACAATGCGGCCATCGCCGCCCAGCGCGCGCTGGAGGCCGGCAGGTCGCGCGTGGCGGTACTGGACATCGACTTCCACCACGGCAACGGCACCCAGCAGATCTTCTACGCCCGGGACGACGTGCTCTTCCTCTCACTGCACGGTGATCCTGTCCACTGCTTCCCCCACTTCCTCGGCCATGCCGACGAGATCGGAGAAGGGGCGGGCGAGGGCTTCAACGTCAACTACCCCATGGCGCCGGGCACCGGCTATGCTGCCTGGGTGGAGGCACTGGAAGCGGCCAAGGCGCGCATCGTCGAGGCCGGCTGCGAGCTGCTGGTGGTCTCGCTCGGCGTCGATGCCTTCGAGCACGACCCCATCAGCGCCTTCACGCTCTCGAGCGACGACTTCAGCGACGTGGGCCGGCGGCTGGGACGCCTCGGGCTGCCCACGGTCTTCCTGCTCGAGGGCGGCTATGCGGTGGAGGAGATCGGCATCAATGCGGTCAACGTGCTGAGCGGCTTCGAGCGGCCGTGAGCCGCTTCCGCGGGGCTAGATCCGGTGCGGTGCGGCCGGCTTGGCGTTTACCGGACCCCGGCCCACACTGGAAAGGCGAGAGCGCCGGCCACCGAGGATGAACCATGTTTGATGCTCCGGCAGAGCCCGACGGCGTCGGGGCCCGGCGTGCGGCGGTGATTGGATTCGGCGCCGTGGGCCCTGAGGGGAGTCGTCCTGGATGATGAAGCGCGCCCAGCGTCGCATCGTCGCACTGGCGATGCTCGGTATCCTCTGCACGGGCGCACTGGTCGGGCTGGCGACGGCCTGGCCGCTCTACCACGCTCATCGCCAGGGGCTCGAGACGATCACCCTGGTCAGCGCCTCGGCCCAGGCGGAGAGCCTCGATCACCTGCTGGCGCGCTATCGGGATGTCGCCCGCCAGATCGCCAGCCGCACCGAGTTGCGGCGCCACCTGGAGGACTATGCCGCGACCGGCGAGGGGCGTGACGCCCTGGCGGCCTTCATGGCGCCGCGGCTGGTGGATGCCATGCTGCAGTCTCCGGACCTCGTGGGCCTGATTCGGCTGGATGCGGCGGGTCAGCCGCTGGTGACCATCGGCCGGGTTCCGCAAGCGCGCCCGGTGATAGCGGTGACCGACACGTCAGGCCAGACGCGCCTGGTGCCGGCGGAGGAGGGGATGCTCGTGGAGGTGACGACGCCGATCGTCTCTCGGGACAGCCGGCGCCTCGGCACCGATCTGCTCTATTTCGGCTCGCAGGACATCGCCGGCATGCTCCACGACGCCAGTCGCTTCGGTGAGGGCGCACGACAGTGGCTGCTGGCCCCCCCCGGCCAGGCGCTGCTGGCGGCGGATCCCCAGGGCGCGTTGGTCAAGGCCGAGCCCGAGGGGCGGCTCGCCGGACGCCTGCGCGAGGCGCTGGCGAGCGATCAGGCGGAGCTGACCCGCGATGGCGAGGGGGGGCAGGCGGCGGTACTGGTGCAGATGCCGCTGGCCACGCCCGACTGGGCGCTGATGGTGCAGATTCCCGCCCGTAGCTTCTACGGCGTGGTCTACCATAAGCTGCTCTGGCCGGCCATCATGGTGGTGCTGCTGATGGGGTTGGGGGCGCTGGCTACGGCACGGGTGATCAGCCCGCTGCTGTCGCGCATCACCGATCAGGCCGGTCGCCTGAGGCGGTCGGCCAACTTCGATCCGCTGACCGGCCTGCCCAATCGTGCCTATCTCAACCAGCGGCTCGCCCTGGCGCTGGAGCGCGCCGAGGAGGACGAGGGAGCCCTGGCGGTCCTGTTCCTCGATCTGGATCATTTCAAGGACATCAACGACAGCCTCGGGCACCCGCTGGGCGACCGGCTGCTGCAGGCGGTCGGTCGGCGCCTGGGCCGGGCCGTGCGAGACGAGGACTCCCTGGGGCGCCTGGGGGGCGACGAGTTCGTGCTGGTGCTGGAGCGCCTGCATGAATCCGCCGATGCCGGCCGGGTGGCGCAGAAGCTGATCGACGCCCTGCTGCAGCCGTTCTATATCGGGCCGCACGAGATCTTCATCGGCGCCTCCATCGGGATCAGTGTCTATCCCCGCGATGGGCGCCGCGCCGGCGAGTTGATCCAGCGTGCCGATACCGCCATGTACGGTGCCAAGGCGCTTAAGCGCAACACCTGGATGTTCTTCACGCCGGAACTGGCCGAGGCCAGTCGCGAACGCTTCACCATGGATACCGGTCTGCGTCGGGCCCTGGATCGTCAGGAGCTGGTACTGCACTACCAGCCCCAGGCGCGGGTGGAGGGCAGCCGCGTGTTCGGAGCCGAGGCGCTGGTGCGCTGGACCACGCCGGAGGGCGAGGTGATCGGGCCGGGTCGCTTCATCGCCCTGGCGGAGGAGGCCGGGTTGATCCATCTCATCGGCCGCTGGGTGCTGGGCGAGGCCTGTCGCCAGGCCCGCGAGTGGGAACTGGCCGGGCTGCCCCTGCGCGTCGCGGTCAACCTGTCGGGGCTGCAGGTGGTGCAGGGGGACATCGTTGGCGACGTGCGTGATGCCCTCGAACAGAGCGGACTGTCCCCTTCGCGATTGGAGTTGGAGATCACCGAGGGCTTCGTAATCGGCCATGCCGACGAGGGCCTGGACCGGTTGAACGGACTGCGTCGCCTGGGCGTCGAGCTGGCCGTGGACGATTTCGGTACCGGCTACTCGTCGCTCTCCTATCTCACGCGCCTGCCAGTGCAGTGCCTGAAGATCGACCGTTCCTTCATCACCGACGTGCCCGGCGACGCCGACGATGAGACGATCGTCGCCGCCATCCTCTCGATCGCCGAACGCCTGGGGCTTGACGTCATCGCCGAGGGCGTGGAGAACGCGACCCAGCTCGAGTTCCTGCGCTCGCTGGGCTGTCCCGCCTATCAGGGCGACTACCTGAGCCCGCCGCTGACGGCCACGGAGTTCGCCCAGCGCTGGGGGGCGGGAGGGCTGGCGCGGGAGGCCTGAATCCGCGCCGCTTTCCGCCGGGCGCCCCGGTCGATAGAATGACCGTTTGCCGTCGAGCATCGGGCTCGGTCAACCGAACCACCCGACCGCTCGGCGCCCCTCATCACCCAGCTGCTGTTCGCTATACCGCAAGGATCCCGCGCTGCATGAGCTATCAGGTTCTGGCCCGCAAGTGGCGACCGCGTACCTTCCATGAACTGGTCGGCCAGGAGCATGTCCAGCGCGCGCTGGTCAATGCCCTGGACCAGGGCCGGCTGCACCACGCCTATCTGTTCACCGGCACCCGCGGCGTGGGCAAGACCACCCTGGCGCGCATTCTGGCCAAGTGTCTGAACTGCACGGCCAACGGCCGGGGCGACGAGGGCGTGACCTCCACCCCCTGCGGTGAATGTGACAGCTGCCGCTCCATCGACGAGGGACGCTTCGTCGACCTCATCGAGGTCGACGCCGCCTCGCGCACCAAGGTCGAGGATACCCGCGAGCTGCTCGATAACGTGCAGTACGCGCCGACCCAGGGGCGTTACAAGGTGTACCTCATCGACGAGGTGCACATGCTCTCCACCAGCAGCTTCAACGCGCTGCTCAAGACCCTGGAAGAGCCGCCGCCCCATGTGAAGTTCCTGCTGGCGACCACCGACCCGCAGAAGCTACCGCCCACGGTGCTGTCGCGCTGCCTGCAGTTCACCCTCAAGCACATGGCGCCGGAGCGCATCGTCGGGCACCTGGCCGCGGTGCTCGAGGCCGAGCAGGTGAGCTTCGAGGAGAGCGCGCTGTGGCTGCTCGGCAAGGCCGCCGAGGGCTCCATGCGCGATGCCATGAGTCTCACCGACCAGGCCATCGCCTTCGGCCAGGGCGAGGTGCACCATGCCGACGTGGCGGCCATGCTCGGCACCCTCGATCATCGCCACGTGCTGGCGCTGGTCGAGGCGCTGGCCGAGGTGGATGCCGCCCGGCTGCTCGCCGAGGTGACGGCCCTGGCCGAACAGGGGCCCGACTTCGCCGCGGTGCTCGACGATATCACCGGCGTGCTGCACCGACTGGCCATTGCCCAGATGGTGCCCGACGCCGTGGACAACGGTCACGGCGACCGCGCCGCGCTACTGGCGTTGGCCGCGCGTTTCACCGCTGAGGACATCCAGCTCTTCTACCAGATCGGCATTCAGGGCCGCGGCGACATGGAGCATGCCCCGGACCTGCGCACCGCGCTGGAGATGACGCTGCTGCGCATGCTGGCCTTCCGTCCCCAGGGCGTGCCGCGGCCGGCGCAGACGCCGCTGCCCCTGCGCGGGCAGCCGGGCGGCGACGGGGCGGGACCGGCAAGCGACCCAGGCAGCGATCCGGCGCCGGGGCCCGAGGCGTCGCGTGCCGCCCCATCCGAGATGTCCCCATCACAAGGGGCCGAGGTGGCGCCGCCCCAGGCGTCCGAGCCGATCCATTCGCTGGAGCCCGAGGCCGCATCCGCTCCTTCGCCTGAGCCGCCCCGCGAGCCGGCACCGGCCACCGAGGCCGCGCCGCCGACCGAGGCAGCGCCTCCTGCGGAAGAGTCGCCAAACGCGCCGGCCGGAGATGTCTCTCCCGCCCCTGAGCCCGTCTCCCCATCACCGGAGATGGCACCGGAGATGGCGCCGCCGCAGAGCACGCCCCGGGACGCGCCCGCGACGACCTCTGCCGAGGCCGTGTCGTCCGAGAGCCCCGAGCCTGTCCCGTCGTGCGAGGCGACCCGCGACCTCGAGCCCGCCTCGGCGGGCGAGGATACGGCGCCGGCCGCGCCGGCGGGCCGCTTCGAGCACGCCGACTGGCTGGCCCGCTTCGAGGCGCTGGGGCTCGGCGGGCTGACTCGCAACCTGGCGGCCCACTGCGTGGTCGAGGCCGACGACGGCGAGCGGCTCACGATGCGCCTCGACCCCTCCCAGGAGGCGATGAACGCCGAGGTCCATGTGACCCGCATCCGCCAGGCGCTGGCGGCCGTTGGCATCGAGCGTCGCCTGGTGCTGGAGCCCGGAGAGCTGCCCCGAGAGGTCGAGACGCCCAGGCAGCAGGCCGACCGCCTGGCCGCCCAGCGGCATGCCGAGGCGATTGAAGCCTTGAACCACGACCCCCATGTACAGAAGTTGCAGCAGGCCTTCGGCGCACGCCTGATCGAATCCACGGTCAAGCCCGCCGATGCCGAGGCGCGCGGCTGAGCCGCGCGCCGAGACCGATCACATCAACCACGAGAGGATTTCGCCATGATGAAGGGTGGCATGGGCAACATCATGAAGCAGGCTCAGGAGATGCAGGAGAAGATGCAGAAGGCCCAGGAGGAGGTCGCCAAGGCCGAGGTCCAGGGCGAGGCGGGTGCCGGCATGGTTAAGGTGACCATGAACGGCCGCCACGACGTCAGCAAGGTCGACCTCGACCCGAGCCTGATGGAGGAGGACAAGGAGCTGCTCGAGGACCTGCTGGCGGCCGCCGTAAACGACGCGGTGCGCAAGGTCGAGGCGGACTCCAAGGCGCGCATGGAGGAGGCCACCGCCGGTTTCAACCTGCCGCCGGGCTTCAAGATGCCCTTCTGATCCAGGCCGAGACGGACCGATCATGAGCTTTTCCCCGCTGATCGAGAGACTGATGGAGTCGCTGCGGGTGCTGCCCGGCGTCGGCCCCAAGACCGCCCAGCGCATGGCCATGCACCTGCTCGAGCGCGACCGCGACGGCGGCAGGCGCCTGGTGGCGGCGCTGGACGTGGCGCTCGAGCGGGTCGGCTATTGCCGGCGCTGCCGCACACTGACCGAGGAAGAGGTCTGCGGCATCTGCCAGAGCACGCGGCGCGATGAGGCCCTGCTCTGCGTGGTGGAATCTCCCGCCGACCAGCTGGCCATCGAGGAGGCCGGCGGCTTTCGCGGCCGCTACTTCGTGCTGCACGGCCACCTCTCGCCACTGGACGGCATCGGCCCCGAGGACATCGGTCTCGACCAGCTCGAGGCGCGAGTCGCCGAGGGAGGGGTGGAGGAGATCGTGCTGGCCACCAATCCCACGGTGGAGGGGGAGGCCACCGCCCACTACATTGCCGCCCAGCTAGCGCCACGGGGCGTCTCGCTCTCGCGGTTGGCCTATGGCGTACCCATGGGCGGCGAGCTCGAGTACGTCGACGGTGGTACCCTGAGCCGCGCCTTCAACGGTCGCCTGCCCTTCCGGGGCGAGTGAACCTTTTCCCCTGCTGTCGGAACCCTGCATGACCCTGAACCCCGAGATTCGCTGGATCGATACCCCCGCCGCCCTGGACACTGCCTGTGCCGAAGTGGCCACGGCCGACGTCATCGCCCTGGACACCGAGTTCTTTCGCGAGAACACCTTCCATCCGGTGCCGGCGCTGATCCAGTTCGCCGCCGGCGGCCCGGCTTTCCTGATCGATCCCCAGGAGGTGGCATGCACCGAGGCCTTTCGTCGCCTGCTGGCCGAGGGGCCGTTGAAGCTGCTGCACGCCTCGAGCGAGGACCTCGAGGTCTTTGCCCACTGGGCCGGGGTACCCGTAGCCCCCCTGGTGGATACCCAAGTCGCCCAGTCGCTGCTTGGCGAGGTGCCGTCGATGGGCTACCAAAAGCTGGTGGAGCACTGGACCGGCGAGACTCTGCCCAAGGACGAGACCCGCTCCAATTGGCTGCTGCGCCCGCTCTCGGAGTCCCAGCAGCGCTACGCGGCCCTGGACGTGGTCTTCCTGCTCGAGGTCTGGGAGCAGCAGCGCGCCTCTCTCGAGCATCAGGGCCGCATGGCCTGGGTCGAGGCCGACTGCGCCGCCCTGGTCGCCCAGGCGACGCGCAGCGAGACCGCCGACGGTCAATGGTACCTGCGTCATCGCCAGCTCTGGCGGCTCTCGCCGCGCCAGGTAGAAGCCTATCGGCGCCTGACCATCTGGCGCGAGGGCGAGGCCCGGCGTCGCGATGTACCGCGGGGCTGGCTGGTCCCCGACCGTCTGCTCTACGCCATCGCCGAGCAGCTGCCGGAGAACCGCTTCGAGCTGGCACGCGTCGAGGACCTCAAGCCCGGGCTGATCAAGCGCGAGGGCGACGACCTGCTGAGGCTGGTGCGCGAGGCGCTCAAGGTCGACGAGGACGCGCTGCCGCCGGCACCGCTCTCGCCGATGACGCCCGAGTTCAAGAAACGTCTCAAGGCCTTGAAGACGGTGGTCAATGCCGAGGCCAAGGCGCTGGGCGTCGCGCCCGAAGTGCTGCTCAAGCGGCGCGAGCTCGAAGCCCTGGTGAGTGCCGACCTGAGGGGGCAGCCGCTGCCCCTGCCCGGCGGCTGGCGCGGGGAGCGACTGGCGACGGGCCTGACCGCGGCCCTCGAGGAGGCATCACGATGAGCGACGACCGGATGCGCGGCGACAAGCTGCTCTGCGAGATCTTCAAGAGCCCGTCCAAGGAGGGGATGTACCTCTACGTGGACAAGCGCCGGGGGCTCGACGAGGTGCCCGAGGCGCTGTTGGGACACTTCGGCAGGCCGATATCCGCCATGACCCTGATCCTCACCCCGGATAAGAAGATGGGGCGGGCGCAGGCCGCCGATGTCATGGCCGCCATCCGCGAGAAGGGCTACTACCTGCAGATGCCGCCGGCCAAGGAGGATTATCTGCTCGACCTCTACCGCACCCCGACCGAGGCACGTTACTAGCCTCGCGCGGCATCGGGCGCGATAAACCTCGCGCGGCATCGGGCGCGATAAACGAGTATCGCGCCCGGGGCCGCGCGGCTCTCGCTGGGTCGCGCCCGCGGCCGCGTGAAAGACGCTGACCCCCGCCGGATGCCCAACGACACGGCGAGTTCGGGCCGGCAATACCGGCGAGTGGCGCCTTGCCAAGGCCCCAAGAGGGACAGGAGAGAGCATGAGAGAACGATTCTGGGAGCGCTTCGATCTGGAGGAGCTCACCGACGAGGAGTGGGAGGCGCTCTGCGACGGTTGCGGCCAGTGCTGTCTGCTCAAGTTCCAGGATGAGGAGAGCGGCGACCTGGCGGTGCTCAATGTCGCCTGTGAGCTGCTGGATATCCCGAGCTGTCGCTGCGGCGACTATGCCCATCGGTTCGAGAAGGTGCCGGACTGCACGCAGTTGACGCCCGAGCGCATCGACGACTTCCGCTGGCTGCCCAAGTCCTGTGCCTACCGCCGGGTCGCGGAGGGCCGCAAGCTGGCCGCTTGGCATCCACTGATCGCCGGTGGGCCCGAACGAATGCACCGCAAGGGCATCAGCGTGCGCAGCTTCGCCGTCTCCCAGCGCGAGGTGCCCGAGGAGGAACTCGAGGCGCACATCATCGCCATCCTGCCCATCGACGGCTGACGTCGCCACCTCGCCCATCCCTTCAGCGGGGTGTACCGCCTCCACTTCATGCCTGAGACGCCTCATACGCCGGTGGGCGTCCAGGCTCATCCCCTTGCTGCCGTGGTTTCATGGCTTCGTCCTATGGCGCCGCCCACCGGCGGAGACGATGCTTTGCTATGTGTAACAGTTTGTTGTCCGGCATGGGCATATTTGCTCGACGCATCGACGTCGGGTGTCGAGAGGTACGGGATCAAGGGGGAGCGATCATGAAAGGTTTCAGGAAGCTAGCGCTGGCCATGGCGGTGGGCGCCCTGGCCTCGTCCGGCGTCGCGGCGCAGTCCTCCTCGTGGAGCGGCGACACGCTCAGCGATGACGAGATGGCGGCGATGTTCAACGACCTCATGAACGAGGGCCGAGTGCTCGACGACCAGGAGATGGCGCAGCTGCAGTCGTGGCTGCCGACGCGGCAGAGTCCCGAAGAGCTGCTGCTGCTCTATCCGCCGAGCGCCGGGGAGCGCGACACGGGGCTTTCCAGTGCGCGTGACGGCAGCGATATCGTGCTGGCCGCCAGCGACAACGCCAGCGACAACGCCAGCGACAACGCCAGCGATGATGGAGCGGACGATGGGTCCGATGATGGAACGGATGATGGGTCCGATGATGGAACGGATGATGGGTCCGATGATGGAGTGGACGACGGCAGCGATGATGGAGCGGACGACGGGTCCGATGATGGAGCGGACGACGGCAGCGATGATGGAGCGGACGACGGGTCCGATGATGGAGCGGATGATGGCTCCGATGATGGAACGGATGACGGCATCGACGACGGCAGCGGTGACGACGGCCTGATTCATTCCGGCGGTGGGGGCGGCGGCTCGGGTGGCGGTTCCGGCGGTGGCTCGGGTGGCGGTTCCGGCGGCGGCTCGGGTGGCGGTTCCGGCGGCGGCTCGGGTGGCGGTTCCGGCGGCGGCTCGGGTGGCGGTTCCGGCGGCGGTTCCGGCGGCGGCTCGGGTGGCGGTTCCGGCGGCGGCTCGGGTGGCGGTTCCGGCGGCGGTGCCGGTGGCGGAGCAGCGGGAGGTGCCGGCGGCTGATCCCGGACTACTCGCTTCACGCACAAGTCACAGGGACCCGGCCGCGACCGGGTCCCTGCCGTCAGGGCGCTGTCATCGAGGCATCAGGCCTCCCGGCCATCCAGGTCCAGTGCCCAGAGGATGAAGGCGTCCTGGCGGGCATTGTCGTGCCAGGCCTTGAAGCGCCCCGAGGCGCCGCCGTGGCCGGCGGACATGTCCGTCCTCAGCAGGATGGGGTGATCCTCAAGGCGCTGCTCGGGCGCAAGCTCCTTGAGACGCGCATAGAGCTTGGCCGGCTCCCAGTAGGGCACCCGGGTGTCGTGCCAGCTGCCCTGCAGGAAGACCGCCGGCCAGGGCCTGGCCGAGAGGTTGTCCAGCGGTGAGTAGTCGCGGATGCGGCGCCGCGCCTCGGGCTCGCGAGGATCGCCCCATTCGGTGTACTCCGCGGTGGTCAAGGGCAGGTCGGGGTTTTCCATGGTGCGCAGCACGTCGACGAAGGGCACGTCGAGCACCGCGGCGCAGAAGGCGTCGGGGGCCAGGTTGAGGCTGGCGCTGACCAGCAGGCCACCGGCACTGCCGCCGTAGGCGGCGATGCGCTCGCCGTCGCTGAGGCCCTTCTCGACCAGGGCGTCGCGGGCAGCGAGGAAGTCATGGAAACTATTGACCTTGTGCTCGAGCTTGCCGGCCAGGTACCAGGGCTCGCCGCGATCGCCGCCACCGCGCACGTGGGCTACGGCGAAGGCCGCCCCGCGCGCCAGCAGTTCCAGCCGAGCGACTGAGAACCAGGGGTCGAGCACCTCGCCGTAGGCGCCATAGCCGTAGAGCAGGGTGGGCAGAGGGTGGCCGGAGAGATCGGCCCGCCTGACCACCGAGACCGGCACGCGTTCGCCGTCGTGGGAGGTCGCCCAGATCCGCTCGCAGGCCAGCTGTTCGGGTCGCAGGTCACCATGGACCGGCTGCTGCTTGAGGAGGCGCCGGTCGCCGCTGTCGAGGTCGAGCTCGAGCCAGGTCACCGGCAGGATGAAGGACTCCTCGCGCAGCCGCAGACGCCGGTCGGCGAAGTGCGGCGCGTCGCCCAGCGCCAGGCTGCAGGGCAGTTCGGGCAGTGGCAGGCGCTCGTCACGGGTGGGGGCGTGGTCGTCCTCCAGCTCGAGCACGCGCAGATGCACCTGGGCCTCGTGGTGGTCGCGCTCGGTGATGACGAGCCCCCAGTCGAAGGCGTCGACTCCCTCCAGGGTTGCCTCGTCGCGGTGGTCGATGAGCGGCTGCCAGTGGTGCGTGGGATCGGCGTCCCCGAGGTGTCGCGCTGCCATCCGATCCAGGCGGAAGTGGATCGCCTGGCGGTTATGCAGGACATAGAAGTGGCCGGGACGATGATCGATCGCATACTCCACGCCGCTCTCCCGGGCGCGGAAGCAGCGGGGCGGCGTGTCCGGGGCATGGGCGGGAATCAGGTGGCTCTCGCTGGTGTCCTTGGAGGCGCTCTCCAGGATCAGCCACTCCCGCGAGCGGGTCTTGCCCAGGCCCAGCCAGAACTCCGGGTCGTGTTCGCGCAGGATCAGCGTCGACTCGCCAGCCTGGCCCTGCGCCACCGGCAGGCGCCAGATGCTCTCCGGGCGCTGGGTGGCATCGAAGCGGGTGAACAGCAGGGTGGTATTGTCCTCGGCCCAGCCGATCTCGGGGCCGATCTCCTCGAGCAGCATGGCGGGGTCGCCATTCGGCAGGCGCTTGAGGTAGAGCGTGTAGGTCTCGTCGCCGCGAGTGTCTTCGGTCCAGGCCAGCCAGGCCTCGTCCGGGGAGAGGGCCATGTCGCCGAGCTCGAGGAAGTCGTGCTCGCTGGCCCTGGCTTCCAGGTCGAGGAAGGCCTCCGCGGCGTCGGGACGGCCGTTAGGATGGCGCCACCAGACCGGATAGTCGGCGTTGGCCGCCGTCTCGCTCCACACCGTGAAGTGATCGAGCGGCGTCTTGAGCCCGCTCACGGCGAGTTCCCGGCGCGCTAGGTGGCCGTGATAGAGACGCTCCACCAGGTCGTCCAGCGGCGCGAACCAGCGATCGGACTCCTGATTGGCGGCCTCGAGGAAGGCGGTGACCTCCGGGGTGTCGCGCTGCTCCAGCCAGTGCCAGGCCGGATCATCGGCATGGCGAAAGCGGGTAGCGGGGTCGTCGGCGGGGAGGGGTGGGGCCTTGTCACGTGGCGGCTGTGCTTTCATGGCGCGGGATGTACCATACTCAGTGTGTTTTCAAGAACGTGCGTCGTCGACGCACAACTCGCGAGGTCGTGATGCTGATGTCGGATTCGATGCCCCTACTATGGCTGGTCTATGTCGTGTTGTCGCTGGTGGTACTGCTGACCGGCTACCTGGGGCTGGGCTTTTTGCCGCGGTTGCCGCGGCTGGTGATCACCTGGGCGGTGGCCGGCGTGATGTGGACCCCGTCCCATTTCCGTCTGCCGCTGCTGGAGGAAGGGGAGTTCTACAGCGGGTTCGCCCCGGCGGTGATGGTCGCGGCCGTGGCCTTCCTCGAGAACAATCGCGAGACCTTCCTGCCGGCCACCCTGCTGGTCGCCGTAGGGACCGGCGTGGGCGCCCTGCTGGGGCTGCTGCTGTGGTGGCGCGGTCGCCATCGTGACACCCAAGGCCACGATGACGTCGTGGATAGGGACGACGAAGCGCCCGCTACTTCCGGCCGCGGCGGCCGTGGCGAACGCCATGAGCCGGTGATCGGCTAATACGCGCCATGATGGTCTGACGTGGTCGGCTAACTTAGTCGGCTATCTTGATCGGCCAAGGAGCTTCGATGAGTGGGTACGGCAAGGAACGCATCGGCTGGCTGTCTCGGATGCTGGCTGTGGGCATGGTCCTGTGGCTGTGGGCCGGCCCGCTCTGGGCCCAGCCGCACGAGGAGCGACCCGACGTCCGGGTGGTGGTCGATGTCTCCGGCAGCATGCGGGACAACGACCCTGACCGGCTGGCCGTCAGCGCCCTGGACCTGCTGGTGGCACTGCTGCCAAGTGGCGCACGGGCGGGCGTCTGGACCTTCGGCGAGACGGTCGACAACCCCCTGCCGCTGGGCGAGGTGGATGCGGCCTGGCGAGAGCAGGCCCTGGCCCTGCCGCCGGCGCTACGGGCCTACCAGCAGTACACCGACATCGAAGCCGCGCTGAACGCGGCCTCCCGCGGCGAGGCCAACGGCTGGCGTCACCTGGTGCTGCTGACCGACGGCATGATCGACCTGTCACCCGGCCGGGGTCCCAAGCCCGACATCGATCGGGCCTCGCGGCGCCGGCTGGTCGAGGAGCGGGCCGAGGAGCTCGCCGAACAGGGCGTGGCGGTCCATGCCATCGCCTTTTCCAGCGAGGCCGACCTGGCCCTGGTGGAGCGCCTGGCCCAGTCCACCGGCGGGCTGGCGGCGCTGGCCGAGAGCCCCGAGGGCCTGCTGGGTGCCTTCCTGGACATCGTCGAGCGTATCTTCCCCGCCGACCAGGTACCCCTGGACGAGGGGCGCTTCGTCATCGATGACGGCGTGGAGACCTTCTCGGCGCTGATCTTCCATGAGCCCGACGACGAGCCCCTGACCCTGATCGCCCCGGATGGCATGCGCTACCGGGCCGAGGACGCGCCCGACGACATCCGCTGGCAGGCGGGATCACGCTTCGACCTGATCCGGGTGCCGGATCCCCAGGCCGGCGAGTGGCGCCTGGATGGCGCCGTGGGAGAGGAGAGCCGCATCAACGTCGCCTCCCCGCTGCACCTGCGCACCGCCGACCTGCCTACCACCCTCTATCGCGGCTTCGACGTGCCGGTGGAGGCGTGGATCACCCACGACGGCGGGCCCTTCGAGGGCGGCGAGGACCTGGCGCTGTCGGTGACGCTGCAGGACGCCCAGGGCGAGGTGCAGTCTCGCGTCGTGCTCGAGCCTGAGGCGGGGCGCTATCGTGGGCGCCTGCCGGCGCCGGCGCTGACCGGCAACGCCCGCCTGGTGATCCGCGCCGAGAGCGAGGCGTTCCAGCGGCAAAGGGCCCAGGCCGTGAACGTGCTGCCGGCCATCGGGGCCATCCATCGTCCCCAGGCCGGGCGGGTGGTCCTGGCCGCCGAACACCCGGGCCTCAACCGCGACAACACCGAGATCCACGGCGAGCTGCAGGGCGAGCGCCTCGAGGCCGAAGCGGTGGGGGAGACGCGCTGGCACCTCGCGCTGCCCGACCTCGATCCCTCGCTGAGTCTGCCCCTGCTACTGGAGGCCACCGTCGAGCTCGACGGCGAGCGCCAGACGCTCTCCCTGCCGCGCCTGGTGCTCCATCCCGATGGCCGCCTCGGCATCGAGCTCGCCGACGTGGCCGGCCCGACGCTTGCCACCGAGACCCTCGCCGATCCGCGCGGTAGCGACGCCGTACCGCCGCCCGAGGTGGGCGCCGAGCCCGCCGCCGACCGCTTCGTCGCGTGGGTCAACCGCCTGCCGGAAGCGGCCCGGGCGCTCTGGCGGGCGGGCTGGCCGGGCCTTGAGCGCCTCTGGCACGAGCATCGTCGCGATCCGCGCCTGTGGGGCGCGCTGGCGGCGCTGCTCCTGCTGCTGCTGGTCATCCGCCTGATTCGGCGCCGCCAGGCGCGGCGCCCCCTACGCCGGGAGGAACCCCATGTGTGAGCTTCTGGGCATGAGTGCCAACGTGCCCACGGATATCTGCTTCAGCTTCACCGGCTTCCTGCACCGGGGCGGCGGGACCGGGCCGCATCGCGACGGCTGGGGCATCGCCTTCTACGAGGAGGGCGGCTACCGCGACTTTCGCGACCCGCACCCCTCGGTACACTCGCCCATCGCCCGGCTGATCTGCGACTACCCCATCAAGTCGAACATTGTCATCAGCCATATCCGCCAGGCCAACGTCGGCCAGGTGCGCCTGGCCAACACGCACCCCTTCGTGCGCGAGATGTGGGGGCGTCCCTGGTGCTATGCGCATAACGGTCAGCTGGCCGACTGGCAGGCCCTGCCGCACTCCTTCTACCGCCCGGTGGGCAGCACCGACAGCGAGCACGCCTTCTGCTGGCTGCTCGGCGAGCTGCGCGGGGCCTTTCCCGAGCCGCCCGCCGATGACCGGCAGCGCGAGGCCCTCTGGTCGATGCTGCACGGGCTCTGCGAACGGCTGCGCGGCCTGGGGGTGTTCAACCTGCTGCTGGCCGACGGCGACTATCTCTACACCTTCTGCTCCACCAAACTGGCGCACATCACCCGCCGGGCGCCCTTCGGGCGGGCGAGCCTGTCGGATGCCGAGCTGACGGTGAACTTCGCCGAACACACCACCGCCGACGACGTGGTCTCGGTGATCGCCACCGAGCCGCTCACCGACAACGAGGATTGGGTGCGCATGGTGCCGGGCGAGCTGCTGGTGTGGCAGGGTGGAGTGATCCAGGCGCGCTATAAAACGTAAGTTTCAATCACTCGTTTTACAGCCGTCGAGTCGCTGGTATAAGGTGCCTGCTAATAACACCGCGTGTGGATCACCTTCGCGTGGAGAACAATAAGGCCGATATCGACATCGGCCGTAGCATGGAGACAGCCCATGAGCGAGAACGCCACGCCCGCCATCCTGACTGGACAGCCCCTCGAGAAACTCGATGACTATGCCTCGGTGATGGAGGTCTTCCACACCTCGGTGGCGCGCTTCGGCGACAAGCCGGCCTTCAGTTGCATGGGGCGGGTGCTGAGCTACGCCGAGCTCGACCATCTCTCCGGCCACTTCGCGGCCTGGCTGCAGCGGGAGACCGACCTGGATCCCGGGGATCGCATCGCCATCCAGCTGCCCAACGTGCTGCAGTTCCCGGTGGCGGTGTTTGGCGCCCTGCGGGCCGGCCTCGTGGTGGTCAATACCAACCCGCTCTACACCGAGCGTGAGATGGCCCATCAGTTCAAGGATGCCGAGGTTCGCGCCATCGTCATCCTGGCCAACATGGCCGCCAAGCTAGAGGGCATCCTCGAGCGTACCGACATCGAGCAGGTGGTGGTGACCGAGCTCGGCGATCTGCACTCCTTCCCCAAGCGTCCGCTGATCAATGCCGTGGTCAGGCACGTCAAGAAGCTGGTGCCGGCCTTCTCGCTGCCCGGTGCCACGCCTTTCCGCCGGGTCCTCGCTACCGGCGCCCGGCATCCACACCGCGAGGTGAACCGCGAGCCCGACGACATCGCCGCCCTGCAGTACACGGGCGGCACCACTGGGCTCGCCAAGGGCGCCATGCTGACTCACCGTAATCTGGTGGCCAACATGCTGCAGGCCCGCCAGGCGATCGGGCCGGCGCTGGGTGAGGGCGTCGAGACCATCATCGCGCCGCTGCCCGTCTATCACATCTATACCTTCACGGTGAACTGCCTGTTCATGATGGAGACCGGCAACCACTCGGTGCTGATCCCCAACCCCCGCGACCTCAATGGCTTCGTCAAGACGCTCAAGCAGGTGCGCTTCACCGGCTTCATCGGGCTTAATACGCTGTTCAATGCGCTGTGCAACCGCGAGGACTTTCGCCAGCTCGATTTCTCGCGGCTGCATCTGACCATCTCCGGCGGCATGGCCCTGACCCGCGCCTCGGCGACCCGCTGGGAAGAGGTCACCGGTTGTCAGGTGGCCGAGGGTTATGGCCTGACCGAGACCTCGCCCATCGTCAGCTTCAATCCTGTGGACGCCATCCAGCTGGGCACCATCGGCAAGCCGGTGGCCGGCACCGAGGTAAAGGTGCTGGACGCCGACGGCCAGGACGCCCCCTTTGATGCCGCGGGGGAGCTCTGCGTGAGGGGCCCCCAGGTGATGAAGGGCTACTGGCGCCGTGACGACGAGACCGCCCGGTCGATCGATGACCAGGGCTGGTTCCACACCGGTGACATCGCCGTGCTCCAGCCGGACGGCTACATCCGTATCGTCGATCGCAAGAAGGACATGATCCTGGTGTCGGGCTTCAACGTGTACCCCAACGAGATCGAAGACGTCGTGGCCGCCCATCCGGGGGTGGTGGAATCGGCGGCCGTGGGGGTGCCGGACGAGGTCAGCGGCGAGGCTATCAAGCTGTTCGTGGTGTCTCGCGACGAGGGGCTGGATGCCGAGACCCTGCGCGGCTGGTGTCGCAAGGAACTCGCCGGCTACAAGGTGCCGAGGTTCGTGGAGTTTCGCGATGAGCTACCCAAGACGAATGTGGGCAAGGTGCTACGCCGCCAGCTGCGTGACGAGGCGGGCGAGCGCCCCGACGAGCACCCCGATTAGGCGCGGTCGAGGCCGCGACGTTATAATGCGGGGCCGCCCGGAATGCCCGGGCGGCCACCTTTCGCTGACCGTGACCCGGAGCCGACCGTCGATACCGTGACCGCCGAGACCCGCCAGCCCGCCGCCGCGAAGGCCGAGGACGCCGCCGAGCTTGATGCCCTGACCCGTGACCTCGATGACGTCATGCGCCGCGACGTCGTCGGCCTCGAGAAACGCCTGCGCGGCCTGCGCCGCCGCCTCAAGGAAGGCAAGCCCGTGGACCGGGGCCTCACCGAGGTGCGCCGCGCCGTGGAACGCTCGCGCGGCCTCGTCGAGCGGCGCCGGGCGCGCCCCGTCACCCTCGACTACCCGGCGGCGCTGCCGGTGGCCGAGCGGCGCGAGGACATCCTCGCGGCCCTCGCGGAGCACCAGGTGGTGGTGGTCGCCGGCGAGACCGGTTCTGGCAAGACCACCCAGCTGCCCAAGCTCTGCCTGGAGCTGGGCCTGGGGCGTCGCGGGTTGATCGGCCACACCCAGCCGCGGCGTCTGGCGGCGCGCTCGGTGGCCACGCGCCTGGCCGAGGAGCTCGCGGTGCCGCTGGGCGAACAGGTCGGCTATCAGGTGCGCTTCACCGACCAGAGCAGCGACGAGACCCTGATCAAGCTGATGACCGATGGCATCCTGCTCGCCGAGACACGCCACGACCCCGACCTCAGTCGCTACGAGGCGATCATCATCGACGAGGCCCATGAGCGCAGCCTTAACATCGACTTCCTGCTCGGCTACCTCAAGCGCCTCATGGCGCGGCGTCCCGACCTCAAGGTGATCATCACCTCGGCGACCATCGACGTCGAGCGTTTCGCCGCGCACTTCGGCCGTCGCGATGCCCAGGGCCAACAGATGCCGGCGCCGGTGGTCGAGGTCTCCGGGCGCACCTACCCGGTGGAGGTGCACTATCGGCCCCTGGTGCGCGATGACGACGGCGAGGAGGACCGCACCCTGCAGGAGGGCATCCTGCACGCCGTGGAGGAGATCGAGCGGGTCGAGCGCGACAAGGGCTGGTTCCACGGGCCCCGCGACATCCTGGTGTTCCTGCCCGGCGAGCGCGAGATCCGCGAGACCGCCGACACCCTGCGCCGGGCCGACCTGCGCGGCACCGAGATCCTGCCGCTCTATGCGCGGCTCTCCAACGCCGAGCAGAATCGGGTCTTCGCCTCCCACGCGGGGCGGCGCATCGTGCTCTCCACCAACGTCGCCGAGACCTCGCTGACGGTGCCGGGTATCCGCTACGTCATCGACCCCGGCCTGGTGCGCATCAGCCGCTACAGCTACAAGGCCAAGATTCAGCGCCTGCCGGTGGAGCCGGTCAGCCAGGCCAGCGCCAACCAGCGCAAGGGCCGCTGCGGCCGCGTGGCCGAGGGCGTCTGCATCCGCCTCTATGACGAGGAGGACTTCCTCGCCCGGCCCGAGTTCACCGACCCCGAGATCCGGCGCACCAACCTGGCCTCGGTGATCCTCTCGATGCTCTCGCTCAAGCTCGGCGACATCGAGGCCTTTCCCTTCGTCGACCCCCCGGATTCGCGCTTCATCACCGACGGCTTCCGGCTGCTCTTCGAACTGGGCGCGGTGGATGCGGGCAACCGCCTGACCCCGCTGGGGCGTAAGCTGGCTCGGCTGCCCATCGATCCGCGCCTGGCGCGCATGGTGCTGGCCGGCGCCGAGCAGGGGGGCTTGCGCGAGGTGCTGATCGTGGTCGCCGGCCTGGCGGTCCAGGATCCCCGCGACAGACCGGCCGACAAGCGCCAGGCCGCCGATCAGGCGCATCGCCGCTGGCACGACCCCGACTCCGATTTCGTCGCGCTGCTCAACCTCTGGCACGGCTTCGAGGCCGCCCGGGAGGAGCTCTCCGGCAACCGGCTGCGCCGCTGGTGCAAGGATCACTACCTCAACTACCTGCGCCTGCGCGAGTGGCACGATACCTTCCGCCAGCTGCGCCAGCTGCTGCGCGACATGGAGATCGAGGTGCCGCCGCCGGCCCCGGCGCCGGTCGAAGGCACTAGCGACAAGCCCGGGGAGGACGACAAGGCGCGCCGCGAGGCTCGTCGCGAGCGCGCGGTCGCCCTGCACCAGGCGCTGCTCACCGGGCTGCTCTCGAATATCGGCCTGCTCACCGAGAACCGCGAGTACCTGGGGGCGCGCAACCGCAAGTTCGTCGTCCATCCGGGCTCGGGGCTCGCCAAGAAGTCGCCCAAGTGGCTGATGGCGTTCGAGCTGGTGGAGACGACGAAGCTCTTCGCCCGCACCGCGGCGCGCATCGAGCCCCATTGGATCGAGCCGCTGGCCGGCCACCTGGTGAAGCGCTCCTACGCCGAGCCCCATTGGGAGATGAAGCGCGCCCAGGTGGTGGCCACCGAGCAGGTCACGCTCTTCGGTCTGCCCATCGTCACCGGGCGCAAGGTCAACTTCGGGCCGATCGACCCAGTACAGTCCCGGGAGCTGTTCATCCGCCGGGCGCTGGTCGAGGGCGAGTTCAAGACCCGCGGCGACTTCTTCGCTCACAATCGGGCCCTGGTGGAGGAGGTCGAGGACCTCGAGGATCGCGCCCGCAAGCGCGATATCCTGGTCGACGAGGAGTCCCTCTTCGCCTTCTACGACGAGCGTCTTCCCGCCGAGATCGTCAACGGCAAGGGTTTCGAGGCCTGGCGCAAGAAGGCCGAGGCCGAGGACCCCGATATCCTCAAGTTCGACCGCGCGGCCCTGCTGGCTCGCGAGGCCGGCGAGGTCACCCAGGCCGACTACCCCGACGAGCTCACGCTCAACGGCGTGCGCTACCCGCTCGCCTACCACTTCGAGCCCGGCGCCCCGGACGACGGCGTGACGCTGACCGTGCCGGCCGCCATGCTGCCTCAGCTGCCCCTGGCGCGGCTGGAGTGGCTGGTGCCGGGGCTGCTGCGCGAGAAGTGCATCGCCCTGATGAAGTCGTTGCCCAAGGCGATCCGGCGCCAGGTGGTGCCGATCCCCGACTGGGTAGACGCCGCCCTGCAGGCGATGACGCCGGACGACGTCCCGCTCACCGAGGTGCTGGGCGAGTTCCTGCGCCGCAAGACCGGCGTGCGCCTGCACCCCGACGACTGGAACCTCGAGGCCCTCGAGCCCCACCTGGTGATGAACCTGCGGGTGGTCGACCATCGCGGCGAGCCCCTGGGCCAGGGCCGCGACCCCCGCGAGCTGGAGCGCCGCTTCGAGGCGGCCGCGGGGGAGGGCGCCCGTGCCCTGGCTGAGCAGGCGAGCGACGAGGGGGAACTCGAGGCCCTGCCCGAGACGCCGCTGCCCGAGTCCCGGGTCACCACCCAGGCGGGCATCCGGGTGGAGGCCTATCCCGCCCTGGTGCCCGCCAGGGAGGCCTACCGGGTCGAGCTGTTCGATCATCCCGACAAGGCCCGCGAGGCCCATCGCACCGGCGTGGTGCAGGCCGCCATAGAGCAGCGCCCCGACCAGGCACGCGCCATCGAGCGACTGAAGGGGCTCGCTACCTGCGCGCTGCTGTTTGCCAAGGTGGGCGGCAAGCGCACGCTCATCGAGGACGTGGTGGCGGCGGTCTTTCGCCAGGTGGTGGCCAGCGACCCGCTGCCGCGCTCCCGCGATGAGCTGGCGGCGCGACTCGAGGCCACCGGCGACGCGCTGCTGCCCCGCGCGGAGGCCCTGGTGGCGACCCTGGAGCAGGCGCTCCAGGGGCACCTGGCGGTGACCAAGGCGCTGAAGGGCAACCTGAACCTGGCCCTGGCGCTGGTGTACAGTGATCTCAAGGCGCAGATGCAGCGCCTGGTGCACCCCGGCTTCGTCAGCGAGGCCGGCGAGTGGCTCGAGGAGTATCCGCGTTATATGGAAGCCGCCCTGATCCGACTGGAAAAGGCGCCGCGGGAGCGCATGCGCGACCAGATGCACATGCAGGAGGTCCAGGACTTCGAGGCGCGCCTGGCGGCCCGCCGCGAGAGCGAGCGGCGCGGCGGGGTGGAAGACCCGGCCCTGGTGGAGTTCGGCTGGTGGATCGAAGAGCTGCGCGTCTCGCTCTTCGCCCAGCAGCTGGGCACCCGCTTCCCGGTCTCCACCAAGCGCCTCGAGAAACGCTGGGCCGAACTCACAGGGAGAAGCGCATGACCCATGCAGTGATTACCGGCACGGGCCTCTTCACGCCGCCCCACGCCATCGATAACGCGGCCCTGGTGGCCGCGTTCAATGCCTGGGTGGACGCCGAGAACGCGCGTCGCGCCGCGGCGGGCGTCGAGGAGCGTCTGGAGCACTCGAGCAGCGACTTCATCGTCAAGGCGTCGGGTATCCACAGCCGCTACGTGATGGATGCCGAGGGGATCCTCGACCCTGAGCGCATGCGTCCGCGGCTCGCTCCGCGCGGCAATGACGAGCCCTCCATACAGTGCGAGATGGGCCTGGCCGCGGCCCGCGAGGCGCTGGAGTCGGCGGGTGTGGCGGCCGGGGAGATCGACCTGATGATCGTGGCCTGCTCCAATCTGGAACGCCCCTACCCGGCGGTGGCCGTGGAGCTTCAGGCGGCGCTGGGCGCTGGCGGCTACGCCTTCGACATGAACGTGGCCTGCAGCTCGGCGACCTTCGCCATCGAGACCGCCGCCAACGCCATCCGCGCCGGCAGCATCAAGCGAGCCCTGGTGGTCAATCCCGAGATCTGCTCGGCCCACCTCAACTTCCGTGACCGCGATAGCCATTTCATCTTCGGCGATGCCTGTACCGCCCTGGTGCTGGAGAGCGACGAGGTGGCGACGGCCGAGTCGCGCTTCGAGATCCTCGGCACCCGGCTCACGACGCGCTTCTCCAATGCCATTCGCAACAACGCCGGCTTCCTCGACCGCGTCACCGACAGCGACCCGCTCGCCACCGATCGGCTCTTCGTGCAGGAGGGGCGCCGCGTCTTCAAGGAAGTCTGCCCGCTGGTGGCGGCGCTGATCAGCGATCACCTGGCGAGCCTGGAGCTCGCCGGCGACGACCTGGCGCGCCTGTGGCTGCACCAGGCCAATCGCCACATGAACGACCTCATCGCTCGGCGTGTGCTGGGCCATGAGCCGGAGGCCGAACAGGCGCCAATCATCCTCGATCGCTACGCCAATACCAGCTCGGCCGGCTCGATCATCGCCTTCCACCTGCATCGTCACGATCTCGAGCCCGGCACGATCGGGGTGGTCTGTTCCTTCGGCGCGGGCTACAGTGCCGGCAGCGTGGTGGTGCGTCGCCAATGAGCGTCAAGACAGTAACCGCAGGGAGGCGATAGTGCCCGATGAACGGACGTGAGATGAACGGGATGATGGCAGGGGGGATGGCCCGGTGGGCGGGTCGCGGTGCCCTGGTCGTAGCGCTGGCGGTGCTCGCGGGCTGCGCCAGCAGTGGTGAGATGCGCGAGCGTCATCCCGACGACCCCTGGGAGGGCTTCAACCGCAAGGTCTTTGCCTTCAACGACGTGCTCGACCGCTACGCGCTGAAGCCGCTCGCCCAGGGCTATCGCTTCATCACCCCGGATCCCGTGGAGACGGGCGTGGGCAACTTCTTCTCCAACCTCGGCGAGATCCGCACCACCCTGAACAGCCTGCTGCAGGGCAAGGGCACCAATGCCGGCGTGGCGACCGGACGCTTCCTGATCAACACCACCGTCGGCATCGGCGGGCTGTTCGACGTTGCCTCGCGGATGGAGATCACCGGTCGCGAGGAGGACTTCGGCCAGACGCTCGGTGCCTGGGGCCTAGGGGAGGGGGCCTACCTGGTGCTGCCGCTGCTGGGGCCGAGCACGGTGCGCGACACCGCGGGGCTGCCGGCGGACATGGTCACCTACCCGACCACCTACGTGGAAGACGATGTCGTGCGCCTCAGCCTGACCGCGCTGCGGGTGATCGATACCCGGGCCGGGCTGCTCGATCAGGAGGCGCTGATCAGCGGCGACCGCTACAGCTTCATCCGCGATGCCTACCTTCAGCAGCGTCGCTTCGAGGTCAACGATGGGCAGCTGGGCGAGGATCCCTTCGCCAGCGACGAGTTCGACTTCGATGATACGGACTTCGACGACGCCTTCGCCGAATGAGGCCATGACCGCATGCCACCAGCCAAGCAGCTGATCGGAGTGATCGACATCCCGGGACCGGAGCGTGACGCCCTGGCCCGGACCATCGCCCGTGACGACCTGGCGGTGTACGCCGCCTCCGGCATCGAGGAGCTGCCGCCGGAGACGGCGCTGATCGTCGCCCATGCGCGGGCGGTCTCGCGTGCCGAATGGGAACGCCTGGCCGAGCGGCTGCCGACCCTGGTGGTCAGCGACGATCGTCAGGACGCCGACCTGCTGCAGGCGGTGGAGGCGGGCCTGGTGGACTACATCATCGACCCGCTGCGTCACGGCCCGCTGCTGCGGCGCATGATCGTCAAGGCCATCGAGGTGCACCGGCTGGCCGCCGAGCGGGAGCGCGATCGGGCCCGGCTGGCCCATCTCAACGAGAACCTCGAGGAGCTCAACGAGAGCCTGGAGACCCACCTGGCGATGCTGCGCCTCGACCAGCAGGCCGGTGGTCAGATCCAGCGCAAGCTGCTGCCGCCCAGGCCCCAGACCCTGCAGGGCGTGACCTTCGACTACTGGCTGGCGCCCTCGCTCTATCTCTCCGGGGACTTCCTCGACTTCCAGGGCTTCGACGATCACTACAGCCTGTTCTACTTCGCCGACGTCTCCGGCCACGGCGCCTCCTCGGCCTTCGTCACCGTGCTGCTGAAATACCTCTCCAATCGCTGGCAGCAGGAGTGGAACGGAGAGCATCCCGAGCGGCTGGCGCCGCGCTGGCTGGAGGCCCTCAACCGCGAGCTGCTGGATGCCGGTATCGGCAAGCACGCCACCCTGTTCGTCGGGGTGATTGACCACCGGCGCCGTTATCTCCACTATTCCCTCGGCGCGCAGCTACCCATGCCGTTGCTGGTTGCCGATGGCGAGGTGCAGGCGCTGCCCGGCGAGGGTATGCCGGTCGGTCTCTTCCCCGGGGTCGACTACCCGAGCCTGGGCTGTCCGCTGCCGGAGAACTTTCGGCTGTGGCTCTGTTCGGATGGCATATTGGAGTGTCTGCCGGGGGACACCCTGGAAGGGCGGCTCAGGGAACTCGAGCGGCGGGTCCTGGCCAGCGCGACGCTGGAGGACCTACGCGGCAGTCTTGCACTGGAGCATCTGGCCGACGATGATGAAGTTGTGGCCCAGAGGGCACCGGGGCATGAGGAACTGCCAGACGACCTGACGATCATGGTGTTGAGCGGATTTGGCAATGATAAATCATGAGGGCCGCATCAAGGCAGCGTTTGCATCGGGGGTCTTCGTCCTCAAGCTGTGCGGGGACGTGCGCCTGACGCTCTGTGCGACCCTGGATCGCCAGGCCCAGCAGCTCGCCGAGACGCCGGGCCTCGAGACGCTGATCATCGACCTGAGAGACACCACCAACGTGGATTCCACCGCCCTGGGCTTTCTCGCCAAGGTGGCCATGGCGGTGCAGGGACGCGTCAGCGAGGCGCCGACCATCATCGCCGACAATCCCGATGTTCAGCGGATGCTCGACGTCATGGGGTTCTCGCGCATCTTCACCCTGGTGGAGTCACCGATCACCGAGACGCGTGACCTTCGTGACCTGCCCGAGATCCCCACCGACGTGGAGGAGACCCGCCAGCGGGTGCTCGAGGCGCATCGTATCCTGATGCGCCTCAACGAGCATAACCGCGAGGAGTTCCAGCCGCTGGTGGAGATGCTCGAGGCCCAGCAGGCCGCCTCCCACGGCCCCTAGACGGGCTCCCTTCAAGGCAACTCTGAGCCAGGCCGCCTACCGTCCGGTCACCCCTTCCTGAGCTCTCCCAGCAGCGTCTCCAGCTTGCGTTGGTCGGCCATGAACTTGCGGATGCCCTCGGCCAGTTTCTCGGTGGCCATGGCGTCCTCGTTCATCGCCCAGCGGAACTCGGCCTCGTCTTGGGGTTCCGGCGCGCTGGTCTCGGCGTCCAGCGGCGTGAGTCGACGCGTCAGCGGCGCCTCGGTACCGGCCAGCTCCTCCAGTAGCGCCGGCGAGATGGTCAGCCGGTCGCAGCCCGACAGGGCGAGGATCTCGCCGCTATTGCGGAAGCTGGCGCCCATCACGATGGTCTCATAGCCGTGGCCCTTGAAGTGCTCGTAGATGCGCTTGACCGACTGTACGCCCGGGTCGCGGTCGCCCTCGAAGTCGGCCTCGGGATCCTGGGCCTTGTGCCAGTCGAGGATCCGCCCCACGAACGGCGAGACCAGGGTCGCGCCGGCATCCGCGCAGGCGCGGGCCTGGGCGAAGCTGAACAGCAGGGTCAGGTTGGTGTGGATGCCCTCGCGCTCGAGGATCCGCGCGGCGCGAATCCCCTCCCAGGTCGCCGCGACCTTGATCAGGATCCGCTCGGGACCGACCCCGTGGCGGCCGTAGCGCTCGATCAGTGCACGAGCCCGGGCCAGGGTGGCATCGGTGTCGAAGGAGAGCCGCGCGCTGACCTCGGTGGAGACGAAGCCGGGGACCAGGGCACTGATCTCGCTGCCGATCTCGACGGCCACGGTGTCCAGGGCATCGTCGATATCGGTGGCGTGGCGGGCGATCTCGGCCAGCCGCGCCCGGCGGTTCTCGTGTTGCGCCGCCTGGAGGATCAGCGAGGGATTGGTGGTGGCGTCGGAGGGTTCGAAGCGACGAATCGCCTCGAGATCGCCGGTGTCGGCCACCACGGTGGTCATGGTCTTGAGTTGTGAAAGCAGGTCGTCTGCCATGGTGGGGATCCTTCCGGTTGTCAAGGCGTTCACTCTAGCAAGGCAGCCCGGGCGAATACAGGTGCCCGGGCCCGCGAGCGGTTTTTGGGTTATCATTAGCCCTCTATCTTTTATTCGCTATCCACTCCTTCTCTGCCAAGAGCCCTGTGGGAGGCGCCTTGTTGACCCTGAATTCCCGGCGCGTGGCCCTGCTGGTCGCCGCCAACACCGCCCTGGCTCCCTTCGCCATCGATGCCTACCTGCCCGCCATGCCGGCCTTGGCCGAGGCCGTGGGCGCGAGCATCCATCATACCGAGCTGTCGATCAGCACCTTCCTGGCCGGCTTCGCGCTCGGGCAGCTCATGGGCGGACCGCTCTCCGACCGGCTGGGCCGCAAGCCGGTGCTGCTCACGGGCCTCGTGATCTTCCTGCTGGCGAGCCTGATGCTGGCCACGGTGGGCAGCCTCGGCGAGCTGCTTTCCTGGCGCCTGGTGCAAGCGCTGGGCGGCGGCGCCTGCGTGGTCAACTCGGCGGCCATCGTGCGCGACTGCTTCCAGGGCCGCGAGGCCGCCAAGGTGATGTCGACCATGGCGATGATCATGATGCTGGCGCCGCTGGCGGCCCCGGCGGTGGGCAGCGGGCTGCTCTATCTCGCCGACTGGTGGCTGATCTTCGTCTTTCTGGCGGTCTATGCGGCCTTCCTCCTTTGGCTGATGGGCACCAAGCTCCCCGAGACCCGCGCGCCCGACGCTCCCGCGGCTTCGCCGCGGCAGGTGCTGCGCAACTACGCCAGCGTCCTGCGCCACCGCGAGGGCATGGGCTACGTGCTCGCCGTGGCCGCGACCTTCGCGGGCATGTTCGCCTTCATCACCGCCTCGCCGTTTCTCTACATCACCCACTACGGCGTGTCGCCGGCCATCTACCCAGTGGTCTTCGGCGCCAACGTGGTGGTCATGGCGGCGTCGAACCGTGTGAACATCCGCCTGCTGCGCCGCCGTACCCCCCAGCAGAACATACGCCTCGGTCTCGGCGTGCAGCTTGGCGTGGCGTGCTGCCTGACCCTGCTGGTGGCCTCCGGACAGGACTCGCTCTATACCGTGGTGCCGCTGATCATGCTGTTCATGGGCATGGTCGGCATGATCACGCCCAACGCCATCGCCTCGCTGCTCGAGCACTTCAGCCACATGAGCGCGACCGCCACGGCGCTGCTCGGCAGCATTCAGTTCACCTGCGGGGCGCTCGCCGGGGTGGTGGTGAGCGGCTTCGAGATCGACAGCGCCTGGCCCATGGTGCTGACCATGCTGGCGGTATCGCTGGCCGGCAACCTGGCCCTGCGGGGGCTCGTGGGGCGCGCCGGTCGGGAGGTTACCCCCGTCATCTGATAGCGGCCGGCGTGAAGGCGAGGCGTGGATGAGGTCGTCGCCGTGGACTGTCATGAAGCTGTCACGTTCCTGAGGCAACGTGTGTGTCGCGAAGGATGAATCCCTTTCTCGACAGGAGATCGCTCCATGAACCGCATCCTCAAGACCACCGCTATCGCCGCCGCCGTCATGGGTGTGGCCACTGTGGCCCACGCCCGTGATCAGATCCGCATCGTCGGCTCCAGCACCGTCTACCCGTTCGCCAGCTACGTGACCGAAGAATTCGGCGCGGTGACCCAGTATCCGACGCCGGTCATCGAGTCCACCGGCTCCGGTGGCGGCCTGCGCCTGTTCTGTAACGGCGTGGGCGAGGACACCCCGGACATTACCAACGCGTCTCGTCGTATCAAGCTCTCCGAGCTGGAGCGCTGCATCGAGAACGGCGTGACCGACGTGACCGAGGTCAAGATCGGTTCCGACGGCATCGTCTTCGCCCAGTCCAGCACCAACGAGGCGATCGAGCTGACCCTCGAGCAGCTTTTCCTGGCCGTGGCCGCCAAGGTGCCGGTCGATGGCGAGCTGGTCGACAACCCCTACACCAACTGGAGCGAGATCGACGCTTCCCTGCCGGATCGCGAGATCTCCATCTACGGCCCGCCCAGCACCTCGGGTACCCGCGATGCCTTCGAAGAGCTCGCCATGGAGGTCCCGTCAGAAGAAATGGAGGCCTACGGTGGCGAGGGCTACACTGACATTCGTTCCGACGGCGTCTATATCGACGCCGGCGAGAATGACAACCTGATCGTCCAGCGCCTGAGCGAGGACACCGATGCCTTCGGTATCTTCGGCTACTCCTTCCTGGTCGAGAACCCCGATACCCTGGTTGGCACGGCCATCGACGGCGTGGCACCGGAGTCCGAGGCGATCAGCGCCGGCGACTACCCGATCGCCCGTTCGCTGTGGTTCTATGTCAAGAACCAGCACGTCGAGGCCGTGCCGCCGCTGTACGACTATGTCGACATGTTCGTGTCCGAGACCATGATCGGCGAGGGTGGCTACCTGATGGACCTCGGCCTGATCCCGCTGCCGGAAGCCGAGCGCGAACAGACCCGTGAAAAGGTCGAGAACCGCGCGCAGCTCGCGGTCAGCGACCTCAAGTAACATCCGAATAGGCAAGGACGCCTGATCCGGCCGGCAGCCCACGGCTGCCGGCCGTCGCACGTTCCGGCAGGCACGCTGCCGTCGTTATCCACCGAGAGAGACCTATGCAGACCAACCAACTCCTCGCCATGTTCAGCGGCGTCCTGCTGCTGCTGGGTCTGATAGCCTTCTTCCTGGGTCGTGCCAAGGCCGCGCGGGTGCGCGCCA
This sequence comes from Halomonas urmiana, assembly GCF_005780185.1. Taxonomy (GTDB): domain Bacteria; phylum Pseudomonadota; class Gammaproteobacteria; order Pseudomonadales; family Halomonadaceae; genus Halomonas; species Halomonas urmiana. The sequence goes on along the minus strand of NZ_VBUI01000005.1, from coordinate 75,464 downwards.
CTGGCACGGCCATGTACGCCCAGCCCGACCAGTACGCCTGGTTCGCGGTGCTCGCCACCGCCGGCCCGGCGATCACCGTGGGCGCCATCGGGGCCTTCCTGATGCTGCTGCTGGGCGCCGATATCCCCACGCTCTACCTGCTGGCCGGCAGTCTGGTGATTGCGGCTATTGGCCTGATGGTGGGGATGAGCCAGGTGAAGCCCGAGTTCCATGCCCGCCAGGCCATCGAGCGGGTGATTCGCTGGGTCCTGGTGACCGCGGCGCTGATCTCGATCTTCACCACCTTCGGCATCCTCTTCTCCATCGTCTTCGAGGCGCTGCGCTTCTTCCAGATGCACAGCTTCTGGGACTTCGTCACCGGCACCGTCTGGAACCCGGGGGCCAGCTTCCTCGAGGCCGCCGGGCGCGGCGACGAGGGCGGCAGCGCCGCCCAGTTCGGCTCCGTGCCGCTGTTCGCCGGCACCTTCATGATCACCGCCATCGCCATGCTGGTGGCCATCCCCGTGGGCCTGCTCTCGGCCATCTACATGGCAGAGTTCGCCCCCCAGCGGGTACGCACCCTGGCCAAGCCCACTCTCGAGGTGCTGGCCGGTGTGCCCACCGTGGTCTACGGCTTCTTCGCCGCCATCACGGTGGCACCGATCATCGTCGACGTGGCCGGTTTCTTCGGCCTGGATGCCTCCTTCAACAATGCCGTGGCGCCGGGGGTGGTGATGGGCATCATGATCATCCCCTTCATCTCCTCGCTCTCCGACGACGTGATCAATGCGGTACCCGACAGCATGCGCCAGGGCTCCCTGGCGCTGGGCATGACCAAGGGCGAGACCATCCGCGACGTGGTCATTCCCGCGGCTCTGCCGGGGATCATCTCCGCCTCGCTGCTGGCGGTCTCGCGGGCGCTGGGCGAGACCATGATCGTGGTGATGGCGGCGGGCATGCGGCCCAACCTCACCGCCAACCCGCTGGAAGACATGACCACGGTGACGGTGCGCATCGTCGCGGCGCTGACCGGCGACCTGGAGTTCGCCAGTGCCGAGACCCTCTCCGCCTTCGCCCTGGGCCTGGTGCTGTTCGCCGTCACCCTCAGCCTGAACCTGGTGTCGGTGCTCATGATCCGCCGCTTCCGCGAGAAGTATCGCGTCAACAACCTGTAACGCCGAGGAATCGCCGACATGAGTCAATCCTTCGACGACATCAGCGCCCAGCTGCGCCGCCGCCATCGCCAGTCATCGCGGCTGAAGTGGATCTCCATGGGCGCCCTGGGGCTCGCCGGCCTGTTCCTGTTGCTGTTCTTCGCCGATATGCTCTCCAAGGGCCTGCCGGCCTTTCAGCAGGCGCAGATCCAGGTGGAGATCGACTACAACGAGGATGCCAGCCGCATGGGGCGTGCCGCCCTGGACCCCGAGGTGTCGCGCCTGGTGAGCCGTACCTTCGAACGCCTGATTCCGGTGCGGATGCGCGACAATGCCGAGCTGCTGGGCACCAGCGAGACCCGCTGGGTGCTCGCCGATAGCGAGGTGGACCAGTACCTCAAGGGGCATCGTCACACGCTCAGTGAATCCCAGCAGGCTACCGTCGATGCCCTGGTGGAACAGGGCAGGGCAGCGCTCAAGTTCAATACCACCTTCTTCACCAGCGGCGATTCCAAGATGCCGGAAGCCTCTGGCATCCTCTCCGCGGCCATGGGTACGGTGATGACCATGCTGGTGACGCTGGCCATCGCCTTCCCCATCGGCGTGATGACGGCAGTCTACCTGGAGGAGTTTGCCCCGGATAACCGCCTGACCCAGATCATCGAGATCAATATCAACAACCTGGCAGCGATCCCCTCGATCCTGTTCGGCTTGCTGGGCCTGGCGATCTTCATCAACTTCTTCGGCGTGCCGCGCTCCTCGCCGCTGGTGGGCGGGATGACGCTGGCCCTGATGACCCTGCCGGTGATCATCATCGCCACCCGCACGGCACTGCGCAGCGTGCCGGACTCGATCCGCCACGCCGCCTTCGGGGTCGGCTGCTCGCGCTGGCAGGTGGTGCGTGATCACGTGCTGCCGCTAGCCATGCCGGGCATCATGACCGGCTCGATCATCGGCCTGGCCCAGGCCATGGGCGAGACCGCACCGCTGATCATCGTCGGCATGGTGGCCTTCATCCCCGACGTGGGCGCCTCCTTCACCCAGGCCGCCACCGTGCTGCCGGCACAGGTCTTCACCTGGGCAGGGGAGCCGGAGCAGGCCTTCGTCGAGAAGACCGCCGGGGGGATCCTGGTGCTGCTGGCAATCCTGATCTTCCTCAACGCCACCGCCGTCATCCTGCGCAAGAAGTTCGAGCGCCGCTGGTAGGCCACGCTACGTTACAGGGTATCCACAGATGAACATTCACGTTGCCGAGCGGAGTACCGCGCCGATGTCACGTCACGAAAGCTCTCGCCCCGAACCCGGCCAGCCGGTGACCCGCAATACCGACGCCCACCACGAGCTGAGCATCCGCGTTCGCGACCTCAACCTCTGGTATGGCCAGAGCCAAGCGTTGAAGAACATCAATATCGATGTCTATCAGAAGAACATCACGGCCCTGATTGGCCCTTCGGGCTGCGGCAAGTCCACCTTCCTGCGCTGCCTGAATCGCATGAACGATCTGATCCCCAGCGTACGTCTCGAGGGGCTGGTGGAGATGGATGGCCGCGACGTCAATGCCGCCAAGATGGACGAGGTGGCGCTTCGCCGCCGGGTGGGCATGGTCTTCCAGAAGCCCAACCCCTTTCCCAAGTCGATCTACGACAATGTCGTCTACGCGCCGCGCATGCACGACCTGGTGAGCCGCAAGGCCGAACAGGACGAACTGGTGGAGAGGGCGCTGCGCGATGCCGGCCTGTGGGAGGAGGTCAAGGACAAGCTGCAACAGCCGGGCACCTCGCTCTCCGGCGGCCAGCAGCAGCGCCTGTGCATCGCCCGCGCTATCGCCGTTCAGCCCGACGTGATCCTCATGGACGAGCCCACCTCGGCGCTGGACCCGATCTCCACGGCGACCATCGAGGACCTGATGGACAAGCTCAAGCAGCAGTTCACCATCATCACCGTGACCCACAACATGCAACAGGCGGCGCGGGTGGCCGACTACACGGCCTTCTTCCACCTCGGCGAGATCATCGAGTACAACGACACCCGGACGATGTTCGCCAACCCGGCCACCAAGAAGGCCGAGGATTACATCACCGGCCGCTACGGCTGAGCGTGGACGAGCCCGGCGGCGCTCGCCCGGCATGAACCGCTCGACCGGCCAAGGGGGGCGGCGCCGGGAGGTCTTCCAGGCCTTCCTGCTGCTGGGCCTGACCTCGTTCGGTGGCCCCGTCGCGCATCTGGGCTACTTCCGCCACGAGTTCGTGACGCGTCGGCACTGGCTCGGCGAGCGTGACTATGCCGATCTGGTGGCGCTCTGCCAGTTCCTGCCCGGGCCGGCCAGCAGCCAGGTGGGGTTTGCCCTGGGGCTGCTGCGGGCCGGCCCCTGGGGGGCCGCCCTGGCCTGGCTGGCCTTCACCCTCCCCTCGGCGCTCGCGCTGGTGGCCTTCGCCCTGGGCGCGAGCCTGTTCGACGGTCCCGTTGGCGCGGGGCTGATCCACGGCCTCAAGGTGGCGGCGGTGGCCATCGTCGCCCATGCCGTGTGGGGCATGGCGATGGGGCTCTGTCCGGATCGACGTCGCGCCGGCATCGCGCTGGCCGCGGTCTTCACCGTGGTGCTGATGGGCGGCCCTCTCGGTCAGGTGGTCGCCATCCTGATGGGAGTGCTGGCCGGCTTGGCGCTTTGCCGCGCCGACGGTGACGATGCGCCTCGCGTGCCACTAGCACTACCGGTCTCCCATCGGGCCGGCGGCCTCGCCCTGGTGGCCTTCCTTGCGCTGCTGGGAGGGCTGCCACTGTTGGCATTTGCCACCGCCTCGCCGACCCTCGACCTGCTGGATGCCTTCTATCGGGCCGGGGCCCTGGTATTCGGCGGCGGGCACGTGGTGCTGCCGCTGCTCGAAGCCGAGGTGGTGCAGTCGGGTTGGGTCTCGTCGGACGCCTTTCTGGCCGGCTATGGTGCCGCTCAGGCGGTGCCCGGTCCGCTCTTCACCTTCGCGGCCTACCTCGGCAGCCTGCCGGGCATCGGGCCCGGGGCGGGCCAGGGTGCGGCCCTGGCGCTGGTGGCCATCTTCGTGCCGGGGTTGCTGCTGCTGGTGGCGGTGATACCGTTCTGGAATACCTTGCGCCACTGGGCAGGTGTCCAGTCGGCGATGCGCGGTGCCAATGCCGCCGTGGTGGGCATCCTGGGAGTCGCACTCTACGACCCGGTCTGGACCGGAGGCATCCTCGGGCCCGAGCAGTTCGCCCTGGCCCTGGCCGGTTTCCTGCTGCTGGTGTGCTGGCAGCTACCCGCCTGGGCCGTGGTGGGGCTGCTGGCCGTGTCGGGTATCCTGGTCGCCCCCTGACGCTGTCACCAGATTGACATCTGGCGCTGTTATATATGATATTCCATATATCGTCGGGAGCCTCCCATGACGAAACAGCGCGTGCTCTTCCTGTGCAATGCCAATTCCGCCCGCTCGCTGATGGGGGAGGCGCTGTTGCGCCACCTTGCAGGCGATAAGTTCGAGGCCTACAGCGCGGGCAGCGAGCCGGATGAACCCGCTGCGATGACCCTGGCGGCATTGGAGAAGCTGAGTATTTCCACCGAGGGGCTGGCCAGCAAGCCGCTGGACGATTTCGCCGGCGAACACTTCAATGCCGTCATCGTGCTGTGCGACAAGGCCCAGCAGGCGTGTCGCGACTGGCAGGGAGAGAGCGACGAGCATCTCTACTGGGATATTCGCGATCCCCGCCTGATCGGGCGTGCCAACGCCTACGAGCAGGCCCTTAGCGAGATTCGCCACCGCCTCTCGCTGTGGTTGCAGATCAAGGCGCGGGACGATATCCGGCGCTGACAGTGACGGGGCGCTGTTCCCTGGCCATCACCTGGCGTATTTCTCTTCATTTCAAGGGGACATCATGACATTACGTATCGGCATCAATGGCTTCGGGCGTATCGGCCGCCTGGTGCTGCGTAGCCTCTGGCCCCGCGTCGCGGCGGGCGAGGTCGAGCTTTCGCGCATCAATGACCCGGGCGGCGATGCCGCCACCTTTGCCCACCTGCTCGAGTTCGACTCGGTCCACGGCCACTGGTCGCCGGGGCAGGGTATCCAGGCCGAGGAGGATGCCATCGTCATCGATGGCCGTCGTATCGCCTTCAGCGCGCACAAGGCGCTGGACGACGGCGACTGGTCCGGCTGTCAGGTCGCCATCGAGTGCTCCGGCAAGATGAAGACCACGGAGGCGCTTCAGGCCTATCTGGACCAGGGCGTCGAGCGGGTGGTGGTCAGCGCGCCGGTGAAGGAGGAGGGCGTGCTCAACGTGGTGGTGGGCGTCAACGACCACGCATACGACCCCGACGTCCATCGCATCGTCACCGCGGCGAGCTGTACCACCAATTGCCTGGCGCCGGTGGTCAAGGTGATCCACGAGACGTTCGGGATCCGCCACGGCTCCATGACCACGGTGCACGACATCACCAACACCCAGACCATCCTCGATGCCCCGAGCTCTCCACAAAAGCCGGATCTGCGTCGTTCGCGGGCCTGCGGCATGAGCCTGATCCCCACCACCACCGGCTCGGCCAAGGCGATCACCGTCATCTTCCCGGAGCTGACTGGCAAGCTGAACGGGCATGCCATCCGCGTGCCGCTGGCCAACGCCTCGCTCACCGACATGGTCTTCGAACTCGAGCGCGAGGTGACGGTGGAGGAGGTCAATGCGGCGCTAGAGGCCGCCGCCGAGGGCGAACTCGCCGGCATCCTGGGCTTTGAAACGCGTCCGCTGGTCTCCATCGACTACCGCACGGACCCACGTAGCTCGATCATCGATGCCCTCTCGACCATGGTGATCAATGGCACCCAGCTCAAGCTCTACGCCTGGTACGACAACGAGTGGGGCTACGCTAACCGCACCGCCGAGCTGGCCATGAAGGTGGGTAGTGAGAAGGTGGAGAGCGAGCAGGTGGGACGTGGCTGAATCGCTCGTCGCCCGTCTCAGGGGGTTGCCCTTCGAGGTCCGCCAGTACCTGCTGATCACCGGCAACTACTGGGCCTTCACCCTCACCGACGGCGCCTTGCGCATGCTGGTGGTGCTGCACTTCCACCAGCTGGGCTATTCGCCGCTCGAGGTGGCGCTGCTGTTCCTCTTCTACGAGGCCTTCGGCGTGGTCACCAATCTGGTGGGGGGGTGGCTGGGCGCCCGCCTGGGGCTCAACCGCACCATGAACGTCGGGCTCGCGCTGCAGATCGTGGCGCTTTCCATGCTGATGGTGCCCGCCACGGCGCTGACCGTGCCCTGGGTGATGGCGGCCCAGGCGCTATCGGGCATCGCCAAGGACCTCAACAAGATGAGTGCCAAGAGTGCGGTCAAGGTGCTGGTCCCCAAGGACAGCCCCAGCGCCGGCAGCGCCCTCTACCGCTGGGTAGCGATCCTCACCGGTTCCAAGAATGCCCTCAAGGGGGCCGGCTTCTTCTTGGGTGGGTTGCTGCTGACCCTGATCGGCTTCCGTGGCGCCGTGATCGCCATGGCGCTGATGCTGGTGGGAGTGCTCGCCCTGTCGCTGGTCCGGCTCAAGGCCGACTTGGGACGCCAGAAACGCAAGCCGAAATTCACCGAGGTGTTCTCGAAGTCGCGGGCCATCAACGTGCTCTCGGCGGCAAGGCTGTGCCTGTTTGCCTCCCGGGACGTCTGGTTCGTGGTGGCGCTGCCGGTGTTCCTCTATGACCAGCACGGCTGGAACCACTGGACGGTGGGCGGTCTGCTGGCCATCTGGGTGATCGGCTACGGCGGCGTGCAGACCCAGGCGCCGCGCCTTACCGGCCTGGTCAAGGGCGGGGCGCGAGGTGTCACGGCCTTCTGGGCCCTGATGCTTGCCGGCCTGCCGGCCCTGCTGGCGCTGCTGCCCCTGGCCGAGGTGGGCTGGCTGGTGGCAGGGTTGCTGGCCTTCGGCGTGCTATTTGCCATCAACTCCAGCTGGCATAGCTACCTGATCGTCCACTACGCCCGCGCCGACGGCGTCTCCATGGACGTGGGCTTCTACTACATGGCCAACGCCATGGGCCGCCTGCTAGGCACGCTGCTTTCCGGCTGGGTCTACCAGGTCTACGGCCTGGCCGTCTGCCTGTGGATCTCGTCCGCCCTGGTGGCGGCCAGTGCGCTGATGGCCCTGGCGCTGCCTCGGGAAGCATCGGCCCACTGACGAGGCGTGCCGAGGGACGCGCGTGGGCGCCTGGCTTCGTCCTGCGGTCATCTTCGACTAGGCTTGAGTCAATCGCCGATGTCCTGTCAGGAGTGACGCTGGGGTCATCCTGCCCGGATTGACAGGCACCACCGGAGTTCTTTCACGTGGAATTCAAGGATTACTACCAGGTTCTCGGGGTGGAGAAGACCGCGACGACCGAGGAGATCAAGAAGGCGTATCGCAAGCTGGCGCGACAGTATCACCCCGACGTCAGCAAGGAGTCGGAAGCCGAGCAGCGCATGCAGGAAATCAACGAGGCCAAGGCGGTGCTTACCGATCCCGAGAAGCGACTCGCCTACGATCAGCTGGGCGAGCGGTATCGCTCGGGCCAGGATTTCCAGCCGCCACCGGACTGGGATGCAGGGTTCGAGTTCAGCGGGGGAGGCTTCGAGGAGGCCGACCTCGGGGAGTTCAGCGACTTCTTCGCCAACCTGTTCGGCCGGGGCGGCCGGGCAGGGCGAGGGAGCCGCGGCTATCAGATGCGTGGCGAGGATCGCCATGCCAAGATCGTCATCGATCTCGAGGACGCCTACCACGGCGCTACCCGGGCAATCACCCTGCAGGTGCCCCGGGTCGACGCCCAGGGACGCGTGCTGTCCCGAGAGCACACCCTCAATGTGCGCATCCCCAAGGGGGTGAAGGCGGGCCAGCATATCCGTCTCGCCGGCCAGGGTGGCCTCGGCATGGGAGGGGGCCCGGCGGGTGACCTCTTTCTGGAGATCCACTTCACCCCGGATCCGCGCTATCGGGTCGAGGGACGGGACGTGCATCAACGCGTGCCGGTCACCCCCTGGGAGGCCGCCCTGGGAGCCAGCATCGAGACGCCGACGCCGTTGGGGGTGGTCAAGGTGAAGGTGCCCGCCGGCTCACAGTCCGGGCGCCAATTGCGCTTGAAGGGGCGCGGGATTCCGGGGCCCGAGCCGGGCGATCTCTACGTGGAGCTCGAGGTGGTACTGCCCCCCGCCGATACCGACAGGGCGAGGGAGCTCTATGAGACCATGGCGCGGGAGCTCGCTTTCGATCCGCGCCGGCGGAGGGGAGGCTAGGCCATGGCACAGCGGCGTATCGCCAGCGGCGAGTTGATCGACGAGGCGACCCTGACGCTCGAGGAACTGGCACGCGCCTGTTCGGTCGAGGTCGAGTGGGTCGTCGAACGCATCGAGAGCGGCCTGCTGGCCGATGGGTCGCCCTATGTGACGAGCTGGCGCTTCACCAGTCGCGACCTGACCCGGGCCCGGCGGCTGTGTCAGCTGGAACGTGACTTCGAGGCAGCGCCCGAGCTCGCCGCCCTGGCGGCCGACCTGATCGAGGAGAACCAGCGTCTCAAGGAGCGGCTCCGGGTCGCCGGGCTGAGCGATGACTAGTCCCGCTCCCCACGGCGTTCATCACCGCCAGGGTGGAGCCGACCCGGGCGTGGGGGCCGTGGCGGCGGCCGGCGCCGAGTTTCTCGATGCCGTGTTCTTCGAGACCCCGCTTTTCGGTGCCTTGTTTTTCGATGTCATGGCGCACCGCGCTTCGAACCCTGCCCCCCGTCGCGTAGAATTGGGCTGAAACCCGCAGGAGGAAGCCCCGATGTCGCTGGACCCGGTCCGTGTCTTCAAGTGCTTGGGTGACGAGACCCGCCTGATGCTGATGCTCCTCGTGCTGCGCGAGCAGGAGCTCTGCGTCTGCGAGATGACCCATGCCCTGCAGGTGTCACAGCCCAAGGTATCGCGGCACCTGGCACAGTTGCGCCAGTGCGGCCTGCTCATGGATCGACGCGAGGGGCAGTGGGTCTATTACGATCTCCCCCCTGATCTGCCCGAGTGGGTGACCACGGCCCTCGACGCCGCCGGGCGGGGCGCAGCGGCCCGCCTTGCCGAGCTGCAGGCGGGCCTCCATACCATGGGAGATCGCCCGGAGCGCCGTGTGGCCATGTGTTGACGCTGGGGTGTCAACGACAGGCGGGAGTGCTCTTGGGCACTCCCGCCGAGGGTTGGCCATTGCGCCCCTCGCTTCAGATACGTGTCGGTGAGATCAGGAATATCGCCGGCGCTTGAAGGAGACATCGCGCAGGTAGGCGGGGTTCTCCCCAACTCGACGGATGCTGGCCCAGGTGCCCTTGTAGTAGGGGATGAGGTTGCGGTCGGCCCATTCGGTGACGACGTCGCCCTGTACCCCGTTGGGGTAGCCGAACATCATGAAGACCTGCCCCCGCTTTAGATCGGGTTCCAGGTAGGCCATGGCCATGGTCGCGCCAAAGTCATTGAAGACCTCGACGATATCGCCGTTAGCGATACCCAGGGCCTCGGCATCCTGGGGGTGGATCTCGATCGGGGCCATGGGGTAGCGGCCCTTGCGGAAGGCCAGGTGCTGGTCGTGATAGGCCGTCTGCCAGATGTGGTTGGTCCGGCCGTTGTTGATCCAGAAGTCGAACTTCTCCTTCTGCTGCTGGACCACCTCGGGAAGTCCGTTCCAGGGCGATGGCTGGAAATGTGCCCGACCGTCCTCGGTATCGAAGCGGCTGTAGGTGTACAGCATCTCGGTGCCGATCAGCTTGCCATCCTTGTACTCCTTGATGGGCAGCTGTACGCCGTTGTTGCCGGCCTCGCGCAGGCGCTCATAGGTGGCCAGGTGTCCCGTCGGCCCGCCCTGGCTGTCGATCTCCTTCTCATGGGCCATGCGGAAGCCGTCGTTGAAGGCGTCCTCCTCGGTCGTCCAGTCGAAGCCGGCGAAACGCTCGGCCATCGCCGCGTTGCCTGCCGCCTCGTAGCGCTGCCTGAGGGCATTGGCCATGTCGGCGGCGATCAGGCAATCCGGCTTGGCGATGCCGGGAGGGTCCATGAAGCGTTCGGACAACCGCAGTCGCCGCTCGCCGTTCATGGAGGTCAGGTTCATCTCGCCGGGATGGGTCGCCGGCAGTACCAGGTGGGAGGACTCGGCGAACTTGGTGCGGTAGAGGTCGATATCGACGATGAACAGGCCGCCCTTATTCTTGACGGCGTCATAGACGATATCGATCAGTTCCTCGGTGGTGGCGCCGCGCGCCTCGGCCAGCGCCTGGTTGACGATGGCGGCTCGCCGCTTGATCACCTGGCGATAGGTCTCGGCATTGACGGTGGTCTGGAAGGCGTTGCATGCCCAGACCGTCAGCATCATGCCGTTGCCCTTGATCAGCTCCTGGTCGATATAGGGCGCCGGGCGCCCGCCGGGATAGGGGGGGCGCGTGTAGCCCTCCTGGTGGCCGCCCATGCGTACGACACCGGTGCCGCGGCGGCCGACGTTACGGGTGGCCACCACGAGGTTGACGATGGCGGACTGGATCCGATAGTTGTCGTTGCCCCAGATCACGCCCTTCTCGTAGGCGTGCATGGTGCGCGGGGCATGGCCGCTCTCCTTGGGCTTGTAGGCCCACTCGGCGGCCTTGATGATATCGGCACGATCCAGCCCGGTGATCCGGGCGCACTCGTCCAGTTCCAGGCGGTTGGCGGCCAGCATCTCCTCGAAGCCGCTGGTGTGCTCGTCGATGAAGGCCTGGTCGTGCCAGCCCTGGTCCACCACGTAGGTCAGCAGCCCATTGAACAGCGCGGTATCGGTGCCCGGCTGGATCGCCAGGTGCAGGACATTGTCCTTGCCGGCGACGGTCTCGCAGATCGCCACGGTCGGCGTGCGCCGCGGGTCGACCAGGATGACCCTGCCCTTGCCCACGCTCTCGTCGGGAAACCATTCCCGCTTCTTGCCGACGTTGGCACCCCTGAGGTTCGGCTCCCAGTGGGCCAGGAACCAGTTCGACTGCGTCTCGTAGGAGTTGCCGCCGATGGAGAAGATGACGTCGGCGATCTCGGCATCCTCGTAGCTGTTGTTGAGCTCGCCGATGCCCATGTCGCGGGTCGCATGGCATTCCGAGTTGTAGGCGGGGCGGTTATGGATGCGCACCATCTTCGACTGCAGGCCGTTGAAGATCAGCTTGCCGGTGGCCCAGGTGTTCTCGAAACCGCCACCGGCGCCGCCATGGTCGAAGAGGTTGAAGAACAGCTGGTCCGGGCCGTCGTTGTCGAGGATGCGCTGGGTCAGGCCGGCATAGAGGGCCATCGCCTGCTCCCAGTTGCTCTCGACCCAGTCGTCACCGGTGTATACCAGTGGGTACTTCAGCCGCCGCTCGCCGATCGGGGTGCCTTCCGAATACATCACGCTGGCCATCTGACCGCCCCGCGTCGAGGACAGCCCCTGGTTCACGCTGCACGCCTTGTCGGGAAGGATCATGATGTTGTATTCGCGACCGTCGTGATCCTTGATCCGGTTGACCATGGCCGGCGTCATGGTGAGCTGCATGGCAGGAAGCTGGCGGGTGAAGTCGAGCCCCAGCGCATTCTGGTCGGCAGCCCTGCCACCTTCCCGGTCGGCGGGCCACTTGTAGACATGGTAGCCGCAGCCGACGATGCAGAAGTGGCACGCCATGTTGGTCTTCCGGGCATCGGCCGGCGGCAGGGGGATGCGGTCCTTGAACTGCGTCATTGTTGTTCTCCCGATTCAGATGATGTTGGCCTGACGACCATAGATCAGCCCATCGACCGACACGGCAAGCAGGGCGTCTTCTGCCTCGTCATATTCCAGAATGATCCGTGGCAGGCTCTCGGTGGCATGGCCGATCACCATCTGGCCGGCGTTGTCGGGATCGAAGACGCTGTAGTGGCAGGGGCATTTGAAGGTCTCGGCCTCCTGGTCGTAGTTGACCGGGCAGCCCATGTGCGTGCACTGGGTACTGTAGGCCACCACGTCCCTGTCCGGCCCCACCCCGCCCTTGACCTCGCGGCCCTTGCGAATCAGCACGCAGGGCGAGCGGGAGTCGGGGTAGTTGAAGTGGACGGGCTGATTGACGGCGACGTCGCCCAGCCGGGCGACCACCTCTCGCGGGTAGGGGAGGGTCGTGCTGCCGGTGGCGTTCGGGCCCTGGTCCTGCTGAGCCCTGGCCAGCGGTGACAGGGACAGGGTGCCGACAGCAGCGCTGCTGCCGGTCAGCTTGAGGAAGTTGCGGCGGCTCAGTCGTGACATCGTCTGACGCTCCGGTGTTGTTGTCGGGAAGCCGGTATCGGCTGCTGCTTCATTGTTATATGGATATTTGAATCAGCAGATCTTTTGCTCAGATTAGTTACCCCCTGGCAGGTGCGCAAGGAGGGTTGATAGCGTCGGTGCGTTGCTTTCACCAACAGCAAAACAAGTCAGGGGGTTGAGCCAAGGAGGAGGAGGAGTCGCTCTGGACGGGGCTTGATGGAGATCAAGATAGTCTGGTGGGGGCGTCTCGGAAAGGGGCCCGTCTAAGGTATCCTCCCGGGCCCGGTATGCCGTGCTCAGCCCTTCAGCAGGCTCTCGATTCTTTCTCGGTTCGGTACGCTGCCGCTGTGAACGAGGGTGCCGTCGATGGCCACGGCGGGCGTCGACATGACCTGGTAGCCCATGATGGCCGCCGGATCCGTGACCTTCTCCACCGTGACCTCGATGCCCAGCTCGCCGGCCACGGCCTCGATCTGCTCGGCGGTGGTGACGCACTTCTTGCAGCCGGTACCCAGTACTTCGATCTTCTTCATGGTCTTGCTCCTTTGCGCTTAGAGAAGTCCGCTGAACAGCCAGGGGCTCAGCAGGTTGATCAGCCAGCCAACGATCATGAAGTTGACCAGCAGGATGACGAAGATGGTGGCCAGCAGGCGCCACTGCATGACCTGCTTGAGCATGATGAACTCGGGGAAGCTGGCCGCCACGGTGCTCATGCAGAAGGCCAGGGTGGTGCCCACCGGCAGCCCCTTGAGGATCAGGCTCTCCATCACCGGGATGACACCGGTGGCGTTGGAGTAGAGCGGAAGCCCCGCCAGCACGGCGACGGGCACGTTCCACCACTGGCCGCTGCCCAGGTTGTCGGCGAACCAGCCGTCCGGCACGAAGCCATGCAGGCCGGCGCCCAGGCCGACACCGATGATCACCCACTTCCAGATCCGCCCGACGATCTCCTTGAGTTCGTCCCGGGCAAACGCATGGCGCTCCTTCAGGGTCAGCGAGGGCGTCTCGGGGGCGGGCTCGTCGTCGTGGGGTGTCGCGGCGGCCTGCTGGTAGGCCTTGGCCGCGAAGTCCTTCAGCCAGCGCTCGCCCTTCAGGGCATCGAGGAGCATGCCGCCGCCGATGCCCACGGCCATGCCGATGGCGATGTAGACCAGGGTGAACTCCCAGCCCAGCAGGCTCCACAGCATGATCACCGCGACCTCGTTGATGATCGGCGAGGTGAACAGGAAGGCCATGGTGATGCCTAGCGGGATCCCGGCGCTGGTGAAGCCCAGGAACAACGGGATGCTCGAGCAGGAGCAGAAAGGGGTGATGGCGCCGAAGCCGGCGCCCAGGCCGTAGCCTGCCAGGCGATGCTTCTGCTGGATGTAGTGGCGTACCCGCTCCAGGTTCAGCGAGGCGCGCACCAGGGCGATGATGTAGATCATTACCACCAGCAGCGCGAAGATCTTGGTGGTGTCCTCGACGAAGAAGTGCAGCGAGGCGCCGAGCTTGCTCTCGGGACCCAGCCCCGCAAGGTCGTAGATCAGCCAGTCGGCCAGCCAGGTAAAGACCTCCAGCATGGTCATCCTCTCCCTGTGTGTTCGGTCGGTGTCACCCAGGAAGACGCGGCAGGCGGCAAAAGGATACCGCCGCGATGCGAAAAATCTCGATCATCCCCGATGCGCGCGATGGCAGCAGATGTGCCCCTGATCGTCGAAGACGATGCCGCACTGGGCGATGAGGCGCTGGCGCAGCCGCTGTCGGGCGCGGCGCAGTCGGGCCTTGGTGGCCGGCAGGCCCAGGCCGTGGTCGTCGGCATAGTCGGCCTGGCGACGCCCCTCCAGGTCGCAACGACGCAGAATGTCCCGGTCCTGCGGCTCGAGATGGGGGAGCGCACGTTCGATGCAGTCGACGAGACTCTCCACGGGGGAGGCCGTTGGCGATTCTGTAGCGATCTCGGGGGGTGCCTCGTCCGTCCAATGTTTCGCGCGCCGCTGCTGATCGATCCACTGGTGCCGCGCCACGCGGAACAGCCAGGCACGGGGAGAATCCAGTTCGCAGAATTGCCGGCGGTGGGCCAGCGCCTTGGCATAGACGGTCTGCAGGAGGTCGTCGGCGGCATCGCGATCGCCGCTGTGTCGGATCAGGAAGCCGCGGAGCTCATTCCGGTGGGCTTGCCAGGCGGACTCGATGCAGGCGTGTGGGTGCGGGTCGGCCGTCATCGTCACTCTCTATGAGTATCGGCGGGGAGACGTGGGTGCGCCCAGGCGCACCCACGGCCGTTCATCAGAGGATTTCCAGCGCCAGGGCGATGCCCTGACCACCGCCGATGCACAGGGTGACGATGCCGCGACGCTCGCCGTTGCGCTGCATGGCATGCAGCAGGCGGGTGGTCAGCACCGCGCCGCTGGCGCCGATCGGGTGCCCGTGGGCGATGGCCCCCCCTTCGGAGTTGACGATCGCCTCCGGCAGGCCCAGCTCGCGCTGGCAGGCCAGGGCGATGGCGGCGAAGGCCTCGTTGATCTCCACCCGCTCCAGGTCGCCCACCGACCAGCCGGCACGCTCCATCGCCTGCTTGACCGCCGGTACCGGGCCGATGCCGAAGTAGCCCGGTTCCACGGCGCCGACACCGAAGGAAACCAGCCGCGCCATGGGCGCGAGGCCCTGCTTCTCGGCCCAGTCGCGCTCGGCGACAATCATCGCCGCTGCGCCGCTGTTGAGCCCCGGGGCGTTGCCGGCGGTGATGGTGCCCTCCTTGCGGAAGGCGGGCCTGAGCTTCGCCAGGGACTCCGCGGTGGTATCGCCGCGGTTGTGTTCGTCGCGGGCAAAGGTGGTGGTGCCCTTGCGGGTGGTGAGCTCCACACCGGCGATCTCGGCGTCGAAGTGGCCGGCCTCCTGGGCCTTGGAGAAGCTCAGCTGGGAGCGCAGCGCCCAGGCGTCCTGGTCCTCGCGGGAGATGTCGTAGCGGGTGACCAGGTCTTCGGTATGCCAGCCGGAGTGCTTGCCACTGAAGGCATCGTTGAGGCCGTCGAGCAGCATGGTGTCGTGCATGGTGACGTCGCCCATGCGCGCGCCCCAGCGTCCCTGTGGCAGCACGTAAGGGGCGCGGTCCATGTTCTCCATGCCGCCGGCGATGGTACAGTCGGCCATGCCGCTCCAGATCTCCATGGCGGCGCTGGCCACGGCCTGGGCCCCCGAGCCGCAGACCCGGTTGACGGTGAGCGCCGGCACCTCCACCGGCAGTCTGCCGCCGATGCCGGCCTGGCGGGCGGAGTTCATGCGGCAGCCGGCCTGGATCACGTGGCCCATCACCAGCGATTGCACCTTGTCGGGGACGAGGCCCGCACGAGAGAGGGTCTCCTGAATGACCCGCGCACCGAGGTCGGTCGCGGGTGTGTCCTTGAGGCTGCCGCCGTAGGTGCCGATGGCGGTGCGCACGGGGTGGCAGATGACGACATCGCGAGATGACATGGGTGTTTTCCTCATTTCGTTCGGGCAGGTGGCGGAATGGGCCGCCGGTCAGGACATCTCACCTATAGCACGCAGTTGGTGACGAGTCCCTGACAGGTATCACTCAATGGTGATTGTCGCTGTTACGCCCTCGCCTTGGGGACGATCAATATGCATATGTTTCACGGGTCGAGTCGCGGCCGACTCGATCGGCATCAATGACGAATGGCCCCCGTCTTGCGTGTTCCCGGAGGTGAAGGCGCATCTTGCGTGTCGGGCGCGTCGGTGCATATGCCGCGCATTGCCCAGAGACCCAGCAGCGGCCCGGGCAGCAGCCACCACACCACCCAGGTAGCCTGCAGTGACCATAGCGCGGTGGTCAGCGAAATGGCCGGGATGGTCAGCGCGAAGCCCACGGCGTTCATCACCGCCAGGGTCGAGCCCACGCGTTCCCGGGGCGCGCTGGCCGCGGCCAGTGCCGAGAACTGCGGCGAGTCGGCGATGACGGTCAGCCCCCACAGGGCGAGCAGCCCCAGCAACATGCCGGGAGGCAGCCAGACCAGCAGCGGATAAGCCAGGCAGATCAGCCCGGAGGCGGCCAGTGCCCGGCGCGCCACCCACAGGCTACCGAGGCGGCGGCTCAGTCCGCCGCCTCCCACGCAACCCGCCAGCCCCAGAGCAATGACGGTAAACGACAGCCAGGGAACCCAGGCCTCCGGGGCACCGAGCCGGGTCACCTCCCGGGCGACCAGGAAGGGGGCCAGCGTCCACAGGGCATAGAGCTCCCAGCAGTGGCCGAAGTAGCCCCCGGCCACGGCGCGGAACCGCGGCTCGCGCAGCGCCGCCAGGCCGTCGAGAAGTCGTGCCTTGCCGCTCGAGGGTGGCAGGTGAGGGCCATCACCGAGACCCAGGATCAGGCCGCCGCCCGCGAGCGCCAGCAGAGAAGCGCCCAGCAGCGGCCACTCCCAGGGCAGGCCCAGGGTGGAACCGCGAAGGAGATGGGGCAGGGCGGTGCCCAGGGTCAGCATGCCGACGAGCCAGGCCAGTGCCGCACCGGTATGTCGCGGCGTCCAGCCGATCACCAGCTTCATGCCCAGCGGATAGATGCCGGCGAGGCAGAGCCCGGTGGCAAAACGCAGCAGCAGATCGAGGGGAGGATGTGCCGCTGTGAGCACGAAGACGGCGTTGGTCAGGGCACCGGCGAGGCAGGAGACAGCGAAGATCCGGCTGGCGCGGAAGCGGTCGGCCAGGCCCGTGGTGGCGATGAACAGGGTGCCGGCGATGAAGCCTGCCTGCACGGTCAGGGTCAGGCGGCCCAGGTCGGCCTCCGAGAGGCCCAGGTTACGCGACAGTGCCAGCCCGACGCCATTCACGGAGAACCAGAGTGAGGTGCCGCACAGCTGGGCGAGGACGATGACAATCAGCGGATGGCGCTGCAGCAAATGAGTCATGTCGTCAGGTTTGCCCTCTTCTCGTCCCCTGGCAAGGTGGGTCGTGTAAACGGAAGATGATTTCGTCACGCCCCAGGGGGCTCCGGAAGCAATTTGCTCGGCACCCAGCTTAGGTAAGCCACCATGCCGAACAGCTCGACCAGTGACTGGAAGACGATGACCACCACGGCGGCCTGCAAGGCCTCCGGCAGCGTCAGGGCCAGCGGCAGCATCACGAAGGAATTGCGGGTCCCGAAGCTGAAGGCCAGGGTGCGGGCCCGGTAGACATCAAGGCGAAACAGTTGGCCGAGGAGTTTTCCCAGGCAGGCGGCGAAGAGCAGGTAGGCAACGAACACCCCCAGGACCCGAAGCAGGACGTCCCGGAGCTCGATCACGGCGTTGACCTGAGAGGCCGCGATTACCAGCACCACCAAGGCCAGCAGCGGGACCGGCAGCACGCCCAGGCCATGGATCAGTCGCCTGGCTTGCGCGTGCCGTGCGGCCAGGCGTTCGGTGATCCATGCCAGCAGCAGGGGCGCGGCGGTGATGGCTCGGGCGGCATCCCCCTTGCCGAGATGAGTGAAGCTGATGAACCAGTCGGTACAGGGCACCTCTTGGTGGCGCGCGAGAATCACTTGCCGAAGTAGCGGTCCAGTCCCCACAGCAGCAGGCCGAACAGCAGGTGCGGCAGGGCAGACGCCGGGATCAGCTGGGGGCCGATCGCCAGGCCGGCGAGTCCCCAGCCTACCACGGGGAAGAACACCACCAGGATCACGACCCACAGCACGGCGGCCAGGCCCAGCGCAGTCGGCAGGGTCTTGCGCGGGAAATAGCGCACAAACACCACCGACCAGAAGGTCACGTAGACCGTATGGAAGAGCAGGCCGACCGGCATCGGCAGGGGCCGTCCCAGCAGGGTCTCGGCGAAGGCCAGGGAAGGGGGCTTGGGGAAGGGCGATATGCCGGTCTTCAGCAAGGCCACCATGACGATGGCGGTCAAGACCGACACCACGATCCCGATGCCGATCGCCCTAGTCCAGGAAGGTTTGGCGGAGGCTGTCTGAGTCATCTTGCACTCCTGTTACCGGGAGATGAACGGATGAACCCTGCAGGAGAGGGCGGCGGTCTACTCGCAACGGCTCGAGGGACAGCGGGGGCCGCAGTCATTCTCGGACTCGCTGCAGCAGGCACCGACCAGATGGTCCGTCAACGCCAGCAGGGCATCGAACACCGCGCGGTAATAGACGAACTGACCCTCTCGGCGCGATTCGACCAGGCCGGCGGCGGCCAGTTTCTGCAGGTGAAAGGTCAAGGCACTCGGTGCCATGTCCAGGCGTTCGGCGAGCTTGCCTGCCGCCACGCCGTCGGGGCCCGCCGTCGCCAGCCGGCGAATCGCCGCCAGGCGGACGGGATGGGCGAGGGCGGTCAGCTTTCTGGCGACGATGTCGTCGTTGGTCAGATTCATATTTCAAAAATGGATGAATTCTAGATTTCATGCAATATTGAAATATATTAGCTACGGATGTCGACGACCAAGGGGGCAGCGACTTCAGGCGCGCCTGGAGAAGCGGCCAGGCGGGGGAGAAGTCCACGGCGACCAGGATGTGCTTGAACAGGGTATTACTCTTTGGAACGGGTGGGGGAGGCGCCCTCCACGAAGAGGTGCCCGAGGCCCAGGAAGCCCTCGACGTCGAGTCTCAGGCCCTGGTCGAGCAGACTCGGGTCGATGTGCACGATCACGCCATCGAGGTCGAGACGGGTGTAGTGCTCCGGAACATCCGGGGCCCGGGCCTCGGCCACCGCGATATCGGCCCCGCCGCCGCAGCAACCGTGGCGCGGCGAGAGGCGCACCGTGACCACACCGCCCTTCCTCTTCAGCCACTCGCGGGCGCGGTCGCTGACCTCGATGGCCATGGGTCAGCCCCTGGCCTCGGCGTGGGCCTGCGTCTCGGCGCCGGGGAAGTGGTGGCGGGTCCTGTTGGCAATGCCCACCAGGGCGAGCATCAGCGGGACCTCCACCAGTACGCCCACCACCGTGGCCAGCGCCGCACCGGACTGTAGCCCAAACAACGCGATGGCGGCGGCCACCGCCAGCTCGAAGAAGTTGCTGGCACCGATCATCGCCCCGGGCGCCGCCACGTTGTGGGGCACTTTCCACGCCTTGGCCCAGCCGTAGGCGATGAAGAAGATCAGGAAGGTCTGGAGGATCAGTGGGATGGCGATCAGCAGGATGTGCAGCGGCGCCTCGAGGATCACCTCGCCCTGGAAGGCAAACAGCAGTACCAGGGTGATGATCAGTCCGACGGGGGTGATCGGCCCCACCTTCTTCATGAAGACGTTGTCGTACCACTCGCTGCCGTGGCGGGCGATCAGGGTGCGCCGGGTCAGATAGCCAGCTGCCAGCGGGATGACGATGTAGAGCACCACCGACAGGGCGACCGTGTCCCAGGGTATCGGGATGTTGGAGACGCCGAGCAGGAAGACCACGATGGGCGCGAAGGTGAACAGCATGATCAGGTCGTTGAGGGCGACCTGCACCAGGGTGTAGGCGGCATCGCCCCGGGTCAGGGTGCTCCATACGAACACCATGGCGGTGCAGGGTGCGGCACCGAGCAGGATGGCGCCGGCCAGGTACTGGCTAGCCAGGGGCTCGGGGATCAGCGGCTGGAAGACCACCGTCAGGAAGAACCAGGCGATGGCGAACATGGTGAAGGGCTTGATCAGCCAGTTCACCGTGGTGGTGATGACCAGTCCCTTGGGTTGGCGGCGCACCCCGAGCACCGCGCTGAAGTCGATCTGCGCCATCATGGGGAAGATCATCGCCCAGATCAGGATCGCCACCGGGATCGACACCTGGGCGTACTCGAAGCGCGAGAGGGTCTCGGGCACCGCGGGGACGAACTGGCCGAGCAGCACGCCGGCGACGATGGCCAGCGCCACCCACACCGAGAGGAAGCGCTCGAAGAGCCCCATGCCCTCCGACGTGCTGGGAGACTGGGATTCCTGATGTGCGGTCATGGTGTGACTCCTGTCAGATGGCGCGCTGGTTGACCCGGGCGGAGAGCTGCTCGGCCGATTCCTTGCGCTCCGAATAGCGGTCGGTGAGCGCCTCGCTGCGCCCGCGCACCAGCAGCGTGAATTTCACCAGCTCCTCCATGACGTCCACGATGCGGTCATAGAAGGGCGAGGGCTTCATGCGGTCGTTGTCGTCGAACTCCATGAAGGCCCTGGGCACCGAGGACTGGTTGGGGATGGTGACCATGCGCATCCAGCGCCCCAGCACGCGCAGCTGGTTGACCGAGTTGAACGACTGGGAGCCGCCGCACACCTGCATCACCGCCAGGGTCTTGCCTTGGGTGGGGCGCACCGCGCCCAGCGCCAGGGGGATCCAGTCGATCTGCGCCTTCATGATGCCGGTCATAGCGCCGTGGCGCTCCGGCGAGCACCACACCATACCTTCCGACCACTCGGCCAGTTCGCGCAGCTCTGCCACCTTGGGGTGGGTCGCCTCCTCGGCATCGGGCAGCGGCAGCCCCCGCGGGTCGAAGATGCGGGTCTCGGCGCCCATGGCGCGCAGCAGCCGTGCGGCTTCCTCCACCGCCAGACGGCTGAAGGAGCGGCTGCGCAGCGAGCCATAGAGCAGCAGGATGCGCGGGGCATGCTCACGGTCCACGGGGATGCCCAGGCTGACCGCATCGGGCACCCGGAAGCGCTCGCGGTCGATGTTGGTCAGGTCGTCCAGGGGGTGGGTCGTCACGCGGTATCTCCTTGTGGGGTCTCTTCCCTTGAGGCGCGCTGGTGAATCTCCTCCAGGGCCTGCCGCAGAGCGTCGTCGGACAGCCGATCCAGCGGCAGGGCCAGCATGGCCTCGATGCGCCGGCGCAGGGCGCCGAAGGTGCTGGCGAAGGCGGCCTCGATGTCGGCCTCGCTGCCCTTGGCCCTCGAGGGGGCCGGCACGCCCCAGTGGGCCCTCACGGCCTTGCCGAGGAAGAGCGGGCAGGCCTCGCCGGCGGCATCGTCGCAGACGGTGATGACGGCATCCGGCGTCACCTCGAGGTCGTCCCAGGACTTGCTGGCAAGCCCGCGGGTGGGGATGCCCGCCTTCTCCAGCCAGATCAGCACCAGGGGGTTGATCTCGCCGGTCGGATGGCTGCCACCGCTCCAGGCGCGATGGCGGGTCTCGGTCAGCTGGTTGAACAGCGCCTCGGCGTAGATGGACCGGCAGGCGTTGCCGGTGCACAGAAACAGTACGTTCATGGTGTCTCCATCGAGACAGTCGTCGGGGTGGGGTATCAGGCCGTTGTGCTGCCCATCATATGTGGGAAGTCATATATGCTCAATGCCATCACCCGGACTCCGGCGCGTTGCGCTGGTCCGGGGCGCGCTGGAAGGCCGGCGAGACCTCGCTGGGGGCCCGAATGTTGCGGTGCCTGGCCGCGGCCTCGGCCCACCAGCCGAGCTGGCCCAGGGTGCGGCCGAAGTAGCCGGCCCACCGCTCCGGGTCCTCGCGGAAGCGACCGTCCTCGTCGAGGGCCTCCTGAGCCTTCGGCATGTGGATCATCGCCGAGACCGGCAGGCAGCCGAGCTCGGCGAGGAAGGTGCGCAGGTTGACCGCGGCGCGGGCGCCGCCCCACTGGCCGGCCGAGTAGGTGACGATGGCGCTGGGCTTGAAGGCATAGAGCGAGCTGCCGAAGTGGTTCAGCAGATGGGCGAGTGCCGGGCTCATGGAGTGGTTGTACTCGGGGCTGACCATCACGTAGCCGTCGGCGGCGGCGATCTTCTCGGCGAGGGCGTCCAGTACCTCGGGCACTTTCGACTTCGGATAGGCGAAGTGCGGCTTGAATATCTCGCCCAGGTCGACGTCCAACGGGTCGATCAGTTCCACCGTGGCGCCGTCGTCCTCGAGCAGTTGCACGCAGGCACGGGCCACTCTCAAGCCGAGACGGGCAGGCGCGGGCGGGGTGCTGTCGCGGACGGTTCCGAGGAAGACTAGGTAATGCGCCATGGGGTGGGCTCCTTGACCATGAAGAGAGGAAGCCGCCACGTTAGCAGACGCGCGAAACGCGCGAACCCGGCGGCATTCATGTCATCAAGAGGCCTCGCATCATATCAGCGCTTGGCGCACCCGCGCCGAGAGCGCCTCGCTGACCACTACCGTGCCCAGGATCACGATCAGGATGGTGGCCACCTGGGACCAGGCCAGGGTGTCGATGGAGGACTGCAGTTTCATGCCGATGCCGCCTGCGCCGACCAGCCCAAGGATGGTGCTTTCGCGGATATTGATGTCCCAGCGAAACATCGAGATGCCCCAGAAGGCGGGCAGCACCTGCGGCACGATGCCGAAGTGGATCACCTGGGCCCGGGCTGCGCCCGTGGCAGTCACCGCCTCGACCTGGCGGGCATCGGTCTCCTCGATGGCTTCATACAGAAGCTTGCCGACGAAGCCGATGGAGCGCAGGGCGATGGCGACGATGCCAGCCAGCAGGCCGGGGCCGATGATCGCCACCAGCAGCAGCGCCCAGATCAGCGAGTTGATTGAGCGCGACGTCACGATGATGAACAGCGCCACCGGGCGAACCAGCAGCGCCGAGGGCGTGGTGTTGCGCGCGGCCAGGAAAGCCACCGGCACTGCCAGGATGACGCCCCCCATCGTGCCCAGCGTGGCGATGTTGAGGGTATCCCACAGCGGCATCAGCAGCTCGGGCAGGTAGCCCAGCCTTGGGGGGAACATGCGGCTGCCGATGTCCACGGCCTGGTCAGGTGCATCGGTGACGAAGATCCACAGCGTGTTCTGGTTCATCACCTGCCAGCACCAGACGAAGAGCGCCACCAGGGCGAGCCAGCCCACCCACAGCGCCAGTCGAGCGCGCGGCGTGCGAAAGGTCCAGATCTGCGAGTAGTGGGGGGGGTCGCCGCGGCGAGTATCGAGAGCGCTCATTGCAGGGTCTTCCTGAGGTGGCTGGAGGCGTACTCCGAGAGCATGACGATGGCGATGACGAGCAGCAGGATGGCGCCGGCGCTGTCGTACTCGTAGCGGTCGATGGCGGTGTTGAGGGTGGCGCCGATGCCGCCCGCGCCGACGATGCCGATCACCGCGCTCTCGCGGAAGTTGATGTCCAGTCGATAGAGCGATAGCCCGATCAGTCGCGGCATGACCTGGGGTTGAACGGCGTAGTGGACCAGCTGCGACCAGCCGGCACCGGTGGCGCGGATCGCCTCGATCTGGCTGGCGCTGGCCTCCTCGATGTCGTCGGCGAGCAGCTTGGCCACGAAGCCGATGGTGGCGAAGGCCAGGGTAAGGAAGCCGGCGAAGGGGCCGAAGCCGAACATCGCCACCAGGAAGATGGCGATGATGATCTCCTGCAGCGAGCGGCTGACGGCAACGATCGAGCGGCACACCAGGTAGACCGGCCGCGGTGACAGGTTGCGCGCCGCCCCGATGCCGATGGGGACCGAGACCAGCACGCCCACCACGGTGGCGGTCAGGGTCATGGTCAGGCTCTCGATCAACCCCTGGCGGATATCCTGCCAGCGGCTCACGAAGTCCGGCTGCAGGAATCCCTGGACGAAGCGCGCGCCTCGCGAGAGCCCCTCGACGACGCGGCCGACGTCGATCTCCAATGAGCCGACCGCCAGGATCAGGTAGGCCAGCACCAGCACGGGAAGCATCAGCCGCCAGCGCCGGGTCGTGACCAGCTGCGGCGGTCGCCGCCAGCGGCGAGGATAGGAAGCGCTTGCTGTCATGTCGCCGTCCCCACCAGCCGTAACCTGCCCTGTGCCTTGTCGTCGGGATCCGGGTCATCGTCGTCCTGGTCGGTGGCGGTCCAGTCTTCGGCTCCATAGATCTCGGTGAGCATGGCCTCGTCGAGACGGCCGGGGGCGTTATCGAACACCACCCGGCCAGCACGCAGCCCCACCAACCGATCGACGAACTGCTGGGCCAGCGGCACATCATGGATGTTGACGATGGCCGGCAGCTGGCGCTCGGCGCAGATCTCGGTGATCAGCCGCATGATCAGACGGCTGGTCTTGGGATCGAGGCTGGCCGTGGGCTCGTCCACCAGCAGCAGCTCCGGCTCCTGGGCCAGGGCACGGGCGATGCCCACCCGCTGGCGTTGGCCGCCCGAGAGAGCGTCGGCCCGCTTGTCGGCGTGCTCCAGCAGGCCGACACGATCGAGCAGGCGATAGGCGTTCTCGATATCTCGGCCCGGGAAGCGTCGCGTGAAGCTGCGCCAGAAGGGCACATAGCCCAGTCGCCCGGAGAGCACGTTTTCCATCACGGTCAGGCGCTCCACTAGGGCGTATTCCTGGAAGATCATGCCGATGCGCCGCCGCGCCTGGCGCAGCTCGCGGGTACCCAGGTTGACCAGGTCGGTCTCGCCGAGGCGAATCGTACCGCTCGAAGGTTCCACCAGGCGGTTGATGCAGCGAATCAGCGTCGACTTGCCGGCCCCCGAGGGGCCGATCAGGCCCACGACCTGGCCCCGTGGTACCCGGAAGGTCACCTCACGCAGAGCGGTGTCGCCGGCCGTATAGGTCTTGGTCAGCTGGTCGATGGTAAGCACTTGGCGGGTTCTCCCCTGTGTTTCACTTGCGCGAAGGCGCGGGCGACATATCGCCCGCGCCTTCCTTGGCATGCGGCTCAGTTGCAGTCGTATTCGACGCCGTTGGCCGCATCGATCTGGCGGATGACCGCCCAGTGCTTCTTGAAGGTGATGGGAATGAACTGCTCTTCTCCGTTGCGACCGAACTCATCGGCCAGTGCGCTGCCTTCCCAATCGAAGCTGAAGAAGGCCTCCTGGATCGCCTCCTGCAGTTCGGGCGCCAGGTTATGGACGGTGCCGTAGCTGGTCGTGGGGAAGGTGTCCGACTGGTAGATCACCTCGAGCTGGTCAGCCTCGATCACGCCGCGATCGAGCATGCGATTCTTGACCGAGTTGGCGACGGTGGCGACCTCGTAGTCCCGGTTGGCCACGCCCAGCACGGAGTTGTCGTGCTTGCCGGAGAAGTCGACCTCGTAGTCGTCACCCGACACCATGCCGAACTCGGAAGCCAACAGGGCGGTGGGGGCCTTGAAGCCGGAGTTGGACGTCTCGGAGGTGTGGGTCAGGGTGCGGCCGCGGATATCCTCGGCCTCGTCGATGCCGGAGCCCGGATGGGTGATGATCTCCATCTCGTAGCCGAAGCTGCCGTCCTCGGCGGCCATCATGGTGAAGGGACGGTAGCCGGCACAGGCCACGGCCAGCGGGTTGGAGCCGGTGTTGAAACCAGCCACGTGGAGGCGCCCGGCGCGCATCGCCTCGATCTGCGCGGAATTGGACTGCACCGGGAAGAACTGCACCGTCTTGCCGGTCACCTCCTCCATGTGCTCGAGGAAGCCGTCCCACACCTCGGCATAGACGGCGGGGTCCTCGACCGGGGTGTAGGCGAATACCAGGGTGTCGGGGTCGAGCCACTGGCTCTCGTCCGCGGGGATATCGGCCACCAGGTCGCCGTCGGCATCGCTGAAGCGATCGCTTAGTGAGAAGCTTGCCTCGGCCGGGGAGACGGCGGCGGTGAGAGCGGCGACGGCGAAGCCGCCGGCGAGCAGGGAGCGGGTCAGGGTCATCATGGGGCACCACCATACGTCGGGGAATGGTCGGGGAATGGATGCTCAGCCGATATACTGGAAGCTTCATGTGACAGTGCTGCTGCATGGGGATGGCGTTGGGGTGACGTCTGGTTGACGATGCCGTGTCGCACACCCCTCGGCGGGGCAAGCTGCTACCATCGCCGGCATTCCCTTCTGCCTGGAGGCTGCCTTGACCGCTACCGATGCCCTGAGCCTGAAGCGGCTCGCTGTCGGCGAGCTTGCCGAGGTGAGCCTGACCATCGCCCCCGGCGAAGTTCACTGCCTCTCCGGCCCCAGCGGCTCCGGCAAGAGCCGGCTGCTGCGCGCGGTGGCCGATCTGGAGCCCCACGACGGCGAGGCGTGGCTCGGCGAGACGGCCCAGTCCTCGCTCGCCGGGCATGCCTGGCGCGCCCGGGTGATGCTGGTGCCTGCGGAGAGCCAGTGGTGGGGCGACACGGTGGGCGAGCACCTGGCTGACGCGCGTCTCGACGACCTAGAGACCCTGGGGTTTGCGGCCGAGGTGCGCGACTGGCAGGTCGCGCGGCTCTCCTCGGGCGAGAAGCAGCGCCTGGCGCTGGTCAGGGCGCTGAGCCGGGAGCCCTCGGCACTGCTGCTCGATGAGCCCACCGCCAACCTGGACGACGCCACGGCTCGCCGGGTCGAGGCGTGGCTCGGCGCGCGGATCCGCGAGCGCGGCTGGCCGGTGATCTGGGTCGCCCATGACCCGGCGCAGATCGACCGGGTGGCGGATCGCCACTGGCGCATCGTCGAGGGTCGACTGGAGGAGGCAGGCGCATGGGCGTGATCGCGCTGGCCTGGTGGCAGCTGGCCCTGGCGGCCCTGATGGTGGTGGCGCTGGCCGGCTGCACGATGGTCGCCCGCTTGGGGATGGGGCGCAGCCTGTTAATCGCCGCGGCGCGCACGGTGATCCAGCTCGGCCTGGTCGGCCTGGTGCTCGAGGCGCTCTTCTCGGCGGCACGCTTTCACTGGGTGGTGCTGATGGCGATGGGCATGCTGCTGATCGCCGGGCGCGAGGTCATGGCCCGCCAGACGCGGCGGCTGCGCGGCGGCTGGGCCTTCGGCATCGGCACCGTGGCAATGTTTCTCTCCTCGTTCACCGTCACCGTGCTGACGCTCACCGTGATCATCGGCCCCGAGCCCTGGTACCAGCCCCAGTACGCCATCCCGCTGCTGGGCATGATGCTCGGCAACACCATGACCGGCGTCGCCCTGGCCCTGGACCGCCTCACCGATACGGCCTGGCGTCAGCGCGCGGTGATCGAGAATCGGCTGATGCTCGGCCAGCGCTGGCAGGAGGCGATCGGCGATATCCGCCGTGAGGCGATGCGCAGCGGCATGATGCCGATGATCAACGCCATGGCGGCGGCCGGGGTGGTCAGCCTGCCGGGCATGATGACCGGCCAGATACTGGCCGGCAGCCCGCCGGCGCTGGCGGTGAAATACCAGATACTGGTGATGTTCACCATCACCCTGGGTACCGGCTTCGGCACCCTGGCGGCGGTGGCGGCGGGCAGCCGGCGGCTGTTCGACGGTCGCGAGCGGCTGCGCCTGGAGCGTCTGTCGGCGCCTCGCGCCTGAACGCAGCTGCCGAGTGAGCGCGCCCGCCGAAGGGCGGGCGCGTGGCAGATCATGCGGGTGAGGTGGGTGGGAGTTGGAGGCCTCGGCTCTCGGTCAGTCGATCAGCTCCACGGCCACGGCGGTCGCCTCGCCGCCGCCGATGCACAGGCTCGCGATGCCGCGCTTGCTGCCCTTGGTGCGCAGGGCGTGAATCAGGGTGGCGATGATCCGCGATCCGGTGGAGCCGATGGGGTGGCCCTGGGCACAGGCGCCGCCGAACACGTTGACCTTCTCATGGGGCAGGCCCAGGTCGTCGATGGCCATCAGGGTGACCACCGCGAAGGCCTCGTTGATCTCGAACAGGTCGACGTCGTCGACGCCCCAGTCGAGCTTCTTCATCAACTTGTCGATGGCCCCCACCGGCGCGATGGTGAACTCGCTCGGGTGGCGCGAGTGGGTGCTGTGGCCGAGCATCCGCGCGATGGGCGTGGCGCCGAGCCGGTCGGCCGCCGCCTGGCTTGCCAGGATCAGCGCCGAGGCACCGTCGGAGATGGAGCTGGAATTGGCCGCGGTGATGGTGCCGTCCTTGGCGAAGGCCGGACGCAGGTCGCGAATCTTGTCGAGCTTGGCCTGGAAGGGCTGCTCATCGTGGTCGACCACGCTCTCGCCCTGGCGGCTCTTGACGGTGACCGGCGCCATCTCGGCGTCCAGGTGGCCGGCGTTGGTCGCCTCCATGGCGCGCTCCAGCGAGGCGATGGCGAAGTCATCCAGGCGCTCGCGGCCGTAGTCGCGCTGGCTGGCCACGTCCTGGGCGAAGACGCCCATCAGCTTGCCGGTCTCGGCATCCTCGAGGCCGTCCAGGAACATGTGGTCCTTCAACTCGCCATGGCCCAGGCGGTAGCCGGCGCGGGCCTTGGTGAGCACGTGGGGCGCGTTGGACATGGACTCCATGCCTCCGGCCAGCATCACCTCGCCGCTGCCGGCGCGGATCAGGTCGTGGGCCAGCATGGCGGCTTTCATGCCCGAGCCGCACAGCTTGTTGATGGTGGTGGCGCCGCTGGCGTCGGGGATGCCGGCCTGGCGCATGGCCTGGCGGGCCGGGCCCTGCTTGACGCCGGCGGGCAGCACGCAGCCCATGATGCCCTCGTCGATGGCGGAGGCCTCGATGCCGGCACGTTCGATGGCGGCGCGGATGGCCGTGGCCCCGAGTTCGGGGGCGGTGAGGCTGGCGAGGCTGCCGAGCATGCCTCCCATGGGCGTGCGGGTGGCAGACAGGAAGACGATATCGTTGGAATGGCTCATGGCATGGCTCCTGAGGTGGTCCGGCGCTGGCCGGAAAGGTGGTAGGTTGTCGTTGTTATGGCTTGTCGTTCAGGCGGTTGCCGCGCGTTGACCCGGCATCGGGCCTGTGGTTTTCTCAGGGGCAACCAAGCAAGCGCTAGTGTAAATTCCAATGAATGTAATGAATGACTCCCCGCGCCGCAAGGAATTGACCCGCCAGGCCGCCCAGTTGTTCGTCCAGGAGGGCTTCGATCGGACGACCGTGCGCATGCTTGCCCAGGAGATGGGTATCAAGTCTGGCAGCCTCTTCCACCATTTTCGCGACAAGCAGGAGATCCTCGCGGCGGTGATCGAGGAGGGCACCCAGAACGCCCTGCTCATCGCCCGGGCGTCCCTCGAGTCGTGTGACCACACGCCCGAGGCGCGGTTGCAGGCGATGGCCCGGGCGCACCTGGAGACCCTGCTTACCGACCGCAACGCCCACGTGGTCGCTCTCTACGAGTGGCGCCGCCTCGATCCCGAGGCCCGCGATCACCTGATCCACCTGCGCGATGCCTACGAGGCGCTCTGGGAGGCGGTGATCGACGAGGCGCTGGACGCCGGCCTGATCCATGGTGACCGCTTCCTGGTCTCCCGCTTCGTGATGGGCGCGCTGAACTGGACGGTGCGCTGGTACGACCCCGCCGGGCCGCGCTCGCCGGACGACCTGGCCCATGAACTGGTCGCCATGATCACCCAGCGCCCCGCCTGACCCCGAACGGTTCTCGTGCGGGCCGTCGGCCCGCCGTGCACGACCATCGTCTAGTCCCTTCTCGTCGCTCAGGGGTTGCCCCCTTCCCCGGTTGCCACTAGCGTGTACCGAGCGCTTGCTAGGTTTACGCTTACGTCAACTGCATGGCAATCGGAAGAGGGCGTGACCACGCCAGCGACCGGCCAGCCTCATGGTCGTTACCGTTTGCCGCTACAACAATCACAAGCCGCAAGAGGGCAAACCATGAGCACTCAATCCACGCCGTCTCTTACCGACTACGCCACCTATCTCGACTCCTTCTCCATCGATGACGTCATCGCGCGCCTCGACGATCATCGCGACGGCCGCGCCAACGCCTTTGAATCCTGCTGCGGGCGCCATCTGCGCGCCGGCCGGGGTGAGGTGCCGGCGCTGATCCACGAGGATGCCGAGGGCGCGGTCACCACCCTGAGCTATGCCGAGCTGGAGGCCCAGAGCGCCCGCCTCGCCGGCTGGTTCGCCGCGCAGGGGCTGGGCGAGGGAGATCGCATCGCCTGCATGCTGCCGCGCACGCCGCAGCTGCTGGTGGCGGTGGTGGCCACCTGGCGCATCGGCGCGGTCTACCAGCCGCTGTTCACCGCCTTCGGTCCGGATTCCGTCGACTACCGCCTGGGCCGGGCCGACACCAAGCTCGTGATCACCGATCACGCCAATCGCTTCAAGTTCGACGGCCTGACTCAGTGTCCGCCGGTGCTCGCCGTGGGTGGCCCCGACGCCAAGCATGCCGATGATCGGGACTGGGCCGAGGCGCTGGCCCACGCGCCCCTCGAGGCCGCGCCGCCGCGCCTGCCTCGTGAGGCGCCCTTCCTGCAGATGTTCACCTCCGGCACCGTGGGCAAGCCCAAGGGCGTGGCGGTCCCGCTGTCTGCGATGCCGGCCTTCGCGCTCTACATGGAGCTCGCCGTCGACCTGCGCGACAGCGATCGTTTCTGGAACATGGCCGACCCGGGCTGGGCCTATGGCCTCTACTACGCCATCGCCGGCCCGCTGCTGCTGGGCGTGACCACTCACTTCTGCGAGGCGGGCTTCAGCGCCGAAGGGGCGCTGGCCTTCATGAAACGCCATCGTATCACCAACTTCGCCGCCGCACCGACCGCCTATCGCCTGATGAAGGCCTCGGGGCTCTTCGACGATGCCCACGAGACCCTCGAGCTGCGCGCGGCCAGCTCCGCCGGCGAGCCGCTCAATACCGAGGTGGTGACCTGGGTGGAGCGCTCGTTGGGCTGCCCGGTGATGGATCACTACGGCCAGACCGAGACCGGCATGACCTGCAACAACCACCACGCGCTGGATCATCCCAAGCACGTCGGCGGCATGGGCGTGCCGCTCCCCGGCTACCGCCTGGCGATCCTCGATGCCGAGTACAACGAGCTGCCGCCGGGGGAGCCGGGCGTGCTGGCCGTGGACATTGCCCGCTCCCCGGCGCACTTCTTCGCCGGCTACACCTGGCAGGAGAAGCACCCCTTCGCCGAGGGCTACTACCTCACCGGCGACGTGGTGATCCAGAATGAGGACGGCACCTTCCAATTCGCCGGCCGCGACGACGACATCATCACCACCGCCGGCTACCGGGTGGGCCCGACCGACGTGGAGAACAGCGTGATGACCCATCCGGCGGTCGCCGAGTCCGCCGCCGTGGGCCAGCCCGACGAGATCCGCGGCGAGATCATCAAGTCCTACGTGGTGCTGCGCGAGGGCTTCGAGGCCAGCGACGCCCTGGCCGACGAGATTCGTCAGCAGGTGCGCGAGCGGCTCTCGACCCACGCCTTCCCGCGGGTCATCGAGTTCGTCGAGGTGCTGCCCAAGACCCCCAGCGGCAAGATCCAACGCTTCAAACTGCGCGCCGATGCCGCCGACAAGGCAGAGGCCGCACCGGCCACATGACATCGAGGAATCCTGTATGAACGTGAAGGACAACACCTTCCTGATCACCGGCGCCGCCTCCGGGCTGGGCGCGGCCACCGCCGAACGCCTGGTGGCCGGCGGCGGCCGGGTGGTGCTCTGCGACCTGAGCGACGCGGTCGAGGCCCACGCCGAGACGCTGGGCGAGGCGGCCCGCGCGGTGCGCGGCGACGTCACCTCCGGCGACGATATCCAGGCGGCCGTCGAGGCCGCCGTGGCCCTCTCCGAGGGGCGCGGCCTCGCCGGCGTGGTGCACTGTGCCGGCGTGGTGAGCGTGGGCAAGCTGGTCGATCGCGAGGGCAACCCCGCCGATCTCGAGGCCTATCAGCGCACCCTCCAGATCAACCTGGTGGGCACCTTCAACGTGATGCGTCTGGCCGCGGCCGCCATGGCCGGCAACGAGCCTGGCGAGGATGGCGAGCGCGGCGTGATCATCAACACCGCCTCCGTCGCCGCCTTCGATGGCCAGGTGGGGCAGTGTGCCTACAGCGCCTCCAAGGCCGGAGTGGTGGGCATGAGCCTGCCCGCGGCTCGTGAGCTCTCGCGCCACGGCGTGCGGGTGATGGCCATCGCCCCCGGCGTCTTCGAGACGCCGATGATGAGCGAGATCCCCGACGAGGCCGCCCAGGCCCTGGCCGCCGCCGTGCCTTTCCCCAAGCGGTTGGGCAAGCCCGCGGAATTCGCCCGCCTGGCCGAGCAGATCGTCACCAACCCCATGCTCAACGGCGAGGTGATCCGCCTCGACGGCGGGATACGCATGCAGTAACCCGGCTACGCCGGGAGCTGAAAGCCATAAGCTCGAAGCTTGAAGAAGAACACCCTCGCAGCCGTGCTGCGGGGGTGTTTGCGATGGGCAGGCAAGCTTTCGCTGCTTTCCAGCTTCCAGCTTCCAGCTTTGAAACGAACGCTTGACTCATGGAGGGTGGGCGGATACTTTCAAACACATGTTTGAAAGCGGTTCTCGCCGCCTTCGCGACCCTATGACTCGGTGCCCCTCGTGGCCCGGCCGTGGAACTGGAGAGATCGAGATGCCCGACTATCAGGCCCCCCTGCGCGACCTTCGCTTCGTCATGGACGAGATG
Source organism: Halomonas urmiana (assembly GCF_005780185.1). GTDB lineage: Bacteria > Pseudomonadota > Gammaproteobacteria > Pseudomonadales > Halomonadaceae > Halomonas > Halomonas urmiana. The sequence continues at coordinate 42,986 of NZ_VBUI01000005.1, read as the reverse complement.
CTCGACTATCCGGCCCACTATGCGCGCCTGCCGGGCGGCGAGGAGGCCACGCCCGACGTGGTGGGCGCCATCCTGGAGGAGGGCGCACGCTTCGCCCGCGAGGTGCTGCTGCCGCTGAACCAGAGCGGCGATCGCGAGGGCTGCCTGCTGGAGGGCGGCGAGGTGAAGGCGCCGAAGGGCTTCAAGCAGGCCTACGCCCAATACGTGGAGGGCGGTTGGCCGAGCCTCGCCGCCGACCCCGAGCACGGCGGCCAGGGCCTGCCGCCCTCGCTGGCGATGGTGCTCAACGAGATGATCTGTGCCACCAACCTGGCCTGGGGCATGTACCCGGGGCTCTCCCACGGCGCCGCCGATGCCCTGCGCCACCACGGCACCGAGGCGCAGAAGGCCACCTACCTGACCAAGCTGGTCGAGGGCACCTGGACCGGCACCATGTGCCTGACCGAGCCCCACTGCGGCACCGACCTGGGGCTGATCAAGACCCGCGCGGTGCCCCATGACGATGGCGGCTATGCGGTAACGGGCACCAAGATCTTCATCTCCGCCGGCGAGCACGACCTGGCCGAGAACATCGTCCACCTGGTGCTGGCCAAGCTGCCGGACGCCCCGGCGGGCTCCAAGGGCATCTCGCTATTCGTGGTGCCCAAGTACTTACCGAATGAGCTCCTCCCGAACGAAGCGGGTGAGCCGGGCGAGCGCAACGGCGTCAGCTGTGGCTCGCTCGAGCACAAGATGGGCATCCATGGTAACGCCACCTGCGTGATGAACTTCGACGGGGCCAAGGGCTTCCTGGTCGGCGCGCCCCACAAGGGCCTGGCCTGCATGTTCACCATGATGAACGCCGCGCGCATCGGCGTCGGCATCCAGGGCCTGGGCCTCACCGAGGCGAGCTTCCAGAATGCCCTGGCCTACGCCCGCGACCGCCTGCAGATGCGCGCGCTCGCCGGGGCGAAGGCCCCGGAGAAACCCGCCGATCCGATCATCGTTCACCCGGACGTGCGCCGCATGCTGCTGACCCAGAAGGCCTTCGCCGAGGGCGGCCGGATGCTGACGCTCTACACTGCGCAGATGATCGACCTGGTCGAGCACGGGACTGACGCCGCCGAGAAGGAACGCGCCGAGACGCTGCTCGGCCTGCTGACACCCATCGTCAAGGCCTTCCTCACCGAGGTCGGCTTCGAGGCCACCAACGAGGGGGTGCAGGTCTTCGGCGGCCACGGCTTCATCCAGGAGTGGGGCATGGAGCAGCTGGTGCGTGATGCGCGCATCACGCGTCTTTACGAGGGCACCACCGGCATCCAGGCCCTCGACCTGCTCGGCCGCAAGGTGCTGATGAACCAGGGCGAGACCCTCAAGGTGTTCACCAAGGAGATCCACCAGTTCTGCCGGGCGGAGGAGGGCAACGCCGAGCTCGCCGAGTTCGTGCGTCCCCTGGCCAGGCTGAACCAGGAGTGGGGCGAGCTGACCATGAGCGTGGGCATGAAGGCCATGAGTGAGCGCGAGGAGGTCGGCGCGGCCAGCGTCGACTACCTGATGTACTCGGGCTACGTGACCCTGGCCTACCTCTTCGCCTGGGCCGCCAAGCAGGCCCGCGCCGCACTGGCCGAAGGGGGGGACGAGGCCGCCTTCTACCGCGCCAAGCTCGACACCGCGCGCTTCTACTACCAGCGCCTGCTGCCGCGCACCCGGGCGCACAAGCAATCCATCGAGGCGGGCGCCGAATCGCTGATGGCGATCAGCGCCGAGGACTTCGGCCTGGGCTTCGAGGCCTGATGACGTAACGACACACCAGCAAGCACTCTCTCGATCGGGAACGATCGGTGTGTGGCGGCGAGGAATTCCCTCGCCGCTTTCTTTACGAGGGATGTCGTCGGATCCTCAGGGCTATCGCAGTTAGCTCGGCCTCGAAAGCGAAAGGCGCCGGGAAAGCCTTGAGCGATGTTGCCAACGGCGATAGCCCTGGTCGGATCCTGCCTGGCCTTGCAGCGGTGGCGGTTTGATTGGTGGGCCCGGAAAGAGCAGGATGCATCGTAAGGCGTCAGGCCATCTGCCTTACGGTAATTTCGGAGTAAGTGCCTCATGCGTGTTTTTGCCAACCCGGTCGGTGCCGGAGCCCTCTGGTTCGACAATCTCGCCACCGCCCAGGGAACGCCCGTTGCCTATGATCCGCAGGCCAGGGCCTTTATCACCATGCCGCCGTTCTGCGCCAACCGGGAGGTCATCGGCTGCAACTGGATCGCTCCCGAGCAGGGCGCTTTCTGTCGCGCCTGCGCCATGACCGAGCTGGCGCCGGATCCCTCCATCCCCGATGCCATGCCCAACTGGGCGCAGACCGAGGCCGCCAAGCGCTGGGTTCTCGACAATCTGGGACGCTGGAACTGGTTTCGGCCCGAGGACCCCGGCACTCGCCCGGTGTTTCACATGCTGGCCGAGGGCCCGACCCCGGTGCCCATGGGGCATGTCGGAGGCGTGGTGACGATCAGCGTGGCGGAGGCAGACCCGGTCCTGCGCACGACCCGTCGAGAAGCCCTGGAAGAGCCCTATCGCACCATGATCGGCCATATGCGCCATGAGATCTCGCATATGCTCTGGTGGCGTCTCAGCCTTCGGGAAGATTTTCTCGAGGCCTTCCGGGCCATGTTCGGCGATGAGCGGGAGGACTATCCCGAGGCACTGCAGCGCTACTACCATAATGGGCCACCGCCCGACTGGCGCTCGAACTTCGTCAGCACCTATGCCGCGGCACACCCCCACGAAGACTGGGCCGAAACCGCGTCCCACCTGCTGCACCTCACGGATATCGCCGATAGCTTCGTGGCTGCTGGCCTGTCCTCCACTGACCTGCCGCATCTCGGGTGGGATCCCTACATGGAGGCAGATGCCGAGGAGTTGATCCACATTGCGACGCACCAGGTGATGGCGGTCAACCACATCAATCGCGCGATGGGGTTGTCTGATCTCTACCCCTTCGTGCTGTCCGAACGGGTCCGCCGTAAGCTTGTTTTCATGCACGATTGGCTGCGTCGAGGCGCCCAAGGGCTGTGAGCCGGGCAGGGGGCAATGCCGCGAGGGTGCCGGGCAATGGGCGGCATGTCCCGTAGCCGGCCCCTGTGATGTCGCTTCCGTGTGTCGCTTGCAGACGCCTGGCCGTGTAGCTGGTACCGCTACGCCGTCGGAGGCATGATGATCGCCTCGACGCTCACTGAGGCGGCGAGAGACTGCCACGCGCACGAGGAACCGCTCATGCCACGAACGACGCGCCTGCAAGACCTGATCCGTGAACTCCGCCATCACACAGGCCCGATCGGCGGGCCCGAGCTTGCCGAGCGGCTGGGTATCACCCTGCGTACCCTCTACCAGGACGTCGCCGCGCTGCGGGCGGTGGGGGTCGAGGTGGTCAATGCGCCCGGCCAGGGCTATGTGCTGCCGCCTGACGTCGTGCTGCCGCCCGCGGCACTGGCCGAGCCAGCCCCACGCGAGCCGGCCGAGCTCACCTTCTACACCAACCCGCTCTCCCGGGGCGGCATCGTCCACTGGATGCTCGAGGAGCTCGGCGTACCCTATCGCACGGTGACCCTCGAGTACGGCGCCGCCATGAAATCGCCGGACTACCTGGCCCTTAACCCCATGGGCAAGGTGCCGGCGATTCGCCACGGCGACGTGGTGGTCACCGAGGCCGCCGCCATCTGTGCCTACCTCGCCGATGCCTTTCCGGAGGCCGGCCTGGCGCCGCCGCCGGCGGCGCGGGGCGACTACTACCGCTGGCTGTTCTTCGCTGCCGGGCCGCTGGAGGCCGCACTCTCGCTGAACACCCTCGGCGTGCAGCCCACGGCCGAGCAGCAGAGGCAGCTCGGCTGCGGTGACTACTGGACGGTCATCGAAACCCTGGCGGGCGCCCTCGAGGGACGCCGCCATATCGCCGGGACGGCCTTCAGCGCCGCCGACGTCTACGTCGGCTCGCACCTCGGCTGGGGCATGTACTTCGGCACCATCCCGCGGCGGCCCGAGTTCGAGGCCTATTGGGCGGGCCTGAAGGACCGGCCGGCGCGCGCCCGCTGCGAGGCGTTCGTCGAGCAGGCTCTCTCGCCGCTGGCCTGATGGCAAGGCGCAGGACGATCGCCGGACCGCTGCGTCGCCATGCCCATCTGGCCCTGGCGGTGCTGGTGCTGCTGGCCTGGTCGCTTGCGAGCGACGACTGGGCCGTCGTGCTGTTCCTGCCGGTCTGGGTACTGGCCACCCAGCTGATCGTGGCCGGCAGTCTCGAGGCCGCCCGGCTGCGGCGGCGTGCCTGGCTCGGTCAGTACCTGCGCGACGACTCGCCCTGGCGGCGCTGGCTGCAGGGCGGGGCGCTGATGGTGCTGCGCCATCAGCTCGTCGCCGCGCTGCTCGCCCTAGTGCTGCTGGTCGACCTGCGCCTGCTGACCTTGCCGGAGTGGCCGCTGCTGCTGGCCGCGGTGCCGGTGATGGTGCTGGCCAGAAATCGCCTGCGGCGGCGACTGTCTCGCCATGTCGTGGCCGAGTACCTGCCGGCGGTGACCCGGCGCCTGGTGATGCTGCCCATCGCCGCGCTGCTGGCGCTGGCGATGGTGCTGGCGGCGCTTTGGCTGCCCCAGCCATGGCTGGTCGGGCTCGGCTGGGAGGAGACGATCGCTCGCCACCTCTCGACAGGCGAGAGCGGCGGGCTGCTCGGCGTCTTCGAGCGGCTGGCCGCCAGTGCCGAGTTCACCCGGCAGTGGGCCATGCAGAACGCCGTGGAGCGCTTTCACCTCGCCACGCCCGTGGCGGTGCTGGGCTGGCTGGTGCTGCTGCTGACTCAGGGCGCCGTCGCCTGGGCCTACGTGCGCCTGCTGGTGGGCGCCGAGGCGCTGCGCCGCGAGGGCCGTTCGCCTCGCACTGGGCCGACAAACGATCCCGCCGAGCTCGGCGATCAGGAGACTCGCGCATGAACGTGACCGGCGAGGTCACCAACCGCCTGGACGGGCGCGCCTTGGATCGTGCTTCCCGCTGGCGCGGCTGGGCGCTCTCGGCCCTGGTGGTGCTCCTGCTGCTCTTCGTGTTCGAGGTCGGCCACCGCGTTCTCGAGGCGCGTAGCCAGGCCCCGCTCTATCGGGTGATCGTGGCGGGTGAGTCGCTGACCCTCGATGCCGAGACCCATGCCGCCTTTTCACGCGATCTCGAACGGCTCGCCGCCGAGGCCGAGGCGGCGCTGGCCGCACGCATGGCGCCCTGGATGGCATCGCGCCTGGAGCGGGCCTTCATGCCCCTGACGGCGGCGGTACCGGGCTATCTCGACTGGTACTTCTCCCTGCGCGGCAGCTACCTGCGGCTGGCGATGGGCCTGGCGGGCGATCAGGCCACCTGGCTCGACGCACAGCGCCAGACACGGCTGATCGAGGCGAGCGGCATCGGGGCGGCCCTGAGTAAGCTTCAGGCGGAACACACGGCGCGGCTCGCCCGTGAGCAGCAGGCCGTGGGTGATGCGATGAGCGCGACGCTGCTCGAACGCTATGCCCCTCGGAGTGTCGCTGACGCGGAGATGCCGGCGGCGCCGCCGGCGTTCGACCTGGATGGCCAGATGGATCAGGCGCTGCTGGTGACGCTGGATGCCCGGCGCTGGCAGACGGCCGCGCTGGGCGGCAGCGGGCTCGGGCTGCTGGCGGGGCGGCCTCTGGCGCGTAGGCTCGCGGCCGGTGCCGCGGGGCAGGGTGGCCGGATGGCGCTGCGCGCCCTGGCGACCCGGCTGGGTGCCGGTGCCGCCCGCTCGCTCGCAAGCGGCGGGGCCGCGGCGGCGGTCACGGCCTCCAGCGGCCCCGGCGCCTTGATGGTGGGCGCGGCGACCACTGCCGTGGGGCTGGCCGGCCTCGTCGGCGGCGAATTCGCCCTGCTGAAGCTGCAAGAGGCGCGCCGGCGCCCGGCCCTCGAGGCCCGGCTGCGCGAGGGCCTCGACGAGGCCCGCCGTGACGTCGCGGCCTCGCTCAGTGTCGCCGTCTCGGCCGCCGCCGCCCGGCTGGCGAACGGGCTGGAGGCGCATGCCGAGCGGGACGAACGAGCACCGGGCGAAGCCCGGCAAGAGCACTACCGCATCATCGACCGGCTCGGGCCAGACGCCCGCCCCTGATGCCTCCAGCTAGCGCCGGTGGCCTCTTGGCGTGCTGACGGTTCAGGCCTCGTGCAGGCGCCGGTGCAGGGCGTGGACCCGCTCGGCGAGCTCCGGCACCGGCCCCTCGACGGTGGCGCTCGGCACGATCTCCTGGATCGGCAGGGGATTCACGGGCGGCGGGGCCACGCCCATCTCCTCGAGCCAGCCGCCGAGCTGCTCGGAGGAGCTGGCGTAGACGATGCGCCCCAGCCCCACCCAGCCGTGGGCGGCCGCGCACATCGGGCAGTGCTCGCCCGAGGTATAGACGGTGGCCCGGGCGCGCTCCTCGGGCGGCAGGTTCTCCGCGGCCCAGCGGGCCAGGAAGAACTCCGGGTGCTGGGTGGCATCGCCGCCGGCCACGTGGTTGTGGTCCTCGACCAGCACCGCGCCGTCGCCGCTCACCAGCACCGAACCGAAGGGCTCGTCGCCGGCCTCAAGGGCCTCCTCGGCCAGCTCTACGCAGCGCGCCAGGTGCCGCTTGTCGGTCTCGCTGATCATCGTCGTTCCCTCCATTGAATGTGACCTGCCTCCTCATCATACGACTCGCAGGAGGCGTTTTCATGAGAGCGAGGGTGCGGTGCCTGGCCGATTGGGTAATCCCAGGGGTTGCGGCACTTGCCAAGCTCTTCTAGGTGTGGTCATCGGTAGGTGGTTCATCCGGCGCCTGACTAGAATGGGGCCACCCTCGTGGAGGGGCGGCTTCGTCGCCTTGGAGTGCGGCAATGCCGCGATGGCCTTCAGCCACGTGCCGGGCGAGGCTGGCGCGGTGATACACAACACGCGGTGATGGTAGATGGCGTTAGGCCGAGTAGTCGCAGGAGTCTCGACGATCGGAATCCAATCGGTGCCCTCAGCCGATCGTGGCCAGGGCCGGGAACCAGTCCACCAGCATGCTGGAGAGCCGGGTGAGCGTCCCCGAAACGATCAGCAGCCCCATGAGGATGAGGATCACGCCGGCGACCGGTCGGGCATAGGCACTCCACTTGCCGAGACGGCCCCGGTAGCGGCTGAACTTGTTGAGCAACAGGGTGCTGGCCAGGAAGGGCAGGGCCAGGCCCAGGGAGTAGGTCGCCAGGTAGAGCATGCCGGCCTGGGCGCTGGTGGTGGTCGAGGTGGCCATCAGGATCGCCCCCAGGATCGGGCCGATGCAGGGCGTCCAGCCGATAGCGAAGGAGATGCCGAAGAAGGTCGCCGCCATGGGGGAGCCTCCTCGCAGCTCCGGCGACCAGTGAAAGCTGCGCTGCAGGACGGGCAGTCGGAATACGCCCGTCATGAACAGGCCGAGCACGATGACGATACTGCCGGTGATCCAGTTGAGCTCCTGACGATAGCCGCGCAGCAGCTGGCCGATGCTGGTGACGCCCAGACCCATCAGGATGAAGACCACGCTGAAGCCGAAGACGAAGAAGGTGCTCAGCAGCATCGCCTCGAAGCGGCGATCCGCCTTGCCGGCACTGCCGCCGGTGACCACCGACAGATAGGCGGGCAGCAGCGGCAGGGTACAGGGCGAGAAGAACGACAGTAGCCCGCCGAAGAGGGCGCCGATCAGACCGATAGAGGAGAGCGTTTCCACTGAACTTCTACCTAGGTGAAATGAAGTGAATGGCTATCGGCCGGCGTTCGTCCGGGGTGCCGGCCGGAATCGGTCAGGTGGCGACTGCTGTCCCTTGGGGTCACAAGCGCGATGGGTCCTTTGGCTGCAGCATATTGCCCCGTTTTCCGTCGCCTCATTCACCGGGAGTGCGCAGCCTCGAGAGATATCTGGTGACCGATGCCCCCCAGCTCCACGCTCTGCAATATCTCGAGGGTGTCCGGGTCGAGGATCCACATCCGGGGCTCTTCCCGGCTGGTGACCAGCACCCGGCCATCGGTGGGCGCCACGGCGAGATGGTAGGGGGCCGGTGCCAGCTCGGCGGTATGCCGAGTGCCATCCTCGAGGGAGATTTTGACGAGGCGGTTGTCGCCCTGACTCGTCGCATAGAGCCTCCGGCCATCCGGGCTCAGGTCGATGCCGTGAGGCGCCGTGCCGATCTCATAATCGTCCGCCACACTGCCTGTCGTCAGATCCACCGCCAGGACGCGGCCCCCGGCATCATCGTTGACGTAGAGGGATTTGCCGTCCTTCGAGAGCACCATGTGTTCCGGGTTCCCGCCGACGCGGATATTGCGTTGCACGAACCAGTGCTGGGGATCGACTTCGCTGATGGTGCCGTTACCGGCATTGCTGACCAGAATCGCTCCCCCCTCCTCGCGCTGAACCAGGTAGTTCGGGTTCGGTCCCGTGGCCACGGAAGCGATCACTTGGCCGCTTTCCAGCGACACCACGCTGATGCCTCCGCCGGCAGGGTGGGTCGAGACGGCATGACGCCCGTCTCGCGTGACCAGCACATGATGAACAGGCCCGGGTACCTCCAGCGTTCTGGAGAGGCGGCTCGTGGCCGTATCGGCGACGTAAAGTAGACCGGTATTCGCAGCTCTCGTGGAAGTCGTGCCGTCGTCGCCATGATGGGCCGCGTGCTCGTCTTCCGCCACCTCCTCGGGACGAGCGATCTCGCGACCGGCATCATGAGGGGAAAGGCTCCCCACGATGAGGTGTCGTCCGTCAGGAGTCAGGGCGGAGCCATGGGTATTGATCGTATCGGTCACGGTCGATATCACCTCCTGACGCTCCAGGTCGATGATACCCACGGCATCTGCCGTCCCCATCGGCACGAATGCCCGATCGCTCGCCGCCATGGCGGTTGTCGAGGCGCCGAGGGCGATGCCGGCCATGAGACTAGCCAGCCACGGTCTGTGCAGAGGGTTCTTCATGAGAGGCTTTTCCTAAGTGTTGAGGCCCCTGAGGGGCGTGGGCGACCATCGGCAGGCGGTCGAGGTGTCATGGAGAATGATTCGATGAAGTCACCATCCGAGCCAGCTCGTCTTTCAGGTAGGCATGGGGGCTCATGTCCATTCAGCTTGGTTGACCGGATGAGGCACATGGGATGTCCGCGTCAATCGGACCACGTCAAGCCAGCCTGTTTCGTCATGCATGGTCAGATCCTCGTTTGGCTCGAGCACAGGGAATGTCATATCACCGATACCGAGCTGAACGACATGGCCGCGGCGGCGATGAAGAGAGCAGTCAATGGCAGCTCCATGGCTCCTTGCTGGCATTGTCCTTGATGTTCTGGTCGACGAACCGGTAGTGGTCTTCCTTGAAGCGCGTCCACCAGCCATGGCTGATCTCGATGGCGTGCCGGGCGAGGATCGCCTCGATATGGTCGATGCACAGCCGCGACGCATCATAGGCCATGCTGAGCTTGTGCTTGTCGGTGTCATAGGTGACTCCCTCGAGCCCGTACAGCTCATCGATCTCGTCCATGGCGACGCGTAAAGCCTCCTTATTGCAGGGTTCAAGCTTTAGCTTGCGAGTCACTAGGTTGACCTCTGAGACGCCGAGACGATGTGGTTTCGTTGACATATGGAACACTCCCCTCTGTCATTTTCCTCATGCACGGTCAGATCCATGTCCGGTGTAAGTTCAGAACAGTGCGAACCTCCGACACCGAACTGATCGCGATGGCGATACCTACCCTTGCCCCTCGGCCTGTATCGCTCCCACCTTCCGGGCCTTCTGCCTTCGGCACCCCCCCGGCGATGCCTAGGCCCTTGGATTCCGCCGATTTGCTCAAAGCCTAAATCCCTTGGGTAACGCAAGGGTCAAGCGAGAGGGGAACATCAGGGCGGTGGATAGCTCCAAATCTTGATCGACGTCATGCAATCCCCGGCTTGTTGAGGCCCACCCCTAGCCTGGGTGGCAAAGCTGAACCCACCCTGAATGTGAATGGGCGGAGCCTGTCGGGGCGTCATGAGGATGTCGGCCAGGCAGGCCGGGTTACGCGTCCCCGACCCCCATGCCAGGACCCCATGATGGACGGTTTAAGCAGGGCGCCTGGCGGGACTGTGACCCGTCTAGCCGAGATGCAGCCAGCGCCTGAGGGCCGATCGCAGGCGTGCCGGCGCGGCTTTCCAGGCCAGGGGGAGCAGGGTGATGGTGCCGAGCGCGAGCACCGTGAGGCCCGCGCGGCGCAGATCGTTGGAGGCGAGTTCGTCGCCGAAATGCGCCAGCAGGAAACTCGCCGGCAACACGCCCAGCAGCGTCGCGACGGCAAAGCGCCAGGCTCTGAGAGGCGAGAGCCCGGCCGCGTAGCTGATGACGTCGAACGAGACGAACGGCATCAGCCGGGTGGCGAAAACGGCGGCCATCAGGGCATTCTGCGAGCCGATGAAACGCTGCAGCAGGTTCGGGATAGGGCGCACGCCCAACCACGCCCTCAGGGCGTTGTGCCCCAGCAGGCGGGAAATGGAGAAGGCGATCAGCGCACCCGTACCGGAGCCGTCAGGCAGTCCGATATCCAGGATGAGACGAGGCCATATGCCTGTGTCTGCATCAGTGAGTCGGCCACACGCAAGCGTGTGGCCGTATCGACGCGATAGCCTTCATCGCTCAGAGTTTCCGTCAGGCTCTCGCCCAGCGGGTCATCGTCCTAGAGAAGCAGTAGCTTGATGGCTTACCCTTCGATCTGGATGTCGCCGTTCATGCCCGCCTCATAGTGGCCAGGAATGTTGCAGGCGAACTCCACCTCCTCGCCATCATTGGGCGCGGTCCAGACCAGGGCGGCGGTCTCGCCGGGGGGGATGGTCACCGAGGGCATGCTGGCCGCGTCATCCTGTCCCCCGCCATGATGGCCAGCCCCCATGTCGTGTCCACCGCTGGAGGCCATCTCGAGCATCATCTCGCGATGCTCCGCCTGAGCCTCACTGTCTCCGATCACGAATTCATGGTCGAGATTGCCGGTGTTGGTGATCTCGAACTTCACCGTCTCGCCGGGAGCGATCTCCAGCTTGCCGGGCGTGAACCACATATCACCGGCCTCGAAGGTGAAGGTGCGATCGATCGACTGATCATTGTCGGCCTGCGACTGGCCGCTGCCGTGCCCGGCCCCGGCCAGTGCTGTGGTAGACGCCAGACCGAAAACGGCCAAGAGAAGAGACTTACGCATGTTGATACCTTTGTTGGGTCAGTGAGTCTGTCTATTTCTAAGCCATCAAGCTGAATTGAGGCTGAATGCCGAACGGCTGTACCCGGCTAGTGGCCTCATCGTCCGCTGATGGTGAATGTTCCCCCGCAGCATGCTGCGCATTGAGGCAGGGCTCCAGGCTCTCGCCGCCAGAGCGTTGAGAGCGTGATCGCCATTCTCGGTTTGCAGGGGAGCGTTTGACCGCTGGCAACTGCCCGTCCTTGCGGCGGGTCAGCTTGTGCTTCCAGGCCCAGTAGCGGACGCCGATGCTCCATCCTCTCAAGGTTTGGAGCCTCCGGGAATCCCGGGACGGTTCAGGTCGTGAGAATAGAGGTTATCAGGGTGGGACTAGAACACCAGCACCTTGTCGGCCTGCTCGGTGGCTTCAGCCAGGGCGTCCATGGTGCTGCGCTCGGCGCCCTTCACCACCTCCTCGTCGGTAATGCCCCGGGCATCCATGCAGGTTCCGCACAGCAGCACGCGGCCCTTGGAGGTGACCCGCTTGAGCATGCGCTCGGCGTTGTAGAAGCCGTCCGGCGTCTTCTGTCCCGCCTTGCCTCCGGACACGGCATCCCCCATCAGGAAGACGGTGACGTCTCCCTCGCGCTTTGACAGCGCAAGGGCCAGTCGCAGGCCGTTGTAGAGGCGTTCGGTGCCATAGGGGGGATCGTTGATGATGATTAGCGTCTGCATGGTTTTATTGCCATCATTCAATTAAACGATAGAATGATGGATGGATATATCGTCACCTGTCAAATGGCGCGCTGTGTTGCTTACGCCCCTCGGAGAGACCCCATGACCTTGCAGCAGGACCTTCTCGATACGCTGGCCCAGGTCGCCCGCGCCCTGGGTAACGGGCATCGCCTGGCGTTGCTGGAGCGCCTGGCTCAGGGTGACGCCTCGGTCGAAACCTTGGCCAACACCACCGACCTGACCATCGGTAACGCCTCCCAGCACCTTCAACACCTGCGCCGGGCGGGGCTCGTCACTGCCCAGCGTTCCGGTAAGCAGATGATCTACCGCCTGACCGATGAGCGGATCATCAACCTGCTGGGCCTGCTCAGGCAGGTGGCCGAGACCAACCTGGCCGAGATGGAGCGTCTGGTCAGTCGGCTGTTCGCGGAGGATGACGCCGATGGCGTTCTGGAGGCGGTCAGCCGGGACGAGTTGCTGGCAGGGCTTGCCAGCGGCGAGGTGGCATTGCTGGATGTGCGCCCGGAGGAGGAGTACGAGGCCGGCCACCTGCCCGAGGCAATCAACATCCCACTGGAGCAGTTGGAAGACATGCTGGGCAAGCTGCCCCAGGACAGGGAGATCGTGGCCTATTGCCGTGGCCCCTATTGCGTCCTGTCGCACGAGGCCGTACAGCGCCTGCGTCAACGCGGCTATCGCGTCCGGCGCTTCGAGGAAGGGTATCCGGAGTGGAAAGCGGCGGGTCTGCCCATCGCATGACAGGAGGTACCGCCATGTCCGAAATGCCCCTAACCCATGAACTGCTGATCAGAGGGGGTGTCTTCGCCTTCGTTCTGCTGGGAATGGCACTGTGGGAGGTCGTTGCCAGGCGACGGCCCCAGCGCATTCCTCGTCGTCAGCGCTGGCCAAGCAACTTGGCCATCGTGGTCCTCGATACCTTGGCGGTGCGCCTGGTCTTCCCGCTCGCCGCCGTGGGGGCGGCCCTGGTCGCCGCCGAGCAGGGCTGGGGTCTTTTTAACCTGGTGTCGGTCCCGACATGGCTGGCCATGGTCGCCTCCGTGGTCATGTTGGACATGGCCATCTACTTCCAGCACCGCCTCTTCCATGTCGTTCCCTGGCTTTGGCGACTGCATCGCATGCACCATGCGGATCTGGAGTTCGACGTCACCACGGGGCTGCGCTTCCATCCCCTGGAGATCCTGATCTCGATGGGCATCAAGCTCGCCGTGGTGGCTCTGCTCGGGGCGCCGGCGCTGGCAGTGCTGATCTTCGAGGTGTTGCTCAACGCCACCTCGATGTTCAACCACGGCAATGTCCGCCTACCCGCCAGACTTGACCGCTGGCTACGCCTGGCCGTGGTGACACCTGACATGCATCGCGTCCATCACTCCATTGTCCGCCAGGAAACCGACAGCAACTTCGGCTTCAACCTGCCTTGGTGGGATCGACTCTTCGGTACTTACCGAGATCAGCCTGCCGCCGGACACCTCGGCATGACGATCGGCATAGAGGACTTCAGAGAAGCGCACGACCTGCGGCTGGACCGCATGTTGCTTCAGCCCTTCGTGAACCCTCCTCGGGAGGTGACGTGACGCGACAGCGGATTTTGAGGCAGCTCCGTCGTTCCGGCCAGCCAGAACATGCGGAGGGAACAAAGCGGGTGCATGTGTCAGTAAAACACCGGATACACCACTTGATCCGGATCCCCCTTTTCTCCAAATTGTTCGGTGTTGCGGGCATTAATCAAGCTTTTCTAAAGTCCATCCTTGGCCGAATCCCGGCATTGGACACCGGAGGGCCAGTGCGCGCATTCTCATCAGTTGGGCTGATGTCATCAATTCTCCATCCACCTCAAGGTCCGCAACGGCCTGCCGCCATCTCGGCCCAGGGCTATCGCCGTTGGCGACATCGCTCAAGGCTTTCCCGGCGACAGGCCTTCGAGGGGGCGCTGTGAATACCTCCCTGTACGCTACCTCCGCCAGTCAGTGCCGGGGCGGGTAGCCGAGGGCCTGGCGCAGCCGTTCGGCGTGGTTGGCCACCCAGGTCGGGTCGATGGGCCCCCAGTCGCGAATCACGTAGGCGCCGATGTTGTGGCGCTCGCCCGGCAGGTGCTCGAACTCGCAGACCATATCCAGCTCGGCCAGGGCGCTGAGGGTGTCCTGGGCGGTGCGCCGGGGCATGCCGGTGGCCTCCATGATGGCCGGCACGCTGGAGGCGCCGCTGGCCACCAGGTGGGCGACGTAGAGGCGGCGGTAGAAGCTGGTTCGGGTCTTGCTCAGAGTCATATGGAGCATCCTTGACGCGCTACAGGCTGACGCGGTCGATATGGCGGCGGAAATACATCTCCAGGCTCAGGGTCAACGCCCAGCGTGGCTCGCGGTCGTCCTCCCGGCGGAAGTGCAGCGAGGGCGAGACGTCCACGAAGGTGAACCCCTTGTGGATGTCTCGACGGTAGCGCACTTGCAGGTAGCTGTCCTCGATGGCCGGATGGGAGGCGCTCTCGCCCAGTGCCACCGCCGAGTAGCGCAGCACGCTGCGGCGGTTGAGGCGGCGGTTGAGCTCCACGGCCTGGCTGAACTCTAGGGTGTCCTCGGTCTCGCGCCACTGGACGTTGGTGAGGAAGCGCAGATGACGGCGGTCGTCGAGCTCCCGTCCCAGGTCCCAGCGGGTGCGTGCCGAGTAGCCGTTACCGTTGAACCAGGAGAGGCGGTTGTCGCTGTGCAGCTGCCAGGGCCCCCCGTTCAGGGTCCAGAGACGCTGGCTGGTCAGACGCACGTACGGCTCCAGCGGCAGACGGAGCTTGATCCCGGCCCCGACGCGGGTATTCCAGTGGCGCCGCTTGTCCCGGTCACCGAGCCGGTTGAGGCCCACCAGCAGGTCGCCGAGGCTGTCGGCCTGGTCGTCGGTGAGGGCCGACTCCTGCTCGGCCAGTGTGCCGCGGGTTTCCTCGGGCTCGCTCTCGATGATCAGGCGCAGGCGCTCCTCGGTGGTGGGCAGGTCGAGTCGGAAGCGGGCCCCCAGGTCCTGCTGGAACGCCTCGCCCTCGCGCCAGGCCATCTCTTGGCGGACGCGCAAGTAGGAATCGGTATTCACGGTTAGCGCATCGGTGGTGCCGAAGAAGCCGTCGATGCGGCGCGAGGTGTCCTCCACCCAGCGAGATACGCTGGCATGGAAGGGGCCGAACTTCTTGTCGGCCCATTTCGGCAGGTCGCTGTCCCCGAGCGGGGCGTCGGCGGACGCGGCCTGGGTCTCGAGGCCCAGGGTGACGAGCGCCACCATCATCCTGATCCATAATCCCCTCATGCGTGCGCCCCTCGCTTTTTCTGGAGTCTAGCGGCTTCGTCGTCCTCGATACCACGTCCGACACCGCGCTCGGCATCACTCTGACGATCCGGCGGGTAGGCGAGGTCGGCGCACGTCCCGGAGGCGGATTCGTGAATCGCTTGCCATGCTGGAGGGTGGGACGAGATGTGATGATCCGCTGCCAGGGGATGGCCTGTCTGGAGAAATGCCCATGAGCTGGAACGTCTTCATCGTCGGCCAAGACGCCCTTGGGCAGCGCATGCTGCCGCGCCTGCGCCACGCCGAGGACTACGCCTTTCACCCGCTGTTGAGCCTGGAGGAGGTGGTGCACGCCGAGGCCTACCCCTTCGACGAGCTGGTGGAGCGTGCCCTGGCGGAGCTGCGGCGCTTCGACGGCCCGGTGGATGCCATCGTCGGCTACTGGGACTTTCCCACCAGCGGCCTGCTGCCGGTGCTGCGCCAGGCCTGGGGGCTGCCGGGCCCGTCGCTCGTCGCCTTCCTCAAGTGCGAGCACAAGTACTGGAGCCGCCTGGAGCAGGCGCGCTCGGTGCCCGAGTGCGTGCCAGCCTTCCAGGCGCTGGATCCCTTCGACCCGCGGGCCGTCGAGTCGGTGGAGATCGACTATCCGTTCTGGCTCAAGCCGATCAAGGCGCATTCGTCGCACCTGGGCTTTCGCATCGAGAATGCCGACCAACTGCGCGAGGTGCTGCCGACCATTCGCGACGGCATCGGCCGCTTCGGCGGCCCCTTCGACGAGATCACCGCCCACGCGTCGCTGCCCGACGAGGTCGCGGCGGTGACCGGCTACCACTGCATCGCCGAGGCGATCATCTCGGACGGGCGCCAGTTCACCCTGGAGGGCTACGTCCTCGACGGCGAGGTGCACCTGGTGGGCATCGTCGACAGCCTGCGCGACGCCGCACACTCCTCCGTGCTGGTGCGCTATCAGTACCCCTCCTCGCTGCCCGAGGCGCTGCAGCAGCGGATGCTGGCCCTCACCCGGCGCTTCATCGCCCAGATCGGCTACGACCACGGCCCCTTCAACATCGAGTACTTCCACGACGCGCAGAGCGACCGGCTGTGGCTGCTGGAGGTCAATGCGCGCATCTCGCGCTCCCACGCGGCGCTCTTCCAACTGGTCGACGGGGCGCCGCACTTCCAGGTGATGGTGGACGTGGCGTTGGGCATCCCGCCGCGCATGCCCCACCGCGAGGGCCGCTATCCCGTGGCCGCCAAGCAGATGCTGCGGGTCTTCGAGGACGGTCGGGTGCGCCGGGTGCCGAGCGACGACGAGATCCGCCGCGTCGAGGCGGCATTTCCGGGCACCCTGATGCAGGTCAACGTGGAGGAGGGCATGCGGCTGTCCGAGCTCAAGCACCAGGACTCCTTCTCCTGGGAGCTGGGCGTGCTGTTCATCGGGGCGGACGACCGCGAGACGCTGGAGGCGCGCATCGCGCAGTGCCGGCGCATGCTGCCGTTCGAGATCGAACCGCTGTCGGACGAGGGCGAGGCCTGAGCCCGCGCCGGCCGCCAGCACGAGAGGAGGATGCTATGCGTATCGTCAGCGACTTTCCCCATCGCGTGGAATGCCACGATCCGGTGTGGATTCCCATGGACGACGGCGTCGCGCTGTGTGCGCGACTCTGGCTGCCGGTGGGCGCCGAGCAGCGCCCGGTGCCGGCGATCCTCGAGTACATCCCCTACCGGCTGCGCGACGGCTCGGCCCGGCGCGACGCCATGCACCACCACTACTTCGCCGGCCACGGCTATGCCTCGATCCGTGTCGACATCCGCGGCAGCGGCGACTCCGGTGGCGTGCTCACCGACGAATACCTGGAGCAGGAGCTCGTCGACGGCGAGGCAATCCTGCGCTGGCTGGCCGCCCAGCCCTGGTGCGACGGCCGGGTCGGCATGATCGGCATCTCCTGGGGCGGCTTCAACGGCCTGCAGCTGGCGGCCCGCCAGCCCCCCGAACTCGGCGCGGTGGTCAGCGTCTGTTCCACCGACGACCGCTACGCCGACGACGTCCACTACATGGGCGGCTGCCTGCTGGGTGACAACCTCTCCTGGGCCTCGACCATGTTCGCCTACAACTCGCTGCCGCCGGACCCCGCGGTGGTGGGCGAGGAGTGGCGAGCGATGTGGCACCGGCGTCTCGAGGGCAGCGGGCTGTGGCTGGATACCTGGCTCGAGCACCCGCATCGCGACGCCTACTGGCGCCACGGCTCGATCTGCGAGGATTTCTCGCGGGTGCAGGTGCCCATCCTCGCGGTCAGCGGCTGGTCGGATGGCTACTCCAACGCCGTCAAGCGTCTGGTGGCGAGCCTACCCGAGCTTTGCCAGGGGCTGATCGGCCCGTGGAGCCACAAGTATCCCCATCTCGGCGAGCCGGGGCCGGCCATCGGCTTCCTGCAGGAGTGCGTGCGCTGGTGGGACCAGTGGCTCAAGGGGCGCGACACCGGCGTGAAGGAGGAGCCGGCGCTCAAGGTGTGGATGCAGGACAGCATGCCGCCGACCACGCGTTATGGCTGCCGGCCTGGGCGCTGGGTCGCCGAGCCCTGCTGGCCGTCGCCGAACATCGTGCACTACAAGCTGCCGCTCTCGCCCGACCGGCTGCATCTCGGCGGCCATCCCGGCGAGGAGGAGCACGCGCTGACCGTGCAGTCGCCGCTGACCTGCGGCCTGTTCGCCGGCAAGTGGTGCTCCTACGCCGCCGGTCCCGACCTGGCCCACGACCAGCGCCAGGAGGACGGCGGCGCCCTGACCTTCGACAGCTCGCCCCTGGAGGCGCCGCTGGAGGTGATGGGGGCGGTGGTGGTGGAACTGGAGCTGGCCGCCGACCGGCCGGTGGCCATGGTGGCGGCGCGCCTGAGCGACGTGGCCCCCGACGACAAGGCGACCCGGGTCACCTACGGCCTGCTCAACCTGACCCACCGCGAGAGCCACGCCTCACCGAGCCCCCTGGAGCCGGGGCGCCGCTATCGGGTGAGCCTGCAGCTCAACGACGTGGCCCAGGTGTTTCCCCACGGCCATCGGCTGCGGCTGTCGCTCTCCTCCTCCTACTGGCCGCTGGCCTGGGCGCCACCCGAATCGGTGCGTCTCACGCTCTTCGATCGGGGCTGCGCGCTGCACCTGCCGGTGCGTCCGCCCCGCGAGGAGGATAGCCGATTGGCCCCCTTCGCGGCGCCGGAGGCGGCGCCGAGCATCGAGACCACGCGCCTCGAGCCCGGCCACCACAACTGGTACGTGCATCGCGACCTGGCCGAGGATCTCTCCACCCTCGAGGTGATCAACGACAACGGTCGCATCCGGCTGGAGGACTCCGGGATCGAGGTGGCCACCCGATCGGTGGAGACCTACGCCTCCCGCGACGACGACTTCGATTCCCTGGAGGGCACGACCCACTGGGAGCGCTCGCTCACCCGGGGCGACTGGACGGTGCGCACCGTGACGCGCACGCGCCTGACCTCGGATGCCACGTCGTTCCGGCTGCATGCCACCCTGGATGCCTACGAGGGCGAGACGCGGGTCTTCTGCCGCAGTTGGGACCGGCGCCTGCTGCGCTCGCTGGTCTGAACGTTCAGCGCGCGAGGAACCAGCCCTTCATGACGTCGGTGATGCGGCGCATCTCGGCATCGAGGGTGACGTAGGCGGGCATGGTATAGAGCCAGCGGCCGAAGGGGCGCAGCCAGACGCCCTGGGTGCGGGCGAAGTCGGCCACGCCCTTGAGTGCGGCGGCGTTGTGGACCTCGATCACCGCGGTGGCGCCGAGCGCGCGCACGTCGGCGACGTCCGGATGGGCGCGCAGCGCCTCATCGTCGACCAGCGTCTCGCGCAGCACGCCATTGAGCGCCCGGATGCGGCCCAGGTAGTCCTCCTCCTCGAACACCGCCAGGCTCTCCAGTGCCACCCGGCAGGCCAGCGGGTTCCCCATGAAGGTGGGGCCGTGCATAAAGGCATGTTCAGGACTATCTCCGATGAAGGCGTCGTGCACCCGGTCGGTGGCGAGCGTGGCGGCGTGGCCCAGGTAGCCGCCGGTCAGCCCCTTGGAGAGCACCATGATGTCCGGCGTCACGGCGGCGTGGTCGGCGGCGAACATCCGCCCGGTGCGCCCGAAGCCGGTGGCCACCTCGTCGAAGATCAGCAGCACGTCGAACTCCTCGCAGAGTTCGCGGGCGCCGCGAAGATAGTGGGGCGAGGTCATGTTGAGCCCGCCGGCGGCCTGCAGCAGCGGCTCCATCAGCAGCGCCCCGATCTCCTCGTGATGGGCCTCGAGCACGCCGCGCAGGGCGTCGAGATCGGGCTGCACCGCCTCGCGGCTGGCCTCGAAGGGAGCGGTAGGGGCGGGGGCAAAGTGGTGCTGGGGCAGGAAGCCCGAGAACAGCGAGTGCATGCCCTCCTCGGGGTCGCACACCGCCATGCAACCGGCGGTGTCGCCGTGATAGGCCTTCATCAGTGTCAGCATGCGGTGCTTGGCCGGCTTGCCGCGCAGGTAGTGGTACTGCACGGCCATCTTCATGGCCACTTCCATGCCCACCGAGCCGCTGTCGGAGAAGAACACGTGGTTCAGGCCGTCCGGGGTGACGCGTACCAGCTCCCGGGCCAAGCGGTCGGCGGGCTCGTGGGTCAGGCCGCCGAGCATCACGTGGCACAGCTCGTCGGCCTGGCGCTGGATGGCCTCGACCAGTCGTGGGTGGCGATAGCCGTGGATCATGCACCACCAGGAGCAGGTGGCGTCGAGCAGCGTTTCGCCGCCCTCCAGGGTGAAGGTTGCCCCTTCGCCGCCGACCACCTTGGGGGCCGGGCGCTGGGTCTTGAGGTGGGCATAGGGGTGCCAGACGGGGGACGTCATGAGGGCCTCCGAGGAATCGGCAGAGAGTGACGGGTGTTGAAAAGGTGACGGGCGCTGGACTGGCGGCCGTTGGACGCGTGCCAGGCGATGGCACAGGGCTCGGCGGGGCGCGCGGAAGACGGACGCGCGAAAACGCCGTGCTTTCTCGAGGAAGGCCGGTGCGAAAAGGAGCGCAACGCTGCGCTGAGATGGTGCGGATGGGGAGACTTGAACTCCCACGCCCGAAGGCACCAGGACCTAAACCTGGCGTGTCTACCAATTCCACCACATCCGCACGGATAGGCAGGCGTGCATATTTTACGGACGCCTTCACGCAAGTCAATCGACATCGGGCATCGCCAGGTGGTCGGCGGCGGCCGCGGCCAGTGCCGCGTGGCCCTCGGCCGCGAGCCTCGGCACCACGCCCAGGCAGGGCGCATCGAGGGTAGCGGCGAGAGTCGCCAGGTTGTCGCGGTAGAGGGCGTCATCCGCCGCAAAGCCGGGATCGATCAGGTTGCCCACCCAGCCGGCGAGGCGCAGGCCGTCGGCGCGGATCGCCTCACCGCTGAGCCGGGCGTGGCTGATGGCGCCGAGGCGCAGCCCCACCACCAGGATCACCGGAAGCGCGAGGCGCACGGCCAGCCCCGATAGGTCCTCGCGTTCGTTGAGCGGCACCCGCCAGCCGCCCGCCCCCTCGATCAGCGTCAGGTCGCGTTCGAGGTCGAGTGGGGGCCGGACATGGTCGGCCAGCACGGCGAGCGTCGGCGTCGCCCCGGCCCGCCGGGCGGCCAGGTGTGGGGCGATGGCGGGCGCGAAGGCGAAGGGATTGATCGTCGCGTAGGGCAGGGGCGGCCGGGTCTGGGCCTCGAGAGCCAGGGCATCGGCGTTGCGCAGCCCCTGGGCGGTCTCCTCGCAGCCGGAGGCGACGGGCTTGAGCCCCAGGGTGGTGAAGCCGCGGCGCCGGGCCAGGGCGAGCAGGCCGCTGGTGACGAGGGTCTTGCCGGCGTCGGTGTCGGTGCCGGTCACGAAGTAGGCGGACATATCAGGTCGAAAGCTCCAGGGTCAGCAGACGATAGGTGACGGGCAGCCCATGGGTGTCGCGCAGCGCCTCGTAACGCCGCGTCGCCCGGGCCAGATCGCCCCGCGTCAGCCGGGCACCGGGTCGCGCGACCTGGGCCCCGACGCCCTTGATCGAGGCCATGACCGCGGCGAGGTCGGGATAGTGAAAGCGCGCGGCTCGCTCGCGGCAGTCGACGCGGCGAAAGCCCGCCGACCAGGCCGCGCGGCGATGCTCGCCGGCATCGCGAAAGGCGAGCAGGGCGGCCGGGCGCTCGGGATGCGACCAGGCGTCGCTCACCTCGGCGAGGGTGCCGGGGGCGAGGGTGTTGATCAGGGCGCGACCGCCGGGGCGCAGCACGCGCAGTACCTCGGCCAGCACGGCCTCGAGGTCCGGACACCACTGGATCGCCAGGTTGGAGACCACCAGATCCAGGCTCGCATCAGCCAGCGGCAGGGCGGCGGCATCGCCACACAGCCAGCGCACGCGCTCGCCGTGGTGGCGGCGGGCCTCGTCGAGCATGCCCGGGGCGAGGTCGAGGCCGATCACGCGGCAGGCCGCACCGAAGCGCTCTTTGATGCCGGCGGCCGTTTCTCCCGGGCCGCAGCCGAGATCCAGTACCGCCTCGGCCCGCTCGGGCAGGCGTTCGAGCAGCGTCGCGGCCATGGCCCGCTGGGCGCTGGCCCGCTCGGCATACTGCGGGGCGGCCCGGGAGAAGGCGCGGGCGACGCGGCTTCGCCAGCTGGCGTCTTCCGCCGAGTGTGGCGTGGCGCGGCGAGACGCGTCCGACGGGGGGGTGGGAAGCGCCATCATGGTGCTCGCTCCAGGGCGATGGCGGCCAGGTCGTCCGCCAGGGCGAGCGGCTGGCTGAGCATCGGACAGTGGCCCGCGTCGGCGAGGCGAATGTCCGCCGCATCGCGGGCCGACGGCGGCAGCAGCGGGTCGTGTACCCCGGCGACGCGCCACACCGGGCAGGGCGGGGCGGCCAGGCGGTGGCGATGATCGAGCCGGGCCAACTGCCCGAGCCCCGCGGCCAGGGTCGCCGGCGGGGCGGCGGGCACTTCGCCGAGCAGGTCGAGCAGCCGGCGATGGGCGGCCCGGGGCGACGGCTCGCCGCGCAGCTGCCAGCGCAGGAAGTGAGCCCGCGTCGCCTCCGGATCGCGGCGGAAGGCGGTACGAAAGGTCACCAGTGCCTCCTGGGTGACGCCCTCGGGGTCGCAGAAGCGCGCCCCCATGCCGAGCAGCACCAGGCCGCGAGGGGGCGGCAGGTGGTCGAGCAGGGCCGCGGCGAGCAGGCCGCCCAGGGACCAGCCGACCCAGACGGCCTCTGCGGGCAGGTCGCCTGCCATCGCCTCGGCCAGGGCGGCGATATCCTCGGGGTCGTCCAGGGTGGGGCGGGTCGCATAGCCGGGCCAGTCCGGGGTCGAGACCTCGAGGCCTCCCTCTCGCCGATCAGGCCAGTGCGCGGCCAGCGGCTGCCAGAGGCGCGCATCGCAACCCCAGCCGGAGAGGAGGACGATCCGGGTCATGCCGATACCTCCTCGGCGTACAGCGCGGACAGAGCCTCGAGCAGCGCCTCGAGGTCCTCGTCAGCGTGGGCCGCACTCAGGGTGATGCGCAGCCGCGCCTCGCCGCGGGGCACCGTGGGCTCGCGGATGGCGCCGACCAGGATCCCGCGCTCGCGCAGCCGTTCCGCCCAGCGCATCACGCGCTCGCTGTCGCCCAGCACCAGGGGCTGGATGGGCGTGGTGGAGGGCGAGAGCGCGAGCCCTAGCCGGGCGGCCTCGGCGCGAAAGCGCGTGACCCGCTCGGCCAGGTGCGTGCGCCGCTCGGGTTCGGCCTCGAGCAGCCTCAGCGCCTCGAGGGTGGCGGCGGCCACCCCGGGCGGCTGGGCGGTGGTATAGACGTAGGGGCGGGCGAACTGGATCAGGTGATCGATCAGCGCCTGGCTGCCCGCCACGAAGGCGCCGGCGGAGCCGAGCGCCTTGCCCAGGGTGCCGACCAGCACCGGCACGCGCTCGGGGCCAACGGCCCGGCCGGCGCAGCCGTCACCATGCTCGCCCAGCACGCCGAGGCCGTGGGCGTCGTCGACCATCAGCCAGGCATCGTGGCGAGCGCAGGTCTCGGCGAGCCCGGCGATGTCGGCCACGTCGCCGTCCATGCTGAACACCCCGTCGCTGACCACCAGCCGGCGCCCCTCGGCCGGCGTTCGGGCGAGCAGTCGCTCGAGATCGCCCAGATCATTATGGTGGAAGCGCCGCGAGCGGGCGCCCGAGAGCCGGCCGCCGTCGAGCAGCGAGGCGTGGTTCAGGCGATCCTGGAACAGCCGTGTCTCGCCGTCGCAGAGTGCCTGCAGGGTGCCGAGGTTGGCCATGTAGCCGGTGGAGAAGAGCAGCGCCGCCGGGCGCCCGGTCAGGGCGGCCAGGCGCTGCTCGAGTGCTTCGTGGACCGCCAGGTGGCCGCTGACCAGGTGTGAGGCGCCGGCCCCGGCGCCGTCCCGGCGCGCGCCCTCGGCCTGGGCCTCGGCGAGACGCGGATCTCGAGCCAGGCCCAGGTAGTCGTTGCCGGCGAAGTCGCGCAGCGGCCCCCGGGGATGGTGGGTGCGGCGCGCTCGCCAGCGGCCGCCGTCGCGCTGCGCCGCGGCCCGCTCGCCGAGGTAGGTGGTCCAGGCCTCCGGCATGGCGGGTCAGGCCTGAGCGGCGTCGTAGGCGAGCCGGCTGGCCTCGGTGTCCAGTGCCGTCGCGGCCTGGCGCACCGCACTGGCCTCGAGCGCGGCCGTCAGGGCAGCCTGCTGGCCGGCCTCGTCGGTGCAGGTCTCCCGGCGCTCGGGGTGCAAGCCCAGGCGGTCGAACAGCGCGCGGTCCTTCTCTACCTGGGGGTTGCCGGTGGTCAGCAGGCTGTCGCCGTAGAAGATCGAGTTGGCTCCGGCCAGGAAGGCCAGCGCCTGGGTGGAGTCGCTCATCTGCTCGCGGCCGGCGGAGAGGCGCACGTGGCTCTTCGGCATCAGGAGGCGGGCCACGGCGATGGCGCGGATGTATTCGATGGGATCGAGGTCTTCGACGTTCGCAAGCGGCGTACCGGGCACCTTGACCAGCATGTTGATCGGCACCGACTCCGGGTGCGGCTCGAGCTTGACCAGCTGCTGTAGCAGGGCGGCGCGGTCGCGGGGCGCCTCGCCCATGCCGAGGATGCCGCCCGAGCAGACCTTCATGCCGGCCTCGCGCACGTTGCCCAGCGTCTCCAGTCGGTCGGCATAGGTGCGCGTGGTGATGACCTCGCCGTAGTACTCCGGCGAGGTGTCGAGGTTGTGGTTGTAGTAGTCGAGCCCGGCGTCGGACAGTCGGCTCGCCTGGTCGCTGTCGACCATGCCGAGCGTCATGCAGGTCTCGAGCCCCAGCGCCTTGACCCGGCGGACCATCTCCAGCACCACCTCGAGGTCGCGCTCCCGCGGACTCTTCCAGGCGGCGCCCATGCAGAAGCGGCTGGCACCAGCCTCCTGGGCGGCCCGCGCCTGCTCGACCACCTTCTCGATCTCGAGCAGCTTCTCCTTGCCGAGCCCGGTGTTGTAGTGGCCCGATTGGGGGCAGTACTTGCAATCCTCGGGGCAGGCACCGGTCTTGATGGAAAGCAGGGTGGAGACCTGCACGGCATTGGCCTCGAAGTGGGCCCGATGCACCTGCTGGGCGCGAAACAGCAGGTCGTTGAAGGGCAGGGCGAACAGCGCTTCGATCTCCTCGAGTGACCAGTCGTGGCGGACCTCGCCATGGGTGGCTAGGGTCAGGGAGTCGGGGCGGGATTCTTGGCGCGCAGCAGGCATGGCGGGCTCGCTTATGGTCAATTTGGCGTGGATATCGAGGTTGACGGATAGCCTACGGTCTGCGGCAGTCATGTCAACCACGAGGATGCATGGGGTTGACGGCTGGCTGCGCCGGGCCCTGCCCGGTCGCTGCGTCTTCTGCTTGGCGTCGCTGCCGGGGGAGGCGCCCTGGTGTGCGGCCTGCTTCGCGGGGCTGCCCTGGAACCGGCCGGCCTGTGACGGCTGCGGCGAGCCCCAGCCGTCGACCCAGGCCGGGTTTCGCTGCGGGCGCTGCCTGCGGCGCCCCCCGGCCTTCGACCGGGCGAGGGTGCCGCTACGCTACACCAATGAGGTGGCCGGCCTGGTGCAGCGCTTCAAGTTCGAGGCCTCGCCGCGGGCCGGGAGCCTGCTGCTCGAGCTGCTGATGACGGGGCTCACGCCGGACGCGCCGGCCTGGCCCGAGGCGCTGGTGGCGGTGCCGCTGCATCCGCGCCGTGCGCGGGAGCGTGGCTTCGACCAGGCCCTGTGGCTCTCCCGGCGGCTGGCGCGGCGGCTCGGCTGTCCACTGGTGCGAGCGGTGCGCCTGCGCGATACGCCCAGCCAGCGCGGCCTGGATCGCGGCGAGCGGCGCAGCAACCTGCGCGCGGCCTTTGGCGTGTCGGCGGGCCTGCCTGGGCGCGTGGCGCTGGTCGACGACGTGATGACCACCGGGGCGACCCTGGAGGCGCTGGCCGTGGCCTGCCGCCGGGCCGGCGCCCGCGAGGCGGAGGCCTGGGCGGTGGCGCGCACGCCCCTCCACGACCGCTGATCCGGGCTCTGGTAGAGTGGCTCTTTTACGACGCCTGCCGGAGCCCTCCATGGAGACCAGACCCCATCCCTTCGCCGACCTCTCGCCCGCCCGGGTCGTGGCGGCGGTGGAGTCGCTCGGCTTCTGGCTGCCCGGGGAACCCTTCACCCTGAACAGCTACGAGAACCGGGTCTTCCTGGTGCACGACGACGAGCGGCGCCGCTGGGTGGTGAAGTTCTATCGTCCCGAGCGCTGGACGGATGCCCAGATCCGCGAGGAGCACGCCTTCCTCGCCGAGCTCGCCGAGGCCGAGGTGGCCGTGTCGGCACCCTGGCGCGACGCGGCGGGCGAGAGCCTGCACCGCGCCGAGGGCTTTCGTTTCACGCTCTTCCCACACCTGCCGGGCCAGGCGCCGGAGCTGGAGAATCCGACTCACCTGTTCGCCCTCGGCGAGCTGATCGGCGCGGTGCACGCGGTGGGCGAGCGAGGAAGCTTCGCGCATCGTCGCTCGCTGGATCTCGACGGCATGGTGCTGGAGGCTCGCGACAAGGTGCTGGCGAGCCGCTGGCTGGATCGCCGCCAGCGCCCGGCCTACCGGCGCCTCTGCGATGCGCTGCATGCCCGGCTCGCCGCGCATGGCGAGGAGCTGGGGCAGATGATCCGCGTGCAGGGTGACTGTCATATCGGCAACGTGCTCGGCCGGGACGAGCACTTCGCCCTGGTCGATTTCGATGATTGCCTGATGGCGCCCGCCATCCAGGACCTGTGGATGCTGTTCACCGCCCAGGACGAAGGCGAGCGCCAGATGCAGCTCTCCGAGGTGCTCGAGGGCTATGAGCAGCACCGCGACTTCGAGCGCCGCGAGCTTGCCCTGGTAGAGCCGCTGCGCACCCTGCGCCTGCTGCGCCACAGCGCCTGGCTGGTGGATCGCTGGGAGGACCCGGCCTTCCCGTTGGCCTTCCCGTGGCTGGCCGATGCCGGCTACTGGGATGGCCACCTGCGCCTGTTGGAACAGCAGCGCCAGGTGCTCGAGGCGGCGCCGCGCTGGCTGGCCTGAGAGGGGGCTGGCCCGAGAAGGCGATGGGCGCAGGGCAAGATAGAAAGGGGGCCGCAACGCAGGACGCACCCCGCAGGGTGCGTCCTTGAGCATGCCGCGGGTCGGGCGACGTTCAGTCGTCGCCGGGACCGGTCTCGGCCGGCGTCGGGGCGGCGGCGCCCTCGCCCTGGCGGCGCTGCGCATTGATCTCGGCCGCCGGATTGTCCTGCTGCTCGATGGCCAGATCGCTGGCCAGGCGCAGCTGGAAAGTCTGCTGCGGGGTCAGGCGGCATTCGCCGTCCTGGCAGGCGGGGATGCCGAAATCGCCGTCGGCGCCATAGGCGGCGGCGGAAAGCTCGCCGCTGTAGATCTCGCTCTCGCTGCCGTCGGTCTCGATGCAGGTCAGGGCCTCGGTGGTCAGGCGGATGCGCTCACCATCGAGGCGGGCGTTGCCGATCACCACGCAGTATTCCGGCAGGGTGTGAGAGGCGCTGCCGCCGGCGACCGGATGAATGACCAGATCGTCGCGTGCCGGCTCCTGGGCGGTGAGCGTCAGCGTGTCGATGACC
The DNA here is from genome assembly GCF_005780185.1 of Halomonas urmiana. Classification (GTDB taxonomy): domain Bacteria; phylum Pseudomonadota; class Gammaproteobacteria; order Pseudomonadales; family Halomonadaceae; genus Halomonas; species Halomonas urmiana. The sequence continues at coordinate 15,712 of NZ_VBUI01000005.1, read as the reverse complement.
TGGACGTCGAGGGTCGCATCGGTCGGCAGTTCGAGGGTGTCGCTCATGGCCAGGGTTGGTGCCGCGAGGGCAGCGGCCATCAGCAGAGAGGCAGGGGTCTTGATCATGTCGGGCTCTCGAGGGTGACTTGGGCGCAGCATGAAGCCGCCATTATTCTATCACAGGGCGGCATACCCGGCAGCCCTGGGGGGCGGCGGAGGGCGCGACACGATGTCACTGACCGGACCGCAGGGCTATCGCCGTTGGCAACATCGCTTAAGGCTTTCCCGGCGACAGGCCTTCGAGGGGGCGCTGTGAATACCTCCCTGTACGATACCTCCGCCTTCCCTGGCCTCCGGACCCCCTCTTCGACCTGTCCCCGGCGCCTTTCGCTTTCGAGGTCGAGCTAGCTGCGATAGCCCTGGACCGGACGCCGTTCCCCTGCGTCGACGGGCGTCATGCGCTAGAATGCTAAGTTCCTGGATTCTTTTATTGTACAAGATATTTTTCTTGTATATCTTCTGTACACTATGCAAGCGTGATGGCCGGGCTATCCACCATCGACACGCCGGACACCGACTCTGCCACGGGGCCTGACCATGACCGAAGAACTCGCCAACCATTATCGCCATATCATCCAAGAGCTGGGCGAGAATCCCGAGCGCGAGGGCCTGCGCGACACGCCCAAGCGCGCCGCCAAGGCGATGCAGTTCCTCAACCGCGGCTACACCCAGTCGCTGGAGGAGATCATCAACGGCGCGGTGTTCGAGTCGGAGACCGACGAGATGGTGCTGGTCAAGGACATCGAGCTCTACTCGATGTGCGAGCACCATCTGCTGCCGTTCATTGGCAAGTGCCACATCGCCTATCTGCCCAGCGGCAAGGTGCTGGGGCTCTCCAAGTTCGCCCGCATCGTCGACATGTACGCCCGGCGCATGCAGATCCAGGAGAACCTCACTCGCCAGATCGCCGAGGCGGTCCAGCAGGTGACCGAGGCTCGGGGCGTGGGAGTGGTGATCGAGGCGCGCCACCTGTGCATGATGATGCGCGGGGTGGAGAAGCAGAACTCCAGCATGACGTCGTCGGTGATGCTCGGTGCCTTCCGTGAGAACCAGAGTACCCGCCAGGAGTTCCTCACGCTGGTCAACGGCCGCTGATTTTCCCTAAGGAGCCACGACATGCCGATTCACGCCCTGGACGATCAGCACTTCGACCACGACCTGGCCACGATCCGCATCAAGAACCTGCGCCTTCGGACGCACATCGGCATCAAGGATGACGAGACCAAGAATCGCCAGGATGTGGTGATCAACGCGGTGATTCGCTATCGTGCCGACAAGGCCGTCGAGTTCAACCACATCGAGCAGGCCTTGAACTACCGGACCATCACCAAGGAGGTGATCGCCCTGGTCGAGGATCATCGTTTCCTGCTGCTCGAGCGTATGACCCGAGAGGTGCTGGATCTGATCATGAGCCATGAGCAGGTGCTGACCGCCCAGGTGGAGATCGACAAGCCTCACGCGCTGCGCTTCTCCGATTCGGTCTCGATTACGCTCTCCGCTTCCCGGGAGTCTCGCCGCCCGCAGTGAGCCCCCGGCGTTGATCGATGAAGGACCCCGATGCTTGGTGCATCGGGGTCTTTGCGCTTAGCATGGGGAAAACCGACACGAGGCCGCGCTAGCGGCAGGAGATGATCATGCAAGCCCTCAAGGAAACGCAGCTCTATTGCCCCTTCGCCTATATCGACGGCAGTTGGGTCGCCGCCGACAGCGGCGAGCAGATCGACGTGCTCAATCCAGCCACCGGCGAGCCGATGGGCAACGTGCCGCGCCTGGGGCGTGTGGAGACCGAGCGGGCCATCGACGCGGCGGATGCCGCCCTGACGGGCTGGAAGGCGCTCACCGCCCTGGAGCGCGCCGACATCCTGATGAAGTGGCACGACCTGATGATGGAGCATCAGGACGACCTGGCCATGATCATGACCCATGAGCAGGGCAAGCCGCTCAAGGAGGCCGCGGGCGAGATCGCCTACGCGGCAAGCTTCCTGCGCTGGTTCGCCGAGGAGGCGCGGCGTATCTACGGTGACACCGTGCCGGCCGCCAAGGCTAACCAGCGGATCGTGGTCACCAAGCAGCCGGTCGGCGTGGTGGGGGCCATCACGCCCTGGAACTTCCCGGCGGCGATGATCACCCGCAAGGCCGGCGCGGCGCTGGCCGCGGGCTGTACCATCGTGGTCAAGCCGGCCAGCCAGACCCCGTTCTCCGCCACGGCCCTGGCCAAGCTTGCCGAACGCGCCGGCGTGCCGCGCGGCGTGTTCAACGTGGTGCCCGGGCGCGCCTCGGAGATCGCCGCGGCCATGACCGAGTCGCCGCTGGTGCGCAAGATCACCTTCACCGGCTCCACCGAGGTCGGTCGCGAGCTGATGGCCCAGGCCTCCCGGCATATCCAGAAGATCTCCCTGGAACTCGGCGGCAACGCCCCCTTCATCGTCTTCGAGGATGCCGACCTGGACGCCGCGGTGGAGGGCGCCATGGCCGCCAAGTTCCGCAACGCCGGCCAGACCTGCGTCTGCACCAACCGCTTCCTGGTCCAGTCCAGCGTGGTCAACGCCTTCTGCGAGAAGCTGGCGGTGGCCATGAACAGCGAGCTCAAGGTGGGCCACGGCACCGATGACGGCGTCAACATCGGCCCGCTGATCGACGACAAGGCGGTCGCCAAGGTCAGCGAGCATGTCCACGACGCCGTAGATCAGGGCGCCGAGCTGCTGCTGGGCGGTCATCCGCACCCGCTGGGCGGCAACTTCTTCTCGCCGACCCTGATCAGCTTCGCCCATGACAGGATGAAGGTGGCCAGCGAGGAGACCTTCGGCCCGCTGGCGGCGGTGTTCCCCTTCGATGACGAGGAGGAAGCCGTCCGCCTGGCCAACGATACCGAATATGGCCTGGCCTCCTACTTCTACTCGCGCGACCTGGGGCGCGTCTGGCGGGTCGCCGACGCCCTGGAGTACGGCATGGTGGGCATCAACACCGGCCTGATCTCCAACGCCGCCGCGCCCTTCGGCGGGGTCAAGGCCTCGGGGCTGGGCCGCGAGGGCGGCCATCAGGGGCTCGACGAGTTCCTCGAGACCAAGTACCTCTGCATCGATCTCGGCTGAACCAGCTGGAAGCTTGAAGAGCGGCGCTTCGCGCCTGGAAGCTGGAAAAACACACCCCCGCCGGTTGCCCGGCGGGGGTGTTGTGCTTACTGGGCTTGGCTCAGGCTGACTTCCAGCTTCCAGCTTCCAGCTTCCAGCTTCCAGCTTCCAGCTCGCCGCAGGCGCCGGCGTCAGTGCCTGAAGTGGCGCATGCCGGTAAACACCATGGCGATGCCGGCCTCGTTGGCGGCGTCGATCACCTCCTGGTCGCGCATGGAGCCGCCGGGCTGGATCACCGCGGCGATGCCGGCGGCGGCAGCGGCATCGATGCCGTCACGGAACGGGAAGAAGGCGTCGGATGCCATCACCGAGCCGGGCACCGAGAGGCCCTCGTCGGCGGCCTTGATGCCGGCGATCTTGGCCGAGTAGACGCGGCTCATCTGGCCGGCGCCCACGCCGATGGTCTGGCCATCCTTGGCGTAGACGATGGCGTTGGACTTGACGTACTTGGCCACCTTCCAGGCGAAGGCCAGGTCGCGCATCTCCTGCTCGGTGGGCACGCGCTCGCTGACCACGGTGAGCTCGTCGCGGCCGACCATGCCGAGGTCGCGATCCTGCACCAGCAGCCCGCCGGTGACGCGCTTGAGGTCGTGGGCGTGCTCGCGCTCGCCGGGCCAGTGGGCACCGACATCGAGCAGGCGGATGTTCTTCTTCTCGGCGACGATACGCGCCGCCTCGTCCTCGACCCCCGGGGCGATGATCACCTCGACGAACTGGCGGTCGACGATGGCGCGGGCGGTCTCGGCGGTAAGCGCCACGTTGAAGGCGATGATGCCGCCGAAGGCGCTGGTCGGGTCGGTGGCGAAGGCCTTGTCGTAGGCCTCGCGGGCGTTGGCGCCCACCGCCACGCCGCAGGGGTTGGCGTGCTTGACGATCACGCAGGCGGTGTCGGTGAAACCCTTGACGCACTCGAAGGCGGCATCGGTATCGGCGACGTTGTTGAACGAGAGCGCCTTGCCGTTGAGCTGGGTGGCGGTGGCTACGCTCGCCTCGCGGGCGTCTGCCTCGACGTAGAAGGCCGCATTCTGGTGCGGATTCTCGCCGTAGCGCATGGCCTGCTTCTTCTCGAACTGCAGGTTGTAGGTGCGCGGGAAGCCATCCTCGCCGCCGGGGACCCGCTGGCCGAGGTAGTCGGCGATGGCGGCGTCATAGCCGGCGGTATGCTCGAAGGCCTTCACGGCCAGGTCGAAGCGGGTGGCATCACTTACCGCGCCCTCGCCGGAGGCGATCTCGGCCAGTACTCGGGCGTAGTCGCCGGCATCCACCACGATGGTGGTATGGGCGTGGTTCTTGGCGCAGGCGCGCACCATGGTCGGACCGCCGATGTCGATGTTCTCGATGGCATCCGTGAGGGTGCAGTCCGGCTTGGCGACGGTCTGGGCGAAGGGGTAGAGGTTGACGACCACCATGTCGATGGGATCGATGCCGTGCTCGGCCATGACGCCGTCGTCCTGGCCGCGGCGACCGAGGATGCCGCCGTGGATCGTCGGATGCAGCGTCTTGACCCGGCCGTCCATGATCTCCGGGAACCCGGTGTGCTCGGAGACCTCGGTGACGTCGATGCCGTGCTCCTTGAGCAGGCGGAAGGTGCCGCCGGTGGAGAGCAGCGCGACGTCCTGCTCGGCGAGGCCGCGGGCGAAGTCGACGATGCCGGTCTTGTCGGAGACGCTGATCAGGGCGCGGCGGACCGCGGTGGAGGAGGCTTGGGCCATGGGAGTCACTCTTTGTCGATGGTCAGGCTGATACGGGTTGTGATGGGGCGGCGAAGAACGCGAGGGGAGCCCCACGGGCTCCCCGGATGGACCGTTTAGATCAGGCCGTACTGCTTGAGCTTCTTGCGCAGCGTGCCGCGGTTGAGGCCGAGCATCTCGGCGGCACGGGTCTGGTTGCCCTGGGTATGCTCGAGCACCGAGGCCAGCAGCGGTGCCTCGACCTCGGCCATCACCATGGCGTAGAGGTCGGTGACGCTGGAGCCGTCGAGATGATCGAAGTAGCGCGCCAGGGAAGCCTCGACGGCCTCGCGCAGGGGGCGGTCGTCCTGGTGGGCCGGGCGAACGGTGTCGCGCAGTTCGGCGAGCTCGCCGGAGGCCGGGGACTCGACCTCGGACTGCGCGAGATTCTGATCAAGGGATTGGCTGCTGGTCATGCGGCACAGGTTCCGTCGGATGCCATGGCCCGGGCAACGTGACGTGGCGTCGCGGCGGGGTCGTGGCGAAAGAGTTCGTCAATGAAGCGGCGCTGGGCCGGGGGGCTCTCGAGGCCATTGAAGGTGGCTCGCAGGGCCCGTCGCCCGTCGTCGTCGAAACGCACATCCCCGGCCAGGTACCAGCCGAGGTGCTTGCGCGCGATGCGCACGCCCATGTGGTCGCCGTAGAAGCCGTGCAGGGCCCCGAGGTGGTCGCGCAGCACCGCGGCGCGCTCCTCGTCCTGCGGGGGAGTCAGCGGCTCACCATGGCGCAGATAGTGATCGATCTCGCGGAAGATCCAGGGATTGCCCTGGGCGCCGCGCCCGACCATCACCGCATCCGCTCCAGTATAGTCGAGGATCCGGCGCGCCTTCTCGGGACCGTCGATGTCGCCGTTGGCGAACACCGGAATGCCGACCGCGGCCTTGATGGCGGCGATGGTGTCGTACTCGGCGCTGCCGGCATAGCGCTGCTGGCGATGGCGGCCGTGCACGGCCAGGGCCTGGATGCCGGCGTCCTCGGCGATGCGCGCCACCCGTACGCCGTTGTTGCTCTCGGCACACCAGCCGGTGCGGATCTTCAGGGTCACCGGCACCTCGACCGCGGCGACCACCGCCTGGACGATCTCGGCCACCAGCGCCTCGTCGCGCAGCAGGGCCGAGCCGGCGGCCTTGTTGCAGACCTTCTTGGCCGGGCAGCCCATGTTGATGTCGATGATCTCGGCACCCATGGCGGCGTTCAGCCGCGCCGCCTCGGCGAGCATCTCGGCATCGCCGCCGGCGATCTGCACGCTGCGCGGGCCAGGTTCACCGCGGTGATCCATGCGCAGCCGCGACTTGCGGGTATGCCACAGGGTGGGATCCGAGGTGACCATCTCACCCACCACCAGCCCCGCGCCCAGGCGACGGCAGAGGGCGCGGAAGGGGCGGTCGGTGACCCCGGCCATGGGCGCCAGCACCACCCGGTTGGGCAGTTGGTGGCGACCGATGCGGGGCAGGTGGCGAGCGTCGTGCATGATCGAGATCGTCGGCGACAAGGGGGGCATATCATACGCCCACGGTGGGCGTTGTTGAACCGCTACACGCGGGGCATCCGCCTCACGGCGCCTTGGCGGCGGCGGGGCGCATGCCGGTGAGTCGCCCCCAGCCTTCGCGCACCGTCGGCTCCTCCATGATCAGTCCGCGGGCGCGATAGGCCTCGAGCACCTCCTCGGCCTGGGCCTCGAGGATGCCCGAGAGCGCCAGGCGACCGCCCGGCGCGACGCGGCCGGCGATCTCGTCGGCGAGCTCGACCAGCGGCCCGGCGAGGATGTTGGCGACCACCAGCGGGAATGCGCCTGGCTCGAGCTGTTCGGGGTAGCAGAGCCGGAAGGCGGCATCAGTCACGTCGTTGCGCTCGGCGTTGTCGCGGCTGGCGGAGAGCGCCTGGGGATCGATGTCGGTGCCCGTGGCCTCTCGGGCGCCGAGCTTGAGCGCGGCGATCGCCAGGATGCCCGAGCCGCAGCCCACGTCGAGCACATCGAGGTCGGTCAGTTCGCCGGCCACCGCCAGGCCGTCCAGCCACTCCAGGCACAGCGCCGTGGTGGGGTGGGTGCCGGTGCCGAAGGCGAGCCCGGGGTCGAGATGAAGGTTGACGGCGCCGGGCTCCGGCGGCGCATGCCAACTCGGCACGATCCACAGCCGCTCGCCCATGCGCAGGGGATGGAAGTCCGCCATCCACTCGCGCTCCCAGTCGCGATCGGCCAGCAGTTCGACCTCCACCTCGGGGCAGGGCTCGTCCGGGAGCTCGGCGGCCCAGGCCTGGCGTACGCGCTCGAGCATCGCATCAATGCCCTCGAGGTCGTCGTAGAGCCCGGTGAGCACCGTCTCGTCCCACAGCGGAGTGGTGCCGCGCTCCGGCTCGAAGACCGGCTCGTCGAAGGCGTCCTGAAGCGTGATGGCGGTGGCGCCCTCGGCCAGCAGCAGCTCCTCCAGGGTCTCGGCCTGCTCGGGGGCGATACGGGCCTTGAGTTGCATCCAGGGCATGGGCGATCTCCGGTCGGTGGGAGCGGGAAAGAAAGGATAGGCGGTGGGCAACGCAAGCGGGGCGGCCATGGCCGCCCCGCGCGCAGGAGGAGACAAGCTCAGAGGCCCAGCTTCTTCTCCAGGTAGTGGATATTGACGCCGCCCTGCTGGAAGTAGCCGTCGCGTACCAGGTCCTTGTGCAGGTCGGTATTGGTCTTGATGCCTTCGACCAGCAGCTCGTCCAGGGCGTTGCGCATGCGGATCAGCGCCGTCTCGCGGTCCACGCCCCAGGTGATCAGCTTGCCGATCAGCGAGTCGTAGTGGGGCGGCACCGTATAGCCGGTATAGACATGGGAGTCCATGCGCACGCCGAGCCCGCCGGGCGGGTGATAGAGGGTGACCTTGCCGGGCGAGGGCATGAAGGTACGGGCGTCCTCGGCGTTGATCCGGCACTCGAAGGCGTGGCCGCTCAGCTCCACCTCATCCTGGCTGACCGAGAGCGGCAGGCCCGAGGCGATGCGCAGCTGCTCGCGAACGATGTCCACGCCGGTGACCATCTCGGTCACGGGGTGCTCCACCTGGACCCGGGTGTTCATCTCGATGAAGAAGAACTGGCCGTCCTCGTAGAGGAACTCGAAGGTACCGGCGCCGCGGTAGCCGATGGTGATGCAGGCCTCGCGGCACGCCTCGAGGACCTCGGCGCGGGCGGTCTCGTCGATGCCCGGGGCGGGAGCCTCCTCGATCACCTTCTGGTGGCGGCGCTGCAGCGAGCAGTCGCGGTCATACAGATGGATGGCATTGCCCTGGCCATCGGCCAGCACCTGCACCTCCACGTGGCGCGGGTTCTCGAGGAACTTCTCCATGTAGACGGTGCCGTCGCCGAAGGACGAGTGGGCCTCGGTGCGGGTGACGTTGACCGCCGAGAGCAGGTGCGCCTCGGTGTGCACGACCCGCATGCCGCGCCCGCCGCCGCCGGCGGCCGCCTTGATGATCACCGGGTAGCCGATGCGCCGGGCCACGGCGAGGGTCTCGCCCTCGTCATCGCCCAGGGGACCGTCGGAGCCGGGCACCGTGGGCACGCCGGCCTTCTTCATCGACTCGATGGCGCTGACCTTGTCGCCCATCAGGCGAATGGTCTCGGCGCGCGGGCCGATGAAGGTGAAGCCGGAACGCTCGACCTGCTCGGCGAAGTTGGCGTTCTCGGAGAGGAAGCCGTAGCCCGGATGGATGGCGCTGGAGTCGGTGACTTCCGCGGCGCTGATCAGCGCCGGAATGTTCAGGTAGGACTGCGCCGAGGAGGCCGGGCCGATGCACACGGCCTCATCGGCCAGGCGTACGTGCATCAGTTCACGGTCGGCCGTGGAGTGGACCGCCACCGTCTTGATGCCCAGCTCCTTGCAGGCGCGCAGGATGCGCAGGGCAATCTCGCCGCGATTGGCGATCAGAACCTTGTCCAGCATGATGAATCCGCCAGTTGATGAGTGATGAAGACGCGGGACGATCAGGCGATGACGACCATCGGCTGGTCGAACTCCACCGGCTCGCCGTCCTCGACCAGGATCGCCTCGATCACGCCGTCGCGATCGGCCTCGATCTGGTTCATCATCTTCATCGCCTCGACGATGCAGATGGTCTCGCCCTTCTTGACGCTCTGACCGATTTCCACGAAGACCTTGGAGCCCGGTGCCGGCGAGCGGTAGAAGGTGCCGACCATCGGGGAGTTGACGCTGTGGCCCTGGAAGGACGGCTCGGCGGCGGCAGGCTCGGCGGGAGCGGCCGGGGCCTGGGGCGCCGGCTGGGAGGCGGCCGCGTTGGGCTGGGGCGCGGGCTGCTGCCAGCTCGTGCCGTTGGGGTGGCGGCTGATGCGAACCGACTCTTCCCCTTCCTGGATCTCGATCTCGCTGATGTTGGACTCTTCGAGCAGTTCGATCAGCTTCTTGACCTTGCGGATATCCATGACGTTGTCTCGACCGGTGGGGTTGGGGTGGTGATCCGGGGTGCTGTCAACCCCGGCCAACTTGCAATAGATCGCGGCAAGATAGCGTGTCTTGCGGCCTCTATTGACCATGAAGGAGCAGTGGGAGCGGAGTCTGCCGAAAATCGTTCGGGATGTCCAGCCGTAGGGGAACGCTGTTCGAGCGCCATCAGCCGGGGGCCGCGGGCTCAGCCCCGCCGCGTCGCCAGCCAGTCCAGCACGCCCTCGAGGTGGCTGGCCAGCTGAGGGGCGTCGACCTCGCCCTGGACTCGGGCGTCGCGCAGCTCCTCGCCGCCGTCGAAGAACAGCAGGCTGGGCGGGCCGAACAGTTGGAAGTGCTCGAGCAGGGCGCGACTGGCAGCGTCACTCTCGGTCACGTCGACGTTGATACGCCGGAAGCGCGCCAGCGGCCCGGCCACCTCGGGCGCCGGATAGACGCTGCGCTCCATGACCTTGCAGGAGATGCACCAGTCGGCGGTGATGTTGACGAAGGCCGGCTCGTCGCTCTGGGCAAGCGTCGCCTCGAGGGCCTCGAGGTCCTCTACGGTGGTGATGGGTTGCCGGGAGAGGGACTCGCCCGCCGTGGCGGCGCCCGAATTCGTCGCGGTGATGACCAGCGGTCGCAGCGGATCCTCGCCGCCGCGGGAGGCGCCGATCACCAGCGCGATGCCCCAGGCCAGCAGCATCAGGCCGCCGGCCTGGCGGACTCGCGGCCAGCCGGCCGCCTGATTGACGGTCAGCGCCCCCAGCGCCAGGGCGCTGCCGATGGCGAGTCCCGCCCACAGCAGCAGCGCGACGCTGCCCGGCAGCAGGCGCTCGACGAGCCAGATGGCGACCCCCAGTAGCAGGATGCCGAAGGCGGCCTTGACGCCGTTCATCCAGGCACCGGAGCGCGGCAGCAGGGTGGTGCCGAAGGTGCCGACCAGCAGCAGCGGCACGCCCATGCCCAATGCCAGGAAGAGCAGCGCCGCGCCACCCATCAGCGCATCGCCGGTGGTGGAGATGAACACCAGGGCGCCGGCCAGCGGCGCCGAGACGCAGGGCGAGACCACCAGCACCGACAGCGCGCCGGCCAGTGCCAGGCCGGCGGGACCGCTCTGCTGGGCGCGAGCCTGCCAGGCATCGATGCGGCCGGACAGCGACGACGACAGGCGCAGGTTGAAGGCCCCGAACATGGCCAGGGCGAACAGCGTGAAGAGCAGGGCGAAGGTGATCAGCACCGGCGCCGACTGCAGGCGCGCCTGGAGGTTCAGGCCGGCGCCGAACAGCCCCATCAGCACGCCGACGAAAGCGTAGGTCAGCGCCATGCCGCCCACATAGCTGGCCGAGAGGGCGAAGGCGCGGGGGCGTGTCGGGTGCTGGCCGACGATGATCGAGGAGAGGATCGGTACCATGGGCAGCACGCAGGGCGTGAAGGTCAGCCCCAGGCCGGCGAGGAAGAAGAGCCCGAGGATCAGCGGCAGGCTGGCCTCTGCCATCAGCGAGCGGAAGCGGCCGTCCTCGCTCGTCGGGGCGGCGACCGATGCGCCGTCGTTACGACTCAGAGAAGCCGTGCCCGTAGAGGCCGTGGCAGCAGCATCTGTGAGGGCATCGGAGGCGTCGTCGACCGGGGAGGCGGCGAAATCCCTCGCCTCGGCGTCCGGCGTCCAGCCGACGAAGCGGGCCGGTGCCTCACCCTCGCGGGCGGTGAGCTCGACCCGCTCCGGCGGGTAGCAGAGGCCGGCATCGGCGCAGCCCTGGAAGGTCAGGGTCAACTCCAGCGGGCCCTGATGATCGGGCGCGAGGGCGCTCGCGAAGACCACGCTATCGTAGAAGACGTTGACGTCGCCGAGGAACTCATCGCTCTTGGCCTCGCCGGGAGGAAGGTCGGGTTCCCCGAGCGAGAGGCCTTGCATCTCGGTCGCGACCTCGAACTGGTGGCGGTAGAGATAGTAGCCGTCGGCGTTCTCGAAGCCGACGTAGAGCGTCTCGCCGTCATGCCAGGCGCTGGGCTGGAAGGCGTCATGAACGGGCAGGAACTGCGCCTCGTCGTCATTCTGGGAGAACCATTGGGCCTGGGCTCCCAGCGGCAGCAGTAGGATGATCAGCAGGGCGAGTCGCAGTACGGTCGACACGGGTCTTCCTTGATTGACGGTGGGCGTTGAGCGTTCGGCGCGATTTGACCCCGGACAGTGGTCGGGGTTCCCCATCGGCGGTATGGCCGCCGGCCTGCTAGGATATCGCAGTAGTCAGGAGGGTGTGGATGGCATCCTCCCGTGGAGGCTGCGCCGTATTGTCGCGCCGCCGGAAGCTCTCATCATCAAGGAAACCCGAACATGGCGTTGACGCAAAAGGGTGCCGCCAGGCGCCGCAAGCGGACCGAGGAACTGGAGCGTCCGGCCTATGGCTGGATCTACAAGCCGCTGCTGACGCTGCTGGTGATCTACCTGGCGGTGTGCGTGGGGCTGGGGATCTGGTGGAGCCGCACGCCGGCGGTCTTCGACGTGGAGCAGGCCGTGATCGATCAGCGCGGCACGGCCGCCCAGGCGCCGGCCTCCCGAGGAGCGGTGACCACCGCGAGCCTGATGACGCTGGTCGAGACGCTGCTCGAGAAGCCCGGAGGCTACCTGCGCAATGATATTGCTCCGCCCGGGGTGTGGCTCGACAATATGCCGGCCTGGGAGCTTGGCGTGCTCACCCAGGCGCGTCGGCTCTCGGTGGCGCTGCCGGCCATGGAGCAGTCCGCCCTGCCGGCACTCGAGAGCGTTCAGCAGCGCCTGGCGGGGGACAGCGGCGACTGGCTCTATCCCTCCACCGAGCGGCGCCTGAACCAGGCCCTCGAGGCGCTCGACGGCTACCTGCAGGCGCTCGACGAGGACGGCGAGGCGGCCTTCGGGGACCGTGGGCAGGGACTCGCCGCCTGGCTGGAGGCGGTCACTCGCTCGCTCGACGACCTGGGGCTTCGGTTGTCGGCCAGCATCGGCCCTCGCGCGGAGCTTCGCGACCTGGACATCGATGCCGAGGCGCTGCCGGCGCGGACCGCCTGGTACCGGGTCGACGACGTCTTCTTCGAGGCGCGCGGCCAGGCCTGGGCCATGATTCACCTGCTGAGGGCGGTGCAGCGTGACCAGGCCGACGTGCTGGCCGCGGCCGGCCTCGAGGCGCGCTGGGAGGCGCTGGTGGCCGAGCTCGAGCTTAGCCAGCGGCGTCTGTGGAGCCCCCTGGTGCTCAACGGCTCGGGCTTCGGCATCTTCGCCAACCACTCGCTGGTGCTGGCCAACCACATGATTCGGGCCCGCGACCTGTCCCGGAAGCTCGCCGAGCAGCTGGCGGCGGCGACCCCGACCGGCGGCGCGCCGGCCACCGGGGCGCCGGTCGGAGCAGATGACGCAGCCGATAGCGGGGTCGATGAAGGTGCCGTGGCACCCGTCGAGCAGGCAACCGCCGAGCAAGCGCCCGACGCCTCGCCTGATGCGGCGGCGTCCGCGAGCGAGGCCGACGCCGCCGCCGTCGAGGCCTCATCGGGGGCGGCAACCGCCGACAGTGAGCCGACGGGCAGTGCGGCCGGCGAGGGCGCTGTCGAGCCCGAGCCCGAGACGGAGCAGGCGTCCGCGTCGCCGCCGTCAGAGACCACGACCGAGGCCGCAAGCGACGAGTCGGCCGCCGAGGACAGCGAGGCCGGCGCGAAGCCGCAGGAGTAGGACGTCGCCGCGGTGGGGGTGCCGGCAGGGGCCGGCGAGATCGCCGTGGACACCCTGCAACGAGAACGGGCCGCCCAGTGGGCGGCCCGTTCTGTTGGGCGGCGGCGTTGCCGCCGTTAGGCATGATCCGGTGTGGCGATCAGGCCTTGTCGTGGGCGACCACGGCCTTCTCGATCGCCTTGCAGGCGGCCTCGGAACCCTCCCAGGACTCCACCTTGACCCACTTGCCCTTCTCGAGATCCTTGTAGTTCTCGAAGAAGTGGGCGATCTGCTGGCGTAGCAGCTCGGGCAGGTCGGTCACTTCCTGGACATCGTCATAGAGGCTGGAGAGCTTGGGGTGGGGCACGCAGACCAGCTTGGCGTCCTCGCCGGCCTCGTCGGTCATGTTGAGGATGCCCACCGGGCGAGCGCGGATCACGGCGCCGGGCTGGACCGGATAGGGGGTGACCACCAGCGCATCCAGGGCGTCGCCGTCGTCGGCCAGGGTGTGCGGGATGAAGCCGTAGTTGGCCGGGTAGAACATCGGGGTGGCCATGAAGCGATCGACCAGTAGGGCACCCATGTCCTTGTCGATCTCGTATTTGATCGGCGCGTGGTTGGCCGGGATCTCGATCGCCACGTAGATGTCGTTGGGGAGATCCTTGCCGGCGGGGATGTTGTCGAGGTTCATCGTCGCTTCCTTGGGTTGGCAATGCTAATGCGGGGCGAATCGTAATGGCGGAAAAATCCGCCGAATTATACGAAGCCGAGGCGGTGATTACCAATCGGCCATAGGTGGCATGCCACTTCGACCACCGACCGATGGGCCAGGCGTGGAAGCAGGGTGTATCATGGGTCCCCGATGGAAGGCGTCGGCCACCGGCCGGCGGAGCGCGTCGTTTGCGAGGAGAATGCCTTGACCCCCCTGCACCTGTCGCTGAGCTACGGCCAGGCCTTCGTCGCGCCCGATCGGCGGCGGCATCGCAGCTCGATGTCGGTGCGCTTCCCCGAGCCACCCCAGCTCGCCGCCAAGGGCGCCTGCGCCCTGATCAGTGATTCCACCCTGCGCAACAACCTCGCCAAGCAGGCGGGGGATCTCAGCGTCAAGGGGTTTCTGGCCGACTACTTCTCCACCCCCGACCACTGGGACGTCAAGACCTCGGCGACCCGCGTGTTGCGGGCGCTGAACGGCTGGTGCTTCAGCCAGAACCGCCAGATGTCGGACGGCAGCTACGTCTCCTCGCTCTCCGCCATGGTCTTCCGCGGCCGGGAGGCGCACCTCTTTCACATGGGCGATACCGTGGTGTTCCGTTTGCGCGGCGCCGAGTTCGAGCAGCTCTCCCGGGATCACGTCACCGACCTGGGCGGCTACCGCTACCCCTCGCGGGCCATGGGCATGGACAGCGGCCTGGAGATCGATTACGCCAATCTGCCCCTCAAGCAGGGCGACATCTTCCTGTTCACCACCCAGGCGGTGCAGGGCACCCTGATGCCCTCGGACTACGTGCGCCTGATTCGTGAGGACGTCAGCGACCTGGATGCCGCCTGCGAGCGGCTCGCCGAGGCGGCCCGCGAGCGGGCCCAGGAGCGCGGCTACGGCAGTGATCAGTTCTGCTTCCAGCTGGTGCGTATCGACGGCCTGCCCGACGCCTCGGAGGATCAGCCCGGCCGGGTCTACGGCGACCTGCCGATTCCTCCGGAGCTGGTTCCCGGGGAGCGCCTCGACGGTCTCGAGGTGCTGTCGGTGCTGTCGCGCACCGCTCAGTCACGGGTCTATCACGTGCGTGACGTGCACAGCGGGCGTGAGATGGTGATGAAGGCACCGAGCCCCGAACTCTCCAGCCGTAACGCCTACCTGGAGCATTTCCTGCTGCAGCAGTGGGTGGTGGAGCGCGTCACCTCACCCTTCGTGGTGCGGATCATGGAGTCCTCGCGCCCACGGCGCTACCTCTACTATCTGATGGCTCACGTACGGGGCAGCACCCTGACCGACTGGGCCCGCCAGCATCCCCAGGCGAGCCTCGAGCAGCGCCTGGACATCGCCAACCAGCTGGGCAAGGCGGTGCAGGCGCTGCACCACCGCGACCTGCTGCACCAGCGCATCCACCCCGACAACGTGCTCATCGATCCGCATGGCCAGGTGGTGCTGGCCGACTTCAGCGCCTGCCACCTGCGCGACGTGGACGGCCATCGTCGCTCTCGGGGCCTGGTGCGCCAGCTCGGGCTCACCGAGCATAGTGCCCCGGAGTATGCCCTGGACGATCAGGTCGGGCGGCGCAGCGATCAGTACTCGCTGGCCTCGACCATCTACTGGCTGTTGACCGGCGAGCTGCCCTACGCCCTGGCGCCCAACCAGCTGCGCAGCCACACCGACCTCGAACAGCTGGCCTACCGCAGCGCCCGCACCCTCAATCCCGAGGTGCCGATCGCGCTGGACGATGCCCTGCGCCGCGCCCTGGATCCCCAGCGTGCGCTGCGTTTCCGGCGCATGTCGGAGTTTCGCCGCGCCCTGCGCCCGCCGCGGGAGGCGGGGAATGGCGGGCGACGCCCGGGGGAGCGGGCGAGCTTCTGGCAGGGCGTGGCGGGGATCCTGCTGCTGCTGCTGGTGCTGTCCTGGCTGTTGAGGTAAAGCGCCAAGCAGCCAAGCAGCCAAGCAGCCAAGCAGCCAAGCAGCCAAGCAGCCAAGCAGCCAAGCAGCCAAGCAGCCAAGCAGCCAA
>NZ_VBUI01000059.1 GCF_005780185.1 Halomonas urmiana | reverse complement strand
CTGCTCGTCATGAAGGTATTCCAGTCATGCTCGTGCCCATTCAGCTACTTCCTGCTGCCTTCAGGGTCGAGGCACACGGTACGTGATGTCGCCGACCCATTTCCGGTTCGGTGCCGCAGCGCTGAAGTCCTGCTCCAGCAGATCCGGTGCGACTGGCAGGCTATGCCGTGAGTTTGTCGTGGCCTTGAACTTGCGAGCGGCTTTCGCCCGCAGGTTCTGGCGACGAAGGCTGGCAGCCACGGTATTGAGGCAGATGGCGACGCCAGCATCGTTCAGGTCATGGGTCAGCCTGGGGGCGCCTGAGCGCCTCTTGGCCTGCTCGAAGGCCTGAGCCACCCGCTGATCGATCAGCGCTTGCCGGCGGCGGCGGGGAGACGGTTCACCTCCCCGCCGCCGCCAGGCGTAGTAGCCGCTGCGGGCGACACCAAGAAACGCACACATCCGTTGAATGCTGAAGGCCTGACGATGCTGCTCGATGAAGGCGTACTTCACTTCAGGCTTTTCGCGAAGTACACCGCGGCTTTTTTTGCGATTTCAAGCTCTTCCGACTTCTCAGCCAGTTGACGCTTGAGCCTCGCGTTCTCTTCCGCCAAGGCCTGCTCGCGCGCTGAGGCATTCTGCTGCTGATGAGCCTTGGCTCGCCATTGGTAGAGCTGGCTGGGTTGAAGGCCCAGCTCACGAGCGGCGGCACTGGCCCCAATACGGTCAGCGAGTGCCAGGGCCTCGTCCTTGTAGGCCTGGGAGTAACGGGTACGCGTCTTCTTCATCGACGTTGCTTGCCTTGCCATGGGGTCACCTCGTTCAGTGTACTGCCTTAACGGGGTGTCCACTGTTGGTGGGCAAGATCAAAGTCCACCTGCCCGTGCCGGTGGGACGGCCACGTAAGCGGTGCCGATGGCAGGCCAGCCGAATAGACCGAAGTAATCCCTCTCGGCAAACATGATGTCCTGGTTCATCGAGCATCGGTCCGGCATACCAGCCAGGACAGGCTTCTGGTGCCAGTTGCGAAAGCATGAGATGCGCCGACTCGAGCCGATGCCCGCCAGCCCGTACAAGACCATCTTGGGGTGCCAGAAGCGGTACAATTCCATAGCCGCCACGCTGTCCTTGGCGTATTTGCCCAGTCCTTCCATCATGTCGTTGACCAAGGTGAGGCTCTGTGAACTGGGCGCCTTGTCCTGTGCCGCCTTGATGAGGCCATCCTGAGTCGCAGGCCCTAGGACCAGCAGCTCGCGACCCAGGCTTGGTCCCATTGGCCTGCATCATCACCTAGGGAATAACCCACAAGGCTCGCATCTCGACGATGCGATCTCCCTCGACGCGAAAGAATTCGGCGTAACGCATGGTGACGATGTGTCGGGTCGGCGGAACATCTAGTCAAGAGCGCTCGAAGACGCCGGTGTAGAAACCAGCACAGCCGATCCAAGGCTGGCCGTCTTCTCCACCGAACATGATGTAGTCACGGCGCTCCAGATCAGGGATGGCGGCTAACAAAGGCCCTTAGGCGTGCTCGTAAAGTGCATAGCCCTCTGCATCTGGCTCAAGGGGTGAGCCAGATGAGTGTCGCAGTCGGGTGAAAAAAGCTCAGAAAGACGTGCCTCTAGGTCTGATGCGTCGATAGTCGATGTCGTAAAACGCATCGTACAGCCGTCCGACGACGGCCCTGTGCCGGGAGGTCGTTTTCGTGTTCACCTCTCTCGGGAGGGGGGAAGTATCGTTTGCCGCTTCTGCCCGGCCAATTTACTCGGTGTAGCTCAGAGGCGCCTGGGCGCTGTCCCGTTGCTCCCAGCCATGACCATCGAAGGGGTCGACGCCAAGCTGCTGCATGACTGAGGGAAAGTCGACCATGACCCAGTTATCCACGATCTTGCCGTCGACCACCTTCCAGAAATCCATGTATCGTATCACCACGCGCTTGCCGGTCGCGGGAATCCCCATAAAGGTGCCCGAATGCACGGCTTCCTGGCGGCCGAAGGCGGCACACCACTCCCCCTGCGCCAGTCTGGCCTCATCGATACAGACTTTGTCGGAGAATGCTTCCTGAAAGGGGCGTTGCCAGTTCTCCTGGAACTCCTTGAGCCCTTGCTTAAAGCCACAGCCGGCGTTGCCCATCCAGCGGAACGACTCGGAGAAAAACCGTCCCATGCCCTCAATGTCGTGATCATTGAGGCCATCGACCATGGCATCGATGCTGGAAAGCGTTTCCTCCGTCTTCGAAAGGTCGTTGTTTTGGGTAAGAACTGCCTGAATCGGACGTGCACCTGACATAGCGGACTCCTGGCTGGGACAATCAAGATGTAGCCTCAGTCTAGGAGGGCCTCTGCCACTGGCACATGGTCAGACACCTCGCCGTTCATGTATATTTGCCCTATCTCGCCCTCGTGTGAGGAGCATGCCTCGCATGAAGCAGCCCTTGCTCTTCACCCATCGAGCCCCAGGCTTATGACGACAGCGCCTCTTTCTCATGACATGCCATTGGAGTATCGCGTCGAGTGGTCTGCTCATCGCAGCAGTCACTGCGTCGATACCGGGTGGCGGATCATGCCCTACTGGGTGGTGCTGCATATCGTGCACGGCGCTTATACCTGCACGTTCGACGACCAGCACGAGCCCGAGAACGGAAGAGAAGGAACAACAAAGAAACCTGGCCACCAGGTGACAGCCAGGCCAGGAGAAGTGCTCATGGTACCTGCCGGTGCCCGCCATGCCCTGACTTTCGCCCCGGGAACCACGGTCGATGGGCTGCACATCCATTTCGGCCTGTATCATGACCTGGATGTGTTTTCGGTCTATCGGGTTCCCGTCGTGATCGCCGGAGACGCGGCTAATGCCGCCGCTCAAGCCACCAGTGCCCTGACCGCCACCCTGGCGCGCCAGGACAACACCAGCCTGGAAGCCCTCGCGGCCCGGCACGCCGACGCCTACCGTTTTCTGGCCGAGATACTGGCGGTCTCCCGCCGGCAGCCGCAGCCTAAACGTCGCCTGGCGACGCTCGGCCGCCTTCAGCCGGCCCTCGGTAGATGTCAAGCAAGCTGTCGTGTCTGATCATTGTCACGCCGCCTGTTTTTCTGGTTCAACCAGCGTGACTTCG
>NZ_VBUI01000058.1 GCF_005780185.1 Halomonas urmiana | reverse complement strand
CGCTCATCTCGATGTCATCCCGATTCGAAGGCTCGGCTACAGCTTAAACCGTTGTCCGGATATTGGGGTCCACTTTACACCTCGGAAATCAAGTCTTCTGCTCGCTCCCGAAAATAACGATGAACAAGCATATTCCTGAGTTCCAATGTTTTACTCAGAAAGTCGGCATCTTCTTCTGACAGACTCAGTTCTGATTTGGCCGCCTTGAGAAGCCGCCCAAAGGTTCTCCGACCGAGAGAATCATACAGATCCAAAAATAGTTCCTGTGACAAGAGGTTCACTTCTGGCAGTCGAAGCACCACTGCCAGATTCAAAGCTGCCTCTTCAAGAACCTGAGCGTAATAGGCCGTCAGCCCGAAAAATGCGAATGCCTCTTTGTCGCAGCAATTATCAATTTCAGGTATCTCAGGCATAGGAGCGACCCATCAAAGAACATAACAGTGATTAGACGGAACGCTCTGATATTGGGTGAACGCGCCTGCGCGTTCAACAGTGTTATCTAGCGTGCCCTTCCTTCCGTAACTCATTGATATAAAACAACCCTAAGGATAGCTCGGCTACGTATGCAGGATTCGCGCGCTTGCGCGTTTTGCCGGCGTCAATAATACTGTATGCATATCCATGCATCGAGAGGGCAGCCGTATGGATACGCAGAGCAAGCCGCCGAAGCTGATGGACCGGGTGAAGGCTACCATGCGGGTGAAGCGCTACAGCCCGCGTACCGAGAAGACCTACTGCTACTGGATACGCTTCTTCATCCGATTCCACGGCGTGCGGCATCCCGCCGGCATGGGTGCGCCCGAGGTACATGCCTTCCTGGAGCATTTGGCGGTAGAGCGCCATGTGGCGGCGGCCACACAGAACCAGGCCCTGAACGCCCTCGTCTTCCTGTATCGCCACATCCTTGATCAGCCCCTGGGCGATATCGGTGAATTCTCACGCGCCAGACGTCCTCGCCGGCTGCCGGTGGTACTGTCCCATGAGGAAGCGACGCGCGTGCTGAGCCATCTATCGGGCCCGATGTGTTTGATGGGCATGATGATGTACGGCTCGGGACTGAGGCTAATTGAAACATGCCGATTGCGTGTACGGGATATCGATCTCGAACGCCAGGTCATTACGGTGAGAGCCGGCAAGGGCGATAAGGACCGCACTACCTTGCTCCCGGCCACTTGCGTCCCCTGCTTACGGCAGCAGATTTCCTCGGCCCAGCGCCATCTGGACTACCGGCTCGCTCATGGCCGCGTGCCGGTGACCCTACCCCATGCGCTGGATCGCAAGTACCCCAATGCGGGAATCTCCCTGGCCTGGCAGTGGCTCTTCCCTGCCTCCCGCCCCTGCTGCGACATGGACGGCAAGGTGGTACTTCACCATGTCCACCCATCGGCGGTACAAAAAGCCGTCAAACACGCCATGCGAGCCGCCTCGCTGCCGCGGCCCGGTTCTTGTCACACCCTGCGACACAGCTTCGCCACTCAGTTGCTGAACCAGGGCACGGATATCCGCACGGTTCAGGAGTTACTCGGGCACAAGAGCGTGGAAACCACCCAGATCTACACGCATGTGCTGGGCAAGGGCTTCGCCGGCGTGCGCAGTCCCTTGGGGTAGGAACGCCGGGCACGCTACCGCCTGACCCACCTGCATGCTGTGACGGCGCTCCTGCCATCTCCTGCGGTAGTCCCTGCGCGATCCCTGGTGGCCATCTTCCGCGGCCTTATCAGGCCAGACTAATCAAGGACCGGCACGGGTGCAAAAGTCGCCTGTAAAATGTGCCAAAAGGGGCGCGCAAGGCACGGAAGTGCGTCATTTATCTGCGACCTTCGGAGGGTTCTCGCTGGCTCGGCCAGGCGTAGGAAAGGGGTGGGCGAGTGGTGATCGGGTATCCATTGGCCCCGGGCAGCGCGGAGCGCCTATCGCGCAACAAGTTGCGCTTGTATGTTGGAAATGACCCAACATGGAGAGGACTTGCCGGGGTGGAGGGACGAGTTGCGCATCTGGCCCCCTGGGGTACAGACCGTAGGAGACATGGCCCCACCCCATCCATTCAGCGCCGATAAGGAATCCATCGGCTGAGCCTTCCTCAGACCGACGATCTTGGCAAGCCAGTGCCTGGGTGCACCCCGGCAAGCCCTCTCAACCTAGCGTGGAGGCCAGGCCATGACAATCCAGCCCCTCATCGGGATCGACGTCGCCAAGCACGAACTCGTGGTCTATCGGCAAGACCTGGAGATCCAGCAAACCCTGGAGAATCGCCCGTCAGCCCTCAAGCCATGGCTCCGCGGCCTCCCCGCTCAGTGCGCGATCGCTGTCGAAGCCACCGGCACCTACCATGTCGCGCTGATCGAGCTGGCGTACCAATGCGGCCACGAGGTCTTCGTGATCGATGGCTACCAGCTCAATCATTACCGGCAAGGCATCGGCGGTCGTGCGAAGACCGACAGCAGTGATGCCCGTTTGCTGGCCCGTTACCTCAGCCGGGAGCGTGAAATGCTGCGTGCCTGGGCACCTCCGCCGGCCGCTTATCGGTCACTGCAGAGCCTGCTGCGACGCCGCGCCACGCTGGTCCAGGCTCGGGTGGCGATCCAGCAGAGCTGTGCCGAACTACCGTGGCTGGCCGCGCACCTCAAGCGCCTGATGGCTCAGCTGACGCGGGTGGATCAGGTGATTCAGGCACGTCTCCGGGCCATTGTCCGAGAGGCCGGTCTGCGCCACCAGGTGGCTCGCTGCCAGGCGGTGGAAGGGGTGGGGGAGCTGACCGCTACGGCCCTGATCATGGCGTTTCTGCGGGGGGATTTTCGGCACAGCGACGCTTTTGTCGCCTTCCCGGGACTGGATGTGCGCGTCCGCGACTCCGGCAAGCAGCGGGGGCGACGCAAGCTGACCAAGCGAGGCGACCCAGAAGTCCGGCGATTGCTGCACAATGCCGCCATGGCCGCGAGCCGCCTGCCGGCGTGGAAAGCCACCTATCAGCGCTACCGGGCGAGAGGGCTGCAGGCCCTCCAGGTCTTGGTCATCCTGGCCAGGAAACTGGCACGCATTGCATTTTCACTAATGAAGCACCAGACGGAGTACACCCCTCCAAGCCTCAATAGGGCTGGCGGGGCAACATAGAATCTCCTACGAAAACCGGTTCGGTGGAAGCGTTTATCGAGTCGAAGCCTTCCGCGCAGCGAGATGCGCTCCTACGCCTCCCGTTCGGTGGCAGCGTCCCTCGCGTCGAGGTCAGGGTGTGGACGCGAGGTCGCGGTGCATGATGTTGACATCCTCCTCTCTCTCAACGTCTCAGGACGTTGCCGCCTGCGGCGGGAAGGAAGAGGATTCCTACGGCGCTCAGCGCCAGCCATCGGCTGCCGCTGAGTCGCTTCGGTGGGTTCCTGCTGCTGGCGGCCTTGCTGCACCGCTCACTTCACAGGC
>NZ_VBUI01000057.1 GCF_005780185.1 Halomonas urmiana | reverse complement strand
AATGGCGATATCC
This sequence comes from Halomonas urmiana, assembly GCF_005780185.1. Lineage (GTDB taxonomy): Bacteria > Pseudomonadota > Gammaproteobacteria > Pseudomonadales > Halomonadaceae > Halomonas > Halomonas urmiana. The sequence goes on along the minus strand of NZ_VBUI01000057.1, from coordinate 3,629 downwards.
GCTATATTGCCATGCAGGTCAGTGGGTTAGAAGCGCTTCAGGGGGCCAGTCTCACGGATTCAGGATAACTAATAGGATTCTATGTCGAGCGCAGGCGCAGCTGTGGCCGTCGACCTCCATTGTGGCTGCTTTGCTGGCTGACTGGATCATGGCGATGCCGAGTGTCTGGCTAAGGCCATCAACCGAGGCAATTCCTTCAGCAAGGTGGGCCACTATTTGCCGGCGGCATCGACGAGGTGCACCGGGTGTTCAGCGACAACGTCGCCGCGACATTGAGCACCTGCTTGCACATCCGCATCAGGTTCCACCCCTGGTGCGTCCGGCTCTCTAGTAGGCATCGCAGCCTATGCAGGACCTGGTAGGCGTAGAGGCTCAGCACCAGGCTCGCCTCGTTGCGGGCCATCACATCCTGACGCTGGAGGGCGCCACGATCCGTCGAGGAGAGGTGCACATCGAGCGCCGATTTTACCTCGTCCATGTTCGCCAGGACCTTCTCCAGCGGCCAGTCGAACGTGCCGAGGTTGGTGACCAGGAAGAAGGCATGCAGCAGTAGATCATCGAGGTGCTCCTGTACCACCAACACCACGTGTCGCGGCGACGGTCAGGAGCCCGCCCAGTATGTCAGTTTGTAACTCCACTCCCGGGGTTCTTCGGGGCGGCGACCTCATGGTCGCCGCAAGTACGGCGCCGCCAGTTTCTAAAGCCCCGAGTGACTGCGCAACCCTACCAAGGACTCGATTCCGTGCTCTTCCAGCGCCTTCAGTGTGTCGTTGTCGGTGAAGCCGGCGTCGATGCGAACACGCACCTCGGCCTCGGTACTCTCATTGAGTCGACGCACCAGATGCGGGATCCAGGTATCGGCGTTCTCAGCCGGGCCGGCGTTGCCCTCGCACAGCAGGCCTCCGACCATGTCGCTAGACTCGGCCAGCGAGGCGATCAGCGACGAATAGATTCGTGTGCCGAGATGACTGTGAAAGGCCGAGCCTCCCTCATGGCCAAAGACTTCGATCGGCACAGGCCGTCGATATCCAGTGTCAGCTTCTTGGGGTGTTCGCCGCCGTTCAATGAGGTCTGTCACCAGATCACCAGCCGCAACAGGTTTTCGTGCACCACATCAATGTTGTCCTTGTGCCTGAGGCAGGACAGTAATCGCGACAGAGTGGATTGGGACGGCTGGCCCTGCATCAGCGGTGTGGTGCCACGGGCATCGCTGCACGCCAGTTGCTAGAGCGAATCGCGGCGCAGTGCAGTGTGGTGGTATCGTTGAGATCGATCCAGCGCCCGGCCCGTTGCGGCACCACGGTGCACAACTGAGTGGCCAGAGAGCGATGGGCGCGCTGCGGGTCGCGCTGGTCGACCAAGTGATAGTCAAGGCGGCGATTACGCCGCTGCTGTCGATGGCATCACGGAGCAGCAAGGCACCGCTGTTGCTGGTAGTACACTCGCCGCTCAGCTCAACACGGACAAAGCCGGTTCACGAGGACGACCAAGCCGTTAGGGTTTCACCCATGGTAAGTGGTCCACTTGAATCCTGTTCTGACAGGAAGGTACTGATTCTACAAGAGAAAGCCACTCGCCATCTTCTTTTTCAGACGTGTCTCATGAATAAGTCGGGCTCATGGCATATTGACCTTTTGAATGAGGACGTCCGGTGGATAGGCTTTTACTAATAGTGCAATTAAATCTCGTAAAGAAAGTAACCTGTTGAATTAAATAGTATATGCCCCCTATCTTATTTTTAAGTCATCGCGATAAAGTATTGATCGAGTTGATCTGTATCAATGACTAGCCGCTTGCCCAGCCCTAGAGTGAGGGGATAGAGTCCGCCTGCGGCTCGGCGCGACAAGGGTGCAGAGACAATGCCAAATTCCATGTTAGATAGCCCGTTCCGCTGCTGTCTGCCTGAAGAGGAATTCCTTCTGGTCAACAGCCATACAATTGAAGAAATGCACAGTTACCGTGGGTATGCGATGGGGTTCCTGCCCAATTATCCCTGCATCAGCAAACTGATGGTTGCGCTGGGCCTTGAGAGCGAAAAGCGGCACGAAAGTTTGGTGACTGCGGCCCAAGGTCTAGGTCTGGAAAAGAAGCTGAGAGACCAGGAAATTTGTCCAGACCTGTTGGCTAAACTGCAAGGTCAGTTTTTCTTCGTAACCGATGATGAAATTACTCGTGTGACGCTGATCCAAGTATTGGTGACCTCCTTAAACTCCTGGCTTTTCTATAAGCTAATGCTGGATTCATGTGGAAGCCACGAGCTAAACGTGCTCCTACAAGATTTCGTTGCGCAACAACGCAATGTTTACCGGACTCTGGAGGAAGTGCAGAATGCATGGATTGACACAATGGCCTGAGAACTGCTTAGATATATCCTGGCATACCTTATTAAACTAGGTTATGAGAGCAGAGATACTTGGCCAGACTATGCGTTCACTCTAAGAGCCCAAGATAACTAATATTTTAATTCGAGACTCTCATCAATTGATCAAGGAGATGAGTGGCGATGGCGCAGGAAGATATATAGCAGAAGCCTGAATTGGCCAAAGAGCGTCTTCTAAAGGCGTGTTCAATATCATCGGGGAAGAGTGAGGCTTGAAGAACAAGAGGAAGTAACTGTCAACTACTTCATCGGGGGTTACCATGTACAGACTACCTGTTACTGGCCAATTGAAGGTGCCTAATTCCAGTGGGCCTTGGTTTTGATTCACACATCTATGATTGTCATCTGAGTGTATGCTGTTTCGTGCGATAGATCTTATCCCCAGCAGATATAGGTGAAAGTGTTGGATGTTCCAGTTGATGATCGGCACCGCCACTATTGGCGGCAACCGACTTTTCCCAACAAATCTTATGTCTTATGCTCTAAGCATAGTGCCTGGCGCTGGCAACGAGTTCTTGAGCAAGGTTTTCATCTTGTTGGCAGTGATCGGCGATATCACCGATGGTGATGATTCCTACCAGATCCTTGTCAGTATCGTTGTTAAGAACCAATAGCCGCTGGACCTTTTGTTGCTGCATGTTCTTCAGCACAGCAGACAAGTCCTCATCTTCAAAGGTGTAGAGCGGTTTATCGGAAGCAATATCCATAGCTTTTTCTGCCGGATCTACACCTTCGGCAATTCCACGAACTACGATATCGCGATCGGTAACAACACCAACTACCTTGTCATTTTTGACCAGAGGCTCGAATCCAGAATCAATATCGCGCATATTTTTAGCAACATCACGAATCGATACATCAGCATCCATATACTCAGGGCGCGTGGTCATGACTTCCTTCGCTTTCATGGTAAACCTCCTATGCGATAAAAAAATCAAGTTTTATATTCAAATTGCCGTATAAAAATGGAAGATAGAATGATGCTTTCCTATTCTTAATATAGCTCAATAAGAACAAGTTTCAACGTTTAGTCGGCTTGATATCGTTAAAAACGGAAATAACGAGATCTATCGAACGCCGCAGGTGCCGCACCCGTAGCTTGAATTCATTTTTAGCAATTTTTATTTAGACTATTTTGTTATATATGCAGCTGATTGGGTGGCCTTAGATTATCCTGAATCCGTGATGTCGCTGCCGACATGCCCCCTATCATCGTCTGCGTGAGATTTTTGAGAATTTGACTCGAATA
>NZ_VBUI01000056.1 GCF_005780185.1 Halomonas urmiana | reverse complement strand
AATATCCTCAGTCTCGGGGCAGGACGTTGCCCTCAAGAAGTTGGAATCCCTGTCCTTTAGGGCGGGGAGGACGTCAACCGTGGCGAGAAATTCGGCCCCCGTCGAGACGGGGGTGTCTCGGAACTGATGGGAGTGCACGCCACTACTTAGTAGCTGATCGCCTGCTGCTTCGGCCAGCTGCTTCACATCATCGACCGCACGCTCGAGAGAGCGTACCCGACGACACCACGCTGCTGCGTTTCCGCCATCCGCTGGAGAAGCATGCCCCGACCCAGTGGATCTTCGAGGAGATCGACGCCAGCCTGGCCAAGCAGGGCGACCCGGAGCTCAAGCTTGCCATACACAGCACGAGGATGGGCTGCCAGGCGCGAGACGCCCAGCCGCCTCAGGTGGGCGCCTCCACCTTGCTGCTACCCACGTGGCGCACGCCCGCCATCCCACGCTGGCGTAGCGCGGCCCGCTGGAAGACGGCCACCTGGGCCGCGGCGGTCAGCAGCACCATGAAGGCGAGCGGGCCGGGAAAGCGGGTGGGCACGGACAGCAGGCTCATTACCATCACCGCCACCCCACTGCTGAGCAGCCCCAGCGCCCAGGCCGAGTGCCAGGCGTGGCGCCAGGCCATCCACACGATGGCGTAGAAGGGAATCGCCACCGCCGCCGCGAAGCCCACCAGCCCGACCAAGCCCAGGCCGGCCGCCACACTGGCCAGCTGCGAGTGATAGGCCCGGTAGCCGGCCACCAGCTCCCCGTCGGCGGGCACCAGCCGGCCCGTGCCCAGCAGCCACTGGCCCTGCCAGCCCTGCAACGCCTGCTGCCACAGGGTGACGCGCTCGACCATGCCGGGGTGCAGCAGCTGGGCCAGGCGCGGCTGGTCGTTGAGCAGCAGGCCCAGGGCCTGCAGCGGCTGCACCAGCAGCTCGACCAGGCTCTGGCCCCCGCGCAGCAGCAGCTGGTGGCTGAGCACGCCCACCACCAGCACGCCCACCACCAGGCCCACGCCCGTCCGGCCCAGCCGGTAGCCCTGATGGCGGCCGAGCAGCGGGGTCGCCACGGCGAAGGTGGCCAGCCCCGCCAGGGCCGCCAGCCAGGCCGTGGTGTAGCCGGTGGCCATCAGGATGACCATGCCCGGCACGGCAAACAGCAGGCCCAGCGCGACCTGGTAGGCCGGGCGCCACCCCGTGCCCAGCCGCTGCAGGCCGGAGAACAGCAAACTGAACGCCGCCATCAGCCCCACGCTTGCCAGAAAGCCGGTCTGGGCCGGTGCGCCCCATACCCAGGGGTCGCGCACGGCGTGCGGCGTAAGGCTCGGCCAGTCGACGTGCAGCATGAAGGCCACGCCGCCGCCCACCAGCAGGGTCAGCACCAGCCACGGCCAGTGCAGCCGGAACTGGGCCAGCCACCAGGCGATGGGCAGGCTGGCCAGGCCGGTGATGGCCAGCAGCACCCAGCCGTTGGCATCGTTCGCCCCCAGCCCGCCGGCCGCCAGCAGGCGCAGCGCGATGAAGGCGCTCAGCGCCAGGCTGACCCAGAACAGCGGCAGGCGCACGGCGTCGCGCCAGAAGGCGGGATAGGCCGCCATGCCCGCGGCCACCGAGAGAACCGCCCCGGCCAGGGTCAGGCGGACCTCCAGCGCCAGGCTGCCGGCCATGAGATAGAGCCCAGCCAGCGCCAGCGCGCGGCGCCAGCCCCCCACCCTGGCCGACTTGCGCAGGCGCACCATGGGCACGGCCGGCTGGTGCAGGCGCGAGCCCAGGGTGGCGGCATGCAGGCGCCGCAGCGCCTTGCTGGTGCGCCAGGCGCGGCCCACGAACAGGCTGTGCGCGACCACCACCACGGCCAGGCCCACCAGCAGCAGGATATCCGGCACCCCCACCAGCGAGAACAGCACCCCGACCCCGCCCAGGCCGATCACGCAGAGCATCAGGACCAGGGTGGTCTGCCCCGGCGTGAACCCGGCGCGCAGGAAGATATGGTGCAGGTGGTCGCGATCCGCCGCCAGCGGGCTGCGCCCCTTGCGGATGCGCCGACACATCAGGCTCAGGGTATCCATCACCGGCAGCGCCAGCAGCCAGCCATAGGCCACCGGGCTGACCAGCGCCCGCTCGCTCTGCGAGAGCTCCACCACGAACCAGGCGATGGCAAAGCCCAGCGCCATGCTGCCGGCATCGCCCATGAACACGCTGGCCTTACTCCGCCAGGGGTGGCGCAGGTTGAAGAGCAGAAAGCCGGTGACCGCCGCGGCCAGGGTCACGATCACCGCCAGCAGGCTCAACTGGCTCTGCACCGAGGCCACGAAGGCCAGCCAGCCCAGCACGCCCAGGGTACTGCCCCCGGCCAGGCCATCCACGCCATCCATCATGTTGATGGCGTTGATCAGCCCGGCCACGGCGACGATGCTCACCGGCACCGCCAGCCAGCCCAGAGACACCTCCCCCACGCCGGGGAAGGTGCCCAGGTGATGCAGCACCCGCTGGCCCCACAGCACCATCAGCGCCGCCACCAGCAGCTGCACGCCCAGCTTGACGGTGCTGCGCATGTCGCGGGCGTCGTCGATCACCCCGCAGGCCACCAGCAGCACCAGGCCCACATAGAGCGGCAGCAGCTCCCCCACCGGCACCGGCTGCAGCGGCTGCACCAGCAAGAAGCCGATGAACACCCCCAGCCCCCCCGTCAGCGGCACGATGCCCTGGTGCTGCTTGCGCCCCCCCGGCACATCGGCCAGCCCCCAGGCGGTGGCCGGCCGCCGCAGCAGCAGGATAGACGCGCTGGAAAGCACCAGCGCCAGTACGGGAAGCACAGGAGTCATCATCATGAGCGAGGCTCGAGGTGGGAGGTTTCAGGGCCGAGGGCCGAGGGCCCAGCGCCCAGCGCCCAGCGCCCAGCGCCCAGCGCCCAGCGCCCAGCGCCCGGGATTATGAGGGCCGAGAAGCAATTGAGGAGAGGCTCTTCGTGGGAGTGCAATTTATTGCGCGATCCGCCGCGAAGCGGCGGCGAGGCGTCGAACCATTCGCTCCCACAAGGGCACGATGCGAGCATCAAGCTGTGGGAGCGACGGTTCGGCGCTCCGGCTTCAGATCCGGTTCGACGCCTCGACGATGGCGCCGCGAGGCGCCCAGGAGAACTCCACCGCCGCTTCGCGGCGGATCGCGATGCAAGCATCGCTCCCACAGAGGAACGGTGCGAGCATCAAGCTGTGGGAGCGATATTTATATCGCGATGGCGCCGCAGGCGCCCACGAGAACTCCACCACCGCTTCGCGCCGGATCGCGACGCAAGCGTCGAAGGGTCCCGAGAAGGCCTAAAGAGCCAAGCGAGAAGGGTCAGGCCATAAGGGGTTCCTTGCCCCTCGGCCCTTGCCCCTCGGCTCTAGGCCCTCAAGCCTCACACCCCATAAAACTCCCGATACCAGGCGACGAAGTTGGCCACGCCTTCCTTCACCGGCGTGGCGGGCTTGTACCCCACCGCCTTCTCCAGTTCGGTGGAATCGGCGTAGGTATCCGGCACATCGCCGAGTTGCAGCGGCAGCAACTCGCGGGTGGCCTGCATGCCCAGCGCGTCCTCGATCGCCTCGATGTACTCGGAGAGCTTCACCGGATCGTTGTTGCCGATGTTGAAGATGCGATACGGCGCATTGCTAGTGGCCGGGTCGGGGCGGTCGCTGTTCCACTCGGGGTAGGGCTTGGCCACGTCGTCGCTGACGCGTTCGCCACTTAGCCCAGAGTAAAATGTTTCGCGGCCCTCTCGGCCCCAATGGCCATAGCCGGCGGCATATCGAAGGCACGGCAGATTGGCCGCAGACACTTCTGTAACGCCTCATGGAGGCCACCCAGCGCTTTGTCCGGCAGCCCGGCCACCACCAGGATGCACTGCGGCTGAGCCCGATAAGCACCCGACGAAATCAGGTTCTTCGTCACATCATGTGGATTTGGCCTGATCCAGCAGGCGCCCCACGGGGCTGCCAATCAGGTAGATCATCGCGATGAAGTTGGCCTCGTTTCGGTAGCCGCGTGCGCGTGATCTGGC
>NZ_VBUI01000055.1 GCF_005780185.1 Halomonas urmiana | reverse complement strand
GCAGCTTCAGGGCCATGGTATGCCTGGCGTGCATAGACCGTTGCCTGCGAGCGGACTTTTCGGACAAAACCTAGGCAAACCGGGAAACCGAGATTCCCACCAGAAGCTCTCCCGGGTGAAAAAGAGATGGAATGGAGCGGTCGATCTCAACCCCGATGACAGCTTTGCTGCTGCCGGAAAATCGTACCTCGACTATTACTACGAACTGTTTCAGTTGAGAGGTCAGTCGGCGCATAGCTTCGGAAGTATTCCGTTCGAGTTGACCAGGCAGTTGACGATCGAAGCCCAGTCGTTCGCGTGGGAGGTGCTCGTCGCCTACTTCCGGAAGCATAGCCTTTCGGTTGAAGATGCAGCTGAAGACTTGGAGCTGAACCTCGAACTTGTGGAATCAGAACCTGAAAATTGGAGCACCCCTTTAACTGCGGAGAGCAAGGATGAGATCGGGTTCCTCCGGGAACCTGGATAAAATACGTTGGAGCGGACTTTGCTCTGCTTCGCCGCTCAACGCCCACCCGTTATACGAACATACACCATCGAAAGGAGTAGCAAATTGTGAGTGATGAAGAAGTGGCTGAAGAAGAAAAAGAGGTTGACCCGAAAAAGCTTGAAAAGCTAGAGCGTGAGAAAAAAGAATTTTAATCTCTTTGTCTGGCGGTGATTTTTCGAAACAGAAAACAAAAGTCGCGCATATTTTAAATCTATATCCTGAATCGAGAAATAGCGACATAACGTTAACCATTAAGTACTGGGAAACATTTCAGCCGGACATTTATAGCTCACATGGAATTCTCCCCAAAGACTTGTTTCGTCTAGAGCGGATGCACTATATAGTTCGAGCAAGAGCAAAAATTCAAAATGAATATAACCTCTTTACCCCGAACACGGAGGTAAAGCGTTTCCGCAGGAAACATGAAGAGGAAATGAGTGAAGCAGTATTGGAAGATGCCAAGCCAAGAAAACTGGTGCATGTATATGCTGATGAAACAGGTAAAACTCAGAATTATGTGGTCGTTTCTTCTGTATGGGTTTTGGCCGGTAGGGCGGTATTTACCGTGAGTCAGGCAATTACTTCTTGGCAAAAGACATCTCGCTGGGCGAAAAGAGAAGCGCATTTTGCGAAACTCGGAAAGCAAGACCTAGATACACTAAATGAATATCTAAGAATTATAGTCAAAAATAGAGAGTTTTTAAGTTTCAAGTCTATTGCTGTAGAGAGAGCAAGAACAAAACGAAGTATAGAGCAGGTTGTAGAAAAGCTTCATGAGCACATGCTATTACGTGGTGCGGAACACGAGATTGACAGTAACCGAATAGGCCTGCCTCAAAAAATTGAGGTTACCCTTGATCATGAGCAGTCCTTGGATGCTATCACACTAGATGAGATTAAACGGCGCATAAATGGCGGATACGCTGCTAAATATGGAGAAGAGATCGAAGTCTCTCAAATAGAAACAATATCGTCCAGGAATAGTCCTTTGGTACAGCTGTCCGATTTGGTGGCCGGTGCGATTAATCGGAAGATGAACAACACTGGTGATAAAAACTATAAAGATGAAATGGCTGATCTAGTAATTCATATGCTGGATTTGCAATTCGAACAAGATAAAGTTGAAGGATTGGATGTATCAGCACTATTCAAAATATAGCGCCACGTATAACACATATGAGCCTTTTCTCTGCGACTTCGCCTTCACTATAAAGCTGTGCGTGTTGGCGGCGTTATATGAGCATCGGCTGAAGGGCTGCTTCTGGCCGAGGCGGTGTGAAATCGTTTGGAGCGTCATTCGGCAGTCCAAAAAATGTCTACATTGGCGTTATTTCGAATAATCATATCACAGCTTGCATTGCAAAAGAACTCCGGAAATTACGTACAAACTCCATCTCCAGAAGAGACCAAACGATGCCCAGGGCTATCGCAGATAGCTTCCATCGCTCGGGACTGATCCGGCGACAAGCCTGCGAGGAGGCCCTGTGACCCCCTCCTTGGGCGCTACCGACGCGTAGGACCTCCTCTTCGGCTTGTCCCCGGCGCCCCTCGCTGTCGGCAACTGCGATAGCCCTAAAACGATGCCACTCAGACTAGACCAAAGCGCCGTGCCAGCGTAGGCTGCATTCGTGTTCATCCGTGTTTAAGCAATAGTAAGGTGTCCATGTCGGCGAAAAGTTTAGCCAAGAATCTGCGTGACGAGGTCGTGTACTTGCGGGATCAGCAGAGTGTGCAAGCCATCCAATGTGACGAGTTGGTCGCCTATCTCGATCGCGTGCTGACTTCCCCTGATGAGGAAGTTGATCCAGTTCGTATGGAGCAGATCCGGACGGAATTGCAATCTTCAGTTGAGGACCGTAAAGCGCTTCAAGCCTCAAGCCTAGAGATGTTTCGGTCCGTGATTACAGCTGGTCAGAACGCATTACGGACAGCCCTTCTGATGAACGGCGGGGCAACGGTGGCCCTGTTGGCGTTCCTCGGCAAGTTGACAACAGAGAACCCCGATAAGTTATCCACATTTGCCGGCTCACTTATGATTTTTACATTCGGGGTTTTTATCACAGGATTGGTTTCAGGGTTTACCTACCTTAGTCAGTGGTTCTATGCATCGAAAAGGGACTGGTGTCAGATGACTGGCTGGTTTATGAACATTCTTTGTATTGTGCTGGGGCTTGCGGCATATGGAGCGTTCATTTGGGGTGCCATCGATGCCTATACAGGTTTTCAAGGCTTCGCATAACATCGTGTCAAGACCTGCTCTTGACTTTGCGCGGGTTATCCGGATTTCCGCTTTTGGATGGATGAGGAACGCATAGTCTATGCTGAAGAATACTTAGCAGCTGACGACCCAAAGTGGCCATGCCGGCAAAGGCAGCATAATTCATTTGTATTATGCAGCATGTGGAATGATTGGTGTTATATGGTTAGGAGAAATTGATGAACGGAATCTGCGCGCTATGTACTAAGGATCGAAAGCTAAGGGGTAGCCACTTTATGCCTAAAGCGGTATATCGCTCCCTTAGCAAAGGGTTTCCTGATCACGGGGAGAATATTGTTCTTATATCTGGGGGTGATAAGTCAGCCGCCTACTCAGACAAGCAAGCGAAAAAGCACTTGCTGTGTGAAAGTTGCGAGTCGATGTTTTCCAAATATGGAGAAGATAAAGTAATTTCTCTGATGGCTCGTCCAGGCGGATTCAAACTTGCAACTAAAATACGTAAATTCAAGGAGCTGTCGCGTCTGAATGATGAGGCTTGGTATTTTCCACCGGGTGAAGGTTTAGCTTTTAATTTTATGTATTTTGCCGTCAGTATTGCTTGGAGGCTTTCATCGGCTGATTGGACCTCATATGGGCTTTCCGAAACAAAAAACTCATTATGGCTTGAGAATATGGACTCTTTTTCAGAGTTTCTGTTAGGAGGCAGTGAGATTCCAGAAAACACGTATTTGGCTGTATATGTCGATAATCAAACCGTCGACACACCATTGATGAGCTTTCCAACCTTTAAAGATCATGCTAGCTATCAGCATGTGGTTTTTGAAATACCAGGAATAAAGTTTAGCCTAGTTGCAGGAAAAAACCCTGGGGAAGGTGTTCGAGAGATTTATTCAGTCAACAAAACGAACGTGTACTTTGTAAGTAGAAATTTAAAGTCGCATCCCGACTATCAATTCATGGTTAATTTTTTGAAGCATGAAGCAATAGCAAAGGCTCGTTTAGCTAAAGAACTTGGAATAACAGTATAAAGAATAGGTCAGCGTGACAGTTATATGCAAGATCCCGTCACTGCTTTCTTTTGGTCTGCATGTACTTGCCCCTGTTTGGGGTTTCATATTAGCGTCCGCTATATTTCTTCTTTTGCCGAATGACAACCCTTAGCCTATTCTGATAAATGTATTACGGCAGCTAGCGATCCATAAAAAAAATGTTCCGGGAAAGCAGAAAGCGCGCTCTTTCAATGTAAGAGCGTGCTATCTAATAACCGCTAGTTTTTCAGCACGAGGGATGTATGGACCCAATCTCAGCCCTGTTCGCGGCGTTACTAGATAGCACTTCAAATGCTATAAATGATCATATGCAAGAGTCCTTGGGAACAGAGGTCAAAACTGTCACGATTGATCACAACGATCGCCGCATTACGTTCCAGCACCAGTTGTGGCGCATACTGGATGAATCTGTCTGTGTAGATAAAAGAGACAGAATTGCCGAGTTCTCCAAGTGCACCTTGGCAGCAAAGGAATTCTTTGTTGATGCATGTCGTTATCTTCGCGAGAGTCGCGGAAGCGGATTGAAATACGACAAGACGAAGAATATGTACTGCGCCGCGTCTAGATCCTTCAAGCCTACGATTGCCTTTGTTGCCCCTGCCAGCCAAGCTTCGCCGCTTGAGATGGCAAAAAGGGAATGCAACAGACTGGTAATTCAGCAGTCGGCAAGCTCTGAGGCCCGCGAGGAGGCATGTGCGCGCTATGAGGCGTTAAAGCGCCAGGGGCAGTAAGGGTAGGGCGCTCATAACTACAGGCATACTCAATAGAATGCCTTTGCCGACAATTTTTCAGTGAGATAAAACCTTGGATCATTCTTTGTTCATTAATGAAGTCTTGAGGCCGTTGTGGTGGGTCATTCCCGTAGCCTTTATGATTGGTCTCATCAAGACACCTTGGTTTAAAGGCGTGTGCGGTGAAGCTTTAGTTAAAGCGGCTGCCAGGTTTCGGTTGCCAGCGGCGGTAGATGTCAAGCAAGCTGTCGTGTCTGATCATTGTCACGCCGCCTGTTTTTCTGGTTCAACCAGCGTGACTTCG
>NZ_VBUI01000054.1 GCF_005780185.1 Halomonas urmiana | reverse complement strand
TTTCACCATGACGGAAGCCTGGCGGAAGGCGAGCCAATCCCGATGAGGAAACCATCGACTGGAGAGCCGTGTGCGGGAGAACCGCACGCACGGTTCGGAGGGCGGGGAGGGCTCAGCCCTTCCCGACCCCTATCAAGGGCTTCGTCCCTAGCTCCCACAAGGGCTTCGCCCCTTTATCGCGATGGCGATTCGCCCCCTTGGCGGCGGGCTATCGCTTCGCCTTGCGCTTCCGCTGGACGAGGTGACACAGCAGCTTGACGAGGAGGGTGACGACGAACACCAGCCAGCCGGCCGTGGCCAGCGCATTGAACAGCAGCATCTTCTGCTCGCCGTTCATCGGGGTGAGGAAGTGCTCGATGACGATCGCTAGCAGGAAGGCCAGGGCCAGGGGCAGGGCGAGGATGTGCATCCACATCTCCGTACGCCGCTTACGCACGTGGTAGCGCCCCAGCATGACGCGGATGGGGCGGTGCACGAAGCTGATCAGGATCAGGCTGCCCACCATCAGCAATGCGGCCAGCGACGGCTCGATGCTGCCCAGGTGGGCCGAGATGCTGACCGACCAGTAGAGCACCAGCCACATGAAACCGGCCAGGATGGCGACGATGTCGGCGTAGTGTCTTACCTTGGGCATGCTGTCCTCATGAGTGGTGCGGCCTGTCAGGCTGGCGCCATGATACGGCATTCAGCGCCGCTTGAAGAGTCGGCGTACCCAGTGCCAGCGGTTGATCAGCAGGGCCGCGAAGATCAGCGAGCAGCCCGTGAGCTGCAGCAGCGTCATGCTCTCCTCGAACCACCAGGCGGCCATCAACGCGGCCCAGACCGCCTCGAGCATCAGGATCACCGCGGCATGGCTGGGGGTGGTCAGCCCCTGGGCGTGGACCTGGAGGAAGAAGCGCAGGGTGCTGGCGAAGAGCACGCTGGCGGCCACCCAGCCGAGGGTGGCCACCGAGAGGCGTGATGGCCAGGGTTCGAGGGGCAGTGAGGCGAGCGTCAGCACCAGACCCACCACCAGCAGCTGGATGGCGGTCAGCGGCAGGGCGGGCACGCGGCGCACCACCCGCGAATTGGCGTTGATCAACAGCGAGAAGCCCGCCGCCGCTCCGACCATCAGCCACTGGCTCGTCTCGATCCGGAATCCCGCGTTCAACGACAGCAGGGCGAAGCCGATCAGCGCCACCGGCAAGGCGATCCAGGTGGTGCGCGGCGGCCGGTCGCCGAACAGCAGGCGCGCGACCACCGGGACCAGCAGGATGCCCAGGCTGTTGATGAAGGCGCTCTCGCCGAGATGGCGGGAGTGATGCAGGCCGAGCACCCACAACGAGAGGGCGGCGCTGAAGATCAGCCCCACGCCGGCCGCGAGACGCCAGTCGGCCAGCGAGAGCCGGCGCAGGGCGGCGAGGGCGAAGAGCGCCAGGATGCCCCCGGCGATCAGGAAGCGCGTGCCGATGAACAGCAGCGGCGGCATGCCGGCCAGGGCCTCCTTGGAGAAGATCCAGCCGGCCGCGGCGAGCATCGTGACCAGCAGCAGGAGGAGGTCGGCGCGCAGGGGCGAGCGTGTCGGGTCAATGGACGGCATCGGGCTCCGGGGCATGGGAAGAGCGGCCGGATAGGTTAGCAGACAAATGGCCAGGCGTGGCCTCGGGTCGGCGGCGGGGTTGCGATATACTGGCGCTATTCTCGCTCATGCCGACACCCACGCTTTCGAAACAGGATCCGCCGTGAACTCGATTACCCTGACCCGCCCGGACGACTGGCACCTTCACCTGCGCGACGGCGCGGCCATGGCGGCCGTGGTGGCCGCCAGTGCGCGCCAGATGGGCCGTGCCATCATCATGCCCAACTTGAAGCCGCCGGTGACCACCACCGAGCTGGCGCTGGCCTATCGGGAGCGGATCCTGGCGGCCGTGCCCGCCGGGGCGAGCTTCGAGCCGCTGATGACCCTCTACCTGACCGACAACACCCCGGCCGAGGAGATCGAGCGGGCGCACGCCAGCGGCCTGGTGCAGGCGGTGAAGCTCTATCCCGCCGGGGCGACCACTAACTCGGCCTCCGGCGTCACCGACCTGGCCCACTGCGATGAGGCCATCGCCACCATGGCGCGTCTGGGCATGCCGCTGCTGGTCCACGGCGAGGTGACCGACGCCGATATCGACATCTTCGATCGCGAGGCGGTGTTCATCGAGCGGGTGATGAAGCCGCTGCTGGAGCGCCACCCGACCCTGAAGGTGGTGTTCGAGCACATCACCACCGCCGAGGCGGCGGCCTTCGTGGCCGCCGCACCGGCCAACGTGGCCGCGACCATCACCGTCCATCACCTGCTGTTCAACCGCAACCACATGCTGGTGGGTGGCATTCGTCCGCACTATTACTGCCTGCCGATCCTCAAGCGCGAGCGCCATCGTCAGGCGCTGCTGGAGGCCGCGACCTCGGGCAGCGGCAAGTTCTTCCTGGGCACCGACAGCGCGCCCCATGCCCGGGGCGACAAGGAGAGCGCCTGTGGCTGTGCCGGCGCCTACAGCGCCCCGGCGGCCCTGGAGCTCTACGCCACCGCCTTCGAGCAGGCCGGTGCCCTGGCGCGTCTGGAAGGCTTCGCCAGCCATCACGGCCCGGACTTCTACGGCATGGCGCGCAACGCCGAGACCGTCACCCTGGTGCGCGAGGCCTGGCAGCTGCCGGAATCGCTGCCCTACGCCGAGGGGGAGACCATCGTGCCCCTGGCCGCCGGCGAGACGCTGGGGTGGAAGCTCAAGGCGTAAGGGGCATTGCCGGTGTGCAGGGATGACAAGCTTTTGTCGGGACTTGATCTTGGCATTAGCATGCATCTTTTATGTTGCTATAATGCTCAATATGCAACATAAAAGGTGCTTTAAATGACCCTCCTCGATCAGCTCCGGCGCCGCCGTCAGGCACTCGAGCTTACCCAGCAGGATGTCGCTTCACGGACCGGGATGACGCGGCAGCAGTACCAGCGGCTGGAAGCGGGAGGCAACCCGCGCCTCGATACACTCACGCTGGCAGCGGATGGCGTCAATAGCCGCGTGATGCTGATTCCTGTCGAGAAGTGGCATGCCGTCAAGGCGTTGCTGGAGGACAGTGATGAGTCGGCCCCCGCCCTCGATGCAGATCCCTGGCAGGGATTGCTGGGTGACGAGGAGGACGGCCATGGCGGATGAACATGTCCAGATGCTGGCCCTGTCGTTGCACGGCCATCGCATCGGCTATCTAGCGGGCTACCAGGGAGGGCGCAATGTCATGGTGTTCGACGAAGCCTGGCGTCTCGATACTGGAAGACCCACCCTGACCCTGAGCCTGATGTCGCACTCTCCTCGAGCCGATGCGCTCATGGCGCGCCCCTGGATTCGCCAGCAACGCTTGCACCCCTGGTTCTCCAACCTCTTGCCCGAGGGGGCCCTCCGTGACTGGCTGGCCTCACGACTCAAGGTGCACCCCGATAACGAGTTTCCCTTGCTGGCCAGGCTGGGACACGACCTGCCGGGAGCGCTCGTGGCAACGCCGGTCAAGCCGGATGACATGCCGGGCTGGGTGCTTTCCCATCGTCGTAGTGTCACCCCGGTCGCCGAGGAGGCACGAAGGGCAGATGGCTTTTCACTGGCTGGCGTGCAGCTGAAGTTCTCCATGCGCGAGAGCGAGGGGCGCTTCAGTCTGTCGCGCGGGGAGGGGCCTGGGAACTGGATCATCAAGCCGCCTTCCGCACGCCATTCCAGGCTACCCGAAGCCGAGTTCACGTCCATGCGCCTGGCCGAGAGTGCCGGGGTCGAGATCCCCGAGATTCGACTGATTTCGCTGGAAGCCCTGGAAGGTCTGCCCGAGATCAACTTGCCTGGCGAGCCTCTTGCCTATGCCATTCGCCGCTTCGATCGCGTGCAGGGAGCGCGTGTGCATACCGAGGACATGGCGCAGGTCCTGTTTCGCTACCCTCATGAGAAGTACGACGGCCCGAGCTATGAGCAGATCGGCCGCCTGTTGCGGGAGTTCACCGGGGACGGACTGGCGTCGGTTCAGGCGTTCGCTCGCCGGCTGCTGGTGAACATCTTGCTGGCGAACGGAGATGCGCACCTCAAGAACTGGAGCCTGCTGTACCCGGATCAGCACACGCCCTCGCTGGCACCGGCCTATGACATCGTGACGACGCGGGCCTATATCGAGGGGGAGCGCGAGGCGGCCCTGAACCTGAATGGGAAGAAGGACTGGTATCGGCTCAACGAGGAGGATTTCCGGCGGTGGTCGGAGAAGGTGGGTGTCTCCTGGCCGGCCATACGGCAAGTGCTGGCCGAGACGGTCGAGCGCGCCAGGAGCCAGTGGCCGTCTCAGTTGTCGTCACTGCCTATGGCAGAGGCGCATCAGCGTGTTTTGAGGGAGCATTGGAAACAGCTGGCGCCTGAGTGGCGTATTGAGTAGGGGGCGTTTGAGTGAGGGCCGTGCTGGACTCATCCTCTCGCACTTGCCGGTCGAGAAAGGCGATGCCGGCCTCGATGGCGCCGTCACGCAGCAGGAAGCTGGTGAAGTGGCCGCGGTAGTGCTGCAGATAGAGCTCGCTCGCCACGCCGTGGTCCTCGAGCGCCGCATGGAAGTCGGTGGCATGATCCACCGGGACCAGGCCGTCCCAGCGGCCGTGGAAGAGGAAGTGGGGCGGGGCATCGGCATCGACGTGGGTGATCGGCGAGGCCAGCCGATAGGCCTCCGGTTTCTCGGCGCGGGTGCCGCCGATGAACTCGACCACCAGGCGGCCATCGTCGAACTTCATGAGATCGCTGGGCAGGCCGCCGGCCAGCACGGCGGCCAGTCGACCCGGCTCACCGGTCAGGGCCAGCAGGCTGACGAGGTGGGCGCCGCTGGAGTAGCCCACGCCGACGATGCGCGCGGTGTCGATGCGCCAGGCTTCGGCCTGCTCGTGGATCCAGGCCATGGCCTGCTCGAGGTCGTGAAGCTGGGCGGGGAAGCGGTAGGTCGGGGCGAAGCGGTAGGCGATGTTGACCGTGACATAGCCGTGCTCGGCGAGCCGCTCGGCGATCGTCTCCATGTCGTCGGGGCTGCGCCGTTGCCAGCCACCGCCATGAACGAGCAGGGCGGCGGGGCGCAGTGCATCGGCAGGCGTGTCGGGCAGCAGCACGCGGGCCTCGAGGGTCTCCGGCCAGTCGGGCGGCGTATAGGGGCGCGGCGAGAGGCGTTCGACGGCATAGTCAGCCGGCAACATGCCTTCCAGGGGTGTGACCTCGCCATTGCGGTCGAGGTGAGTAGCGCAGCCTGCCAGCAGCAGGGGCAGGGCGAGTAGCAATCTTCGCGACCAGTGACCTTGTGCAGCGAGATTTTTGTCATTCATCTATCGTCTCGCATTGTCACTGGCTAGCATTTCCCTGACCAAAATGCGCGACATGCCCCGTACTTTGAGTGCGGGGAAGGATAGCGCGGGCGCCGTAGGCGCCCTATGATGCTGGATATAAATATAGATTGAGTCACTATGCAACGCCTCCAAGCCTT
>NZ_VBUI01000053.1 GCF_005780185.1 Halomonas urmiana | reverse complement strand
CCATGCCTCCTGTCCAAGTGGAGGTCATATCCTGGCCCAGCTCAGGGGGCGAATTCCACACCCAACGACGAAGAGCCGAAAAAAATCTCGCCAATGCGCGGGAGTTGTTTGATGGCTACTTGTCCTCCGTCTTCGCTCAACGCGGTGCCGGCTGGGTTGATCAGCCATTGAAAGACGTATGTGTTGACTATGGTCGGGGTAAATCAAAGCATAGGCCCCGTAACGACCCCAAGCTCTATGGCGGGGATTACCCCTTCATTCAGACCGGTGACGTGCGGAAATCCAATCATGTCATCAAGGAATATTCCGCGACCTATAATGAAGCCGGTCTCGCGCAAAGCAAGTTGTGGCCGGAAGGAACGATATGCATAACCATTGCGGCTAATATTGCGGAAACCGGGATGTTGGGCTTCGACGCTTGCTTTCCTGATAGCATCATTGGCTTGGTGGTTGACGAGGAAAAGGCATCTAAAGAGTATGTTGAGTATCTTCTTCAGTCAGTCAAGACGGTGCTGAAGGCTAAGGGGAAGGGGAGTGCGCAAGACAACATCAATCTTGGCACCTTTGAGAAAGAGAAGTTTCCCTTCCCACCGCTGGGCAAGCAGGTGGAAATAGCGGCGAATCTACATGAACTGTCATCGACGGTAAGCAGCCTTGAAGCCATCTATCAGCAGAAGCTCTCCGCCCTCGCCGAGCTCAAGCAGTCCCTGCTGCAGAAGGCCTTCTCCGGCGAGCTGACCGCCAGGAAGGCCGAGGCGGCGGTGGAGGAGGCGACGGCATGAACAGCAAGCTGCCCATCAATCTTCAGGACCTGCTGTTCTCTGATTCATCAGCCGGGCAAGGTCAGACCGAGACGACCATCAGGAGGGCCCGGTCAGGGGCCCAGTCAGGGGCCCAGTCGGATATGGTGCTACAGGCTCTACTGCACAAGGCCTTCTCCGGCGAGCTGACGGCCAGGAAGGCCGAGGCGACGGTGGAGGAGGCGACGGCATGAGCGACAACGGCCAGGCGCCCATCGTCATCTACCAGGAGGCCGACCAGGCGGTCGAGGTGCGGCTGGTGCAGCCGGAGGTAGCCAGATGAGCGATCCGCGCGATATCGACCTGGTCGAGGATCTTCCGTGCCGGCTATGTGCCCATCTGGGTCTGATTTCTTGATCAGGTTTTGATTCCAGGGGGAGGAGTAGGCATCTTCCCCGAGGTTATTTTCTTAAAAACAATAGGTTAGCCTGTTCTTCCGGGCTTGCGGTTTCTTCATCGTGTTTTCATCGGCAGGTTGCGTTTCGAGCAGACGGGTGGCCAAAGGGCCAGCGTAACCGTGCGTCAGCGAGTCAGGGGGCCGCTGTCGATCGAGCAACTTGTAAGGATCTCTTACACGTTGCCCATGGTTGGACAAGCCGCCGCCGAATCGAGATAGTGAGCTCCAGGGCACTCAAGGACTCAGGGAACGCATCACAAGGAAGGTGAGCATGAACGAAGCCGAGACCCGCGCCGAGCTGATCGATCCCGCCCTCAAGGAAGCCGGCTGGGGCAGGGTGGCCGGTAGCCGGGTCCGGCGCGAGGTGATCACCCTGGGGCGGCTGCAGGGCGGCGGGCAGCGCACCCGCGGCGACATCGCCGACTACGTGCTCTTCTACAAGGGCCAGAAGCTGGCGGTGATCGAGGCCAAGAAGCGCGACCTGCCGGTCACCGAGGGCCTGGCCCAGGCCAAGCGCTACGCCGAGCGGCTGCAGGCCCGCTTCGCCTATGCCACCAACGGGGTCGGCCTCTATCGGGTCGACATGCAGACCGGCGAGGAAGGCCCGGTCGCCGGCTACCCCACGCCGGAGGCGCTGTGGGACGAGACCTTCCCCGAGCCCAACCCCTGGCGCGAGCGCTTCGGCGCGGTAACGTTCCACGACAACGGCGGCCAGTGGCAGGCGCGCTACTACCAGCACAACGCCATCAACCAGGCCCTGGAGGCCATCGCCGCCGGCCGCCGCCGTGTGCTGCTGACGCTGGCCACCGGCACCGGCAAGACGGCCATCGCCTTCCAGCTCTCCTGGAAGCTGTTCCACAGCCGCTGGAACCTGGCGGCCTGGCAGGGCGACGAGGCCACCCGCCGCCGGCCGCGGATTCTCTTTCTTGCCGATCGCAACATCCTCGCCGACCAGGCCTACAACAGCTTCTCCGCCTTCCCCGAGGATGCCCTGGTGCGCATCGCCCCCGATGCGATCCGCAAGCAGGGGCGGGTGCCCAAGAACGGCAACTTGTTCTTTACCATCTTCCAGACCTTCATGAGCGGCCGGGACGATGAGGGCAATCCGGCGCCCAGCTTCGGCGACTACCCGCCGGACTTCTTCGACTTGATCATCATCGACGAATGCCACCGCGGCGGCGCCAACGACGAGAGCAGCTGGCGGGCCATCCTCGAGTACTTCGCCCCGGCGGTGCAGCTGGGCCTGACCGCCACGCCCAAGCGCACCACCAACACCGACACCTACGCCTACTTCGGCGAGCCGGCCTACGTCTACTCGCTGAAGGAGGGCATCAACGACGGCTTCCTGACGCCGTTCAAGGTGCGCCAGATCGCCACCACCCTCGACGACTACGTCTACACGCCCGATGATGAAGTGATGCAGGGCGAGGTGGAGCAGGACCGGCGCTACACCGAGGCCGACTTCAATCGCCTCATCAAGATCAAGGCGCGTGAGCAGTACCGGGTGCAGGTGTTCATGGAGATGATCGATCCGCGCGAGAAGACGCTGGTGTTCTGCGCCAACCAGGAGCACGCCCTGGCGGTGCGCGACCTGATCAACCAGACCAAGGCGAGCCAGGACCCCAACTACTGCGTGCGGGTGACGGCGGACGACGGCGCCGAGGGCGAGCGCTTCCTGCGCCGCTTCCAGGACAACGAGAAAAGCATTCCTACCATCCTGACCACCTCGCAGAAGCTCTCCACCGGCGTGGATGCCCGTAACATCCGCAACATCGTGCTGATGCGTCCGGTCAACTCGATGATCGAGTTCAAGCAGATCATCGGCCGCGGCACGCGCCTGTTCGACGGCAAGGATCACTTCACCATCCTCGACTTCGTGCGTGCCTACGAGCACTTCAGCGACCCGGAGTGGGACGGCGAACCCGCGGCTCCCGAGCCGTGCGGCCGCTGTGGCGAGACGCCCTGCGTCTGCGCGGTTACGACGCCCGAGCCCTGCGGGGAGTGCGGCAACCGCCCCTGCACCTGCGAGAAGGAACCGCCGGAGCCCTGCCCGGTATGCGGGGAAACTCCCTGCCAGTGTGAGGGCGGCTCAGGCGAGCGCCGCGTGGTGGAGATCGAACTGGCCCCGGGCAAGGTGCGGCAGCTCCAGCATATGAGCGCGACCACCTTCTGGAGCCCGGACGGCACGCCGATCAGTGCCGCCGACTTCATCCGCCGGCTGTATGGCGACCTGCCGGCCCTGTTCCAGGACGAGGAGACCCTGCGCGAGCTCTGGAGTCGCCCGGATACCCGCCAGGGCCTACTGGATAGCCTGGCCGAGAAGGGCTACGGCACCGCACAGCTCAAGGAGATCGGCCGCCTGGTCGACGCCGAGAACAGCGATCTCTTCGACGTACTGGCCTACATCGCCTTCGCGCTGCCGCCGCTCAGCCGCGAGGAGCGGGTGGCCGCCCACCGCGAACGGCTCCTGTCCGGCTACGACTACCGCCAGCGCGAGTTCCTCGGTTTCGTGCTGGGCCACTACATCCAGGACGGCGTCGGCGAACTCGCCCAGGACAAGCTGCCCCAGTTGATCGAGCTCAAGTACCAGACCCCCACCGACGCCATTGCGGAACTGGGCAGCGTCGAGAATATCCGCGAGGTCTTCATCGGCTTCCAAGCGAGGTTGTATGAATCAGCATAGTGGTGTTCATAGGGCCGCTCTCGACCCATAGCCGACATTCCGAAAAAGGGAGCAAGAACGTTCATTGGGGTTATACGCAGTATCACTACCGGGACTTTACATGGAGAAATGAATTGTCGCTTTTACATCAGATTCAGGAATCAGTGGTCCAAGAAGGGTCCGATTTAGGCTCGGTTCTGTTAAAGCTTAGGTTGCTAGCTGCAAGACTCGGTAGTGAGATTCTGGAAGAGTGGGTTAAACATGAATCTGAAGGTTACCCTAATGGAGCAGAACTCCCTGATTACCGAATCATATGTGTAAGCTACCGAGGCACTTTCTCTGGTCCGTTCGGTTCAGCCATCAAAAATGCGCAGATACCTCCGTATCTTATAGAAAAGTATGCTGGGGATAGCTGGACGAACTATGAGGTCAGAGAAAGTATTTCTGCCGTCGATGAGCTAGTCAAAAGTAGTGCTGATGGTGGCAGTTTAGGGATAGATGCCTCAAATTTGATTTTGCTGCTGCAAGGAAAAGTTTATGAACGGTACGCATGTAACGATGTTTCTGGAGAAATATCGCGTGTTTCTCTCTCTGAAATTCAGCAATCTGTAAGAAGTAGAATTCTAGAGCTTACTTTAGAAATTGAAAGGTCAATTCCTGCTGCAGCACATATCACCTTTGGCGCTCCCGCATCTGAGCAAGCGAATTCAGAAAAAGTCCAGCAAATATCGCAGCAAATAATTTATGGGAATGTAGCCACCGCTGTTGCCGGTGGTCATGGATCAAGCATTGCGGTGACTATTGAAGAGCGAAACAAAAGTTCTCTTGTTGAGTATCTTAAGGCCGCCGGTATACCAGAGGTTGATGCAGAAGAGTTTGCCCAGATAGTAGAATCTGAAGAGCCTGAAAGTAAAGAAGAACCCCTTGGGCAAGGGGCCAGATATTGGATGGCTTCCAATTTAAAGAAGGCTGTGGAGGGAACTTGGAATGTTGGAGTCTCCGTTGCAACAACAGTGCTAACTGAAGCTGCATTAAAATTCTATGGCCTAAAGTAGACTGCGTGTAAAAAATGGCTGCTAGGGACAGCGTTGCGCATCGCTCCATGCAGACCCACAGTCGAGAATTGTCAATTTATTGATAAGGCGAGAACATGCCGTCCAATGCAAGAGAAAGTCTAACTATACGACTCCAAGACATCGATCAGCTTCTGGAGGCGCATAAGGCTATAACAAAATTCAAGCGAGCCGAGGCCGCGGCCCAGCTTACTGGTGGCGCGCTGGCAGATGTAAGCCGCGTATTTGATGCTCTAGTAACTGATCCAGGCCCCGGAAAGCCCAAGGAAGTAGATGCCATAAACAGATCCGCCTTTGTTCTGCTTTGCTCACATCTACAGGGTTTCATCGATGATCTACATAAAGAAGCCGCACATATAGTGCTAAACGGTCGCGTTCAAGATGTGGATAAAACGATCAAGCTGATCAAGCCAGGCAACGCCAACCCTCACGTACATATCATAGAGACTATGTTTTCCGGGCTGGGGATCTATGACTTAATGCAAAACATTAGTTGGCAAAAATGTACAAATCAAACAGTCAGGGATCGTCTTGGTAACTATATCCGAGATCGGAATAAAATTGCCCACGGAGCTCAGATGAGTGTATCGAAGGATAAGGTTCAGCAATTCAAGAAGTATGTTGAAACGCTGTCTGATAAGCTTGATGCCACTGTTGGTAGGGGGATCCAGGGTATAACTGGCGCGCAACCATGGTGATTAATAATCCCTGAATCCGTGAGACTGGCCCCCTGAAGCGCTTCTAACCCACTGACCTGCATGGCAATATAGCGGATATCGCCATT
>NZ_VBUI01000052.1 GCF_005780185.1 Halomonas urmiana | reverse complement strand
CCGGGGAAATCCGTAAAGTACGCATCCGCTGCCGGCAACGGGCAAACGTTGCAGGCGGTGTTGGTGGCAGAAGTGCTTGTTTCCATTTGGGTTTTTCGAAGACGCTTTGAAAATTCCCGCTTGACGAACTCGCCGCATTCGGTAGAATGCACGCCACTCCTGACGGAGACCCGCCGAGGGCTCCAGCGGACTCGCGTCGCTCTGGCGACACGAGGTTTCGGTCACTCGCGTCGCTTCTTCGGAACGCTTCGCAGGGTTGACAAGAAACACCGGTCAGGTAGAATACGCCTTCCTCGCAGGGCGCCGGCGAGACCGCCGCTTCATTGATGCGGCCGGACACGACGGCAACAGCGAGATGCTCCCCTCTCCATGAGAGCCCGGAGCCGCTCTTTAACAATCGATCAGGTAATTCATGTGGGCGCTTGTCGGGATGTCGGTGACCAGTCACTGAAACATTCAAGGCAAGCGACTCGTCAAAATGAGACGTTTGAACCTTGAGCCAGGTTTGGTTCCACCTTAGGAACTATCAGACTTTAAACTGAAGAGTTTGATCATGGCTCAGATTGAACGCTGGCGGCAGGCCTAACACATGCAAGTCGAGCGGAAACGATCCTAGCTTGCTAGGAGGCGTCGAGCGGCGGACGGGTGAGTAATGCATAGGAATCTGCCCGGTAGTGGGGGATAACCTGGGGAAACTCAGGCTAATACCGCATACGCCCTACGGGGGAAAGCAGGGGATCTTCGGACCTTGCGCTATCGGATGAGCCTATGTCGGATTAGCTTGTTGGTGAGGTAATGGCTCACCAAGGCGACGATCCGTAGCTGGTCTGAGAGGATGATCAGCCACATCGGGACTGAGACACGGCCCGAACTCCTACGGGAGGCAGCAGTGGGGAATATTGGACAATGGGCGAAAGCCTGATCCAGCCATGCCGCGTGTGTGAAGAAGGCTTTCGGGTTGTAAAGCACTTTCAGTGAGGAAGAAGGCCTTCGGCTTAATACGCCGGAGGAAAGACATCACTCACAGAAGAAGCACCGGCTAACTCCGTGCCAGCAGCCGCGGTAATACGGAGGGTGCGAGCGTTAATCGGAATTACTGGGCGTAAAGCGCGCGTAGGTGGCTTGATAAGCCGGTTGTGAAAGCCCCGGGCTCAACCTGGGAACGGCATCCGGAACTGTCAGGCTAGAGTGCAGGAGAGGAAGGTAGAATTCCCGGTGTAGCGGTGAAATGCGTAGAGATCGGGAGGAATACCAGTGGCGAAGGCGGCCTTCTGGACTGACACTGACACTGAGGTGCGAAAGCGTGGGTAGCAAACAGGATTAGATACCCTGGTAGTCCACGCCGTAAACGATGTCGACTAGCCGTTGGGGTCCTTGAGACCTTTGTGGCGCAGTTAACGCGATAAGTCGACCGCCTGGGGAGTACGGCCGCAAGGTTAAAACTCAAATGAATTGACGGGGGCCCGCACAAGCGGTGGAGCATGTGGTTTAATTCGATGCAACGCGAAGAACCTTACCTACCCTTGACATCGTGCGAACTTGGTAGAGATACCTTGGTGCCTTCGGGAACGCACAGACAGGTGCTGCATGGCTGTCGTCAGCTCGTGTTGTGAAATGTTGGGTTAAGTCCCGTAACGAGCGCAACCCTTGTCCTTATTTGCCAGCACGTAATGGTGGGAACTCTAGGGAGACTGCCGGTGACAAACCGGAGGAAGGTGGGGACGACGTCAAGTCATCATGGCCCTTACGGGTAGGGCTACACACGTGCTACAATGGTCGGTACAATGGGTTGCAAAGCCGCGAGGTGGAGCTAATCCCATAAAGCCGGTCTCAGTCCGGATCGGAGTCTGCAACTCGACTCCGTGAAGTCGGAATCGCTAGTAATCGTGAATCAGAATGTCACGGTGAATACGTTCCCGGGCCTTGTACACACCGCCCGTCACACCATGGGAGTGGACTGCACCAGAAGTGGTTAGCTTAACCTTCGGGAGAGCGATCACCACGGTGTGGTTCATGACTGGGGTGAAGTCGTAACAAGGTAGCCGTAGGGGAACCTGCGGCTGGATCACCTCCTTAATCGACGACGTCGCCGGCACTCGGCAAGTGTCCACAATGAATTACCTGATCGACCAGAGCAACGACTGTTTGGGTCGCGGACCCAGTGGTTTGTAGCCGGGTCTGTAGCTCAGTTGGTTAGAGCGCACCCCTGATAAGGGTGAGGTCGGCAGTTCAAGTCTGCCCAGACCCACCAAATTTTATCCAGTTCTGCGTTATTTTGTGACTCGCATAGCAGGCTATGCGTCGCCACAAAATGCCTTGACCTGAATAAAATTCCACTTCCCCATGTCACGTAATGGGAGTCAGAGGGGCCTTAGCTCAGCTGGGAGAGCGCCTGCCTTGCACGCAGGAGGTCAGCGGTTCGATCCCGCTAGGCTCCACCATCTCCAAGCTTGAAGCCGGAAGCTTGAAGCCGGAAGGAAAGCCGAAACAGTCAATCGCAAAGCGCAAGCCTTAAGCTAGGCGCTGAAAGATGCCACCGCTCGATATGGTGAGCACCTCTTACAGCTTCCAGCTTAAAGCTTTCAGCTTTAAGTGCTCTTTAACAATGTGAATCATGCTGACAAACGTTTCTTCCGAGAGGAAGAGACACGAGATACGTCTCAAGCGTATCCGGCAATTGTCGATTGTCATCGCGGACCAGACCTCTTGGGGTTATATGGTCAAGCGATGAAGCGCACACGGTGGATGCCTAGGCAGCCAGAGGCGATGAAAGACGTGGAAGCCTGCGATAAGGCTCGGCGAGGTGGCAAACAACCTGTGACCCGGGCATTTCTGAATGGGGAAACCCACCCACGGTAACGTGGGTATCCTGCACTGAATACATAGGTGTCAGGAGGCGAACCGGGGGAACTGAAACATCTCATTACCCCGAGGAAAAGAAATCAACCGAGATTCCCCTAGTAGCGGCGAGCGAACGGGGACCAGCCCTTAAGCACCATGACTGATAGACGAAGTGGTTGGGAAGCCACGCGATACAGGGTGATAGCCCCGTAGTCGAAATCTGATTGGTGTGAAATCGAGTAGGTCGGGGCACGAGAAACCTTGACTGAAGACGGGGGGACCATCCTCCAAGGCTAAATACTCCTGGCTGACCGATAGTGAACCAGTACCGTGAGGGAAAGGCGAAAAGAACCCCGGAGAGGGGAGTGAAATAGATCCTGAAACCGTGTGCGTACAAGCAGTGGGAGCAGACTCGTTCTGTGACCGCGTACCTTTTGTATAATGGGTCAGCGACTTATTTTCAGTGGCGAGCTTAACCGATTAGGGGAGGCGTAGCGAAAGCGAGTCTTAACTGGGCGACCAGTCGCTGGGAATAGACCCGAAACCGGGCGATCTATCCATGGGCAGGTTGAAGATTGAGTAACATCAATTGGAGGACCGAACTCAAGTATGTTGAAAAATGCTGAGATGACCTGTGGATCGGAGTGAAAGGCTAATCAAGCCCGGAGATAGCTGGTTCTCCTCGAAAGCTATTTAGGTAGCGCCTCACGTATCACCGCCGGGGGTAGAGCACTGTTTCGGCTAGGGGGTCATCCCGACTTACCAACCCGAGGCAAACTCCGAATACCGGTGAGTGCCAGCGTGGGAGACACACAGCGGGTGCTAACGTCCGTTGTGAAAAGGGAAACAACCCAGACCGTCAGCTAAGGTCCCGAAATCCTGGTTAAGTGGGAAACGATGTGGGAAGGCTCAGACAGCTAGGAGGTTGGCTTAGAAGCAGCCATCCTTTAAAGAAAGCGTAATAGCTCACTAGTCGAGTCGGCCTGCGCGGAAGATGTAACGGGGCTCAAACCAGGTACCGAAGCTACGGGCTCGTCGAATGACGAGCGGTAGAGGAGCGTCGTGTACGCCGATGAAGGTGGATCGAGAGGTCTGCTGGAGGTATCACGAGTGCGAATGCTGACATGAGTAACGACAAGGGGAGTGAAAAACTCCCCCGCCGGAAGACCAAGGGTTTCTGTTCGACGCTAATCGGAGCAGAGTGAGTCGGCCCCTAAGGCGAGGCCGAAAGGCGTAGTCGATGGGAAACGGGTCAATATTCCCGTACTTCACTGTATTGCGATGGGGGGACGAAGAAGGCTAGGTGAGCCAGGCGTTGGTTGTCCTGGTGAAAGTCAGTAGGCTGGAGAATCAGGCAAATCCGGTTCTCTAAGGCCGAGAGACGAGACGAACAGACTACGGTCTGGAAGTCATCGATGCCACGCTTCCAGGAAAAGCCTCTAAGCTTCAGATACAGTGGAACCGTACCCCAAACCGACACAGGTGGTCAGGTAGAGAATACCCAGGCGCTTGAGAGAACTCGGGTGAAGGAACTAGGCAAAATGGTGCCGTAACTTCGGGAGAAGGCACGCCGCAGTAGCGTAAGGGGACTCGCTCCCTAAGCGCGAAGCGGTCGAAGATACCAGGTGGCTGCAACTGTTTATTAAAAACACAGCACTCTGCAAACGCGCAAGCGGACGTATAGGGTGTGACGCCTGCCCGGTGCCGGAAGGTTAAGTGATGGTGTTAGCTCACGCGAAGCTCCTGATCGAAGCCCCGGTAAACGGCGGCCGTAACTATAACGGTCCTAAGGTAGCGAAATTCCTTGTCGGGTAAGTTCCGACCTGCACGAATGGCGTAATGATGGCCACGCTGTCTCCACCCGAGACTCAGTGAAATTGAAATCGCAGTGAAGATGCTGTGTACCCGCGGCTAGACGGAAAGACCCCGTGAACCTTTACTATAGCTTCACACTGGACGCTGATGTTGCTTGTGTAGGATAGCTGGGAGGCTTGGAAACTCGGTCGCCAGATCGAGTGGAGCCAACCTTGAAATACCAGCCTGGCATCATTGGCGTTCTAACTCAGGTCCGTCATCCGGATCGAGGACCGTGTGTGGTGGGTAGTTTGACTGGGGCGGTCTCCTCCCAAAGCGTAACGGAGGAGCACGAAGGTACCCTCAGCACGGTTGGAAATCGTGCATTGAGTGCAAGAGCATAAGGGTGCTTAACTGCGAGACAGACACGTCGAGCAGGTACGAAAGTAGGTTCTAGTGATCCGGTGGTTCTGTATGGAAGGGCCATCGCTCAACGGATAAAAGGTACTCCGGGGATAACAGGCTGATACCGCCCAAGAGTTCACATCGACGGCGGTGTTTGGCACCTCGATGTCGGCTCATCACATCCTGGGGCTGAAGTCGGTCCCAAGGGTATGGCTGTTCGCCATTTAAAGTGGTACGCGAGCTGGGTTTAGAACGTCGTGAGACAGTTCGGTCCCTATCTGCCGTGGGCGTTGGAGATTTGAGAAGTGCTGCTCCTAGTACGAGAGGACCGGAGTGGACGCACCTCTGGTGTTCCGGTTGTCACGCCAGTGGCATTGCCGGGTAGCTATGTGCGGACGGGATAACCGCTGAAAGCATCTAAGCGGGAAGCCCCCTTCAAGATGAGATCTCCCCGAGGCCTCGAGCCTCCTGAAGGGCCCAGCGAGACCAGCTGGTTGATAGGCCGGGTGTGGAAGCGCTGCAAGGCGTTGAGCTAACCGGTACTAATGGCCCGTGAGGCTTGACCATATAACACCCAAGCGGTCTGCCGATGGCAACCGACAGACGGATACGCGAGACGTTCTCGTCAGCATGATTCACCGTTTTTCGCCTGACGACCATAGCGTACGGGAACCACCTGATCCCTTGCCGAACTCAGCAGTGAAACCGATCAGCGCCGATGGTAGTGTGGGGCCTCCCCATGCGAGAGTAGGTCATCGTCAGGCACCTATTC
>NZ_VBUI01000051.1 GCF_005780185.1 Halomonas urmiana | reverse complement strand
TTCCAGCTTCCAGCTTCCAGCTTCCAGCTTCCAGCTTCCAGCTTCCAGCTTCCAGCTTCCAGCTTCCAGCTTCCAGCCTGTAGAATGTCCGCCCCACTCACCATCCCAGGCGCCTCCGTGACCGACGATACTCAGCCCGCCCTCGAACAGCCCTATCTCGACCTGATGCGCCAGGTGCTCGATCACGGCACGCAGCGTGACGATCGCACCGGCGTCGGCACCCGCTCCGTGTTCGGCCACCAGATGCGCTTCGATCTGTCGCGGGGTTTTCCGCTGGTCACCACCAAGAAGCTGCACCTGCGCTCGATCATCCACGAGCTGCTGTGGTTTTTGGCCGGCGACACCAACATCGCCTACCTCAGGGAGCACGGGGTGCGCATCTGGGACGCGTGGGCCGACGAGCACGGTGATCTGGGCCCGGTCTACGGCTACCAGTGGCGCAGCTGGCCCGACCCGCGCGGCGGCCACGTCGACCAGATCGCGACCCTGCTCGAGCAGATTCGCGTCAACCCACGCTCGCGTCGGCTGATCGTCTCGGCCTGGAACCCGGCGCTGGTCGACGAGATGGCGCTGCCGCCGTGTCACTGCCTGTTCCAGTTCTACGTGGCCGACGGGCGGCTCTCCTGTCAGCTCTACCAGCGCAGCGCGGATATCTTCCTCGGCGTGCCGTTCAATATCGCCAGCTACGCGCTGCTGACGCAGATGATCGCCCGGGTCGCGGGGCTCGAGCCGGGTGACTTCGTGCATACCCTGGGCGATGCGCACCTCTACCTGAACCATCTCGAGCAGGCCGAGCAGCAGCTCTCGCGCACGCCGCGTGCGGCGCCGCGCCTGGTGCTCGACCCCGCGGTGGACGACCTCTTCGCGTTTCGCTTCGAGCACATCGCCATCGAAGGCTACGACCCCCATCCGCATATCAAGGCCCAGGTGGCCGTATGAGCGAGGCCCGCGGCATGACCGACGAGACCCTGATCCCCATCGCGATGATCGCCGCCATGGACCGCAACGGCGTGATCGGCGTGGACAACCAGCTGCCCTGGTACCTGCCCGAGGACCTGAAGTTTTTCAAGCGGATGACCCAGGCCAAGCCGCTGGTGATGGGGCGCAAGACCCATCAATCCATCGGCCGGGCGCTGCCCGGGCGCCTCAACATCGTGGTGACCCGCGACCCCGACTTCCACGCTGAGGGCGTGCGGGTCTGCCACGACCTCGCCGCCGCCCTGAGGCTGGCCGACCAGCAGGCCACCATCGACGGCGTCGAGGAGATCATGGTGATGGGCGGGGCCGAGATCTACGCCCAGGCGCTGCCCTTCGCCAGCCGACTCTACCTCACCGAGGTGGACATCGAGGTCGAGGGCGATGCCCGCTTCCCCGCGCTCGACCCGAACGAGTGGGAGGAGCTGCAGCGTGTGCCCGGCACGCCCGCCGAGGGCCAGCCGGATTACCATTTCGTGCAGTATCATCGATGTAAAGGGCGGCGGCGTTGATGGCGTCGCCCGTCGGCGACATTTGTCACCGCGCCATGCCTGGCACAGACTGGGCAGCAGGGGTCATTGCCGGTTAATGCCGGCGACGGCTGGACGAGTCAGGGCAAGGCGCACTGGAGGACAGGACGTGATCGAGGAAGGCTCAACCCGCCTGCTGGAACGGCTGGAGCAACGCGCTTCGGCATTGCTTTCGCTGCTGCGGGAGTCGCGCGTGCAGCAGGATGCCCTGCAGTCGCGGCTCGCCGAGCTGGAGCGTCGTCGTGTCGAGCTGGAGGCGAGCCAGGCCGAACGGGCCGCCGAAGTCCGCGAGGAGCAGGCCGCGCGCCAGGCCTTGGCCGAGCGCTGCAGCGAGCTCGAGTCGCGCATCAAGGACCTGGAAGCCACGCGCCTGGAGCTCGCCGAGGAGAACCGCGAGCTCGTCGAGCAGAATCGTGAGCTCGAGGCGCACAACCGGCGCCTGCTGGCCGAGGCCCCCGCCGAGGCCGAGGCCGGCAGCGTGCTCTTCCATCGCCAGGCGCGACGGGGGCAGGGGCTCGCGGCGCTGATCGGCGATCGCTCGCGTCGGCAGCCGGCCGACGAACCCACTGCCCGGTCGCCCGCGCGCAACGGCGAGCCCGACGCCACCAAGCACGACGCCATCGAGCCCGCCGAGACGGCCGCCGCTTCTCCCGCCGAAGATCCCAAGGCGCCAGCCGAGGCGCCGGAGGCGAATCCTCCCCACGGCGACGAGGCGCCGTCCCCCCAGGCGCTGCTCGATCAGTGGTATCGGCGCTACTCCTCCACCTTCTTCAAGGGCCATACCCGGCCGCTCAAGATCGGCATCCACGAGGAGCTGACCGCGCGCGAGCCCTGGCCCGAGAAGCTCGTGCGCCGGGCGCTGGCCTGCTACGTCAACCTGCCGCGCTACCTCAAGTCGGTGCGCGAGGGCGCCTGGCGCCTCGACCTGGCCGGCGAGCCGGTGGGGCAGGTGGACGCCACCGCCGCCGAGCACGCCCACAAGAAGCTCGAGCGGCTGCAGGCCGACCGTCGAGAGCGGAAGCGCGCCGGGCCCGCTCGCGGCAGGACACGGGGTGGCGCCAAGCGTCACGGCGACCCCGACGGCAAGGCCCGGCAGGGCAGCGCTGGCGTTGCCGCCGCCCCGGCCGGCAAGAAAGGCGCCGGGGATCCCCGCCCCGCCCAGGCGTCGCCCTCGGCCGCCAACGCCTCGGCGGATGCGCCCGCCGCCACCCTGGACGAGAAGCTCTCCGCATTGCTGGCCAAGCACAACCAGCGTTGACTTCCCGCCGACTTGTCTTCGTCATATTCGCAGGGCATGATGGATCCGCTCATCGCGCCAGGCGCTCGATTGGGCGGCCGTCACGCCGGTTCGGGCATGGGGCTCGCCGGTACGGCGCCCATCTCGCCAGGCAGGAGGATGCACGGACGAACGGTGTTCGCGACGAATGAAAACAGTGTTTTTTTCTTGTTGCGTTCCCCGAATCCCCGGTATAGAGTTCCTCTTGCGAGCATTGGACTATAACTCAGGCTTCGCCGCGGTCTGGCTCGCGACCTGTCCTCCCGAGAGGGAGCCCCAGGCACGAGAACCGGCACCAAGACCGGCCAAGCCCGCTGACCCGCTCACCAAGAACGGGCAGCCACGATCGAAACAGCAAGCTAGTCAATAAGGAACTATCGCAATGAAAAAGACACTGTTAGCGACTGCTATCGCCGGTGCCCTGGCCGCTTCCGGCGCCCAGGCCGCCACCGTCTACAACCAGGACGGCACCAAGCTCGACATCTACGGCAATATCCAGATTGCCTACTACAATACCGATAACGCCGATGGTGAAAGCCAAGACGGTATCGCCGATAACGGTACCACCTTCGGCTTCGCCGCCGAGCACGTTATCTACGATGGTCTGACCGGTTACCTGAAGCTCGAGTTCGACGACATCAAGGCCGACGAGATGAAGACGGCCAACGATGCTACCGACTCCGGTGACCAGGCCTATGTCGGCCTGAAGGGCAACTTCGGTGACGTCCGTCTCGGCTCCTACGACCAGCTGATCGACGACTGGATTCAGGATCCGATCACCAATAACGAAGGCTTCGACGTTTCCGATTCCACTGGCGCCCACGGCGGCGGTGCCAATCAGGAAACCGACAAGGTGACCTACACCTCACCGTCCTTCGGCGGCCTGCAGTTCGCCGTCGGTACCCAGTACAAGGGCGACTTCGACTCCGCCGATAGCGAGGCAGACAAGGGTGGCAGCAATGCTTCCTTCTTCGGTGGCGCCAAGTACACCGCCGGCGCGTTCTCCATCGCCGCCGTCTACGACAACCTGGACAACGTCCTGTACGAGGATGCTGACACCAGCGAAGTCGACAGCGTGGGTAACCAGTACGGTGTCACCGCCCAGTACACCGTCGATACCCTTCGTGTAGCCGCCAAGGTTGAGCGCTTCGACTCCGATATCGAAGACGGCGACGACACCAACTTCTATGGCGTCAGCGCGCGTTATGGCTACGGCATGGGCGACGTCTACGCCGCCTACCAGTACGTCGACGTGGGCGCCGGCACCTTCCTGAGCGAGCTGGACGAGACCCTCCAGGACGAGCAGGATCGTGACGAGACCTACAACGAGGTCATCCTGGGCGCCAACTACAACATCTCCGATGCGATGTACGTCTGGTCCGAGTACGCCATGTACGACCGCGCTAACGACGAAGGTGACGGCGTTGGCGTGGGCGTGACCTACCTGTTCTAAAACCCCTCGCGGGTGTAACCTGCGATGAGGGAAGAACAACGAAAGCCGATCCCCCGGGATCGGCTTTTTTCATTGGTCGAGAACGAACGCAAGCGAGGTCACATGAAACAACCGATTGTCACCGCCGGACTCATGGCGCTGGGGTTGACCCTGACCACGGCGCCGGCCCTGGCCAGCGAGTTGGAGGAGCGCTTCCGCGAGGAAGGGCGGGGCATGGATCTGACCGGGTTCTTTACCGCCGAGACCGATGCCCAGAGCCGCAGCTTCCTGTTCGGGGGCGCCAACGCCCACGATTTCACGGTCAAGGAAGCGGGCACCTACCTGTTCGAGAGCCGGGTCACCGCCGGCTACTCCGACGACTATCGCATCGCCGCCGTCCTCGAGGACGAGCAGGGGCAGGTGATCGCCCGCCGCGAGGCGATGGGGCAGAACGGCGGCCTGGCCCTGCGCCAGCGCCTGGTGCCCGGCGACTATACGCTGCGCGTCGAGGCCCAGCGCTTCGGCACCCGCGGCACGGCGGGCGATGCCTATTCCATTCGCATCGTGGGGCTGGATGCCAACGGCCAGCGTCTCGCGGATGGCGTCAGCGACGGCGAGGGCATCTTCTTCAGCGGCGAGCAGCTCGACGGCGGGGGCTCCGTCTTCGTCAAGGGCGATAATGCCGTGGCGACCCTGGGCGGCTCGGCGGAGGCTTCGTCAACTCCCGCGGATGCCGCGTCTGCGGGGGCGGCGGCGACCGCCGCCGCCGCGAAGCAAGCATCCGGCGCGGCTGCCGAGGCGCCACAGTCCACCCAGGAGGCGACATCCCAAGGATTTGCGACCATCGTCACCGACGTGAAGATCCGCGCCCGGGGTGAGGTGCTGAGTTTCGACGTGGCCGAGCCGGGCCGGGTCGCCATCACGACCTCGACCTATCCGACCGGCTACGAGGACACCTATCGGATCGCCCTCGAGGTGCTGGACGCCGACGGCCGGGTAGTGGCCGAGGGCGCCGGCGAGGGTTTCGATGGCGACGTGGACATGGAGGCCGAGCTGTCACCGGGCCGCTACCGCATCCGCGTACAGGGCCAGAAGTTCGGCTCGGCGATGTCCGGCGTCAACAACTACGAGCTCAAGGTGCAGAAGCGGTAACGCCCGCAAGCGTGTCGCGGCTGCCGTGGCAGACGGCAATCCTTGGAGATGAAGAGGCCCACGGCGCACAGGCGCCGCGGGCCTCTTTGTTGGGCGTTACGGTATCAGGCATCGAGGGCCCGCTGGCCGTCAAGAATCCTGGTCGTCGAGCATCATCTGGATCATTTCCTCGAGTGCCTCGACCTTCTGCTCGAGCGCCTCGACCTCGCCCTCCTGCTCAGACGTCTTGACGTAGTCCTCGTTGATCTCGGCCATGTGCTTCTCGATGGCCTCGGAGTCCATGGCGTGCGCGGCACCGCCCATCAGCAGCAGGGTCAGGAAGCCGGCAGTCAGCGTCTTGATGTTCATGGGGCACCTCACATGTGACGAAATGGTCAGGACCTGCCACCAGGTCCTATTTAGTTGGTGTCTCCCTGCTCGCGTTCCTTACAGCGGGCAACGGACCCTCTTGCACTATGGCACCGGATTCAGCAGGCGACCACGTTCCGTAGCACCCGGCCAGCGGTCTGTCCCGGCGCCATGGTGACGCGAATCGACACCCGATGGTGCCGGAAAGCCGGATCCGGGGTGCTCCAGGCTGATGCGGCAACCTGACCCATTCTCGGTCATGTCCCTTCGATTTATTATTCTTCTATCTCATAACTTAATTTCAAAGAGACGAGACATGATCACGCCAACGCGTCGTGGCCTGCCGCTGGTGGCCTGCATCGCCGCTGCCTGGATCGGTACTGTCCAGGCCGCGAGACCCTCAGCCACCATGATCATCGAAGGGAGCGCCGGCGTGCCCGGCGAGTTGTCGCTCACGCCCGTCAGTCGCCGGCGCCGACGGCGCCGGCATGGATTCTCCAAAGAGTGACAACGACACCCTGCGGGCGCGTCTCGATCACGCCTTCTCTGACACCCTGCGGATGGAGAATCGCCTGCAGCTCACGACCATCGATCACGTGATGGACAACTACACGCAGCGGAGAGCAGCGCCTGAACGACATCGACACCCTCTATGCCAGCCTCACCAGCTCGACGTGGGCATCGAGCGTCGGCTGGCACATGCCGGGATCGAGCTGACGGCCTTCGCCGACCGCGTCGACGACTATATCTTCCGCGCCGAGACGGCCAGCGGGGTGAGCACGTACCGCAATATCGATGCGACGCTCTATGGCGTGGAGCTCTCCGGCGATC
Source organism: Halomonas urmiana (assembly GCF_005780185.1). GTDB lineage: Bacteria > Pseudomonadota > Gammaproteobacteria > Pseudomonadales > Halomonadaceae > Halomonas > Halomonas urmiana. Next base: position 1,712 of record NZ_VBUI01000051.1, on the reverse strand, counting down.
TGCGCTGGGCCCGGCACTGGGAAACGCGCGGACAGCTGAGCTGGGTACGCGGCGACAACCTCGACGATGGCGGCGCCCTCGCCGATATCGCGCCGCTGCGTGGGCGACTCTCGCAGTTCCACGTGCGCGAGGCCTGGGAAGCCGGCCTGACGGCGCGCTTCTCCGATGCCCGCGGACGGCCGGGGCGAGTCGGTCGCGAGGGGTCAGCGCTTGAGCGCTTCGCGGTAGGTTCCTGATAGGGGCGCCAGCGCCATGATCTCCTCTCGCAGGGCCTGCTTCTGTTCCTCCAGGGCCGCTCGCCAGGCGTCGCATTCGCGCTTGCGCCTGGGGGCGTTGCGGGCGCTGGCGGCAAAGGCCTCGATCCAGGCCTGACGAGTGCACAGATCCTGAAAGTCACCCAGCAAACGCTGGCGATGCTTCAGCCCCGACAGGAACTCGCGGTGGCGCTTCGGGTCCAGCTCGGCCAGGTAGCGGACGCGTTTCACTGCCTTGCGCAGGTCGTGTAGTGCCTCGTCATCGCTCTCCAGGGTCAGCGCGGCAAGCGCCTGATCGTGGCGCTCGAGGCGCTCGATCAGCACCGATGCGATGCGCTTGCTGGAAAGCCCGGCCAGCGCCTGCTTGAATGCCCGGGAGTTGATAAAGTCCCACCAGTCCTGCATCACCTCGGCATAGTCGGGTTGAACGAGCTGCCGGCACAGCGACGCGTGCGCCTCCTCACGGCGGGCCTGCAACCAGCGCTCCAGCGCCTGACGGGAGCGAGATGTCAGCGGCGGCGGGGTCACGGTCAGGCTTTCCAGGAAGACGTCCAGGTCACGCAGGTCGCTGGTCGCCTGGGCACGGCGCTTGAGTCGCTTCAGCCGCTTCTTCAGGCCGGGTACCTTGATCGTGGTGAGCACGGATTCGCCGATGGCCCGGCTGCGTCGCAGGGTGACGCGATACTGGTGCAGAAATTCCGCATCGACCCCGGCCACCACGCCCAGCTCCAGGGCTCGTACCCGTCGATACTGGTGCGCCAACATCTCCAGGATGCGCCGCTTGGGCCCAAGCTTGTCCAGCTTGGGCGACTCGGGCGCGCGGCGCTCAAAGAGCGCATGGCTGGCCTGTTCCGGCGTCAGGCTGACCATGCGCTCGGCGCAATGTCTTTCCAGCGACTGCCAGGGGGTATCGGGCAGAGAAAGATGCAGCATGCTACCGGTGGGCAGCTCATCCGGCGCCGTAGGGCAGAGCCAACGGGCCAGTTCCAGCAGGGCTGGGTTGTGGCCGATCACCAGTACCCTCTCGGTGGCATCGGGCAGCCCCTGCAGCCAGGCAAGCAGGGCGTTGGCGTCGAAGGTGTACAGCGCCTCGTCGAAGTCCGCTCGCTCGCTCAAGGCCAGCTCGGGCAGACGCTTCGCCATCTCATCGAGGGTTTCGTGCGTGCGCGTCGCACCGCTGACGTGAATCTCGCCCTCCAGGTCCTTCCAGTGCCGCATGGCCTCAGCCATGGCAGCCGCCTGACGCCTGCCTCGCTTGCTGAGTGGCCGGTCGTGATCGGCCATCTTCTTGCTGCCACGCTTCGCCTTGGCGTGGCGCATCAAGATAAGTTGCCGCATGAATGTCCGCCTGATCGATCGTTGTCACTGCGTTGACATCCTTCTCTCCCTCAACGTCTCAGGACGTTGCCGCCTGCGGCGGGAAGGAAGAGGATTCCTACGGCGCTCAGCGTCAGCCAT
>NZ_VBUI01000050.1 GCF_005780185.1 Halomonas urmiana | reverse complement strand
AGCGTCCTGCCATAAGTCACCTATGCAGCTGCGACATAGGAAAAATTAGCACATCCGACTTTTCGGACAAAACCTAGTTGTGACGGGCGCCAGCATTGCAGTGAGATGACATCCAGAGCCGAAGCTGAGTTCTTCACAAGAAACTGCCCGAACACAAAGATGGATGGTGATCGCGACGGGATCCCTTGCGAAAACGACTCCCGGTTATAATCGCGACTGCTATAACAAGTCGCGGCTCTTGGACGGCAATAAAATGGCCGCCGGTGTGCTCTGCGTTATATCAACTCTCACTAAGCGTTCGCTTCTGGCCGAAAGCGGAAAGCATTGAATCAAGTACAGATAGGTCGGTCTGGAAAATTTTAGGTCAACGAGTGCTGGTGCAGTAACTTGGCGTTCAGGCGTCACGAACACTAGCCCCTCAACCTAGGTGCTATGAGCTATTTATTTAGTGCATTGACAAGGACGTGAAACATGCCATTGCAAAACCGAGTCACCCCAAGGGCGAGATCTTAGAGTCCTCGACGCGTGGCACTCTGATGGGTAATCGTGGCATCCTTCACGATGATGCTCGGAATCTAAGAAAGACACATGCTCACCAGAACTGGGTCATCTGTGTGCTTGATTTTAAGGACAAACGTCGTCAGCTGATGTCGCCTGGGCGCTATACCGAGCTTTTCTTCCTCGATGAGGCAACGGCACTAGCAGCCGGACATCGTCCCTGCATGGAATGCCAGCGGCAAAGGGCGCTTGAGTTCAAGCACCGTTGGGCGCTGGCCAACCGGCCAGTTGGTACAGGCGGGGTCCGCATGCCTGAGATGGATAGACAGCTTCACCGAGAGCGTATTCGGCGTCGGCAAAAGGTCACCTGGCAGAGCGTGGTAGACGACTTACCGCATGGAGCATGTTTCGAGTTCGAGCGGCAGGCCTATATCGTATGGGAAGGCACCACTTGGCTCTGGAGCTTTGAGGGCTACCAGCTGGCCGAACCGTGCAGGTCCGATGAGGTTGTTGAGGTGCTGACCCCTGCATCCTTGGTCAGCGCTTTCCGTGCTGGGTTCAGGCCGGACGTCCGATTCCGTATCTCCCTGATTGTTCTGAGTAGGCACGATGCCTCTTGGAGGATAGGTTTCACGGCCAAGAGGAATCTGGTGTTTTTTGCTTCTGGCCGCAGTTTCGAATGTGGGCCTGGTAGCCGAATAAACCCGCTGCCAAGCTATAGAGTCCACCTCACAGTGGCCGGGGACATGCTGCTGGAGCAGAAAAATGCTCTTAAGCACCATCACAAGTCAGATACTGAATTTTTCAGTGATTCCCTAACAAAACAATGCACCGAATAAGCGTGTGATTGCGACGTTAGACGTAGTCATGACTTTTCGTGGGAGTCAATACAATGGCAAAAACTTCAGAGAAACCCTCTGCAAATGAACTTTCCACGGAGCAGAGAATCAAGCTCGAACACCAGCTTGGCATTAGAAGAATTCTCATAGACCGTCTTCTTATCGGATTGCTGTTGGCACTTTTTGGTTTTATTGCTACTTTGGCAATCGAACTATTCAAAGTCACGACATCTGATACAAGATACTTTTTAGAGCAGCGGCTTGAAGCGGCTATGGATGTCCGATCTGAATTCACAAACGTGACGAATGCGGCGTTCAAGCAAACAGTGGCAGCTTGCAGCTTTCCTTCTAGAAGTCGTCAATCGATAGCCAATCTTACTCAACCTATTGGACAACTGATAAGTGAGCTTAATAACTCAGCTTTGCTTTTTAGTCAAGATTACTTAAATGACGCAAATTTGGTAGTTAATATTTTTAGTGGAGCTGCGGCAGACCCATCGGCCATAAGATGTCACAACCGTACTTTCTTCAGTGAGGTTGCTGACTATTTCACTCATATAACAGCTACTGAAGTACATGGTGAGGATCGGCGGTGGAATGGCTATAAGCCATTAAAGTTTGATAAGAAAAAAATAGACGAAATTGGTGTAGATAAATATTTCCATAAAAATATTGGAGCTTGGCTAGCCGGACGTAATGAGAACACCAATTAACTTCCATGTGAGATGAAGCTGCGTAACTTGGCTATCAATCGGAGTAACGTTCCTCGCGCAGGTTATCTATGGTGTAGACTGAATAAAAGCTCCTTCCTCGCCTGGGTATATGAATAAAATAGAATAGTGATACCGGCGGCATGCCTTGGTTCAAGCACCATGATTACAACTGACAATGCACACACTGTGAGACTGAGGTGATAAATTTCGTAGCCTTTGAGTAAAGAAAGTCGTGTAGACTGGTGCCCGTGATTACTGGGTATGATTAGAATGCCGTCATCGAAGAGGTACTAGTTAATGCCATCTACGACAGCCAGGCCATGCACGATTTCATCGGTATCGACCTGGCCATCGAGAGCGTACCGGATTCCACCACGCTGCTGCGTTTCCGCCATTTGCTGGAGAAGCATGCTCTGACCCAGCGGATCTTCGAGGAGATCAACGCCAGCCTGGCCGAGCAGGGCCTGTTCATACGCGAGGGCATCATCGTCGACGCCACCATCATGGCGGCCGAGACCTGCACCAAGAACAAGGCCAAGCAACGCGATCCAGAGATGAAGCAGGCCAAGAAGGGCAACCAGTGGTATTTCGGCCTGAAGGCCCACATCGGCGTCGATGCGGTCACCGGACTGACCCACAGTGTTGCCACTACCTCAGCCAACGTGGCTGATGTCACCATGGCAGGCGACCTGGTCAGGACTGACGACGAGCAGGGTGGGGTACCTCTGCATGTGGAGCCGCCTGCACGAAGAGAAGGGCGATCCGGCTTCCGGTTACTGAATATTGGCGCAAGCCTTCCATTTGTTACGGCACTGTGACGGCCACTGCCACCTAGGTAGCCCTGGCCCATATCAGCTTAGCTCGATACCACCCATCCACGTGTGGCACTGGCTTTGCCATCCCCGCATCCCCGCATCCCCGCATCCCCGCATCCCCGCATCCCCGCATCCCCGCATCCCCGCATCCCCGCATCCCTCCATCCCTCCATCCCTCCATCCCTCCATCCCATCGTCCTCATTAACAACGCATTTCGCTGACACGCCTCAAGACGACCATTCGCTAATCGGGGAAAGTTTGATTAGGCTGTAATGTATATGTATGTATCTGCCTGATGCTGCCATGTCTCAAAATGGCGACATATCAGGCTTCCACGCCAGGGAAGGCGTCAGCTCACGTCAGGATTCCCTTGCGGTAGCGTGCCTGTTTATATGAAGGGGATGCGTTCAAGCTTGGTGTATCAGGTGAAAGGTGGGGAATGACTCAAAGGCGACATGGCGGCAAATCCACCGCGCTAAAATGCGCTGAGCACGTCGTTGACGTGTGGTCGACATTTTTTCGAAATCACGACACAACTGATAATGCGGCGATATGATTCTGAGATGTTAACCATCTTCTGGGAGAGGGTATGGCAAGGTTTTCAGTTCCTCTCACTTTCGCGCTGGCGATGAGTTTTGCTGGCTGCGCCACGGAGCGTACTACCGCTCCAACGATCGATGTTGCACCTAGAGAGGGGCTGAATCTTCAAAGCCCGATCATGGCTTCCGTCTTTGATGCTAGAAGCAACATCACATCACAGGTAGAAGCAATTGAGGTCCTAAAAACAGATCTCACCAGCATCTATGGATCTAATCTTGAATGGGTGCCATATTTCGAAGCAGTCCCCTCTGGTCGAGTGGCCGTCCGCATCAGGCTAGATACTCTCGGTGCATCATTTGGTAGTAGGATTATCTCTTCAGCCGCCTATGCCAATACCATCCAAACCGCGCAATTCTCGGCAACAGGTCCATGGGGGCCAGTTGTTGGAACCGCATCAGGAAGTTCATCCGTTTTTGCGACTTCCTTCAGTGGTGAAGGATGGTGGAACGGCGCGGCCTGGGTAGACTTAGAAATTCAAGACAATCGCGGAGCAACTAACACCGCCTTTACCGTTCCATTCGTTGCCGAGCACAGAGAGTCAAATATGTGGGGTTATTCCTCTGGAGATAAAGCGGCGAAGACGGCTTGGAAGCAGGTGTCAGCTCAACTTATTCGTGGAATGGATGCGGTATTGAGGGCGGTGCGTGATCAAGAATGAAGATAGCTAACATCACGCTTCGTGCGATGCTAAGCGCCTTCGTGGGCTACTCCGTTCTGTTCGGCAAAACGATCATTTGACGGGTCTGAGCTAGGGTCTATATTAGTTTTATATTAAAGTTCGCCTCTGGCCGACTTAGGAATGTTAGTCTAAGCTGATGTGTGGCGTCGTAGCTGTCGGCCCGAAATGGCCATGCCAACAAAGGTAGCATGCTCGTTCATTCTATACAGAGCATGCAGTCTACTCTATTTTTTATTTAAATCGAGAAATAGAAATGTATGATCCTCGCCAATGGACTTTTGTAGCTGATATGAACTATAGCGGCTCAGTCACTATTAGCGATATTTGGCTATGGTTTAAATGGCTGTATTTTTATCCTGGCGATGGATTTGTATATTTCCTTGTCAACAAAGCCGCTAGCATAGGCCATTTCTTTGAGATCACATATAGTAGTTATGGTGGTGTATTATCAGGTGTAGTTTCATTTTTTGTTTGGGTTTTTGTGCTTAGCGTCATTGGGGCAATATCTGATGCACAATAAGAAATTTAACAAGGCAAATTTGCTCCGATGGTAAAGAGCGCCGATCCTCTGTCGCTTTCCTTTTTATCTCCGATGATTTTCGACGTTAAATGGATATAGAGTCATGGATAAACGTTGGAGCATATATATTGATATTGAAGGATTTGGTGCCCGCTACGATCAAACCATGGTAGCACTGCTCCCTCTCAATGCCTTGATGGAAGGAATCTATCTGGTAGGCAGTAAAAAATACAATGATGATGTTGATCGCCTTTTTGCTCACCAGTTTGGCGATGGATTTGTAATTGTTAGCTGTTTCGAAGAAGAGAAATTGGACCGTGCAACCTCAATTGCTATTGCTTTGATGCGTCATGTGCTTGCATCGGGAGGGCTTGCTAAGGCCTCAATATCTGAGGGTGGGTTTTCTGATATAAAAAGTTGCTATCCAAATTCGGTTACCGATAATGAGCACGACGGTGTTGTGTCCATTGGCGCAGGTTTGATGACTATTATTCCAGTAATGGGTACAGCGTTAATAAATGCTGTGTCTGTTGATAAAAGGAGTCCTTCGGGATCGCTACTTACGATAGACTCCGGCAATAAAGACCGTATATCTTCCAGTTTCCAATTGAATAGAATTGAAAATAACCTTCATTCGATCAACTGGCTAATGGGTGAGCATGATCTGGTTGCTGAGATATTGGCTGAATCAGGATTGAATGTACAATCTGAAGAAAATAGAGTGACAACGCTACAAAAATATATAAATGAGAATAAACTAAAGCCAAGCTGGGTTAGAACGACATGCTTTGAGCAGAAAGTATCCATTTAACAAGACCGTGCAAAGGATTGCGGCGCTTATGTGCCTCTATTTTTGACGCCAGCGTTAGCAGGCTCTCAAAGTCCGTTTATGGCCGGATGGGGAGCATCAGGCTATGCTGATTTAAAGGTCAGCACCTGACGATCGAGGCTGTGTGAAGCACGTTAAACTATGCTGATGAGGTGACTGCTGAAGTGGACGACCTAGCGGACTTCCTGAAAATTATACTGGCACGTTTATTCATATTAAACTTCCGAGCTATTGTTAATGGCGTGAGAAGTCAGTGGGTTACGGTTGGCTGAGCAGGTATATTTATTGACTTGACTGTGCCTGCGTGACTGGCCGAAAACAGAGCGCACAGTCTAATCACTGTCAGGGGGATCAAAAGATGCGACGTCTCAATGGATGGCAGCGAATATGGATTGTCACTTCCTTGTTCTACGCTGCTTTGGTAGCAGGGACAATTTATATGTTGCATCCAAACTACTGGCGCGCCGCAGACGTATTACGCGCAGAACTTACTCTTGATTTATTTGAACAGTACAAAAGTGATAATGAAGCAGCGTTGAGCCTTGAGGAGCGCAAGAATCTGGCGTTAGCCAGCGCACGCGTTCGTCTTTTCTTGGCGGATAAAAGCGGCCCAGTAGCTGATTCATACGATGCCTTTGTCACTGATGTCAACAGCTCGCTCGGAGTGCCCATCAATTTCTCTTCTGTGTATATCCAACATGAGAACGCTCTTAACGAGAATCGCCAAGCTCTGCTCAGGCTAATCGGTTACGGTTTTGTTGGCTGGGCGGGCCCCGTGACACTTATCTATCTATTAGGAGCAGCTATAGCATGGATTAGGAAAGGTTTCCGAGATGACCCCTTTTAATCACTGTTAGCTGGTTTTGGAGATGAAAATGCTCAGGAAGGTAGCTTTTCTATCGGCCCTGATGTGGCCGCTTGCTAGTGCCGAGGCGTCCGATCCAGACATACTCTGCGAAACGCGCACAGCGACGATTCCGGTGCCAGAATATTCTCACTGTGAGAAAGGGAACCTCGTTGAGCTTGAAACGCATGAAGTAGCAAGGCGATGCACACTGTCCGAGCCATTAGTACCTCTGGGAGGGCATGTACTCTGCACGTACCGGGGAGAACAACGCGATGTACGTAAGCGGCCACTAAGTGAAGCTGAAAAAGCATACGACCAAGAGCAAATAGGTGGATTGATTGATAAGTATAGCGATTGATTTTCCCTAAACAGATACTTCCTTACACTCTTGCAGAAGTTCGGGTTCCGGACAAAGAATGGCGTAGCTAACAAACCGCTCGACCTGACGCCAGGGCCGCGCCATGCATCAGTGGGCGGAGCGTCAGCAGGCGAACATCCTGCCGGCGCGCTACTACCACGTCGTCTTCACCCTGCCGCACAGCCTCAACGGCTGGGTCCAGCTTCCCCCCGAGGTGATTTACCGACTGCTGTTCCAGAGTGCCTGGTACACACTCCGATCCTTCGGTCGCGATCCCAAGCGTCTTGGCGGCGAGATGGGCATGAGTGCGGTGCTCCACACCTGGGGCCAGAACCTGAGCCAGCACGTGCACCTGCACTGCCTGGTCCACGGCGGCGCGCTGGGCGACGATGGCGGCTGGCGTGGGGCTCGCAGCCATTACCTGTTCCTGGTCCGGGCCCTGTCGCGCCACTTTCGCGGGCACCTGGTCAGTGCCCTGCGTCAGGCCGCCACTGCCGGCGACCTCCACCGGGTCACCCGGCCGGGTGACGTCGATGACCAGCTCAACACGCTGATGGCCACCGAGTGGGTGGTCTACCGCAAGGACTGTCTCGAACACACCGACACGGTGGTGCGCTACTTGGCGCGCTACACGCGCCAGATCGCCATCAGCAATGCCCGGATCCTCGCCGTGGACGACCACCAGGTGACCCTACGCTACAAGGACTACCGCGACCGTGACCGGCGTAAACCGCTCGTCCTCGATGGCAAGGAGTTCGTGCGCCGCTTCTTGCTCCACTTCCTGCCCAAAAGGCTGATGCGGGTCCGACACTACGGCTTTCTGGCCAATCGCTGCCGGCGACGACGCCTGGCACAGATCCGCCAAGCGCTGGCACTTGTCGAGAAGGCACCGGATGCTGGTACGCCCGCCAGTGACCCGGAGCTGGCCTATACCTGCCCACACTGCGGGCAACCGACACTGCGGGATCGGGACCCTCACGCCCCGGCGACTCAAGCGTAGCCGACCCCCCAACCACAGGAAGCAACGCTATCGAGCATGAGCTGACGCGCTACCCATACAACGGACTCGGCGATCCGGCCCGCTCGCGGGTCGCGGCGGCGCTCGTCCCGGTGATGGATTTCGACCAGCAGGCGCGCTACGTTGGGGCAAATTGGGCCCGGAGGGAACGAGGATCATGGCCAACATCACGGCCCGCACGGGTCACAACAGATCCGTATGCGCGCGACCTGACGCCTCAGGCCGCACACCGGCCAATACAATACCCTATAGAAGCTGTATAGCAGACTGATGGGCGGCTTAGTCCAACAGGCATTTATACGCCATGCTCCGCACGGCGAAGAAATGCTGAACAGTTATACCTGTAGGAGCCAGTGATGTCCCAGGAAGAAGAGCTGGAGCTTTTTCGTCAGTTCCGGTCTGTGCAACAAAGGAACTCTTACTTTTTGCTAGCTGCGGCGGGCGCGGCCATGGCTTTTTCTATGACGCAGACAAAGGCCGATCCATTAATTTGGCCGCATGCCTTATGGGTACTATCAGTATCGGCGTGGGCCTGGAGCTTCTACTCTGGACTTCAATTTATCGAACATGCTGGCAGTGCACTCTTTCAGAACCATAATTATCTTGTGCTTAAAAGGCTCATCTCCGGTATGCCACCAGATAAAGCTGGTGTGGAGATGAAAGACGTAAAAGAAAGATTTGATACAACTCTTGGTCGCCATGATCGGAAAATGAAGATCCATGGAGACCTCCAGAAATACATGCTTTTGGCAGGTGCTATCGCCTATTTTTTATGGCACGCGCTTGAGATGTATCTTGCAAAGGTATAACCATGCCAGTCACGCCGACGGTTACTACATTGCGGCTGCGCCTCCATTCCGTAACTGCGCGTGCTGAGCGGCGTTCGGCGGCAAGAAATGCCATGACGTAGAGATGGTTCCATGAGCGTGATTATCGACCTTAAGAGCTTAGCCCAAGAGTGGTACACGTTGCGTGCCGAGAGAAAGCTGTCGGAACCGTTTGTGGCCCGGCGCTTCCTAGGTTTTGTCCGAAAAGTCGGATGTGCTAATTTTTCCTATGTCGCAGCTGCATAGGTGACTTATGGCAGGACGCT
>NZ_VBUI01000004.1 GCF_005780185.1 Halomonas urmiana | reverse complement strand
TTCCAGCTTCCAGCTTCCAGCTTCCAGCTTCCAGCTTCCAGCTTCCAGCTTCCAGCTTCCAGCTTCCAGCTTACGGCTTACGGCTTACGGCTTCTCTTGCGGTTTCTCGGCCGGCGCTTCGGGGAGCTCCATCACCAGGCAGGCGCCGCCCAGACGCTTGGCCTCCTCGATCCACAGCCGCCCGCCGAGGTGGGCGACGATACCGCGCGAGATAGGCAGGCCGAGCCCGCTGCCCCGGGGCCGGCCGCGGACCGGAGCATCGTCGCTGCGCTCGATCTGGTGGAACTTCTCGAACACCCGTTCGCGTTCCTCCGGCGCGATACCTGGGCCGTTGTCCTCGACGGCGAGGCGGTAGTGATTCTTGTGACGCGCCAGGCGCAGCAACACCCGGGGATCGTCGTCGGCGGCGAACTTGCCGGCGTTGTCGAGCAGGTTGATGATCACCTGCTCTAGGCGATCCGGGTCGCCGATCACCGGGGCGTCATCGACCTCGATCGCCATGTCCAGGGCGATCCCGCGCTCCTCCTGAAGACGCTGTACGGCCTCCACGCTGTGGCGGGCCAGTTCCACCAGGTCCAGGCGGCGGGGCGAGAGGGCCAGCCGTCCGCTCTCGAGACGCGCCAGGTCGAGGATCTCCTCGATCAACCGCGACAGGCGCTGGCTCTCCCGAACCACCACGTCGAGGAAGCGGGCGCGCTTGTCCTCGGGCAGGTCGGGGGTGTCGCGCAGGATCTCGGCGAAGGAGCGGATCGAGGTGAGCGGCGTGCGCAGCTCATGGCTGACCATGGCGACGAACTCGTCCTTGAGGCGGTCGAGTTCGCGCAGCCGCTCGTTGGCCGCGCGCAGCTCCTCGCTGGCACGGGCCAGTTCGCTCGACTTCTGCTCGAGGCGGCGGTTCATCTCGAGGGTCTCGGAGGTGGTATCGAGGATGCGCAGGATCGATTCCAGGTCGGGTGCCTCGCCACGGGCCACCGAGTCGATCAGCACCCGGGCCGACGCGCTACCCAGCGAGCCGGCCAGGGCCTGCTCGACCCGCAGGGTCAGCGCCGCGGGGGCGGGCTGATCGTCGGCCTCGTCGGCGTGGTGGGCAAAGACCCGCTGGCTGGCGGCCACGCCCAGGTAGCGGTCGAGCAGGGCGCGCAGCTCGCCGCGGGTGGTCTGGCCCTGCCACAGCGAGGTCGGCACCAGGCCGGGAGGCATGGCCTCGGTGAACAGCGCCGCCTGGGTCTGCTCCAGTGCCGAGGGGCGGGTGAAGAGCGACACGCCCACCAGCAGACCGACGTTGGCGGCGAGGCTCCACAGCAGCGAGTGGGTGTAGATGTCCCAGCCCTCGAGCCCGAACAGCGCGTAGGGCCGCAGCCAGGCGATGCCCCAGGGGCCCTGGTCGAGAAAGCCCGAGTCGAGCCAGCCGGACTGGGCAAAGCCCGGGATCAGCAGGGTCCAGGCCCAGACCAGGAAGCCCGCGCTCATGCCCAGCGCCGCGCCGCGCCGCCCGGCGCCGCGCCAGTACAGGCCGATCAGCAGCGCCGGGGCGAACTGGCTCACCGCGGCGAACGAGACCAGGCCGATGGTCACCAGGCTGTAGGTCTCGCCGATCAGCGCATGATAGAGATAGCCGAGCAGCAGGATCAGCAGGATGCTGACGCGGCGGATGCCCAGCAGCCACCCGGCCAATTCGCCTCGGGTGCTGAGGTGCAGGTGTCTCGAGCGCAGCAGCAGCGGCATCACCAGCTGGTTGCTGACCATGGTCGACAGGGCGATGGTCTCGACGATCATCATGCCGGTGGCGGCCGAGAGGCCACCGATGAAGACCAGTAGCGGCAGGGCCTCCAGGCCGGCGGAGAGCGGCAGGGTGAGCACGAAGCTGTCGGGGTCGCCGCCGCCGAGCAGCAGCCCGGCCAGGGCGATGGGGATCACGAACAGGTTGATCGCCAGCAGATAGAGCGGGAAGAGCCAGCTGGCCCGCTTGATATGGCGCTCATCGACGTTCTCGACCACGAGGACCTGGAACTGCCGGGGCAGGGTGAGGAAGGCGAGGAAGGCCAGCACCAGCATGCCCACCCAGCCGAGTGCGCCGCCGGGCACCGCCGCAAGACTCAGTAGCCGGGTGAGCTCGGCTCGCTCGCCTGCCTGGGCGAAGAGGTCGGCGGGGCCGTTGAACAGCACGAACACGGTAAAGATCCCCACCGCGAGGAAGGCCATCAGCTTGACCAGCGATTCGAAGGCGATGGCGGCGACCATGCCCTCGTGGCGCTCGCTGGCATCCAGGTGGCGGGTGCCGAAGAGGATGATGAAGACCGCCAGTACCAGCGCGACCCAGAACGACCGGTCGCTCCAGAATCGCTCATTGGCCAGCGGTAGATCGGCGGCCTGGGGGTAGTTGACCAGCACGGCATGGCTGACGGTGATCGCTTTGAGCTGCAGGGCGATGTAGGGGGTGATGCCGATCAGGGCGATCAGCGCGACCAGCGCCCCGAGGCTCGAGCTCTTGCCGTAGCGGGCGCTGATGAAGTCGGCGATGGAGGTGATGCGCTGGGCGCTGGCGATGCGCACCATCTTGCCGATGACGAAAGGCGCCATCAGCATCGCCAGGGTCGGGCCCAGGTAGATCAGCAGGAAGCTGGGGCCGAACTGTGCCGCGCGCCCGACGCTGCCGTAGAAGGTCCAGGCGGTGCAGTAAACGGCGATGGAGAGCGCGTAGACGGTGGGGGAGCCGATCAGCGATCGGCCCTGCGCGGCGCGCCGATCCCCCCTGGCGGCGATGACGAAGAGCAGCGCCAGATAGCCGAAGGCGAGGATTACCACCACGAGACCGCTCGTCATCGCCTGTCAGTCCTCATCCCGACGTTCCATCAGCCAGGCCATCAGGCCGATCACCGCCCCCCAGGCGAGGAAGACGTAGGGCACCAGCCAGCTTATTCCGTCTGCCGACGGGGTGGCGATCAGCACCAGCGGTGGCGAGAACAGCAAGGCCGCCAGCATGATCAGGGCGACCAGGCGCTCTTTGCGGCGAGGGGTGTTCACGAGGCGTAGGCGTCCTCCCGGTCGAAGGCACTGGCCTGGAGGGTCAGCGCCTGCTCGAGGGTCTCGATGCCCCGCGCCTCCAGGCGCGGCAGCAGCGCGAGCCACAGCTCCGCCGTGACCCGCGCATCGCCCAGGGCGGTATGGCGGGTGCCAGGGGGGAAGCTCAGGTCGTAGCGGTCGGCAAGGCTGTCCAGGTCGTGACCGTCGAGGCTCTCGTCGAGCGCGCGCGACAGCAGCAGGGTGTCGAGTACCGGCATGTCGAACACGACGCCGCCCCCCGGCGGCTGGATGGCCAGCAGGTCGAAGGCGGCGTTATGGGCGAGGATCACCGCCTCGCCGATATAGTCGCGAAAGCGCGGCAGGGCCACGGAGAGCGGCGGGGCGCCGGCGACGTCGTCATCGGTGATGCCGTGGATGGCGATGCTGGCCGGGGGGATGGGGCGTTCGGGGTCGACGCGCAGGTCGAAGACGTCGCTGGCCAGCAGGCGGGCATTGACGATCCGACAGGCGCCGATGCTCACCACGGTGTCGCCGCGGCGCAGCTCCAGGCCGGTGGTCTCGGTGTCGAAGGCGACCACGTCGAGGGTGCGCAGGGGGCGCGCTGCCAGTTCGGCGTCCGGTGGGGGCATCTCGGCGATGCCGAAGTCGTGGAACTCCGGACGCGGCGGGGTGCGCGGGCGGGGCGGGGCGACCCGGTCGGCCGACGGCAGCGGCAGGCGCAGCCGGGCATGGTTCCCGTCATCGTCGGCCAGGCTCCAGGCATCGCTTCCGTGCTGGCGCAGCACGTCTGCGACGCGCGGCGCGAAGGGCAGGGCGTCCAGTCGCTCGCTGCGCCATGCCTCCAATTGGGGTTCGCCGAGCACAGTGCCCTGCCAGATCAGGTCCAGGTAGACCCGCCGGTTGCCCAGGCAGACCTCGCCCTCGAGCGCATCCTGACCCGCGTGCGTTGCCAGTCGAGGCAGCAGCGAGTCGAGCAGGGCCAGCAGCGCCGGGGCATCGGCCTTGAGCCAGGCGGGCATGCCGATGGGGGTGATCCGCACGCCGTTCTTGCCATGGCGTGCGGCGAGCGAGGACCAGAGGTCGTTGGACCACAGGGGAGCCAGCCGCTCGCCCTGGCGATGCATGTCTTCCATGACCTTGCCCATCTGCTCGAGCTGGCGAGCCAGCTCCCGGCCCTCCTCGTCGATCACCGCCTCCAGGCGCTGGCCGAGTTCGCTGGTCGGCGATGATGTGCGCACGCCGACCAGGGCATCGGCGGCGCTGCAGAGGCTCGCGCTGTGGCGCCGCAGGGACGGCAACATCTCGACCAGCTCGGCGCGGGCGCCCATCTCGCTGGACCAGGCCGCGGTGGTATCGGTGAGGGTCAGCAGGGTCTCCTGGTGGCTGTGGGGAACGCGGCGCAGCACCGCGTGCAGCCAGCGCTCGTCGCAGGGCACCAGGATCTCCCGGGGCGCGCCGTCGTCGGGCAGCTCGACCAGGGCATCCTCGAGGCTCGCGATCGGCAGCAGGGCGTCGAGCCGCTTGCCGAGCCCGAGACCCGGGTGGCCTTCGAAGAGCGATTCGGCGGCCTGGTTGAAGAGCAGCAGCCGGCGATGGTGATCGCAGAGTAGCAGCGGGGTGTCGAGGACCTGGAGCAGGGTCTCGAGCTCCTGACGCACGCGGGTCGCGCTGAGCGCCCCTTCAGCATGGGCGGTGGCCAGGCGCTCCCGATCGGCACGCCAGGCCTCGCGAACGCGCATCAGGTCCGGGCCGAGGCCCTTGAGCCATCCCTCGGGGGGATAATCCTGGCGAGCATCGGGATTGGCCACCAGGCGGGCCAGCTGTACCTGCAGGTGGCGCAGTGGCGTGAACAGCTGACGCTCCAGCAGCAGGCCGACCAGGAAGATGGTGCCGCCGCCGGAGAGGCAGCCGAGCCATAGCCAGACCCGCGCCATGCCGGAGAGCCCGGCCAGGCCGTCGAGCCACAGGGCGAAGACGATGCCACCGAAGATGCTGACACCGCTGAGCAGCAGCCACAGGCCGATCAGCCGCTGGCGGCGGGGCAGGCTCTTGCTGCGCCGGGTCATCAGGAGGCCTCGGCGAGCAGCGTCTTGACCTTCTCGACCAGCGCCTGGGTCGAGAAGGGCTTGGTGACATAGTCGTCGGCGCCCAGGGCGAGGCCCTTCTCGCGCTCCACCTCGCGGCCATGAGCGGTGAGCATGACGATCGGCAGCCGGGCATGGGCCGGGTCGGCGCGCAGGCGCTCGAGGACATCGAAACCGCTGATGCCCGGCAGGCTGATATCGAGCAGCAGCAGGTCCGGGGCCGCTTCGGCGATGCGTGCCAGGGCGCTCTCGCCATCCTCGGCGGTGTCCACCTCGAAGCCGGCCTGCTGCATCAGGAACTCCAGGGACAGGACGATGTTGGGTTCATCATCCACCACCAGCACCTTGGCCATGGTGCCCTCCTTAATATGTGTGAAGACTCTGCTGTACGAAGTCCCGGCGTGTGCGGTCTGTCATGCCTGCCTTCATGCAGCGTTGACGATCAGTTTAGTGGCCGCTTGGGGACGGGCAAAGACGACCTTGGCAGGAGACATGCCACCGCGGCGTGCTAGGGTGGCGGGGATCACCCC
The DNA here is from genome assembly GCF_005780185.1 of Halomonas urmiana. Taxonomy (GTDB): domain Bacteria; phylum Pseudomonadota; class Gammaproteobacteria; order Pseudomonadales; family Halomonadaceae; genus Halomonas; species Halomonas urmiana. Next base: position 189,192 of record NZ_VBUI01000004.1, on the reverse strand, counting down.
CGGTCATCCGGGGCAGGTACCAAGGAGATAGGCATGATCAAGGTTCATCATCTGGAGAACTCCCGCTCTCAGCGGGTCGTGTGGCTGCTCGAGGAGTTAGGCGTCGACTACGAGATCGTCACCTACTGGCGTGAGGCACGCACGATGCTGGCGCCCGCCTCGCTGCGCGACGTGCACCCGCTGGGCAAGTCGCCGGTGATCACCGACGAGGCGCGGGACGGCCGGGTGGTGGCGGAGTCGGGGGCGATCCTCGAGTACCTGGTTGAGCGCTTCGAGGCGCAGGCCGCCCTGGTACCCCCAGCGGGCAGCGAGGCGCGCGAGCGCTACCGTTTCTGGCTCCACCACGCGGAGGGCTCGGCTATGCCGCCGCTGGTGATGCGGCTGGTCTTCGCAAGCCTCGGCAAGCCACCGGTGCCGGCACTCGCCAGGCCCCTCGGCCGGCTCTTCGCCCGCGGCGTGGAGCGGCAGTTCCTCGCGCCACAGATTCGCCGCCTGAGCGACTACTGGGAGGCCGAACTCGAGCGCGCGCCCTGGTTCGCCGGTGAGGCCTTCAGCGCGGCGGATATCCAGATGAGTTTCCCGCTGCTGGCGCTGGAGGCCGGCGGTGGCCTGGCCGACCACCCAAGGCTGCGCGCCTTCCTGGCGGCCTGCCGCGAACGCCCCGCCTATCGTCGTACGGTCGAGGCGGTGGGGGAGTTCAGTCTGCCGTGAACACTTATGATCTTTTCCTCGAAGCTTCTGATCATTCATTCTATTTGTTCATATTGTGGTCCCGAGTCCCGCCCGGATAATGGTTTCATCTAAATCCGAGTGAAGAGATCGGGAATATGTTCAAGTCCGTGATCATGGGGCTGGGCCTGGCAGTGGCAACGTCCCAGGCGATCGCCGCAGATGTCGAGCCGCTGGTCGAGGCCGGCTGGCTCGCCGAGCGGCTCGGTGGCGAGGATCTCGTGGTGCTCGACGTGCGTTCGGGCATCGACGACGGCGGCGATCGCGCCGGCTTCGAGGCGGCGCACATCCCCGGCAGCGTCTACAGCAGCTACACCGAGGCCGGCTGGCGCGAGACCCGAAACGACGTCTCCGGCCTGCTGCCCTCGGTTGAGAGCCTCGAGTCACTGATCGGCGGGCTCGGCATCGACAACGACGATACCGTGGTCATCGTGCCCGCCGGCACCGGCGCCACCGATTTCGGCAGCGCCGCCCGGGTCTACTGGACCTTCAAGGTGCTGGGACACGAGGAGGTGGCGATCCTCGAAGGCGGCTTCGCCGGCTGGCAGGCCCAGGATCAGACGATCGCCAGCGGCGCGACCCCGCCCCCCGGCGCCGCCGACTTCCAGGGCCAGCTCGATACGACGCTGATCGCCACCACCGAGGAGGTGCAGGCCGCCCGCGAGACCCAGGCGCAGCTGGTGGACGCCCGGCCGGCGGACTACTTCCGTGGCGAGACCCAGTCGCCCGCGGCCACGGCGCCCGGGACCATTCCCGGCGCCCGCAACCTGCCTTATCATCGCCTGCTGACCCAGCGCCAACAGGCCTGGTACCTGGACGACGAGGTGCTCGGCGCGCGCATCAACGCCGCCGAACTGGATCGCGAGGTGCCCACCGTGGCTTTCTGCAACACCGGCCACTGGGCGGCCATCGACTGGTTCGTGCTCAGCGAGGTGGCGGGCTTCGACCAGGTTCGCCTCTACGACGGCTCGATGGCCGAGTGGACCCGGGGCGAGGATCTTCCGCTGGCGCTGGCCGAGTAGGATCGCGACGCGCCACCGTCATGGGGCGCATGCGCTCATTGAAACCCGCCGCGGCCTCGCCGCGGCGGGTTTCGTGGTGATGTCGCCTCGAGGGCGTTGCGTAGAGCTCAGTCCCGAGGCCGGTCGACCTTCGGCCCCAGCGGCCCCAGCCACAGCCAGACCTGCAGGATCACCAGCACCGGCAGCAGCCAGACCGGCGCGCCGGTCACCGCGTTCAGCACCAGGTGGAGGAAGAAGGCCGTGATGCCGGCGGTGAGGCCCACCAGCGGGAAGCGCAGGGGGCGCGCGCGGCCCGGCAGGCGGGAGAGGCGAAACGCCGTGCCGACGAGGGTGCCGAAGACGGCGGACAGGCTCAGGGGGAGCAGGAGATCCAGCATGTCGAGTCTCTTGTCGGAGAATGGGCCGAGGGGGAAAGGGCGGATGCGGGCTCACTCACCGCGGCGCAGCAGCTGCTCGCGCAGGGCGAGTTCCGCGCGACCCAGCCACTCGTGCAGGGCGCGGGTGCTCTGGTGCAGGTGGTAGACCCGGGGCAACCAGGCGTCGAGGCCGTCGGGTGGGGGGCTCGCGAACTCGGTCGGGGCCGGCGTGACGCCAAGGCCCGACCGTTCGAAGGCGGCCTGTGCCCGGGGCAGGTGCCAGGCCTGGGAGACCAGCGCGACGCGGTCGATGCCGCTCGCGCCCAGCATCTCGGCGCTGAAGCGGGCGTTCTCCGCGGTGTCGCCGCTGCGCCCCTCCATCCAGCGTACTGGCACCTCGAACACCTCGCGCAGTGCCGCGGCCATCAGGCTCGCCTCGGCGCTGTGTTCGTCATGGCCCCGGCCACCGCTGACCAGGATCGGCAGCCCGGTCTGGCGGTGTAGGTGGGCGCCGTAGGCCAGCCGTCGCCAGCTGGCATTGGCCGGGGCGTCGCCCCAGCCGAACTCCGGGGCATCAAAGTCGCGACCGCCGCCCAGGATGACGATGACCTGGGCCTCGCGGAGCTGACTCGGGCCGATCAGCGCCGGCGCCTCGAGACCCTGACGAAGGGCGTGGCTGGCCATCGGGGTGGCCAGGATGAGCAGACCGCCCAGGCCCAGCACCACCAGCAGGCCGCCGAGCAGCCGCCAGTGAGACCACAGGGCGAGCCCCAGCAGGGTCAGCAGCACGTTGATCAGTGGGGGGAACAGCAGGATCTCGAGTATCGCCATGATGAAGGGCTTCTTGTTGTCGTGGTGATGGTCTCTCCGGTTTGCCCTAGAGGTCGATCTTGTCCTTGAACTCGCAGAGGTCCTCGATGACGCAGCTGCCGCAGCGCGGCCGACGGGCCAGGCAGGTGTAGCGCCCGTGCAGGATCAGCCAGTGGTGCGCATCCTGGCGGAACTCCCTGGGCACGTGGCGCAGCAGTTTCTGCTCGACCTCGACCACGTCCTTGCCCTTGGCGATCCCGGTGCGGTTGGAGACGCGGAAGATATGTGTGTCCACGGCGATGGTGGGCTCACCGAAGGCGGTGTTGAGCACCACGTTGGCGGTCTTGCGGCCCACGCCCGGCAGCGCCTCCAGGGCCTGGCGGGTGCGCGGGACCTCGCCCGCGTGCTGCTCGACCAGGATCCGGCAGGCCTTCATCAGGTTTTCGGCCTTGGTGTTGTAGAGGCCGATGGTGCGGATGTGCTCCTTCAGGCCGTCGAGGCCCAGGTCGAGGATCGCCTGGGGCGTGTTGGCCACCGGGAAGAGTCGGGCCGTGGCCTTGTTGACCCCCACGTCGGTGGCCTGGGCCGAGAGCAGCACCGCGGCAAGCAGCTCGAAGGGGGTGGACCAGTGAAGCTCGGTGGTCGGCTCGGGGTTGTGGTCGCGCAGCCGCGCGAAGATCTCGTGACGTTTCTGGGCGTTCATGGCAGTCCCTGGCAAGGGCGAGGGACGCCGGTAACAGGCTGAAGAGGACCCCTCACTGGAGAGACACAAGGTCCTACGCTAAGGATGGCGTCGGTAGCGTACAGGGAAGTATTCATAGCGCCTCCTCCTAGGCCTGTTGCCGGATAAGCCCCACGCGATGGTGCGGGAAGGTGTCGGGTGTCATTCTGCCGCGGCGGATTGCTCCAGCGCCCTGCGGGCATCGTCGAGTAGTCGCTGTGCGGCATCGACCTGCTGTCGCGCCGCCGCCCGGGCGGCGGCGTCTCCCTGGCGTTCGGCATGGGCCAGCTGCTGGCGGGCGCGGCGTAGCGCCTGCTCCGCCGCCTTGACGGCCATCTGCCGCTGGCGTTGGGGCATGGGGCCGGCCGCCGGCGTGCGTCCCGCTTGTTGGCGCTGCTGGATCAGCCGCTTCTGGCGCTCCAGGCGCTTCTCGCGCGCCTCCCGCGCCAGGCGCTGCTGGCGGGCGCGATGACGCCGCCGGCCCAGGGCGGCGCGCCGGGCCAGGTAAGCGTCGCGTTCCGCGTCGCTTGCGGCGGCCTCCCAGGCGGGATGGGGCAGCAGGTCGATGCAGTCCACGGGGCAGGGCGCCACGCAGAGCTCGCAGCCGGTGCACTCCTCGGCGATGACCGTGTGCATCCGCTTCGCGGCGCCAAGGATGGCGTCCACCGGGCAGGCCTGGATGCACTTGGTGCAGCCGATGCACTCGTCCTCGCGGATCCAGGCCACCAGCGGCGACTGGGCCGGCTCGGCGAGCGGCAGAGGCTCGCGGCCGGTCAGCTCGGCCAGTCGAGCCACCGTCGACTCCCCGCCGGGCGGGCAACGGTTGATCGGCTCGCCGTCGACGATCGCCTCGGCGTAGGGGCGACAGCCCGGTTGGCCGCACTTGCCGCACTGGGTCTGGGGCAGCAGGGCGTCGATCGCCTCGATCAGTTCGGCGCGCGAGGCGCCAGCGGTTTCCGTCACCACGGTCGCTCAGCTGACCCGCTGGCCAGGCTCGGCGCCGGCGTCGGGGCTCAGTAGGGTGATACCCTCGTCGTTGCCGGCGGCGAGCACCATGCCCTCGGAGACGCCGAAGCGCATCTTGCGCGGGGCCAGGTTGGCCACCATCACCGTCAGGCGACCCTCCAGGGCCTCGGGCGCATAGGAGGCGCGGATGCCGGCGAACACGGTGCGGCTCTCGCCGCCCAGATCCAGGGTCAGCTTGAGCAGCTTGTCGGCCTTCTCGACGTACTCGGCCTTGGCGATCCGCGCGATGCGCAGGTCGACCTTGGCGAAGTCGTCGAAGGCGATCTCGTCGGCGATCGGCGCCTCGGCCAGGAGGCCCTTGGCGACCTCTTTCAGTTTCTGCTCTTCCACCAGATCCTCCTTCGAGGCCATCATCATGGCATCGATCTTGTCGCGCTCGACGCGGGTCATCAGCGGCTTGAACTTGGCGATCTCGTGATCCACCAGCAGGGCGTGGCGGCTGTGCCAGTCGAGGCTCTCGAGCGTCAGGAAGTCGCGGGCCTGATCGGCCATGGCCGGCACCACCGGGGCCAGGTAGACCATCAGCTGGCGGAACAGGTTGATGCCCACTGAGCAGATGTCGAGCACCTCCTGCTCGCGGCCCTCCTGCTTGGCCAGCACCCAGGGCTCGGCCTCGGCGATGTAGGTGTTGGCCTCGTCGGCCAGCTCCATGATGCGGCGCATGGCGCGGCCGAACTCGCGCGCCTCGAACTCCTCGGCGATCTCGTCGCCGGCGGCGATGAAGCGGGCGACCATGTCGGGCTCGCTGCAGTGGGCGGCGAGCCGGCCGCCACCGAGCTTCTTGACGAAGCCGGCGCAGCGGCTGGCGATGTTGACCACCTTGCCGACCAGGTCGCTGTTGACGCGCGCGGCGAAGTCCTCGAGGTTGAGGTCCAGGTCGTCGACCCCGGAGGTCAGCTTGGCGGCGAAGTAGTAGCGCAGGTACTCGGGGTTGAGGTGGTCGGCGTAGGTGGCCGCCTTGATGAAGGTGCCCCGGGACTTGGACATCTTGGCGCCGTTGACCGTCACGAAGCCGTGGCAGTTCACCGCCGTGGGGGTGCGGAAGTCCGCCCCGTGCAGCATGGCCGGCCAGAACAGCGCGTGGAAGTAGACGATGTCCTTGCCGATGAAGTGGTAGACCTCGGCGTCGGAGTCCTTGTTCCAGTAGGCGTCGAAATCGATGCCCTCACGCTCGCAGAGGTTCTGGAAGCTCGCCAGGTAGCCGATCGGCGCGTCGAGCCAGACGTAGAAGTACTTGCCCGGCGCATCGGGGATCTCGAAGCCGAAGTAGGGGGCGTCGCGGGAGATGTCCCACTCGTTGAAGCCCGACTCGAACCACTCCATCAGCTTGTTGCGGATCTGCGGCTGGACGTGATCGTCGTCGATCCAGGCCTTCAGGAAGTCGGCGAAGTCCGGCAGCTTGAAGAAGTAGTGGGTGGAGCTTCTCACCTCGGGGGTGGCGCCGGAGATCGCCGAGACCGGGGCGATCAGCTCGGCCGGCGTGTAGGTGGCCCCGCAGGCCTCGCAGTTGTCGCCGTACTGGTCCTCGGTGTTGCACTTCGGGCAGGTGCCCTTGATGAAGCGGTCGGCCAGGAACAGCCCCTTCGCCGGGTCGAACATCTGCTCGATATCGCGGGTGGCGATGTGCCCCTTGTCGCGCAGCCGGGTGTAGATCAGCTCGCTGAAGTGGCGGTTCTCCACGGAGTGGGTCGAGTGGTAGTTGTCGAAGGCCACCCCGAAGCGGGAGAAGTCGTCCTGGTGGTCGCGGGAGACGCGCTCGATCAGCGCCTCCGAGGTGATGCCTTCCTGCTCCGCGCGCAGCATGATTGCGGTGCCGTGGGCGTCGTCGGCGCAGACGTAGTGGCACTCGTGGCCGCGACTCTTCTGGAAGCGCACCCAGATGTCGGTCTGGATGTACTCCAGCAGGTGGCCCAGGTGGATGGCGCCGTTGGCGTAGGGCAGGGCGCTGGTGACCAGGATCTTGCGCGGGGCGGTATTCGACATGGTGGCTCTGAGGTTCCGTAAGCGTGGTAGATGGCGGCCGACTCGACGCCGGGGCGAAGTCGAGGCCGCCATGCGACATATCCGTGAAATCAGGGCTGGGATTGTAGCATCTTCCTCCCCCGCTGCACCCGCCCGGCGGTCGGCCATCGGGGAGCGCCGACGTCCGCCGCGTCGCCTGCCGGGGACGGGGCCCTGGCGCGTCGTCGCCGGCGGGCGACGTTTGGCACGGCCCGACGACTCCGGTAGAGTCCCCTCTCCGACGGCGGGGGCCCAGTGGATGGAGTGGCCTGCCAACGGACTCATCAGCCTGACGTCACCTTCGGTGGACCCCAATGTTCTTCACGGAGGTATCTCCCATGGCATTTCGCCGTATCCTGCCCGTCATGGGCTTTGTCGCGCTGCTCACCGGCTGTGCCGGTGGGGCCATCGCCCCGAACTATACCAGCGAGAATCCCGACATCATGCGCATCGGCAACGAGCGTCCCGCCGACCCTCAGGTGACCACCGAGAGCCTCGGCTCCTACTGCGTCAAGGTCACCGAGACCTGGAGTGAACAGGGCAAGACCCCGGACGGCCAGAAGCTCTGGGCCCTGAGCACCCAGCGCACCGTGGTACCCTGCAACTGAGTTCGGTCTGCCCATCGTCCCATGATGGCCCGGGCCCGGTGCATGAGTGCACCGGGCCTTTTTGTGGGCCACGTCTGGTCGATGGGGCCTGACCGTGATGGGCCAGTCTGTTGCCGACATGGTCGCCCTCACACCACATCAGAGCACGGGCAAGGGACGGTAATGGCAATATGAGAATCGAACCACGGCATGGGAAGCAGGCGCTGCTGGCACTGCTGATGCTGGCGGGGCTGGTGGCGTTGGGGATCTGGGTCTATCAGGCGGGGTGGATCGATCCCGTTCGCCTGGAGCGCTTAGGCTTGAGACTGGGGCCCTGGGGGCCGCCGATGCTGGCGGGCGTGATGGCGCTCACGGTGGTGGTTGGTCCCATTCCCACCATGGTGGTCAGCGTGGCGGCGGGCATGATCTATGATCCCCTGCTGGCCTTTCTGCTCAGCATGACCGGGGCCCTGACGGGCGCCGGCCTGAGCTTCTGGATCGCCCGGCTGGTGGGCCGGCCGGTCATCGAGCGGCTCCTGCATGGGCATGTCGCCCTGTTTCCCGAATGTCCGCAGCACATTCTCTTCAGCATGGTGCTCGTGGCCCGGCTGATTCCCGTCGTCTCCTTCGCGCTGATCAGCTATGCGGCGGGGCTCACGGCGCTCAGCACCGGCCGCTTCCTGGTGGCGACGGCACTCGGCATGTCGCCGATGACCCTGATCTACGTGCTGGCCGGGAAGGGGATCGCCATCGACAGCGGCTGGGCGATGGCGGTGGGGCTGGCGGTCGTCTGTCTACTGGTCGCGCTGCCGAAGATGGTCGATGCCGGCTGGATCCGGCTGCCGGTGCGTTGGCGGGCCTTCGTGGACCATCTGCGGCACCATCGCCAGGATGGCCCGCCGCGGTGGTAAGCCGGAGGCGGCCGCTCAGGGGGTGTCACCGGCGGGTGCCGAGGTGCCTGGTTGCAGGCGGATGTCGAGGGCCCAGCGGTTGAGCTTGCCGACGTCCCGGGCGGCGAGGTCCTGCACCTCGAGTCGCCAGTCGCCCTGGCAGGGCTCGCCGTGCAGGGCCTCGAGTGCCGCCACCTCGGTGGAGTGGTAGCTCGCCCGCAGGTTGTCCTGGCTCCCGCCGCGGCGATCGTGAAGCCGCACCGCGGTGCCGGAAGGCGAATGCAGGATCACCCGCAGGTCGCCGATCCAGGTGTGGGTGATGTCCAGGGTCACCGCAATCTCGGCGATCAGCCCCACCTCGGCGACGGCGAGGACGCGCACGATGCCCTCGGCCCGGTTGTCGGGGATGCTCACGCCAGGCGCCTCTTCGGCGGCGACGCCGGGCGTCGGGGCGATCACCCCGAGTTCCAGCGACCACTCCTCGAGCCGCCCGGTGTCGGCGGCGGCCTCGTCGCGTACCCGCAGCGTCCAGGGGCCCTCGGCGGGCTCGCCCTCGAAGCTCCGCAGGGCGGGCAGGCTGGCGGCCTCCCAGGTCTGGCCGAGGTCGTTGCGACTGCCACCCTGGCGATCGTGGAGCGTCGCCTCGCGGCCCGAGGGCGAGACGAGGCTGACCACCAGGTCGCCGATCCAGGAGTGGCGGATGTCCACCGCCACGCGCAGGAAGCTCAGCCGCCCGAGCCGGTCGACCTCGAGGACGTCGTGGATGCCGGCCGGGTCGTGGTCGGGGATCGTCGCGCCGGGGCGCGACACGAAGCGGTGGCCGGAAGAGGGCGCGGTGTCGTCATGGCTCGCCAGGGCCTCGGCCACCGCGGCCTCGGCATCCACTCGGCCATGGCCGAACCAGGGGCTCCAGCTGCCGTCGTCGTGGCCGATGTCCTGGAAGGCCCCGCGGTCGAACGGCGTAATGGGCGAGACGTCCCAGCCGGGCTCGGGATCGAAGTTCGCCGGCGGGGTGCGCGGGTAGGGGGTGGCGTCGAGGTCCTTGGCGGCGGTGCGGCGCAGCAGCGAGGCCAGTTCCAGGGCGCTTAGCTCCGGGTTCGCCGAGAGCACCAGGCCGGCCACGCCGGCGACCAGCGGGGTGGCGCTGGAGGTGCCGCCGAAGTCGCGGGCGAGGTCGCCGCTCTCGCCGCTGGCGGTGGTAATGCCGAGCCCCGCCACCTCCATGCGGAAGTAGGCGTGGCTATTGCTGCTCGGCGCGCAGAGTGCGATGCCGGTGCCGTAGTTGGAGTAGTGGCTGCGGCGCGCGGTGCTGGCCAGCGCCGCCACGTGCATCACCCCGGGGATCTCGACCAGGTTGTTGATGAAGCGGCGTGCGGTCGCCACTCCGCCCCATTGCCAACCGCCGCCCTGCTGCACCCAGCCGTGGGTGTAGGGCACGTCCACCTCGGCCTCATGGAGGATCGGGCAGTTCTCGTTGCCCGCCGCCCACAGGAAGAGGATGCCGCGCCCGCGCCGGCCACCGCTGGTGGCGAGCCGGGTGATGCGCGCGATGACCATGGTGGCGAACAGGAAGCGTGGCACCGCCCCCCAGGAGTTGGAGAGTACGTCTACCTTGTCGGCCAGGAAGCCGAGGGCCGTGAGCATCTTGGAGTCGTTGATCAGCAGCGATGGCCCCTGGGATTCCCACTTGATCGGCAGCAGCCGACACCCCGGGGCGGCGCCCACGGTGAGCACGGCATCGGCCTCGCCGGCGCTCACCCCGGCGCAGGAGGTGCCATGGTTGGCCCCCGCCTGGTACATGGCGTCGGGCCTGGCGTCGATGTCGCGATCGGCGAGCAGGCGGGTGCCGGTGAAATAGCCCCAGCCGGCGAACTTGCCGGGGGCGTCGAAATCAGGATGGTCGAGCTTGCAACCGTCGTCGGTGACGCCGATCACCACCTCCGGGCTGCCGAAGCCGTCCAGCAGCCGCCAGGCCGCCTCGCAGTGGACATGGGCGCGAGGGTCGACCTCGGGGTGGGCGAGGTGGCCGTGCAGGTGCCACTGGCGGGCGTATTCGGGATCGGCGGGGGGCTCGAAGGCCTGCTTGGCGACCAGGTAGTTGAGGTCGTTCTCCGCCAGGGCCACCAGCGGCTCCTCCTCGGAGAGCCGCACCACCAGCTTGACCGGATTTATGCCGGTGTGGTCGGTGAGCTGGAAGAGGTAGTCCCGGTCCGAGTAGCGCTCCCGCTGGCGCAGGCCGTAACGGCCTGCGAACTCGGCGACTCGCTCGGCGGGCAGCGCTTCCCGGAAGGTGACGAAGATGCGATCGGTGATCAGGAAATCCTCGCCGGTCTCGGCCAGGGTGTAGGCGTGATGGGTCGGAGCCAGGGCCCGCCCGCGGGCCATCTGCGCCTCCAGGTCGCGGGTACGGGTGCGGACACGCGACGATGCCGACGATACCTGTTCGGCATCGTCGGCGATACCCGCCGCCCGTAGTGCCTCCGGCAGCGCCCGGGAGACGAACTGGTCGGGGCGCTTGTGGAGCTCGAGTCGCTTGCCGCCGCGGTAGGTGTAGATCATCTCGGCACTCCCTGTCGGGCCTCGTGCCGCGGCTCTCCGCGCGCACTGTAAGGAATGGCTGACCGGTGCCGTCACATCAGCAAGATGTCAGTCCCGGACCAGAGCCCCTTCAGTTTAGCAACTCTCCCACGCCATTCGTTCCGGCAGATTCGCGGCGTCACGCGGATCTGTGAAGAACCCAATGAAGGGCCGAGCGGCTACGGCTACCGCGGCCCCTTCTCGAGGCCGGCCAGGGCCTGCTTGAGTGCCGTCTCGACGGCCTTCTGCCGCTCCACCGTTGCCTTGCTGCGGGTGGTCAGCGTCTTGGCGGCGAGATTGACGCTCTTTTCCAGCTCCGGGTGCTCGCCGAGCACCCGCTTGAAGGCGGCGCTCTTCATCAGCTTGAGCGCGACCTGGGTGTCCTTCTGGTCGGTCTCGAAGCGTGTCTCGAGCCGCTGGCCGAAGGCCTTTAGCGCCGCCGACACCTCATCGCCGATTTCGTCGATGGGGGCTGCGGCATCGCCTCGGGCGCGCAGGCGCGGGCCGTCGAGTGTCGGCACCTCGAGCACCGCGCCCTGGGGCAGGCGCTTCAGGTCGCGCAGCCGGGGGTTAGCCCTGAGCAGCGCGGTCTCGGCCTTGTCTCGCTGGCGCAAGGTGAGGCGCGTGTAGAGCCTGGTGGCGAGCTCGGCGACCGTCTTTTCGCCGCGGTAGGTGGCAATGGCCATGGGCGCCTCCGTCAGATGCCGATGAGGTTGGTGAGAGTGATGTCCGGGGGAACGGGACTGCCGGTGGGCACGTCGATGGGTCCCGTACTGGTGTTGCCGATGACGATGGCCTGCTGGTGCCCGACCGGGAAGAGCCAGAGTGTTTGAAAATCGCCCGGTGCAATCAGCCGGTTGTGGCTGGCATTGAGCGCGCGTGCGCTCAGCTGGCCGAGCAGCGGCTCCTTGGCGCCTTCCTCGACAATCGCTTCGCAGACGTTGTCGGCAAACAGGCAAGTATCGACGCTGGCGCAGCGAATCAACGGGGTGCTTGAGAAGTGCGCGCGCAGGCGGTTGCCGCGGATCGACACCTGGCCGACGGCGACCGGCAGGGCGCTGACCAGGGTGTCGGTCACCACATAGGCGGGGGCGGCGCGGGCGGCAGCCGCGGCATCGGTATCCCGCTCCGCCATGACGAAGGCCGCGGCGGCGCGATAGCGCGGGCTGCGCCTGGGCGTCGGGGTGATCTCGAGGGCGCGCCACTCAGCGAGGCTCGGTGACGGATCGTCGTCGCCGAGCCGGTCGATGCTGTTGTCGGCGAAGACGAGATGGTCCAGGGGCAACAGCAGGCGAGCGGCGACGATGGGACCGGCGCTGCGGTCGGGGCCGATGCCGTGGAAGCGATTGCCGGCGATGCGCAGCTGGCCGACCCCCACGGCCCGCAGCGCATCGATGGCGGGGCTGGCGACGGCCTGGCGGGCCACATGGGCCAGCACGTTGTCGAGCACCTCACCGCGTTCGACGCGCACCAGCTGCAGGGCGGCGAAGGCAAGGTCGTCGCCGCTCACGGCCAGGCCGAGCCGGTCGCAGTGGTTGCCGCTCAGGCGCAGCTGGCCGGCCGCGCCGCCCTCGCTCATCACCAGCGCCCCGAGGCCTATGCCGTCGATGTGATTGTCGGCGACAACCGCCTCTTCCAGCCGGTGGGTGACGACAATGGCATGGCCGCCCAGCGTGCGCAGCCGATTGCGGCACACGCGCACGCCGTCGAGGGCGATGGGGTCGAGCCCCTTCTCGAGCACGATGCCGTCGCCACTGCCCTGCTGGCCGGTGATGTCGTTGCCCTCGATGGCCAGCGCATCCACGCCGGCGCGGATGCCGTCGCCGAGGGTATGGATCACGTTGTCGGTGATCGCCAGCGGTGAGCCGGGCAGGGTGGCGCCGGTGGCGACGATGGCCGCCTCGCGGCCGAGTAGCGCCAGGTTGCCCTCGAGACGCGTGCTGGCGTAGTGCAGGCACAGGCCGTCCAGGCTGATCCCGCGCCGGTCGGCGAGAATCAGGTTGCGGGCGATGTGCAGCTCGCCGGTCAGCAGGTAGTCGCGATCGCCGCCGGCGACCCGGGCGATGCCGCGCTCGGCCACCAGCGCACACGCCTCGATGCGAACCCCGAGCAGGTTGCCGGTCAGGCCGATGGCCACGCTGGTGGCATCATTGGTGGCGGCCAGCCCGAGCACGTTGAGATGCTCGGCGCGAAAGTCGATGGTGTCGCGCACCGCCATCAGGGGCGTGACGCCCTCGCTGGCCACGCCGATGACGGTAAAGTCCTCAACGGCCACGCCGGTGCCGTCGGCGACGTCGAGTAGCGTGCCCGGGCGCTGGCCGACCAGCAGCGTCGCCCAGCCCTGCCCACGAATGCGCAGCGAGCGAGCGTCGTGCACGTCGAGCGGCGTGTCGATCGCGTAGCGGCCGATGCCCAGGCAGAGGGTGCCGCCGCTGTCCTTGATCGCATCGATGGCCTGCTGGATGGTCGCCGTGCCGTCGTTATGGCCCTCGGCCGACACGCAGATCGTGCACGCGCAGCTCTCGTCGGCGGGCAGCGGAGGCCATAGCGTCCGGCAGTCGGTCTCGTCATCGGGGAAGCTGACCAGTGCGAGGCGCGCATAGTGATGGTGGATGCCCAGTGGCGGCGCCCGGTCGAGCCGCTCGATATCGGCCTGCTCGCTGCGCGCGGTGAACACCCAGTGGTCGCCGGAATGGAAGTCGCTACCGGCCGGGTCGAGGTCGAACTCGACCAGGATGCCGTGCTCGAGCAGCAGCCGCGTGCCGGCCGGCGGGATGCTGATCTCGCCGCTGCTGCCGGGGGCGTCCAGGTCATGGCCGGCCAGGGGGCTGCCGTCCTCGAGACGCACCTGCCCGGACTGGTCCCAGCGGCGCACCCGGGTATGGCGGGTCGCGTCGGTGGCGTCCTGGCCGTCCACCGGAAACCAGCCGTCGGTGAGCGCGACATCGAACTCGAGGGTGCGGGCGGTGGCATCCACGCCATCGCCCGGCCGGATACGGCGCAGTTCGCCGGGCAGGCCGTGCAGCTCGCGCCAGTCGTCGGTCACCTCCACCCAGTCACCCGCGTGAAAGCCCAGCACCTCGTCGCGACCGAGACTCTCCACGGTGATGCGGGTGCGCGCCGGATTGATATGGGTGACCCGGGAGGCGACGCTGGCGTTGTCCCGCGACCACTTGAAGGTGGCGCTGCCCAGGGCGCCGCCGGTATGCACCTCGACCCGGTAGAGCTGGTTCTCCAGGCCGCGATAGCCGGCCTGGGGCGGCACCCGGCAGGGATCGGGCTCCGGGGTCGTGGCGGCGGTGGCCGTGATCAGCCGCGCGCCCGAGGGCGCGATGGCGGCCGGCCAGCCGGGGATATCGGCGGGGTCGGTGGTGCAGCCGATGTCGCCCACCTCGGGGAGCACCTTGACCTGCCAGACGGTCTGCAGGCGGCCCGTGGTCTCCACGCCCACCGCCGGCTCGATCAGCGTCGGGTCGATCACCGCGGTGACCTCGCGCTGCCAGACGTCGGCATATACCAGATGCGGCCCCGGGCCCTCGGGCAGGGCCGGCGGCTCGGGGTAGTAGGGCTGGTCGCTATAGTCGAGCGGCGCGGTGCCGACCGCCTCGGCGAGACGCGATGCCCAGGCCTCGGGCGGACCGCCGTGGTTCTCGGCCAGCAGCCCGTCGACGTAGATTCGCCCCACGCCGATGGTCAGTGCGCCGCCGCTGGCCTCGATGCGGAAGCCCTCGGGGGTGATGCGCGGCACCGCGTTGCCGCCCAGGGTGTCCAGGGTGCCGGCCTGGAGGCGCCGCGCGAGCTGGGCGACCCACTCGTTCCAGTCGGCGTCCAGCTGCACCCGGCCCTGCTGCATGACGACGCCGAGAAAGTCCCGTCGGGCATCGAAGCGGACGCGGCTCAGATCGAAACTCATGATGGACTCCCTCTCTCAGGATTCGTGAAAGATGCCGGCCCGCAGGCTCACCCGCAGATACTCGGCGAGTCGGATGCGCAGGTTGGTCTCGCGCAGGGCGCCGGCGAGATGGTGATAGACGCCCATCTCGCTCTCGTCGTCGGCGCCGCATAGGATCTCCGGCGGGGTGGCCGCGGCGAGCTGGCCGTAGGCCGGGGTGCCGTAATGCAGCGAGTTGAAGCGTGGGGCGATATCCGGGCCATCGGCGGCCGGGTCGGGCTGGCAGCGGTGGCGCCGGGGCACGATGGACGCCAGGGGCAGCCAGGAGTAGCGCACGCAGCCGATCTGCTTGCGAACCGCAAGCACCGGGGCCGCCCAGCCGGCGTCGCTGGTCAGTGCCGCCAGCAGGATGGTGTTGGAGACCAACGCGATCTCGCTGGCATGGAGCTTGCCGATGACCGTGCAGCTGCACAGCGACAGCACCGCGCCCGGGCCCTCGTCGTCGAGGGCGGCGTAGGCGACCCCCTGGGGGGCGATGGCGTCGATCAGGCAGTCCGTGGCGCGGAAGGCGGCGCGCTCGTGGCTGCGCACGCCGCCGACGATGCAGCGGGTGAGCCGGGTCTCGAGACCCGCGAGCTCGAGTCTGAGGCTAGGGGTGACCGGGTCGGTCGGCGAGCCGTCGGGATTCAGGCCGATGCCGGGCACCAGGGTGCAGTGCGCAAGCTCGAGGCGCGACAGGGCGTTGCCGTCGGCATCGGGCACGCTGAGCGGCGTGCCGGTGATCAGCAGGCCGTTCAGGCGGCAGGCGCTGTGTTCGCCGCCGTGCACGCTGAGCCCGCCGAGGTCGAGGGTCGGCCGGTGGACGTCGGCGGCGCGGATCTCGAGGCTGCCGCCGGCCGCCACCTCGAGGGTCAGGGTCTCGCTGTAGCGGGCGCTGTTGGTGATTTCGATCACGCCGTCGCCCCCTAGCGCGGTGAGGGCGGCGGCCAGCGTCGGCTGGTCATCGGGTACGTGTTGCACGTTGGTCGTGTCCGCCGGCGTGGGCAGCGTGGCCAGGCGGGAATATTCGCCGCCGCCGAGGTCGGCGCAGAAGCCCTCCTGCCAGTGGAGCCAGACGTCCGCCGGGTCGGGGGCATCCGCCGGCAGGGCGATGCGCCCCAGTACCGGGTCGAGGGCGTAGGTGCCGTCGGGCGGCGGGGTGTGGGCCCAGCTCGCGCCCTCGTCCGAGAGATTGCAGATGCGGATCTGCTCGCGGGGGATGACGTCCTGGCCGACCCGCAGCGAGAGCGCTGGGCGTGGGGCGGCGTCGGGGGCGCCGTAGTGGCGGGCCAGCGCCTCGTGCAGCCGGCGGCGGGTTAGCGGCAGCGGCACGTTGTCCGGCTCCGCCAGGTGGGTGATGTCGTCCTCGGCCCGGGGCCGGTTATACAGCGGCAGATCATGCCCCAGGGGGCTGGCCCGGTAACGACGCGGACCGGCGCGCGTGGCGGGTGAGTCGCGATGCGGATAGGCCCGGATCCGCCACAGGTGCAGGCCGACGTTGGGCAGGTTGTGGCGCCCGCGGCCGGATTCGATGCGTCGCACCTCGACGCTGCGGTTGGCGCTCTCGAAGACGCTGTCGAGCCACTCCAGCGCCGCCCCGTGGCGCAGATCGGGTGACTGGAGGCTGTGGCGGCGGGGGTGGTTCATGTACTGGGTGGTACACAGTCGCTGGAAATACTCCACCGCCCGAGCATCCCAGCCGGTGACGTCGCGGGCCAGCTGCTCGAGCACCAGGGCCGTGCCCTTGCGCCGGCGCAGCGCGATGGTGTGGGCCACCTCGGCACGCGCGCTGGCGCCGTCGCCGACGTCGTGCAGGCCGCGATAGCCGATCAGGTCGCCGAGATAGGGCACCACCCAGTCGGCGCAGGTCTCGATGAACAGGTCGTCGTGGAGCTGCTCGAGACCCTCCTCGGCGACCTCCAGCTGCTCGGCGAGCACCGTCACCAGTTCTTCGAGGGGGCCGCGCGCCAGGCCCAGCGCTCGGGCGAGTTCGGCATCGCGCAGGCGGTGAATGGCCGGGAGCAGGTCGAATAGGCGCTGGGTCTCGGGGCTCATGGCAGCACCTCCAGCTCGATCGGGGCCGCGTCCAGGGTGAGCAGCTCGGCGGCCTGGGGCAGCTCGGTGAGCGAGGCCACCGGCAGGGCCGCGAACAGCCGCGGCACCACGGTGGGCGATGTGCCGGTGCGGTGCAGTCGTGTGACATGCACCGCCTCGACGCCGCGCACCGCCTGCGCCACGGCGGCCACCTCGTCCACCGACACGGCCTGCCCGAACGCGCGCCGTGCAAAGCCGAAACGATCGCGCAGGGCGGCCTCGACCCTGGCCATCACCGGATCCGGCTCTAAGCTGGCGAGCACCTTGAGCGACAGACGGCAGCGAAAGCGGGCGTCGAGGTAGTTCACCAGCCGCAGCGGTACCAGGGGGGCACCATAGCGGACCAGTGCCTGTCGCAGGTTGGCCAGGGTGTCGCCGGTGACGGGCAGCTCGGCGCCGTCGACGCCGGCGAGGGTCAGCCATATTCCCTGGGCCGGCCCGGCGGGAAGCCACAGGGCGTGTGCCTTGTCGATGCCGGCGAAGGCGCGGGCGAAGTTGGCGTAGTCGTCGATAGACACCGCGCGCTCCAGGGTGAGCACGGTGAGCGGGGCGTTGTGCCGGGCCCTGGCGAGCGTTTCGGCGTCTTCGCCGCCGGTAGCCGGCACTGGGTTGGTCGCCTCGCTCACCCCCAGCGGTCGGCTCAGCAGGGTGGTGAGCGTACCCGACGCCAGGTTGCCGGATGTGCCCAGCCCCTTGCGGTAGCGCGCCCGCACGTTGCTCTCGCCGCTGGGCAGCCGGGCGCCCTCGCGGCCGTCGCCGAACTGCACGGTGGTGCGGCCGGCGTCGTCCTGGCGGGTCGCGAAGACATGGCGGTCGGGGGGCTGGCCGTGCAGCGTCGCCACTTCCTGCCACTGGACGTCGCTGACGCGTACTTCCAGGGTCGAGGCGCGACCGCTCGGCGTGTCGGCGCCGACGAAGGTGAGCGGCGCCTGGTCGAGGGCCAGGCGCTGGTTGGCCGCGCCGGCATCACCGCTGCCGAGTATCGCCTCGACGCCCTCGCCGTGGGTGGCAGGCGCCACGTTGGCGTTGATCCGCAGGCTGGCGCGCTCGAACACATGCGCCGTGGCTTCTTGCAGGCGCAGCCGGGTGTGGTCGCGGCTGGGGGGCGTCGTTTCCACGATGGTGTCGATCACCCCGATCTCGCTGACCGCCGGGTCGTCGCTGCGCCCCGGCGCGAGGCGAATGCGGTCGGCGTCGACCTCCAGGGTGCCCTGGCGAGCGTCCCGGTCGATCAGTGCAAGGCGAAGGTGCACGCCCGGCTGGCCGATCAGGGCGGCGAAGGTCTCGGCGTCGAGCGCCTTGAGGTTCGACTTGCCGATCACTCGCACCGCGGGGGCCGCCATGAACAGCTCATCGCCGCCCTCGAGGGGAACGCTCTCGCCGCTGTCGAGGACGAGGCTCAGGCCGGTGGCCTCGGAGGCAAGCGAGAGACGCTGACGTCGGCCGGTGAGCGCTAGCGGCTGGCCCGGGTGCAGGCCGTCGACGCGCCGATCGAGAACGAGATGGTCGCCGTGGACGGGATGCCACAGCGGCGTGGCCGTGGGGACCAGGCGCTCGCTCTGGGCCAGGGCCAGGGTGCG
Source organism: Halomonas urmiana (assembly GCF_005780185.1). Lineage (GTDB taxonomy): Bacteria > Pseudomonadota > Gammaproteobacteria > Pseudomonadales > Halomonadaceae > Halomonas > Halomonas urmiana. The sequence continues at coordinate 170,868 of NZ_VBUI01000004.1, read as the reverse complement.
GCGCAGGGTAAAGCGCTCAGGGGTCAGGTTCTCGGTGGTGTCGGGCGTGACCCGGGTGATCTTGCCGGAGATACCGAAGTTGCTGCGGGTCAGCTGCATGACCCTGGCGACGCGATAGAGCTCGGTGTAGCCGGGCAGCTCGGGGCTGCCGCGGTCGGGTTCGTTCGACACCAGCGCGACCCAGCTGTCGGCGACGATCTTGGGGTTATCGGTGGCGAGGTCGATGGCGGGCGGCGCGATCGAGAAGTCTTTCCACTCCCAGAGTGTGCCGGTCTTCTTGGCGGTGAAGGCGCTATCGAGAAGCGAGCCCGGACTGCCCCCCTTGTCGATGAACACATGGATTATCGAGCCGCTGTTGCCGCCCTGGTCGATCAGCTGGCCGACGTTCGAATCGCTGTTGTTGGCGCTCATCAGGTTCGCATCGGGGGCGTTATGCCCGAACAGCGCCGTGCGCTGGCGAAACACGTGCACCTGAGCGGCGGTGGCGGCCGGGTCCATGGGCGGGAAGACGCTGCCCAGCGGCTCCCGCCAGCTGACCCGGGTGCGCTGCGCGGCGGTGTCGGGCGCGACGGCGTCGAGCACGCGCACGTCCCAGTGTTCGCTGCCCGGGGCGTCGAGGCGCGCCTGGCCGACGATGAGGATGGCGTCGCCGGGCTGCAGCTGGGTGGCGAGGCCGTCGAGCCACAGCGCGGTATCGCCCTTGGCGGGACGCCAGGGCGTGCTCGCCTTCACCGGGATGGCGTTCCACTCGGCGCGGGCCGGAGTCGACGCGACGGTCTCGAAGCTCTGCGCCTGCTCGTCCTGGCCGGGCACGCTCTGCACCCGGGTGCCGACCGGCACGGTGATGGGGGCGACCGACGCGCCGGGCACGCTCTTGAGGGTAAACGCCAGGTAGGTGCTCGCGGCCACGCCCGGGGCGAGTTCATAGCCGATCAGGCGCGCCATCTCGCGCACCGAGAGGCGCTCGGTGGCGGTACGCAGGTAGTGCTCGTTGGCGAGGCGCTCGGTGTAGAAGGTGAGGACATCCAGCGAGCTGGCCAGGGCGTCGCCGAGGGCCAGGGTGAAATCGTTGGCTTCCCGGGTGGTCAGGGCGGCCAGGGCGGGAAGGTCAGCGCTGGAGAGGCGCGCGCGCAGCGATTCGAGAAAGTCGCCGTGACGCCCGACTCGGTAGGCGATGGCCTCCAGCCCGCGCGGGTTGTAGAGGCGGCGCGGCGTGGCGGCATCGATGCCGGCACAACAGCCGCAGTCGACGGCACGGGGCAGGGGCGCGCAGGGATCCGTCATGGCTAGAGTCCTCCGTGCAGGTCGAGGCGCAGCACGCCGTGCTCGGGGAAGTTGCGATCGTTGTCGAGGCGCGCGATCTCGAGGGGGCCAAGCATCATGAAGCCGTCGGCCAGCGGGCCGGGCGCTTCCTGCCCCTGGCGGTGGAAGCGTGTCACCTGGACCGAGGCGACCCCCTCGACGCGCCGGGCGGCCGCATAGAGCGGGCTGAGAAAGACGGTCTGACCGAAGCTGAAGTTGTCCGGATGAAACAGGCCGCGGGTGCCGTCGGCGCGGGTCCGGCTGCCCAGCGCCTCGAGCAGGGCGCGACGCACGTCGTGGCGGAACGTCCCGGGGGCCACGCAAACCAGCAGGTCGATCTCCAGCGAGACATGCACCGGGTCCTTGATGCGCAGGTCGTGTCCGGCCATGCGATAGCGGTCGAGATGGGCCAGCGCGCCGCTGGCGAAGGCCGCATCGACCGGCTCGCCGCCCTGGCGATCCACGGCGACCAAGACGCTGTACCAGCTGCCGGTCCAGCGCAGGCCGGCGGCGGCGCGCTGCACGCCGGCGAGGCGCTCGGTCACCTCGGCATAGTCGGCCGGGGTGACGGCGCGCTGCTGGGTCCGAAAGGCCTGGGGAGCATGGCGGCGCACCTCCTCGAGGCTTTCCGGGGCAACCCCGCCACGGGCCGGCAGCGGGTTGCGCACCGCGGCGATGCGCGCCTCGGCGGTTATCACATGGGCGATGCTGTCCGCCCCCACGTTGCCCGCCGGGCCGTTGCCGATGCGGTAGTCGGCGCACAAGGCGGTGCCGCTGGCGGGGCGGCGCCCGTGCGTCGCATCGCCGAAGCGTAGGCGGGCAGCGCCGTCGTCCTCGACCTCGACCACGAAATGCGCATCGCTGCCGCGGCTGTCGAGCAGGACGCGGCGCGCGCTCCAGGGCGCGTCGTCGGCATCACGCAGGGTGACCTGGGGGATCGCCTCGGCGACGCGCCACTGGAAGGCGGCGTGAGCCGAGGCCTCCGGGTCGAAGGCCAGGCGCTCGCTGCGGCGCTGGCCATGTTCGAGGCGCGTCTTGACGATCTGCCCCTGGTGGGTCACCGGCCCCTCGGCGAGACGCGGGCGAAAGCGCGGCGGCAGCGGCTCGGGGGCTTCCCGGGCGCAGGCATCGGTGGCCAGCGCCGGATAGTGCAGCCGCGCCTCGGGCACGCGCCCGAGCGCCTCGTCCAGGATGCGCTCGCCGTGATCGACGAGCACGATATTGCCCAGCGCGATGCTGACGTGGCTGAGCATCTCCTTGCTGTGGTCCTCGTCGGTCTCGCTGGACAGACACAGCGGGAAGGGCAGGGCGTCCTCGGCGTGCCAGCGGATCTCGGTGATCTCGGTATCGTCGAGCGGATCGGTGAGCCGGCTGGCACCGTCGAAGGCGCGCACCGAGGTCAGCCGCACGGCATGGCGATGGGCGGGGTCGGCATCGGCCGCCTCGCCGGTGCGCGGGCCGAGCACCTCCTCGAACACCAGCACCTCGCCGGCCGCGAGATCGGGCCAATGGCCCTCGAGCGTCGCACTCGTGGCACCCACCGGCAGGCAGCAGCGCACGTCGCCCCAAGTGTAGAAGTCGAAGCGATTGTGATCGGGGTGCAGCGGGGGGCGCGGCTGGTCCTCGAGCAGTAGTGGCTCGAACACCAGCGGCGCCGCCTCGCGCAGGGGGCGCGCCTCGGGCGAGGCGGGGGCAATGCGCGCCGGTACGCCCGGCACGGAGGTGAAGCACTGCAGGCCGTCGGGCAGCGCGAAGGGCGGGCCGCTGGAGATCTCGACATGCAGCCAGGCCCGGGCATTGCAGCCCTCGTGCAGGTGGTAGTCGACCAGCAGCGCATGGCGGCGCAGGCTGGTGCGGCGGCGCGCGGTATGCAGGTAGGCTTCGCTGCCGATGGCGTCGAGCTGATAGTGCTGCAGGTCGCCCACGTAGGCGATCAGTTCGCCCAGGGTAGTGGCCAGGTCCGCCGGGCTGCGATCGCGCCAGCCGGGCATCTGGCGACTCAGGCGGTCGATCACCAGACGGCGCAGGCTGGCGTAGTCGCGGGCCAGGTAGTTGAGGTCCGGCGGGGTGCGCGGCTCGGGGGAGCAGTCGCGCGCGACGGCGCAGTCGAAGTCGCTCGGGCACTCGACCTTGAAGCCGAAGGCGACGGCCGACAGGCGCGGGTCGAAATCCGGCAGCGGCACCTGGCTGTCCACCGCCTGTTCGAGGATCAGCCGATAGTGGGAGAAGTCGCCGGCGCGGTCGGTGCGCACCAGCAGGACGCGATCCGTCTCCGGCAGCGCGGTGAAATGGTCCCGCTCGGCCTGGGTCGTCACCGGTGACGGCGGCGGGGCGCTGGCGATACCCACCCAGGTGACGCCGATGTCGCGGATTCGCTCGCCGCCCTCGAGACGCACGTTATGGGGGGCGATACCGCCGGGCACGGGCTTGAGCAGGCGCACCAGCAGCGTTCGCTGGCGCAGGTCCTCCTCGGGCGAGTCCTTGTCGAGCACCTCGAGAAAATCGATGCCGTTGAGCGTCGGGTGGGCGTCGACCGCGGCGCGGCGGTTCTCGTCGCAGCAGGTATAGATCATGGGCCACCTCCCTGGATGAAGGTCGCCGTCTGCTGGGCATCGCTGCGGCGGATCCGATAGCGCACGGTGACCGAGAGGCGGGCCTCCACGGCCTCGACTTCAACCGCCTCGACCGCGATCAGCTCGCCCAGCCACTGCTGCAGGGCACCCTGGACGAGAAACTGCGTGGTCGCGGCCAGCTCTGGCGAGTTGGGGGCGAACACCAGCTCGCGCAGTCCGCTGCCGAAGTTCGGGCGCATCACCCGCTCGCCCGGCGCGGTGAACAGCACCTGCTCGATGAGGCCGCGGATCCACGCCGCCTCCTCGTCGTCGCGAGTGTGGCCGCGGCCGTCGAAGCGATAGGGAAAATGCAGGCGTTGTGTCATCAGTCAGCTCCCGATCACCCGCGTCTGTGCCGACACCGGCAGCAGCGGCGTGCCGTTGGGAACGCACAGGGCCTGGCTGTCCATCAGCACCAGTGGCTGGCCGCCCGAGGTGACGCGCAAGGCCGCCACCACCCACTGGGCGGTGACGCAAGGCACCGGTGAGCCGCCGGCATTGAACGGGCAGCCGGCGATCGCGTAGGGCCCGTTCATCAGCACCGTGGGTTGCCCGCTCACCAGCACGCGGGGATTGGGCACCGTGGGGATGGCGGTGCCGCCGTGGGCGCAGAGTACCGAGGCGCCAAGATGGAGAAGGGGACCGGGCATATCGATGTTCTCTCTAGATCACGGTCAGCGCGCCGTTGTTGATCGTCACCGTCGGGCCGACCAGTGTGATCATGGCGCCCTTGCCGTTCTGGATGTAGATGCCGGTGTCGTTGACGATCAGCGTGGCCCCGGTGGCGCTCTTGAGCATGATGCCGCCGGTGGGGCCGGGCAGATCGGAGATCGTCATACCGTTCTGCAGCGGGGTCTGCAGGGTGATGGCGGAGAGTCCGGGCGGTGTGGCCAGCGCGAGCGCCGGCACTTCGGCCGCGCTGCCCCAGAAGCAGCCGACCCAGATCGGGTGATCCGGGTTGCCCTGCTCGAACTCCACCCAGACCCCGGAGCCGATCACCGGCAGCGCCATCATGCCGTTCTGCAGGCCGGCCAGCGGCACGCAGGGCATTGCCCAGCTGGTGGGCGCAAGCCCGGCCACGTCGGGCACCTGGATCTGCAGGCGGCCCTGCTGCAGCGGGTCGACGTTGTTGAGCACGACGCCGCGGTATTTGCCGATGTAGCGTTCCGTCATGCTGGCCTCCTTATGCCGGGACCGTCGGGGTGAGCGAGATCAGGCCGTTGCGCGTGAGCTCGAAGCGCTGCGTGAACTCGCCGCGCTTGATGGTGCTGGTGACGCGGCTCACGTAGTAGAGACCGTCATAGGCGATGCCTGCGCCGCGTACGCCGACCAGCTTGCGCGCCTCGAGCAGCCGGCCGTAGCGCAGCACGTCGAGGCTGCCGCTGGCGCTGACCGCGTCCTGGGATTTCTTCGCCTCGTTGAGCCCTTTGAGGATCGCCTGCATGGGGTTCAGCTTGGCGGTGTCCTTCATCATCTTCAGCCGGGCGATCGGCGCCGGCAGCGCGCCCAGCGGCGGCTGCAGCGGGTTGAGATCGGGGATCGGAATCGGGATCGGCACGCGGGTCTGCGGGTTCTGGATCAGCACTACCGGCAGCACCCCCTTGGTGGGATCGAAGCTGAAGTTCATCGACTCGACGTTGGTGTGGGCGTCCATGTCGAGATTGAGCGCCGGCTGCGGCAGACCGACCTTGATCTCGGGCCCGAAGTAGGCAACGTTGGTCAGCGGCACCTCGCCCGGCTCGATGTAGAACACATGGCCGACCTCCTCGGCGAGCTGCTGGATATACGCCAGGTCGGTACCCTGCTGGGCGGGGATGCGCTCCACCGGGATCGGCACATCGGGAAACAGCTCCGGGATCGGCAGCGGAACGATGCCGAAGGCCGCGTACTTGGCGCAGATCAGCGCCACCCGGGCGGGGATCGGCATGGGCATGGGCACGCCGGAAAAGTCGATCAGGTCCATCACCCGGGTCAGGTCCTCGCCGGTCACCGAGATGCTGCCCGGCTGGTCGCTCTGGCCGGGCTGCACCTCCACCTGGCTTACCACGCCGTCGAACAGCGGGCGGGGCCGGCCGTTCAGGGTGACGATCAGCACCACGCGCAGCGGCGGGGTGCCCAGGGTGGTGTTCTGGCCGGTCGCGACCAGGAAGATGGTGTTCAGCGCCGACTGGCTGGTCACCTTGAAGCGCAGCTGAAAGGCGCTGGTCGTGCCCGTGGCATGGCTGACCTCCACGAACTCCAGGGCGTCGATCATCAGCGCGGGTACCGGCATTGGGGCAACCGGCCCGATCATCAGGCTCAAGTGCAGGGCGCTAGAGCTCGACATCGGTGCCTCCAGGCACGCCTTCCGGCAGGGTGATGCGCAGCCGGCGGCCGGGCGAGTCGGTCAGCTCCTCCGGGCGTAGGGTGCCGTTGCCGTCGCACAGCCGCCAGTACTGCTGCGGGTCGCCCAGGTAGTGGGCGGCGAGGTTGTCGAGGCGGTCGCCCATCTCCACGACATGTTCGCGCAGCGTGGCGAATCGCTCGGGCGGCGGAACGAAACGCCGCCTGACGTAGGTGACCGGCGTGCCGTCGGGAGCCGTCCACTGGGCGGTGTCGAGACCGTGATAGCGGCTGTCGGGCGCGAAGGCCGGCGAGGTGAGGGCATTGGCCTGAAGGAAGGCCTTGAGCGGGTCGGTCATGGCAAGCCTCCAATGCCGAGGGCGTCGAAGCCGACCGTGGCGGCCTGGCCGGCGAGCTTTTCGCGTGACTGCAGGTAGGCCATAAACAGGCTGCCGCCCTTGTGATCGAAGCCCAGGTCGTCGATGGTCAGCACGCGCAGCCCCAGGGTGAGCTTGGCGCGGATGGGATTTAGCGACGGGTCGAAGGCCTCTTCGGTGATCGAGAAGTCGTTCACCCGCACCGGCACGATGCGGTTGGCGCCCCAGACCAGCAACGTCAGCGCCGACTCCATCGGTGCGATCTCCAGGGTGCCCGCATCGGCCAGCGCCTTGCGCACGAGCAGTTCGCTGCTGGTTGGGTTGATTAACGCTTCGAGCACCGCGAGCTGCGGCGCGATGCCGGCCTCGACCGTGGCCCGATGGCGGTCGGGAAATTCGAGCTGGTCCGCCGCGTCGATCTCCGCCTCGAGGCTGAGCGTTTCCACCGCCGGCCCGGTCAGGCGCAGCGCCTCGGCGCGCTCGGCGCCTTCGCCCGGGGTCTGCACTTGCAGCGTGCGGGTCAGCGAATCCGGGTTGTACTGCAGCGCGATCACCCGTCGCACCCGGGCCGATTCCGGGTCGACCAGCACGATGCCGCCCTTGACCAGGCGTGGGGATTGGGAATAGCCGCTCATCGGTTCATCACTCCGTTGGGCCTTGTTGCCGGCCGCCGCTTAAGAGGTGGATGCGTTCGGCACGATTGGTCGTTCCGCCGCGCTTGGCCTTGATGTATTTGCGTAGCAGTGCCCTGAGCGCGTCGAGCAGGGAGCCGGACACCAGTTCCACCATCTCGGCGCTGACCGGGGAGGGCACGACCTTGCCCACGACGCAAGTCTTGTCCTGGCAACTGATCACGATTTCCTGCTCGCCGCTGTCGGTGGTGCGCAGGGTGAAGGGCGCGACCTTGTTGGGCGGATTGACGATGGATTGGGTCCCGTCCGGATCCTTGTCCTTGTCGGGCATCACCTGCCAGCCGTCCTCTGGATTGCCCAACTCCTCGAAGTCCACCAGGAAGGTTTCCAGGGTGCATTCCGGCGGCAGTCCGCAGGACTTGCCCAAGGTCGCCACGTCCAGCGGGAAATCCGGTTCCTCGTCCTTCTCCTTGGGTTCCGGTTCCGCATCCGGGGCTTGTTCCGGTTTTTGTTCCGCATCGGGCTTGCCCTTGTCCTTTGCTTCCTCCTGCTCCTTGCCGCCGGCTTCCTTCTCCTTCGGATCGCCCTTGTCGCCCGGCTTCACGTCGGAATCCACCTCGCTCGGCTCGGGCTTACCCTTGCCTTCGACCGGCGGTTCCTGGGCCTGGCCCTGATCCTTTCCGCCGTCCTGAACCTTGCCGCCATCCTGGGCTTTGCCGCCGCTATCGCCTTCGTCCTGTGGTCCTTGCCCCTGGCCGGCGCCGCCGCCCTTGGGCTGGGGCGGCGTCGGGCAGACGCCGCCGGTGAGCTGGGCGTCCTTGTCGTGGAAAGGCGTGTGCACGATGACCTTCTTCTCGGTGCCTTCCTCGCGCATGTCGGCCTTGGTGATGGTCAGCGGGATCTTGCCGCCGTCGTAGCACTTGCCGAATTCGCCGTCGACCACGCCGGCGGCGCGGATATGGGTGTCCCACATCAGGGCGGGCGCGTTGCGGAAGGGACCGGGCTTGTAGGGGATCAGGATCTTCCAGTGCACCTTGTGCTTGGCCATTTCCTGAAACTTGAACTCGTACTGCTTCTGACGCAGCTTCTCCAGGGTCTGCTCCATCACGGCACGATGGGCTTGCTTCTCCAGGAATTTTTCCAGGGGCTTGGCGCGCTTCTTTACCTCAGGCTTGGGCTTGGGACCGGTGAGGTCCTGTAACTCCTGGGCCGACAACTTGCCCCGCTTGAGCAGCTCGCGCAGCTTCTTGACCTGATCCGCGGTCAGGGGCTGGTCGCCCGGCATGCCGGCGGCCTGGGCGAGTTCGGCCAAAGCCCCCACGCCCTCCGGTCCTTGCTCGTTGAGCAACTTGCTGAGCTCCTCATGCACTTTCTCCGGCTTTGGTTGCTCACCGCCGGGCTGGTCGGCGGCGCCGCCCGGCTTGCCGCTCTCGGGCTTGTGCTGGGCGCCGGTCCCGGGCTTGTCGCCCTCGGTCTGGCCGGGTTCGGGTTCTTCGCCGGGCTTGAGTTCCGGTTTCTTGCCCTCGGGCTCGCCCTTGGCCGTGCCACCCTGCTCGCTGCCGCCTTCCGGCTTCTCTGCCTTGCCCTCCTTGCCTTCCGGACGCGGCTTGCCGCCCGGTTCTTCTTCCGATTTTCTGGGTTTCTTGGCCGGCTCGGTGCCGCCGGGCGCGCTCTTGCCACCATCTTCGCCGCCCTGAGACTCTTGGCGTTCGTCGGGCGCCTTCGGCGGCTTCTCTTCCTCTGGCTTGGGCGGCGGTGGCGGTTCCGGCGGCCTTTCCGCTTCCGGTCCCTTCTGGGGTGGTTCGTCCTTCTTGGATTCGTCGGGTTTCGGCGTCCCTGGCAAGGGCAGAGGCAATGGGATCAGGGCCGGGCAATCAGTCTCCAGCGGCGTGTCCTCGCAGTCGATATCGTTGCTGTCGAAGTCGCCGGAGGCGCCGACCTTCTCGTCGAAGATCTCTTTCAGTCCGTCCGGGGCCGCTTCCTTGGAGACGTCCAGGGCGCTCTGCGCCAGGGTCGCGGGCAGATTGGCCAGGGGGCCAACGGCCGCCACCGCGCTGGCGACTTGCTTCTGCACCGGACACAGGTTGAGCGCCATCTCCATACCGCATTGCCGGTACTTGCTCGACAACAGCAGCAGGCAGTTCCAGCCCGGTTTCTTGCCGCACTGGATCGCGACGCCTGCGGCCTCCAGGATTGGACCGATGTACTTGGATTTGTCGATCACCGCCTGGAACCAGGCCAGGTCCTTGGTGTACTTGGCGACGGTGTTCTTGACGTGTTCCTCCGCGTCTTTCTTGAACTGGATCAGCTTATCGACCCAGTCCTTGAACGCCTTGCCGAAGCTGTCCTCCAGCAGCTTCATGGGATCGATGTCGAACAGCTTGGCGAGCTTTTTCTTGCTGCCGGCGACCACGGCATCCAGGTACAGGTGCAGCGCGCGCGGGATCAGGACCTTGGCCACCTGCAGCAGGGCCTTGAGCAGGGCCTTGGCGATGATCTTGCCCTTGCCGCTGGTGGCCTTCGACGGGTGCTTGTCGAAGGTCTCGTAGAATTTCTTCCGGAGCTTGTCGCGCAAGTCGGCCAGCTTGTTGGCGACGAACACGAAGCTGTCGCCGAAGGTGTTGCGGAACAGGCCCAGCACCTCGGCGGGCTTGCCGGTCCAACCCCGCAGCCAGCTCGCCAGGTCGGCGAGCTGGCGAGTCTTGGTTTCCTGGGCAGTGCCCTTGCCGGTGACGATCTTGACCACGTCCGCGCGCTTGTCCGGCAGCTTGGACTTGCCCGTCCCGGGCACCTTGTCCAGCGCCTCCTCGGCCTCATAGGCGCGCTCCAGCAACTCCAGGGAGGCGACCTTCTTCTTGGTGCCCGCCTTGGCGGCGGGACCGAACAGCTCGTCGCGCAGGGTCTTCTGATCGGTCTTCCATTTGGCGTGCTTGAAGTCGTCGGTCATTTCCGGCGCTTTCGGGGCGCGCCGGATCGTGGGGGATGCCGCTCGCAGGGCAACCGGCGCGGCCCCGAATTCTTGGCGGCTGAGCGGGAGCTTGGCGATCTTGGGGCCGGCCTTCTTCTTCGGTGCCTCGAACAGGGGATTGATCACCTGATCCTGGACCCTGTTGGCCTCGGTCATCTCGCCCTTGATCAGGGCGCTGCGCGCCAGCTTCAGCGCGCCGGCCAGATCCTTGGGCCGGGCGAAATACATCCAAAGTCCGTTGCCGGAGCCGAATTTCTGGGCGTACAGGCCGCCCTTGATGGGCGGCAGGCCGTGGGCGGCAGGGTTGAAGCGGACCTTGAACACGTATTTGGCGCCGACGCTGCTGCTTTCCCGGACCGTCGCCAGGACCAGGGTCTCGTCCTCGCGGGGACTGGCGGGATTGAACTTGAGTTCCTTGCCGTTTCGCTGGAACTTCACCGCGCTGTCCGGCATCACCCCGGGGCTGTTCAGCTTCCAGCGGTCGGTGACGAGGGTCTTGCGGGATTTCGCCCAGTCGTTGGTGAGCCGAGCGGCGTCCTTCATCCCTTCCTGGTAATGCTTGATCTGCTCCGAACCCTTGTCCAGCAGCGGTTTGGCCGCCGGCTTCAATTCGCCGATCTGGACCTCGTTCGGCCCCTTGGCGATACCGTCAATACCGCCGGTCGCGGTGACGAAGGGGTTGAAATGGCCGGCCGTGATCCCGGCCGCGCTGGCATGCCGGTGTTTGGTCGGGGCCGCGGTCAACACATCCGCGTTTTTCGCGCCCTTTGGCCCGTCGAAGAACAGTCCGACCTGGGCATGAAAACCGCCGCCATTCTTGCCCTGATAGAGATCGATGCGGCCCTGCAGACCCAGACCGTGAGCGTTCAAGACCGCGTTGGGCGCCGGGGCTTCCACGTCCAGGTTCTTGTTGCTGGCCTGGGCCAGGGGCAGCAGCTCGCCGTGGATGTCGCTGCCGGTCTTCATGCCCTTGGCGCCCAGGGGAACCCAGAACGGATGGCCCAGCTCCAGGCGCCGGACCAACGGTTCGGTCGCGGAGGAGGCCGGGTCTCGCTCGGCACCCGGCAGCGCCTTCGGCTGGCGCTGCTGGATCACGTGGGCCAGTTCATGGGCCATCAGGAAATCCACGGCGGGACGGTGGTCGCGGCCCAGCCAGACATGGCTGCCGTAGGTGAAGGCGTGGGCGTTCAGGGCATCACTCACCGCTTCCGAACGCGGGCCGGTATGCACGCGCACTTCCGAGAGATCGCGGCCGAAGCGGGATTCGAAGAAGCGGCGCAGCCCGGGCGCCAGGGGCGAGCCACCCTGCAGCAGATCGGCACCTTCCGGCAGCTCGGGGCGCACGCCCATGCGCCGGATATCGTGGCCGTAACACGCCTGGTCCGGCGGCGGCTTGCGTGCGCCGGACGACACCGGCAAACTCGGCGTTCCCGGCGCCGCGGGCATGGCCATCACGTGCCCGGCGATCTGATCGGCCTCCTGTTCCAGGGGATCGTCGTTGGCGCCGACCAGCAGCTTGGTCTGTACCCCGCTCAGGCTCTCCCGGCCGCAATCCTCGCACTCACCAGTCAGCCCGCCCGCCGCCTTGCCGCAGGCGCATTTGCGCTGCAGCAGGCCGCTCGCTCCGGTCGCAGCAGCCTGCACCGGCTTGAGCTGGGGCTCGGCTTGAGGGGCGCTCATTGCGGGGCCCGCCGAGATTCAGGGCTCGGGATACTGGCCACGGAAATCTCCCTTCACCTTGCAGGAATTGGCGGCGTCGGCCGCGCCGATGGTCTGCCAGGCGGCGCCGTCCCAGTACTTCACCGTGCCGCCCTCACAATAGCCGGGCTGGGGCGCGGTATGACCCTTGTGCTTGGTTTCGACGATCGACTGCCAGGTGGAAATGATCGCGCTCATGTCCAGGGGCTGATCCAGCAGCAGGGGGCGGTTGAGCGCGTTCAGCTTCGCGGTCAGCTCGGAACGGACGGCACCGCCCTCCAGCGGCGCCGACTTGCGGTAACCCAGGATCACGGCGTTGGGGAACAGGCTGCGGAACACCTCCACCGCTTCCTTGCACAGCGTCGCGCAGCTCGTGCTGATCAACAGCTTGACGTTGGTGAAGCCACCGATCTTCTCCACGTAGCGCAGGTCGAATCCGCGGGTCTCGCCGCCGTTGGAGAACAGGCCGGGCGCCTTGTATTGGGCGAACTGGTGGCCGCGGAAATATACGATGTCGGTGCGCTCCAGGTCGGCGACGTCGCGGTTCGCGGCGGCCTTGGCGCGGCTCTTGTGTTTGGTGCCCTCGCCGGACAATTTGAAGGTCGCCGAGGGCAGGGACTCGCTGGCGCCCAGCTTGCCCAGGTGGGTTTTCACGTCGGACGCGTAACCGGGATAGAAGCCGGTATAGCCGCCGAAGGGCGTGCCCGCCGCCTGCCAGGCCTCGTCCGCCTTGGTGGAGGAGATGGCGATGTCCAGCGCCTGACGGACGAGGGTTTTCTGCGCGTCGCTGGCGCAGCGCCGGATCGGTTTCAGCGCGCGGATCAGGGGCAGCATGTCGTCGGCGCTGAGGAAATGCGCGGTCTGGGCGACGACTTCCCGGCGGGCCCGCTCGAAGTCGAAATCGTCGCACAGCGGATCGGGCGCGGATGCGGCGGCCGGCGAGTCTTCGGGAGCACGGCGCAGGTCCGGCGACTGCTGCGCGACATGGGTCAGTTCGTGGGCCAACAGGCGCCGCCCCTCCCGGTGTTGCGGCGCGTAGTGACCGGCGCCGAACACCAGGTCGCGGCCGACGGTATAGGCCTTGGCTTGGACCGAGCGAGCCGACGCCGCGGCCAGGGCGTCGGTGTGCACCCGCACCCGCGAGAAATCATGGCCCAGGCCTTGTTCGAAGTAGGCCCGTTCCACCGGCGGCAGGGCCTGGCTGGGGCCGCGTAGTGCCTGGCCCACCAACCCCGTGTCGGCGGCGGCCGCGTCGGCGCCGGGACTGGCCTCGCGGGATAGCTTGACCGGCGAGACGGCCCCGGGATGGCTCACGTCGGTCGCACCCTCGACCATCGCGTCGGCCACCCGGTCCGCTTCGCGTTCCAGGGCGTCTCCGGCCGGGCCGATTTCCAGCTTGGCGCGCAGTCCCAGGGACTTTTTGCGCGCGCATTCCTCGCACTCCCCGGTCAGTTCCGAGGCGCTCTTGCCGCAGGTGCAGGCGCGCTGCAGCACCGCGCCGGGCGTGGTGATGACGCCGGCGTGCTGGTCCATCCGGCTGCGGCTCATGGCTCGCCTCCCGGAATGATTCGCCGCGCCACGGCTTTGCCCAGCGCCGCCGTGCCCCGTTCCGGCGCCAGGCGCAGGCGGCCGGCATCCAAGCGGTGTTGCCCGTTCGCCGCCCGCAAGGCGTCCAGCGCACCCGGCTGCGCCAGGCGGCGGCCCAGCTCCGCGCGCAGGGCCTCGCCCAACGCGGCGGCGTCGCCGGGGGCCACGCCGCGCAGCACCAGCCGGTCGACGTGCAGGACGATGCGAGTCATATCCACCCCCGGGTTTCGCTCTCGGAGATCGGCTTGTCGCGCTTGGTCGCCTCGATATGGGCGGCGCGCAGCAGATGGTTCATCGCCACCGGCGCCTGCGCCTCGGCGGCGAGGAAGGCCGCGGTCAGAGCGATGTTGCGGATGGTGCCGCCGGGCACGGCCAGGCGCGCCAGCTTGGCGTAGTCCAGTCCGTCGCGGGGCGCCGCCGCCGGGAACACACCGCGCCACAGGCATTCGCGCTGGGCGGTGTCGGGAAACGGGAAATGCACGACGAAGCGCAGGCGGCGGGCGAAGGCGCTGTCCAGGGTCGCCTTGTGGTTGGTGGTCAGAATCGCCAGGCCACGGTAGGTCTCCATGCGCTGCAGCAGATAGCTGACCTCGATGTTGGCGTAGCGGTCGTGGCTGTCCTTGACCTCGCTGCGCTTGCCGAACAGGGCGTCGGCCTCGTCGAACAGCAGGATTGCGCCCAGTTCCTCGGCGTCGTCGAACACCTTGCGCAGGTTCTTCTCGGTCTCGCCGATGTACTTGCTGACCACGGCGGACAGGTCGATGCGGTACAGCGCCAGATCCAGATCCCTGGCCAGGACCTCGGCGGCCAGGGTCTTGCCGGTGCCCGAGTCGCCCCAGAACAGGGTGGCGATGCCCAGGCCACGGGAACAGTGCCCGGCGAAGCCCCAGTCGTGGTGCACGATCAGGCGGTGTCGGGCGTGTACGGCGATCTGGCGCAGCGTGAACAGTTGGGCTTCGGGCAGCACCAGCTCATCCCAGCTGGCCTGGGCGGGGACAGGCTGGGCCAGCTCGGTCATGGGCGGCGCCTCGCCCCGGCAGGCGCGTTGCAGGGCCGCGATGCCGTTCTCGCCGTCGTCCTCGTCCAGCGCCCCGGCGAGGGCGGCGATGCGCCGGGCACCGAGCCGGAACTGTCCAGCCAGGGCGTCCACGTCCATGCTATCGGCCCGCCGACCCAGGGCCTCGCGCCAGAGCCGGCGTTGTTCCGGCGCGTCGGGCCGATCCACCGGGAAGCATTCGCCCGCCAGCTCCGGTGCCTGGCGCCCGGCCAGGATCACCAGGCCCTCCATGCGCGCGCAAAGGCGTGCCGCCACCCGGGCCTCCCCGTTCTGGTGGACGATCAGCAGCCCGCCGCCCAGCAGGGCCGCCTCGCGCTGCCAGAGCAGGGCCAGAGCCTCCTGTTCGTGGGCCGGGCCCGGGATGTCGCCGGCGCGCAGGCGGAACAGGTTCAGATCGAACCGCCGGGCGATGGTGGCCGCCACGTCCTCCTGCCCGGCGGCGTCGTCGCCGCCGAGCAGCACCGGCGAGAGGCTTCCGCGGCGCTCCAGGCGACGGGCCGCGGTCTCGGCGATCGCGGCGTGGCGTTCGCTCATCAGGCCGGACGGGGGCACGATCTGAAGCAGGGGAGCCAGACGGTGATCCAGGTAGTTCAGGCCGGCCAAATAGTGCAGTACGCGCTCGTCCAGGCGCAGGCGCCCGGCGGTCAGCCCGGCGCTGTCTTCCACTTCCAGCAGCCGCCAGCGGCGTAGGGGGGCCAGGGGCGCCAGTGCGCTCCAGTGGGGCTCGGGCAAGGCGGCCAGGGCCAGGCCGAAGCTGGCCCCGCCCCGCGCCGCCCGGCCGGCGGCCTCGGCGCAGAGCACGGCCAGGCGGGCATCCATCTCCACGCCCGCGGCTAGCAGGATCACATCACGCTCGAAACCGCTCAGACCGAACAGCTCGGCCAGGATATCGATAGCCGGCGGCCGCTCCATGCACTGCCGAAGCGCCTCCAGCCGCTCCCGGGCGGCCTCGGGCTCGCCATTGCCGAGCAGGGCACGCAGGCGGGCGAACTCGGCCACCAGCCATTGCTGGTTGGCGCCGATCCAGTCCAGTTCCGCCGGCGCGTTCATGTGATCGTCAGCCGTCGGTTGAGGAAGACCGGCGGCGTCGCGCCGCGGTTCACGATGGGGCTGTCGATGCCGTCGATGCGCAGGCGGACCAGGTGTTCGCCGGGCTCGGCATCCTCGATGAGAAAGTCCAGAGTCGCGGTGGGAGCCGCGACGCCCTGGGGCTCGATTTCCCGCTGTCCGACGAACAGGCTGGCGCGCTGGCCGGCGCGCAACTCGGGCGTGAACGCGATGCTCACCAGGGCATCACCGTTGCCGTCCCGAGCCACGGCCTGGGGCAGGTTGCCGATGTCCGGGGCCAGGGCGAAGGCCAGGCGGTTGCTGTCTCGGGGCTCGCCCTGCCCCGGCATGACCAGGCGGGCCTGGGCGGTGTACACCCCCACCGGGAATTCGGCGGCGCGGGCCTGGGGAATGACCAACTCCATGCGCTCGCCCAGGTTGGGACCGCCGGCCGCCAGGACTTCGTCCACCGCGAAGCGGGTATTGGCCAGCACGACTTCCCGAGCCGTGCCGTTCAGGTGGTGGCCGTGCAGGACGATGGTGTGACCCAGGCGCGCTGTCGGCTGGTTGCCGGCGGGCAGGATGCTGTCCAGGCCGGGCAGGGGTGGGACGAGGCCCGGGGCGACGATAATGCCGCGCTCGCGCCCGGACACCGGATCGACTTCGCCCCGGTTCAGCACCGGCAGGGCGGAGCGGGTGGTCCGGGTCGCCTCGATAAGGACCACGGACACGTTGTAGGCCGCGGTCGGGCGTAGGCTGGACAGGGTCGCCGACCAGAGCTTGGAGCTTTCCTCGGTGCTCAGGTTGAGGGGCGTGATGCGCAGCAGCTCGACCTGGTCCGCCAGGCCGCAGTCGGCCAGGGCGCGCAGGGCCGGCGGCAGGACCACGCCCACGTCCGGCGAGGGGGTCAGAGCCGTGCGGATCATGTCCCGGGTCAGGATGGGGAACTCGTGCATCAGCTGCATGGCGTAGCCGAGCAGGATCTCGGCATGTAGATCGCCGCCGCTGTAGGCCGAGATTAAGTAACGCAGATCCAGGGCCAGGGGCGGGTTGCTCAGGCGCTGGCGCCCGTCGGCGTCGTGGCTGGGCAGACCCTGGTTGCGCAGGGCGGGGTTGGGCAGGGCCTGATACAGGAACAGGTTAAGCTGGCTTGACTCGGTGCCGTCCGTGGGCACGACGCGGTCCGGGGCCAGCACGCTCACGGTCACCGTGCTGCCCAGCAGGCCGGCCACATTGTGATTGACCAGGCCGTCGTTGAGCCGGTCGCGCAGCACGGCGGTGATGCCGGCGATGGCCAGCGCCGTGCTCATGCGTCCTCTCCCTGGTGCCGGGCCAGGTACTCGTCCAGGGACATGGGCGGCTTGCCCTTACGTGCCGAGTGCTTGGCCGGCGGGCTGTCCTGGACGGCGGTGACCTCGATGCGGCCGATATGCACGTGCACCTCGGCAGGGCCGCTATCCGTGGCGTTCGCCGCGGGCGTTGCCGCCTCGGGCCTGGACGGGTGAGTTGGGATCTCCCGGGGGGCTCGATGGGCGGCAACAGGGCGTCGGGAGGGCCGGGGACGTCGGGAGTGCCGGCCATGGGGGGAAAGGTCGGCGGCGCTGGAGTCTGCGGAGATGGCGAGGGCGCGGCCGGCGTATTGACGGGGAATGTTTGCCGTACCGGTGCCCGGACGCGAAGGCGAGGCTCGGAGGCGGCCGTCGGTGGCGGCGGTGGCGCGGTCGACCCTGAGCCGGTCACGGGCCTTTGGACGGCCGCCGTGGTGGAGGTCGACGGCGATGGGGGCTCGGGCTTGGCGGAGGGGACAACGACCGGCGGTGGCCGCGGCGCCTCGACCTCGCGCTGGGCCGCGGCCGGAGCCTGGCCATCGCGCGGCGCAATCTCGATCTCGAATGCGGTGGTGGGCGGCGCGGCATCGTGCTGCGGCGAAAGTGCGGATGGCCTTTTGGGGGTGGCGCTGGCCGGGGGCGTCAGCGGGGACGGTACGCTCGCCGGTGGATCCGAAAGGGGCGTGGGTGCCGACTGATAGGGCAGCCGCGCCGGCGCATGAACCCGCAAGGAGGCCGGATCACGGGCCTGCCTGGCGAGTCGCTGGAACAGGCCGCTCATGCCTGCACCCGCTCGAGGTAGGCCGTGCGGCGCGCATCGCTCAGCGCAAGAACCTGAGGCTCGCTCCAGCCGTAGGCCCGGGCCAGGACATGGACATCGTCGAGCAGCTCTCGGGCCCGGGCGTCGATCTCCTCCCACAGATAGTCGGCGATATCGAAGCTGGCGCTGTCCTGATGGCCGCAGGCAGGGCAGCCAAACGCCAGTGACAGCTCGGCCCAGGGGTCCTGGACTTCCAGGGCGGCCTCGGCCGCCTCGAGCAGGTCGGTGAGGGCAGCCTCATCTTCGGGCAGCGGCGCGTTGGAGGGCAGGCAATCGCGCAGCAGCTGCATGGCCGCCTGTCGTTCGTCGTCGAGGGGTACCAGGCGTGCCAAGTGGCGACTGGTGGGGCGCGTCAGCCGATGGCCGGCCACTCTGAGCGGCTCGGCGTGCTGGGCCGACGTCGGGGGAAGCTGAGACGCCTCGAGGGGGAACTCCAGCCGTTCGCCGCAGGCCGGGCAGTCGAGCCAGGCGTCCAGCCGGCTGCCGAAGGCGGCACAGCGCAGGGTGAACAGCGCGGCATTGCGACAGCCGAGTGGCTGATCGGCGAGTCGCTCGGGAGGCAGGTCTGGGGCCGCCAGGGCATGCAGCAGCAGGGCGCGGTCGATGGGGTGGCGGCGCCGGCCGTGCTCCCAGGCCCACAGCAGACGCTTCGGGCTGAGTGCCATCATGACGTCACGCCGGCTCGGTGAAGCTAGGTTCGGTCGGTTCGGTCACGTCATAGTCGCGTTCCCAGCCCTCGTTCTCGAGCTTGAGGGTCTGGATGGCGACGGCATTGGCGTTGGCGTCCAGGTCGGGCAGGGCCTGGTACTCCGAGACCCAGCAGCGGAACACCTTGTAGGCGAGCGCCAGCTGGCCGGCCTCATTGTAGACCTCGATGATCAGGTCCTTGCGAAAGTCCTTGAGCGAGACCTCTGCCCCCAGGCCCGCGCCGAAGTTCCACACCTTGTTGGCCCACTGCTCGAACTCGACGTCGTGGGTGACGCC
Organism: Halomonas urmiana; assembly: GCF_005780185.1. GTDB lineage: Bacteria > Pseudomonadota > Gammaproteobacteria > Pseudomonadales > Halomonadaceae > Halomonas > Halomonas urmiana. Next base: position 152,134 of record NZ_VBUI01000004.1, on the reverse strand, counting down.
GCGCTCCAGGGTGATGGCCTCGTACTTGGTGCGCCCCGGCGACTTGCGGGAGGTGGAAGGATCGCCGCCCTCGCGGTGCTCGACCAGCTCGGTGCTGCGCTTGAGGGCGCCGACCTTGCTGATGCCCGCCACGTAGCGGCCATCCCATTTCACCCGAAACTTGAAGTTCTTGTAGGGATCGAAGCGCTGGGCATTGACGCTGAACTGTGCCATGGGGGGCTCCTTACACCGCGATCTGGCCGGCGATCTGCTGGATCTTGATGACCACGAATTCGGCCGGCTTGAGCGGCGCGAAGCCGACGAGGATATTCACGACGCCCCGATCGATGTCGTTCTGGGTGGTGGTCTCGCTGTCACACTTGACGAAGTAGGCGTCGCGGGGGCTCGCGCCCTGGAAGGCGCCTTGGCGGAACAGGGTCTGCAGGAAGGCGCCGAGGTTGAGGCGAATCTGGGCCCACAGCGGCTCATCGTTGGGCTCGAACACCACCCACTGGGTACCACGGTAGAGGCTCTCCTCGAGAAACAGCGCGAAGCGACGCACCGGTAGGTACTTCCATTCGGAGGCCAGCAGGTCGGCACCCGCCAGCGTGCGTGCGCCCCACACCAGATGGCCGGCGACGGGAAAGCTGCGCAGGCAGTTGAGCCCGACCTGATTGAGAATGCCGTTCTGTTGATCGGTCATGGTGTAGGACAAGCCACGGGCGCCGGAAAACGAGGCCGCCAGCCCGGCCGGTGCTTTCCATACGCCGCGCTGCACGTCAGTGCGCGCCATGATGCCGGCAACGGCACCGCAGGGCGCGAACTCTGCAATGCGATTCTCGGCGAGCGGGTCGGGCATCCGCAGTCGCGGGAAATAGGCCACCGCGTTGATCGCAAGATTGTTGCCGATATCGCCACGGAGGTTGTTGATGCCCGTCTCAGCGGTGTCAATGGCCGTCGTCGGATTGCTTGTCCAGGTCGACGGCGCGTCCACGATCAGCATCGCCCGGCGATCCTGGCAGTATTCAGCCGCATCGGCCCAGGTACCAGGGTCAAGGTCGTCACTTCTTGTCAGTGGTGGAATACACAGCAGGTTGAACAGATCGGCCGCTTCGAGAGCGAAGATGCCGGTGCGCTCATCCTGGTCGCCGCTGATCTGGGCGTCCGTGATGTCGCTACCGTTCGCGCCCAGTGTGCCTTCCGCGGTGGCTGTACCATCCGGATTGGCGACATGCACGGTGGCGTCTGTCGGGCTCTCGTCGGCCGGTGCCGATGTGCGCACATTGACGAGGGTGGACTGCTCGTTGAGCACGGTATCGACGAAGCGCGGGCTGGCCGGATCGACCGACACGTTGCGAAATACTTCGCTAGCGATCGCGGTGGTGCCGCCCGGGCCGTCCATTTCCTGTACCAGCAGGTTAAACAGCAGTGTGTCGTCCGTGTCGCGCGTCAGGTGGTCGACGGTCGCGCTCAAGCGATTGCCCCATTCGCCAGGACTGCTCGCCTCGAGCACCAGAGCGCCACCGGCCGTGTCGAGGGTGAGCGTGGCGGCGCCGGCCGTCGCATCGCCGTTGAAGACTCGCACGACCAGCGCATCGGCACCGCCGTGCTGGAAGAACTGGTTGACCGCATAGCCCAAAGTGCTCGGTTGCCACAGGCCACCGAAGATTCGCGTGTACTCGGCGAAGCTTTGTACACGGACCGGAGAGTTGAGCGGTCCACGCTGGGCACGGCCGATAAAGGCCGTGATCGAGGTGGCGACCCCTGTGATGGTGCGCACCCCACTGGGGACTTCTTCGATATAGACACCGGGATACGTCAGGGAAGAGGGCATGGCACGACTCCTCGTCAAGGAAGTGCACGGCGCTGTCTTCCAGTCATTCCCGGCGCCGTTATGCGCAGACGGTATCGAACTCGGTCTTGAGGCAGTACATCATTCAACGTAGTCAAGCAGTGCGCGTCATGCCACGTGCACTGGGCGAGGCATTGCGTGGGCGACAGTCGCCCTACAAGCGAGTGCGGGTCGCGTCATCGCGGCGATAGACCCCGAAGTGATTGAGCCCTCGGTCGGCGAGATGCAGCGCCTGCATGCGACTCATCACGCCCTGATCACAGTAGAGCAGGTAGTCGCGATCGGCGGGCAGGTGCTGTGCCTGGTCCTGAAGCTCGTAGAAGGGGATCTCCAGGCAGGGGACGTCGGGAAGTGCCAGCGGTGCTTCCTCGCACTCGTCGGGACGGCGGATATCGATCACGCTGACCGCCGGCATTTCGGCGAGTCGCGCCGGCCCGTCGACGACGGTCACCTCGCCGGGTTCGCGCGGCTTCTCCCCCAGTCGATTGGCTCGGATCACGGTGGCGGCATCGACGGCGGCCTCCAGCACCGAGAAGTCGAAGCCGGCCTCGGCGGCCTGCACCTTGTCGGCGGGCGCGCGGGTGTGGGGACGCCGCGAGATGACCCCGCAGTACTCCGGCATCTGCTCGGCGAAGCGGGCGGTATCGATGCGGCGGGCCGTGTCGATGATCTCCTGCTTGTCCTCGGTGACCAGCGGACGCAGGATCGGCCGTTCGCTGGCCGCGTCGATCAACGCCAGGTTGGTGAGCGTCTGGCTCGACACCTGGGCGATGGCGTCCCCGGTGACCAGCATCGGGATGTTCGCACGGGCCGCGACGCGGCTGGCCACGCGCACCATCATGCGCTTGAGCACCACGCCCATCAGGCCATCGGGAATGCTGCGCAGGATTTCGGCGACCACACCCTCGAAGGGCACCGAGGTGAAGTCAACGTTGTGCGAGGCGCTGTAGCGTTGCCAGAGGTGATGAGTCACCTCCTTGACGCCCGCCTCGTGGGCCGGCCCGCCCAGATTGAAGAACAGATAGTGCGTCTTGATGCCGCGGCGCAGCATGCGCCAGGCGGCCACGGGCGAGTCGAAGCCTCCCGAGACCAGCGCCAGGGCTTCGCCCTGCACGCCCAGTGGGTAGCCACCGAGGCCGGGGCGGCGCGAGCGGATCAGCTGCAGTCGCTGGCCGGTCAGCTCCACCGACACCACCACCTCGGGATGCTTCAGGTCGACCCGCGCCGAGGGTTCGGCGGCCAGCAGGGCGCTACCGAGATGGCGTTCCAGATCCACCGACGAGAAGGCGTGCTCGCCGCGCCGCTTGGCGCGGACGCGGAACCGGCGCCCGGCGATCGCCGGCGTCCAGTGGGGCACGATCCATTCGGCGGCCTCGTCGAGTGAGCCGCAGGAGACCTCTTGCGTCGCCAGCACCTCGTGGATCCCGGGGATGCGCGTCAGGCTCTCTTCCATCTCCCGTTCGCGCTCGGCAGGCAGCGTCTCCGGCAAGCTGACGCGCAGGACGTCCCAGCTTGCCTTGACGCGCACGCCGGATTCCAGCAGGCGCAAGGTGTTGCGCACGTTGCTGGCGAGGCAGCGGGTCATGTGTTGACGAACGGAGCGGGACTTGATGGTGATTTCGGGGTGGAGCTTGAGCAGATAGGTCATTCGAAGGAAGCAGCAGTGACGATGTGGCCGGCATTCTACCAATGACGTGGCCCGCCCGCACGGCGCGTCTCGGATCAGAGGGGGCTGACGATCGCGCCCGGCACAGGGGCCGGGCGCGGTCACGAAGGCACCGTCGGGCAACAGGGCTCAGTAGAGCGCCTGCTCCTCCCTGGCGACTTCCTTGAGGAGTTCCAGGAACAGCCGGTCGGCTTCCGAGTGTTCGGTGGGATCCTCGGGGATGTGCACGCTGGTCGTCTCGGAGATCTCGTTGGCGATCCGTGCCATCACGTCGCCGTCGCCCGGCTCGGTGAGCTGGCGCCGGGTAATGTCCAGTGACTGCTCGAGAATCTTCGGATCCTGCAGAAGTTTCTTGATGAAGCCCCGCAGTTCGTTGATCACGCGGGTCTTCTGGATTTCCGATGAGGCCATGACGTTCTCCTTGGTATAACCACGCCGTTTCGGGGACGGGCAGACGATACCACGTTTGCCGGCCTCCGTGCCGCGGGACCGCCTGGGCTCGCGCTCGAACTCTATCGTCGAGCTGCGCGTGTCATGCCCGGGGTTACGGGGGCCAGCATCCTCGCAGATGCCGGCCCTTGTCATGGTCAGTCCGCCGGCTTTTTGTGCTGGCGAATGCCCGGCCCGGTGGCGCCATCCAGGCCCAGCTCGAAGAGCACGCGAGCCTCTTCCCGGTGCTCGACGCCCTCGCCGATGGCCAGGATGCCCAGCGAATGGCAGAGCGTGGCCATGCCGCGCAGGATGGTCTGCTGCTCGGCGACCCGATCGATGCCCCTGACCAGGGTCCGGTCGAGCTTGAGGTAGGCGAGCCCCAGGTCCTGCAGGTCGGCGATCCGGGTGAAGGAGGCGCCCACGTGCTCCAGGCCGATCCGGCAGCCCAGCGGCTGCAGGGCGTGGCACAGGCTGCGAAAGCTCGTCAGGTCATGGATGGCCATGGCTTCGGGAAGCTCCAGCCACAGGAGATCGGCGACGTCGGGGCGCGCCTTGAGTCGGGACTGCAGCTCCATGACGAAGTGAACGTCCTGGATCGACGCCGCCGACAGGTTGATGCCCAGTGGCCTGCCGCGCTGAGTGATGTCGCGAATGGCCTCATCGATCACCGCCAGGTCGAGCTGGCTATCGAGCCCCAGGCGCGAGATCCACGGCATGAAGACGCCGGCGGGTTGCCATTCGCTGGCGAGGCGCAGGCGCGAGGGGCACTCGAAGTGCAGGAGCTCGCCCGTCGTGTCCAGTACCGGATAGTGGGCCAGATAGACGCCCTTGGCCATGGCGACCTGCAGGGCGCGGCGCCATTCGTCGTGGCTGGTGAAGAGGCTACGCCGCTGTGGGCCCTCGGCGATCATCAGCCCCTCGTCGCTGCGCGCCTCGGCCGCCGATAGAGTACCGTCGAGGCTCGCCAGCAGCATGCCGCGCTGATCGCCCTGGGCATAGTCGATCAGTGCGCCGGGCAGGCCCACCGGGGTCCGGCCGTGTTTACGCATCGCGGCGAGGCGCCTGTCGAGATCGTGGCGCAGCTGTTCCAGGTCGATTTTTCCGGGTATCAGCATGACGAAGTCGCTGCCATTGAGCCGGCCCACGATGCCTCCGCCGTAAGCCATGGCGAACTGCTCCAGGCCATGGGCCACCTCATGGAGGAGGGCATCGGTCTCGGTGCGCCCTAGCCGCTCGTTGATCCCGGCCAGGTGGGCCAGGCGCACGAGTGCCAGGGCGCCGCTGGCCCGCGCATCCTGGCTGTCCAGGTGGATCTGCAGCTGGGAGATAAAGGCCTCGCGCTCCAACACGCCGGTTACCGGGTCGTGCTGCAGCTGCTGTCGCAGCCGGTCGAGCTGCTGGCTCTCCTCGCTGAGCATGTTGTGTACCGCGCCGGAGAGGTGGTTCATGGCCTCCACCACCTCACGCAGCTCACGCGTACGCGGAGCGGGAACGGTAGTGAAGCGTCGCTCACCGATGTGCTGGGCCTGCTCGACCACGGCGCCCAGCGGGCGGCGAATCTGGCGCACGATCCACCAGGCGAGCAGCAGGCTGATCACCGCAGCGAGGCCGAACCAGCCCACCAGGTTCAGGGTGCTCTGCCACAGTGATCGGTAGGCGAAGCTGTTCTGGCTTTCCAGCACCAGGGTGCCGAACTGTCGCCAGCCGTCCTGGACCACGGCGTGGCCGGGCGGGACCTCGATATGCACCAGGTCCACGAACCAGGCCGGCACGTCCCGGATGGCGTCTGCTCCGATGCGCTGCTCGATGATCTCGCCCTCTGGGGAGCGCAGCTCCACCCGTCGGTAGTGTCCGGTGTCGAACTGGGCCGAGACCAGCAGCTCCAGGGTAACGGGGTCCTTGGGCATCTGGCTCATCGTCAATGCCAGGGCGCTGGCGGTGTCGGCGTTCTTGATCAGCACTTCCTGCTCGATGTAGGCCCGGCTGGCGGTGACTCCAATGAACAGGCTGCCCCCGACGGCGAGCAGCAGCAGTACCACGACGATCAGCCAGAGCTGCTTGATGAGTGACATGTCCTACTCCCCTTGAATGAATCCCTGCTGCTGCATGCGATCGATCACGCGTCGCCAACGCGACAATCGGGCGACCGGATCGGCGCGGGACTGCGACGAGCCGACGGCCCACAGGCCACGGCCGTTGAAGCTGAACAGCGGATCGAGATCGGTGCGCTGCGAGCCGCGGGTAATCGAGGGCACCAGATTGTCCAGCACCAACGGGTCCGTCGCGGGCGTCTCGTAGTAGCCCAGCACCATGTGCGCCTGGGTGATGCTGCTGCGGCCGATGCGCGCGCGCACGTAGATCAGGCGCAGCTCGTCCTCCGCAACATCCAACTCCTTGAGGGTGACGTACTTGGCGATGGTGAAGTCTTCGCAGTCACCCTGGCCGCGTCCCAGGGTCTCCAGTGGCGTGGCCCAGAAGTCTTCCTGGCCCCAGATGTCGATATCGTCGAGCCAGCGAACACGCCGGTTGAAGAAGTCGTTGACCTCGCGTAGCTGCGTCTCCAGGTCGGCCGGGCGCAGCCGGTCGAGCAGCGCGAACCACGCCTCGAGGGCCGTGATGCCCGGCGCCCCGTACTCGGCCTGCATGGTGCGGCGCAGCCGTTGCGGTGAGAGCCTGGCCGAGGCCGGCGACGGCCCAAGCCCCAGCCCGGCGAGCAGCCACAGGCCGCCAAGCCCCGCCACAAAACGGCGACGCCCGGGCGAGTCGAGTGTCCGGTATGGCGGGGGAGACATGGGAGTGGCCAGAATGAGCACTTGCTCAAGTCTAGGGGGAGCAGGCATCTAATGCGAGTGGGGGAAGCGCCAGGCCTACCCCTTGCCGGGCCCGAGCCAGATCCGCAGGCGCCCGACCCAGTCGAGCCGGCTCGCGGCCTGGCGCAGCGCATTCGCCGCCGCGTCGAGATCCTGCCCCGGCGGCAGGGCGTCGACGTAGAGCGAGACGTCGACCTGATTGTCCAGGTAGTGGAGATCCAGATCGACACGGGCATGCCAGATGGGCAGCCCGTGCCAGGCGCCATCGAGTATCTCCACCACGTCGCTGCGTAGGGGGGGGCCGGGGCGCAGGCTGTGCTCCAGTTCGCCTGAATCGTCCTCAGGGTCGATATGGAAGGTCACGTCGGCGAGCTCCGGGAAGGCCTCGCGCAGTCGGCGACTCACCTCGTTGCCGATCTCGTGCGCCTCGGACACCGTGACCCGCGGTGGCACCACGATGTGCAGGTCGAGGACCACGTCGCTGCCCAGCTTGCGGGTCCGCAGATCATGCACCCCGTTGACGTGGGGGACGCGCTCGGCGATGTCCCGCATGCGATCGCGCTGGTCGAGGGGCAGCGCCGTGTCGATGAGTTCCTGGCTGGACTCCCACAGCAGGCGCCCGCCGACCTGGCCAACCATGATGCCCACCACGATGGCGGCGAGGGCATCCATCCAGCCTACGCCGACCTGGGCCGCCACCAGGCCGACCAGCACCACCACGGTGGAGAGCGCGTCGGAGCGTGAGTGCCAGGCATTGGCCTCGAGCAGCCGCGAATTAACGCGCCGGGCCACCCGTAGGGTGTAGCGGAAGATCCACTCCTTGGCGAGCAGGGCGACCCCGGCGATGCCGATGGCCCCGATCCCCGGGGCGGGGATCGGCTCGCCCTCGAGGAGGCGGCCGATGCTCGCCCAGGCGATGCCGCCAGCGACGAAGATCAGCACGCTGCCGAGCCACAGCGTCGCCAGGGTCTCGATGCGGCCGTGGCCGTAGGGGTGGTCGCTGTCGGGCTCCTGGCGGCCGAAATGCGTGGCAGCGACCACGAAGAGGTCGGTCAGGATGTCCGAGAAGGAGTGGATGCCATCGGCCACCAGCGCCGCCGAGCCCACCATGAAACCGGCGACCATCTTGGCCACACCGACGGCGAAGTCGATGACGGCGCCGATCAGCGTGACACGATGGGCCTCGCGGGTCTGGGCGGCGCGCTTCGACGCACCGCCGCGCCCGTGCAGCGGCGGTTCATTCGCGTCCGATGACTCGTCCCTCATGCCGTGCGTCTCACGGGCAGCGTCCGGCCTTGTTGAGCACCGGATTGGCGTACTGAGTCAGCCACCAGTGACGCAGATCGTCGGGCACCGTCTGTAGTCGCGCCTGGAAGCGCGCACGGTCGGCATCGCTGACCTCGCTCATCTCGAGCAGCTCCGGCGCCACGCCCAGCATTTCCAGGGCCAGATAGTGGCTAGGGAAGAGGTGGTAGCCGGCGAGCACCTGGCGGTCGACCTCGGCGGCCACCTCCTCGGGGGTCGCGAGATCGGCACAGAGCGGCGTGCCGAAGGTGAGCTGCACGCGGCCCTTGTGGCCGGTAATGCCGGCGACGATGGAGCTGATGTCCTCGAACTCGCTCTTCTCGTAGTTGCCGCTGTCCTCGAGGGCCTGCAGCTCGCGAGCCTTCTGCAGGTCGCAGGGATCGTACTCGTAGCTGATCGATACGGGCACCAGGCGCAGTTCGGCGACGGCTTCGCCGATGCCGGCCTGGCGATCCTCGCCACGCCGCGCCATGGTCAGCATCTTGATGATCGCCGGATCGGTGTGGTCGATGCCGTCCTTGGCGCGCCCCTCGCGCTGGGCCATCCAGATCGAGTGGTTGTCCTCGAGGATGGAGTGGCGGATATAGGCGGAGAGCTTCTGGTAGGCGGCCAGCATGGCGCGCTTGCCGCGGGCACTGCGCGGCACGATGAAGCTCTTGTTGAGCCGCATCAGGTCGTTGACGTAGGGCTTCTTGAGTAGGTTGTCGCCGATGGCGATGCGCACGGTGTCTCGCCCGGCGAGATAGAGCGCATAGTTCACGAAGGCGGGATCCATCGAGATGTCACGATGGTTGCCGATGAAGAGATACCCGGTGTTCGGGTCCAGCCGCTCCAGCCCCTCCACCCGGAAGTCGTCGGTGGAGTTCCTAAGCATGCGCTGCATGTAGCTGGCGATGCGCATCTGGAAGTCGTGCACGCTGCTCACGCCGCGGGTCTCGCGGCGGATGGCGAAGCTGGCCAGCATCCGCGAGAGCCTCGGCATGACGCGGGCCAGGCGCGGCAGCCGATAGCGGGTCAGGGCGTCGAGCAGTTCGCCGTCATGGACGAGGCGCTCGAGCACCTCGGCCACCTCGGCGTCCTGGTAGGGGCGAATCTCGGCCCAGGGATCGGCTGCGGGGGTGTCTTGTGTCTCGGTCATGTGTTCCAGGCTGTGGTCGTGGGCGATCAGGCGCTCGGGACGTCGCCGGCGCTGCCGGCCTCGCCACCCAGCCACTCGATCAGGCGCTCGATGTTCTCGGCCAGCGCCTGCGTCATCAGGATGAAGTCGGTCTCCAGCCGCACCAGCGCATCATCGCCGTCGTCGGTCTGGGAGGCCTCGTCGATGAGGGCATCGTCGAAGCGCAGCGACTTGATCGCCAGGTCGTCATGCAGCACGAAGCTTAACCGGCCCTCGATCGACAGGGCCAGCTTGCTGGCCTGGCGGCCGCTCTCCAGCAGTTGCTGGATCTCGTCGCTGTCCAGGTCGACCTGGCGGGCGCGCAGCACGCCGTCGTCACCCTTGGCCTTCAGCTCTACCTGGTCGCCGAGCACCAGGTCGGCCGGTCGCGAGCCCGGATCGCCGAGCCAGGTGGTCATGGCGCGCATGGGCAGCGTCTGGCTGGCCAGCGGTGTCACCTTGAGGCTGCCCAGGGTCTCGCGCAGCAGGTCGAGCAGCTCCTCGGCGCGGGTCCGCGAGCTGGCATTGATGGCGATCAGCGACCGGCGGCTATCCCACCAGAGGTCGACCTTCTGGCTGCGCACGAAGGCGCGGGGCAGCAGCTCCTCGTAGACCTGCTCCTTGATGGCGAGCTTCTCCTGGCGACGCAGCTTGCGGCCCTCGCTGGCCTCGATCGCCTCGCTGCGCTCCTCGACCTCCTCGCGGACCACCGAGGCGGGCAGGATCCGCTCCTGGCGCAGTGCGGTCAGCAGTCGCTGACCCTGCAGCTCGTGGAGCAGCTGCGTGCCGGCGCGGCCGCCCGGCGCGGACCAGCCCAGGCGGCGGGCCTCGCTGCCGCCCAGCGGGCGAAAGGCCTGCTCGCCGAGGGCGGTTTCCAGGCTGGCGGCATCCAGCTCGGCGGCGTCGTGCAGGCGGTAGAGATGCAAGTGCTTGAACCACATGGCGCATTTCCCGGGAGAAAAGGGGGGCACATTATGGCCAAAGGGCGGCGTGGGTGCCAGTACTCGAGGCCATCGCCGATACGCCACGTTCAAACGGTGGTTTGAACGTCGATGCCTCGGCTGGCTAGAATCGATGCCTTGCTCGCCGTTCACCTTTCCAGCCCAGGAGCCGTCTGCATGGATTCTCGCCTCTCCCGTACCACCCTGCGCGTCAGGGGCTATCACCTGGATGGCTATGGCCACGTCAACAATGCGCGCTATCTGGAGTTCCTGGAGGAGGGGCGCTGGGCCTACTTCGATGAGCGGCCTCGCCTGGCGACCTTCCTGTCCCGCGGGGATCTGGCCTTCGTCGCGGCCAATCTCAACATCGACTACCGGCGAGCGGCGGTGGCCGGTGACGACCTGGAGGTACTGACCCGGCTCTCCGAGATCGGCTCGCGCCGTGCCCGCATTCATCAGGAGATCCGGCGCGCGGCCGATGGTAAGACGGTGGCCAGTGCCGACATCACCTTCGTGCTGGTCGATGTGGCGACCGGCAGGGCGGTGACGATCGATGGTGAGATCCGTGAGGCCATGGCGCAGCTGGTGCTTGCCTAGCTCCCTTATCAGCATCCGGGATGGTATGATGTAAGGCTGTTATTGCGCGCCATGTCACGGCCACGTGACGCGCCAACCTGTTGCAGTGCAAAGGATTCGACGACCCATGGGTGACATCGCCAGAGAGATTCTGCCAGTCAACATCGAGGACGAGCTCAAGCAGTCGTACCTCGATTACGCGATGAGCGTGATCATCGGCCGTGCGCTGCCCGACGTGCGCGATGGCTTGAAGCCGGTGCATCGGCGCGTGCTGTTCGCCATGCACGAGCTCGGCAACGACTGGAACAAGCCGTACAAGAAGTCCGCCCGTGTGGTGGGCGATGTCATCGGTAAGTACCATCCCCACGGGGACAGTGCCGTCTACGACACCATCGTGCGCATGGCCCAGGACTTCTCGATGCGCCACGTGCTGGTCGATGGTCAGGGCAACTTCGGCTCCATCGACGGCGATAGCGCCGCCGCCATGCGTTACACCGAAGTGCGCATGGCCAGGCTCTCCCACGAGCTCTTGGCCGACCTCGAGAAGGATACCGTCGACTGGGTCGACAACTACGACGGCACCGAGCGTATCCCCGATGTGCTGCCGACCAAGGTGCCCAACCTGCTGATCAACGGCTCGTCGGGCATCGCGGTGGGCATGGCGACCAACATCCCGCCCCACAACATGGGCGAGATTATCAACGCCTGCCTGGTGCTGATCGACGACTACACCCTGAGCGTCGACGACCTGATCGAGCATGTCCCCGGCCCGGACTTCCCCACCGGCGGCATCATCAACGGCCGTGCCGGCATCCTCGAGGCCTATCGCAGCGGCCGCGGGCGGATCTACGTGCGCGCCTGTCACACCATCGAGCATGACGACAAGACCGGTCGCGACCACATCATCGTCAGCGAGCTGCCCTACCAGGTGAACAAGGCGCGGCTGATCGAGAAGATCGCCGAGCTCGTGAAGGACAAGAAGATCGAGGGCATCGCCGAGCTGCGCGACGAGTCCGACAAGGACGGCCTGCGGGTGGTGATAGAGGTCAAGCGCGGTGAGTCCGGCGAGGTGGTGGTCAACAATCTCTTCGCCCAGACCCAGCTGCAGACCGTCTTCGGCATCAACATGGTCGCCATCGAGGACGGCCAGCCGAAGATCATGAACCTCAAGGAGATCCTCGAGGCCTTCATTCGTCACCGCCGCGAAGTGGTCACCCGGCGTACCCTGTTCGAGCTGAAGAAGGCTCGCGAGCGTGGCCACATCCTCGAGGGCCTGGCGGTCGCCATCTCCAACATCGACGAGGTGATCGAGCTGATCAAGTCCTCGCCGAACGCCTCCGAGGCCAAGGAGAAGCTGCTGGCCGCCTCCTGGCAGCCGGGGCAGGTCACCGACATGCTCGAGCGGGCCGGGGCCACCTCATGCAAGCCCGAGGACCTGGAAGAGGGCTTCGGCCTCAGCCAGACCGCCACCGACTACCGCCTGTCGCCGGCCCAGGCCCAGGCGATCCTCGAGCTGCGCCTGCACCGCCTGACCGGGCTGGAGACCGAGAAACTCCTCGATGAGTACCTCGCGATCCTCGAGAAGATCGCCGAGCTCACCGCCATCCTGGCCTCTGCCGAACGGCTGCTCGAGGTGATCCGCGAGGAGCTGATCGCCGTGCGCGACCAGTTCGGCAACCCGCGCAAGACCGAGATCCAGGCCAGCCACCTCGATCTGCGCCTCGAGGACCTGATCGCCGAGGAGGACATGGTGGTCACCGTGTCCCGTACCGGCTATGCCAAGACCCAGCCGCTCTCCGACTACCAGGCCCAGCGCCGCGGCGGACGCGGCAAGTCGGCCACGGCCATGAAGGACGAGGACGTCATCGAGCACCTGCTGGTGGCCTCGACCCACGACACCGTGCTGCTGTTCTCCAATCGCGGCAAGGTCTATTGGCTCAAGGTCTACGAGATGCCCGTCGCCAGCCGCGGTTCGCGGGGCAAGCCGTTGGTCAACCTGCTGCCGCTGGACGAGAGCGAGGCGATCAACGCCATCCTGCCGGTGCGCGACTACGACCCACAGAGCTACATCTTCTTCGCCACCGCCAAGGGCACGGTCAAGCGCACCAGCCTCGAGCAGTTCTCGCGTCCGCGCAGCGTGGGCCTGATCGCCATCGACCTCGACGAGGATGACCGCCTGGTTGGCGCCGCCATCACCTCGGGCTCCGATCACGTGATGCTGCTCTCCTCCAACGGCAAGGCGATCCGCTTCGAGGAGGCCAACGTGCGTGCCATGGGCCGCACCGCCCGCGGCGTGCGCGGCATGCGCCTGCTCGAGAATGCCGAGGTGATCAGCCTGATCATCCCGCAGAGCCAGCAGATCGACGCCGAGGCCGATGTCGAGGCCGAGGCGGAGGAGGGCGTTGCCGTCGAGACCGGCAACGGCGGCCAGATCTACATCCTCACCGCCAGCGAGAACGGCTACGGCAAGCGCACCCGCCTCGAGGAGTTCCCGCTGCGCGGCCGCGGCGGTCAAGGCGTGATCGCCATGCAGACCAGCGAGCGCAATGGCGCCCTGGTGGCGGCCATGCAGGTCTACTCCGCGGACGAGATGATGTTGATCACCGACCGCGGCACCCTGGTGCGGACTCGCGTCGAGGAGGTCTCCACCACCTCGCGCAACACCCAGGGTGTGATGCTGATCCGCCTGGGCAACGACGAGAAGCTGGTCAAGACCGTGCGGGTCGACGAGCCCGAGGAGACGGTGGAGCCAGTGGTCGAGGAAGACGCCGCGTCGACGGGCGACGACGCGCCCTCGACCGGTGATGCGGATGCCGGCGGCGAGACCGGCGAGGAATAAGGACACACAACGCTGATGACACGTCACTACAACTTCTGCGCCGGCCCGGCGGCCCTGCCGGCCGCCGTGCTGGAGCGCGCCCGCGACGAGATGCTGGATTACCAGGGACGCGGCCTCTCGGTGATGGAGATGAGCCACCGTTCGCCGGAGTTCGTGGCCATCGCCGAGCAGGCCGAGGCCGACCTGCGTGAGCTGCTGGCCATCCCGGATAACTACCGGGTGCTGTTCACCCAGGGGGGCGCCAGCCTGCAGTTCTCCGCGGTGCCCTACAACCTGCTGGGGCAAGGCGGCCGTCCCAACTTCCTGAATACCGGCATCTGGAGCAAGAAGGCCATCGCCGAGGCGCGCCACCTGGTCGGTGACGTGCATGTCGCCGCCAGCAGCGAAGGCAACGGCCACAGCGCGGTGCCGCGCCAGGAGGAGGTCGTGCTCTCCGACGACGCGGCCTACCTGCACTACACGGCCAACGAGACCATCGGCGGTCTCGAGTTTGACTATATTCCCGGCAGTAAAGAGGGAGGGCCGCGCCGCCCTGACGGCACCGAGGTGCCGCTGGTCTGCGACATGTCCTCGAGCATCCTCTCGGGGCCGCTCGATGTCTCCCGGTTCGGCGTGATCTACGCCGGCGCCCAGAAGAACATCGGGCCCGCCGGCCTGGTGGTGGTGATCGTGCGTGACGACCTGCTGGACCAGGCCCGTGGCGACATGCCGTCACTCTTCGGCTACAAGACGCTCAGCGAGGCGGGCTCGATGGTCAACACCCCGGCGACCTACAGCTGGTACCTGGCCGGGCTGGTCTTCGACTGGCTGAAGAGCGATATCGGCGGGCTGGCTGCCATGGATGCCCTCAATGCGCGCAAGGCCGCCAAGCTGTATGCCGCCATCGACGAAAGCGGGCTCTACGCCAACCCGATCACGCTTGGCAGTCGCTCGCGGATGAACGTGCCCTTCGTGCTGGCCGACGCAAGCCTCGATGCGGCCTTCCTGGCCGAGGCCGAGGCGGCGGGGCTCTTGAACCTCAAGGGACATCGCAGCGTCGGCGGCATGCGGGCGAGTCTCTACAATGCCGTGCCCGAGGCCGCCGTCGACGCGCTGATTGCCTTCATGGCCGATTTCGAGAAACGCAGGGGATAACTCCATGACCGAGCCTTCCGTCAGTCTCGAGGCGCTCCGCCAGCGCATCGACGCCCTCGACAACGACATCCTGCGCCTGATCAGCGAGCGCGCCGCCTGTGCTCAGCAGGTCGCCGAGATCAAGGCCGAACACGAGCCCGGCGGCGTCTTCTACCGCCCCGAGCGCGAGGCCCAGGTGTTGCGTCGCGTCATGGAGCTCAACCGCGGCCCGCTGGACAGCGAGGAGATGGCGCGGCTGTTCCGCGAGATCATGTCGGCCTGCCTCGCCCTCGAGCGGCCGGTCAAGGTTGCCTACCTGGGGCCGGAGGGCACCTTCACCCAGCAGGCCTCGCTCAAGCACTTCGGCGAGAGCGCCATCAGCCTGCCGATGGCCGCCATCGACGAGGTGTTCCGCGAGGTGGAGGCCGGCGCCGTCAACTACGGCGTGGTGCCGGTGGAGAACTCCACCGAGGGCGTGATCAACCACACCCTCGACTCCTTCATGGATTCATCGCTGCGCATCTGCGGCGAGGTGGTGCTGCGCATCCATCATCACCTGCTGGTGGGTGAGACCACGCGCCGGGACAAGGTGTCGCGGATCTACTCCCATCCCCAGTCCTTCGCCCAGTGCCGCAAGTGGCTTGACGCCCACTTCCCCCACGCTGAGCGGGTGCCGGTCTCCTCCAATGCCGAGGCGGCGCGCCTGGTCAAGACCGAGTGGCACAGCGCGGCCATCGCCGGCGACATGGCGGCCAAGCTCTATGGCCTCGCCAAGCTGGCCGAGAAGATCGAGGATCGTCCGGACAACTCCACGCGCTTCCTGATCATCGGCAACCAGGACGTGCCGATCTCCGGCGAGGACAAGACCTCGCTGGTGGTGGCGATGCGCAACCAGCCCGGCGCGCTGCACGACCTGCTCGAGCCCTTCCATCGCCACCATATCGACATGACGCGTCTCGAGACGCGCCCGTCGCGCAGCGGCGTGTGGAACTACGTGTTCTTCATCGACTTCAAGGGGCACCGCGAGGAGCCCCAGGTCGCGGCCATGCTGGAAGAGGTCAAGCTGCGGGCCGCCGAAGTGAAGGTGCTGGGTTCCTACCCGGTCGGCGTGCTCTAGGCATGGCGGTGGAGGTGCGCGAAGCGCGGATCCTGATCGTCGGGCTCGGCCTGATCGGGGGCTCGCTGGCCGCCGCCCTGCGTGCGGCCGGTTACGGGGCCGATGGGCAGGGCGAACTCCTGGCCTGCGATCCCGACGCCGGGGAGATCGCGCGCGGCGTCGAGATGGGCCTGATCGATCGCGGGGAGACCCGTCTCGAGTCGCTCGTCGAGGGGGTGTCGCTGGTCGTGCTGGCGGTGCCCGTGATGGCCATGGGCGGTGTGATGCGCGAGCTCGCCGGCTGCCTGGAGCGGGCCGCGCCCGATGTCGTCGTCACCGATGTGGGCAGCGCCAAGGCGGCGATTCGCCGCTCGGCCATCGACGCCTTCGGCCGGATGCCGGCCAACCTGGTGCTGGGCCACCCCATCGCCGGTTCCGAGAAGAGCGGCGTGGCCGCCGCCGACCCCGCCCTCTATGCTCGCCATAGGGTGATCCTCACCCCCGAGCCCGATACCGACCCGGTGGCCACGGCCCGGGTGCGGCGGCTCTGGGCGTGCTGCCAGGCCGAGGTGCTGGAGATGGCCGTGGAGCGCCACGACCAGGTGCTGGCCCGCACCAGCCACCTGCCGCACCTGCTGGCCTTCTCGCTGGTCGATACCCTGGCCCGCCAGGACGAGCGGCTGGAGATCTTCCGCTATGCGGCCGGCGGCTTTCGCGACTTCACCCGCATCGCTGGCAGCGATCCGGTGATGTGGCGGGACATCTTCATCGCCAATCGCGACGCGGTGCTCGCTTCCCTGGACGACTTCGAGGCCGGGGTGGCGCGCCTGCGTTGCGCCGTGGAGAGCGGCGACGGCGACGCCATGCTGGCGACCTTCGATCGCGCCAGTCATGCCCGGCACTATTTCGAATCCTTGCTCAACCAGACCAGTTATCAGGCGGAGTATCAGATGCAACAACACGGTAAACTGCGCTTCCGGGCCAGTCCCGGCGGCAAGGTCACCGGGCGGATCCGCGTGCCCGGCGACAAGTCGATCTCCCATCGCGCCATCATGCTCGGGGCGCTGGCCGAGGGGGTCACCGAGGTCAAGGGTTTCCTCGAGGGCGAGGACAGCCTGGCCACGCTGCAGGCCTTTCGCGAGATGGGCGTGGCCATCGAGGGGCCCCACCAAGGGCGCGTGACCGTGCACGGCGTCGGTATGCACGGCCTCAAAGCGCCCTCCGGCCCGCTCTACGTGGGTAACGCCGGTACCGCCATGCGCCTGTTCGCGGGGCTGCTGGCCGGTCAGGCCTTCGATACCGAGCTTACCGGCGACGCCTCGTTGACCAAGCGCCCCATGGGGCGCGTGGCTGATCCGCTGCGCCTGATGGGAGCCCGGATCGATACCGCCGAGGGCGGCCGTCCGCCGCTGCACATTCACGGCGGCGAGTCGCTCACGGGCATCACCTATGACATGCCCATGGCCAGCGCCCAGGTGAAGTCGTGCCTGCTGCTCGCCGGGCTCTACGCCGAGGGCGAGACCCGGGTGCGCGAGCCGGCGCCGACCCGCGACCACACCGAGCGGATGCTGGCCGGCTTCGGCTACGCGGTGCATCGCGAGGGCGACACCTGCTGGCTCGAGGGCGGCGGCACGCTCAGCGCCGCGCCCATCGACGTGCCCTCGGACATCTCGTCGGCGACCTTCTTCCTGGTCGCGGCGGCGATTACGCCGGGCTCGGACCTCGTGCTCGAGCACGTCGGCATCAATCCGACCCGCATCGGCGTGATCAATATCCTGCGGCTGATGGGCGCCGATCTGCGCCTCGAGAACGAGCATGAGGTGGGCGGCGAGCCGGTCGCCGATTTGCACATACGCTATGCGCCGCTTCAGGGCATCGACATTCCCCTGGACCAGGTGCCGCTCGCCATCGACGAATTCCCGGCGCTGTTCATCGCCGCCGCCAACGCCGCGGGCACGACCCGCTTGCGCGGGGCCGAGGAGCTGCGCGTCAAGGAGTCCGACCGCCTGAAGGCCATGGCCGATGGCCTGGCGACCATCGGCGTCGAGCATGCCCTGCTCGAGGACGGCATCGACATCGTCGGCGGCGGCCGGGCGGAAGGGGCCAATTACGGCGGCGGGCACATCGACAGCCTGGGTGATCACCGCATCGCGATGTCGTTTGCCATCGCGGCGCTGCGTGCCGGGGAGCCGGTCGACATCGACGACTGCGCCAACGTCGCCACCTCCTTCCCCGGCTTCATCGACCTGGCGCGGCGCGTCGGGCTGGCCCTCGAGGAGCAGGAGGCAGCATGAGCGGTGCGGCACCGGTACTCACCATCGATGGCCCCGGCGGGGCGGGCAAGGGCACCATCAGTCGCCTGGTCGCCGAGCGCCTGGGCTGGCATCTGCTGGACAGCGGGGCGCTCTACCGCCTGACTGCCCTGGCCGCCGTCAAGCACGAGGTCCCGCTGGACGACGAGGCGCGGCTCGCCGAGGTCGCCCTGGGCCTCGACGTGGTCTTTGTCGCCGAGGCGGCGTCGACCCGCGTGCTGCTGGAGGGCGAGGATGCCACCTCGACCATCCGTACCGAGCAGGTGGGCGATGCGGCCTCCCGGGTCGCGGCCCTGCCGGCGGTTCGCCAGGCCCTGCTGCAGCGTCAGCACGACTTTCTCAAGCCCCCCGGGCTGGTTGCCGACGGGCGGGACATGGGCACCGTGGTGTTCACCGAGGCACCCCTGAAGATATTTCTCACCGCGAGCGCCGAGGAGCGGGCCCACCGCCGTCAGCGTCAGTTGCAGGAAGCGGGGGTCGATGCTAGTCTATCGAGTCTTTTGAAGGAGATTCAGGCGCGCGATGCACGCGACATGCAGCGCAGCGTGGCACCGCTCAAGCCGGCCGATGACGCCATCACGCTTGACACCACGCGCCTGACGATACCGGAAGTGGTGGATCGGCTGACGGAACTGCTGACCGAGCGTGGTCTGGCATCCGCCACCTGAAACTCCCTTGCGGCGTCCCCGGGAAGATGTGATGACGTGGTCCGGCACTTCCATGTGCCGTAAGCCGGGCCAGGTCGAACCAGCGCCAACATCCCCGGGGGTTTGGTAAATAAGGCCCGCACTCGCTGGTGGTGCGGAGATGGCGGAAACGCCGTACTCAACGTTGATCACGTAGGAACATCATGAGCGAAAGCTTTGCTGAACTGTTTGAACAGTCTCTCCAGGACATCAACATGGAGCCGGGCGCCATCGTCCAGGCTACCATCGTCGACATCGACGGCGACTGGGTCACCGTCAATGCCGGCCTGAAATCTGAAGGCCAGATCCCCGCGGCACAGTTCCGCGACGAGAACGGCGAGCTCTCCATCGCCGTCGGTGACGAGGTGCATGTCGCCCTGGAAGCCGTCGAAGACGGTTTCGGCGAGACCCGCCTGTCCCGCGAGAAGGCCAAGCGTGCCGAAGCGTGGAAGGTGCTGGAAGCCGCCTTCGAGAAGGAAGAGATCGTCAAGGGCGTGATCAACGGCAAGGTCAAGGGTGGCTTCACCGTCGATGTCGACTCCATCCGTGCCTTCCTGCCGGGTTCTCTGGTGGATGTTCGCCCCGTGCGCGACACCACCCACCTCGAGAACAAGGAACTCGACTTCAAGGTCATCAAGCTCGACCCGAAGCGCAACAACGTCGTCGTTTCGCGTCGCGCCGTGCTCGAGGCCGAGAACAGCGCCGAGCGTGAGGCCCTCCTGGCCACCCTGCAGGAAGGTCAGCAGATCCTCGGTATCGTCAAGAACCTCACCGACTACGGCGCCTTCGTCGACCTCGGTGGCGTCGATGGCCTGCTGCACATCACCGACATGGCCTGGAAGCGCATCAAGCATCCCAGCGAGATCGTGGCCGTGGGCGACGAGATCAGCGTCAAGGTGCTCAAGTTCGATCGCGAGCGCAACCGTGTCTCCCTGGGCCTGAAGCAGCTGGGCGAAGATCCGTGGGTCAACATCAAGGATCGTTACCCGGAAGGCACCAAGGTGCATGCCACCGTCACCAACCTCACCGACTACGGCTGCTTCGCCGAGCTGGAAGAGGGTGTCGAGGGCCTGGTCCACGTGTCCGAGATGGACTGGACCAACAAGAACATCCATCCGTCCAAGGTCGTGCAGGTCGGCGACGACGTGGACGTCATGGTGCTGGACATCGACGAGGAACGTCGTCGTATTTCCCTGGGTATCAAGCAGTGCACCACCAACCCGTGGGAAGACTTCAACGCGCGCTACAACAAGGGCGACCGCGTTACCGGTACCATCAAGTCGATCACCGACTTCGGTATCTTCATCGGCCTGGAAGGCGGTATCGACGGCCTGGTGCATCTGTCCGACATCTCCTGGACCGACACCGGCGAGGAAGCCGTTCGCTCCTTCAAGAAGGGCGACGAGGCGGAAGCCGTCATCCTCTCCATCGATCCGGAGCGTGAGCGCATCTCGTTGGGCATCAAGCAGCTCGATACCGATCCGGTCTCCGAGTTCCTGGCCGTCAACGACAAGGGCTCCATCGTCACCGGCCGCGTGGTCGAGGTCGATGCCAAGGAAGCCCAGGTCGAGCTGGCCACCGATGTCGTCGCCGTGCTCAAGGCGTCCGAGATCAGCGCCGACCGCGTCGAGGATGCCCGCAACGCGCTGAACGAAGGCGACAGCGTCGAGGCCCGTATCATCGGTGTCGATCGCAAGAACCGCCAGATCGCCCTGTCCATCAAGGCCAAGGATCAGGACGACACTCGTCAGAACCTCAAGAAGCTGCGTGAAGAGAGCTCCGACTCCGGTGCCACCACCATCGGCGACCTCATCAAGCAGCAGATGGGTCAGGACTGATTTCCGCGGGACGCGTCCCGCCTATCGGTCGACAAGGCGCCGCCCCTCGGGGGCGGCGCCTTTTGTTTGTGGCACCGATGTTTGGTGTTGTGAGGTATCGCAGGGAGGCCGTGTAGTAAAAAGTGCCACAAAATATGCAGGATTTCTTATAAAATAAGGCTGTCCTCAAGTTGTCGGCCAAGGTGTCCGCATATTGCTTGGCAATATTTGAGGCTATTATTTGCTGAACTGGGAATGAACGCTCATACTCTTGCCAGTGAAGTTTAAACAGGTAATAATGCCCTGCATCCTCTAGTGCCCAATAAGGAATTTTTTAGATGTCATCGCTGCTCAGCAACTACATGCAGATGGAACAGCAACTGAAGCAACTCCAGTCGGAGCTGGACAAGCTGCAGAATGATGATCGCCTCAAGGCCGAACTCGAGTTCAAGGAAAAGCTCGAAGCGCTGATGCGCGAGTTCGACAAGAGTGCCGCCGACGTCATCGCGCTGCTCAATCCCAAGCCGGCCGCTCAGACCAGCGCGGCGGCCCCGGCAAGTGGCGGCACCCGTCGCAAGCGCAAGCTGAAGATCTACAAGAATCCCCACACCGGCGAGGTGGTGGAAACTCGCGGCGGCAACCAGAAGACGCTCAAGGCGTGGAAGGACGAGCACGGCCCCGACGCCGTCGAGTCCTGGCTGGTGCGCGTCGAGGAGTGATCTTCGTCTCTGCCGCCTTGACGACGCCGCCCTTGGGGCGGTGTCGTCGTTTCGGGCCGCCGTGTCATCGATCGAGCGCCATACAGGACGCGGCGGAGATCATGGGAAGGTGATTCACTCGGTCTTAGGCGGTATAATTATCACATCCCCGATTAACGGCGATGGCCTGTAACACCGTATCCCCGCCCGGCCTTCGCCTCGACGCTATTGGAAACACATGAAACAGCAGAACTCCCGACAACCCGTGGATGAGCGTGAAAAGTTGCGCAAGTTCCGTGAGCTCGACGATGCCTTCGCCGAAGCATTGCGCGGTCTCGATGCGGCCGACAGCAAGCCGGAGGGTCCTAACGGTGCGCCCGTGCGTTCAGAAGGCCAACAGCAGGGCGCGGCAGCCGAGCCACAGGATGTGGAGGCGCGCCAGCGCCTCTTCGAAGAACGCCTGACGGCGCTGATGAGCGAATACGCTCAGCCGGCGGATCAGGTTAGCCGCCTGCTGCAGACGCTGAAGTCCCTCGGACAAATCGCCTGAGGGGGGCGGGCACCTCACCGGTAGCGATAGACCCTCAGGCTCGGCAGGAATGCCTCGTCTTCCAGCCGCTCGTCGCGGCGCCGAGCCCGGGTCCGCGAAGCGGGCGGGGTCGGTGGGGGGCGGTTGTGGTCGGGCAGGCGACCATCGGGGCTCGGCACGAACAGCGGCAGGGCGACGTTCATGGCCCGCCGGGTGCGGCCATCCTCGAGCGGTTCGCGGTAGAAGAGGTTGGCGCGCATCAGCGGGGCCTGAGCCTGCACCTGGGCCAGCGGCTCGCCGTCGGGGATGCCGGCGAGTTGGCGCAGCTGGATGCGGACATGGGGTGCGTCACTGTCCAGTGCCAGCAGCTTCTGCTCGGCCTCGCGCACCGTCAGCCGCTTGATCGAGCGTCCGCTCGAGTACCAGGCGAGCCGCACGCGAGCCACCGGCGCCTCGGCCAGGGGGATCGAGCGCCAGCACTGCTTGAGATGCAGCCGCGCCAGGCCCGTGCCGCGCAGGTGGTCGTGCAGGGCTGGGTGGCGAAACGGCAGCACCGCCTTGATCTCCGGAATCAGTGAGGGAATCTCGCGGCGGATCTCGGCGAGCAGCGCAGCGAAGGCCTGCTTGGTGGCATTGACCTCGTGGACCACCTCCATCACTCGCTCATCGGCGGCCACCAGGCCGACATGACTGCGGGTCGCCCGGCCGTCCTGGCCATCCTGATACCAGACATCCAGCAGGCTCCGGCGCAGCCAGCCGGCGTCGGCCGTCTCGTGCTCGAAGGACCAGGCCGCCCCGCCATACGCCTTCCAGCAGGCCACCAGGGCGTCGGTCTGCTCCAGCAGGCGATCGAATACGGCCTCCAGCTCGGCCAGCAGCCGGTATTCGGGGCGTTGTCCGCCCTCGGTCACGAGGCGTCGCCGTCCCGGTCGGCGCGCGCCAGCAGGGCGTCGAGGTCGGTCTCGTCCATGGCCGACTCGCCGGCGATGCGGTGAGACTCATCGGCCCAGGCGCCGAGGTCGAGCAGGCGGCAGCGCTTGCTGCAGAAGGGACGGTAGGCGTTCTCCTCGGACCACAGCACCTTCTTGCGGCACTGTGGGCAGGCGACTTCCAGGGGGCGTGCGGTGTCGTGCGGGCTCATGCGATATCGTCCTGGACGGAGTGTCGGGAAAGGATGGGGATTCAGGGCGCAGGAGGCAAGTCGGCGGCGGCCCGGTAGCGGCGGTCGAGCTCGGCCACCTGACGCGCCAGGGCGTCCTCGCCGGCGGCATTGTCGATTACGTCGTCGGCGCGCGCCAGGCGTGCCTGCCGCGGCATCTGGGCGGCCACGATGGCGCGTGCCTGGGCCTCGTCCACGTCGTCCCGCGCCGCGGTGCGCGCGATCTGCACCGACTCGGGGACATCGATGACCAGGCAGCGGTCGACCAGCGCCGCCTGGCCCGACTCGAAGAGTAGCGGCGAAACCAGCAGCACATAGGGAGCCGACTGGGCCTCGAGCCGCGCCAGGTGGGCGGTGAGCCGCTCGCGGACGCGCGGGTGGGTGATCGCCTCCAGGCGGCGGCGCTGGGCCTCGTCGGCGAAGACGATCTCGCGCAGCGCGCGGCGATCGAGGCGACCATCCGCGGTGATGACCGCGGCACCGAAGTGCGCGGCGATCTCGGCAAGGGCCGGCTCGCCAGGCTCGACGATCTCGCGGGCCACGTCGTCGGCATCCACCCAGGGAATGCCCAGCGCCGCGAAGGCACGCGCCACCGTGGACTTGCCCGAGGCGATGCCGCCCGTCATGCCTATGATCATCCTCGTCTCCCTTGACGCATCGTGGTAATCGAGGGCCATCACTGATAGAGCAGCCCGGTGTAGAGCGCCATCAGCGGCTCGCCCGCCAGCAGGGCGAGCCAGCCGGCCATCACCAGCCAGGGCCCGAAGGGCAGCGGAGCGCCGCGCAGACGCGGTACCGCGAGCTGGATGAGGATGCCCACCAGTGCGCCGGCCCCGGCGGAGAGGATCAGCACCAGGGGCAGAGTCTGCCAGCCCAGCCAGGCCCCGAGGGCCGCCAGCAGCTTGAAGTCGCCGTAGCCCATGCCCTCCTTGCCGGTGACCAGCTTGAACAGCCAGTAGAAACTCCACAGCACCAGGTAGCCGGCTATGGCACCGATCACCGCCGAGGGCAGTAGCAGCGGCTGGAAGAGCAGCTGGTAGAGCAGGCCTGCCCACAGCAGCGGCAGGGTGAGCACGTCAGGCAGCAGCTGGGTGCGCAGGTCGATGACCGCCATGGCCAGCAGCGCCAGACAGGCGCCGAGGATGAACAGGGCCTGGAGCGTGGGGCCGAAGATCGCCAACACCGCCAGCGCCAGTACGCCGCCGGCCAGCTCGACCAGCGGGTACTGAGCGCTGATGCGCGCCTCGCAGCTGGCGCAGCGCCCGCGGCGCTTGAGCCAGCCCAGCAGCGGGATGTTGTCGTGCCAGGCGATGGGCGCCTCGCAGCGGGGGCAGAGCGAACGAGGGGTCAACAGGTTGAAACGCGGCGTCGCTTCCGGTTCGAGTTCCAGCGCGTCTCGCGCCTCGGCGCGCCAGCCCAGCATCAGCATCACCGGCAGTCGCGTGATCACCACGTTGAGGAAACTGCCCAGGCACAGGCCCAGGACGGCCGCGAGTGGCCAGAGCAGCGAGGGGGGGAGGTCGGCGAGCAAGGGTGACTCCTGTCCGGTCGGTTCCAAAGCGCCATTGTATCGGGTGACGATCGCGATTGCCCGGCTTCTGCGTGTCGCGTCCGGGCTGTCCTGGCGTCCGGCTTTGGTCTAGAATCTGCTCCCTTTCTACTTCCAGGGGCACGATCATGACCCAGATGCTCGGACCGGTGATGCTGGATCTGGAGGGTCAGAGCCTGACCCCCGAAGAGGGCGAGCTGCTGGCGCGTCCCGAGGTCGGCGGGGTGATCCTGTTCGCCCGTAACATCGCCTCCGCGGCCCAGGTCCGCGCCCTGAGCGACGAAATCCGCCGCATCCGCCCCGACCTGCTGCTGGCGGTCGACCAGGAGGGCGGTCGCGTCCAGCGCCTGCGCGAGGGCGTGACTCGTCTGCCCGCCATGGGGCGCCTCGGACGCGACTTCGCCGAGCAGCCCGAGGTTACCCTGCGGCTCTGCCAGGATGCCGGCTGGCTGCTGGGCATGGAGATGGCCGCCTGCGGCCTGGATCTCTCCTTCGCCCCGGTGCTTGACGTCGACGACGGCACCTCCAGCGTGATCGGGGATCGCAGCTTCTCCGCCGACCCAGAGGCCGTGGCCCGCATGGGGCGTGCCTTCCTCGACGGCCTGCACGAGGCGGGCATGGTCGGCGTCGGCAAGCACTTCCCTGGCCACGGCGGCGTCGCGGCCGATTCCCACCATGAGTTGCCGGTGGATGCGCGGCCGCTGGAGGTGCTGCACGACCGTGATCTGGTGCCCTTCGCCCAGCTGGCCCCGCGCCTCGACGCGGTGATGCCGGCGCATGTCGTCTACTCCGCGTTCGATCATCGCCCGGCCGGCTTCTCGCCGGTGTGGCTGGGGATGCTGCGCGAGAGCCTGGGGTTCAAGGGCGCGATCTTCTCCGACGACCTGAGCATGGCCGGCGCGGTCTTCGCCGGCACGCCCGGCGAGCGGGCCAGGGCGGCACTGGCGGCGGGCTGCGACATGCTGCTGGTCTGCAACGACCGTGCCGCGGCTCTCGAGGTCCTCGAGGCCTGTCATGGCCATCAGGTACGGCGCCTCTCCCGACTGCGCTATGCCCGTGCTCGCCCCGACCTGCAGGCGCTGGGCGCGCTGTCGCGCTGGCGCCGCGTCCATGCCCATCTGGAAGCCCTGGCGGCCAGCTGACGGCTGTCCGCCGCTCTACACCGATTCCACTTGCCGATGACGAGTCGCTAACCGATGCCCACACTCGATACCTTCCACCCGTCGCTGGACGACATGCGCGAGCTCATGGACAGCGCCGACTGCCTGATCTCGCAGTCCGAGGTCGAGCGCGCCCTGGACCGCATGGCCGACGAGATCACTCGCGATCTGGGAGACAAGCTGCCGGTCTTCTACTGCGTGATGAACGGCGGGCTGATCACCACCGGCCATCTGCTGACCCGCCTGGGCTTTCCGGTCGAGGTCGACTATCTCCACGCTACCCGCTATCGCGGCGGCATCCGCGGCGGCGAGCTGTTCTGGCGCGTTTCCCCGGAGGTGCCCATGGCCGGGCGTCACGTGGTGATCGTCGATGACATCCTCGACGAGGGGGCGACCCTCGCCGCCATTCTCGACTACTGCCGCGAGGCCGGGGCGGCGAGCATCTCCACCGCGGTGCTGGTCGACAAGCAGCACGAGCGCAAGGCGGTGCCTGGGCTCAAGGCGGATTACTGCAGCCTGGAAGTCGCCGACCGCTACGTATTCGGCTTCGGCATGGACTACAAGGGCTACTGGCGCAATGCTCCGGGGATCTACGCGCCCAAAGGACTATAAGCTAGAAGAGCGGCGCTACGCGCCTGGAAGCTTGAAGCTGGAAGAACCCGGCGTCGCCGGGAACTGTAAGCTTCAAGCCATAAGAAAACCCCGCGGGCCTTCGAGGCAGCGGGGTTTTCTCTTCCAGCTTCCAGCTTACGGCTTACCGCTCCCGGGCGCAGCCCGGGTCACAGCCCCAGCTCGTGGGTGGCTTCCTCGCGCATCTTGAACTTCTGGATCTTGCCGGTGACGGTCATCGGGAAGGCGTCGACGAACTTCACGTAGCGCGGCACCTTGTAGTGGGCGATCTGGCCCTTGCAGAAGGCCTTGAGCGCCTCTTCGTCCAGGCTCTCGCCCTCGCTGAGCTTGACCCAGGCCATCACCTCCTCGCCGTACTTCTCGTCGGGCACGCCGATTACCTGAACGTCGGAGATGGCCGGATGGGTATAGAGGAAGTCCTCGATCTCTCGCGGGTAGATGTTCTCGCCGCCGCGGATGATCATGTCCTTGATGCGTCCGACGATCGCCACATAGCCCTCGTCGTCCATGGTGGCGAGGTCACCGGTGTGCATCCAGCCCGCCGCATCGATGGCCTTGGCGGTGGCCTCTTCGTTCTCCCAGTAGCCGAGCATCACGCTGTAGCCGCGGGTGCAGAGCTCGCCGGTGCCGCCGCGGGGCACCACGGCGCCGGTGTCCGGGCTGACCAGCTTGACCTCCAGGTGCGGGTGGATGGTGCCGACCGTGGTGACGCGCTTCTCCAGCGGGGCATCGGTCTGGGTCTGGAAGCTCACCGGGCTGGTCTCGGTCATGCCGTAGCAGATGGTCACGTCCTGCATGTGCATCTTGTCGATGACCTTGCGCATCACCTCGATAGGGCAGATGGAGCCGGCCATGATGCCGGTGCGCAGTGAGGAGAGATCGAAGCGCTCGAACTCTGGGTGCTCCAGTTCGGCGATGAACATCGTCGGCACCCCGTAGAGGGTGGTGGCACGCTCCTCGGCCACCGCACGCAGGGTCTCGCCCGCCTCGAAGCCGTCGCCGGGATAGATCATGGTGGCGCCGTGGGTCATGCAGCCGAGATTGCCCATCACCATGCCGAAGCAGTGATAGAGCGGCACCGGGATCACCATGCGATCGGTCTCGTCGAGGTTCATGGTGCGCGCCACGAAGAAGCCATTGTTCAAGATGTTGTGGTGGGAGAGGGTGGCGCCCTTGGGGGCGCCGGTGGTGCCTGAGGTGTACTGGATGTTGATCGGGTCGTCGAACTGCAGGCCGACCTGGACCTCGGCGAGCCGCTCGGCGGAGACCTCGTCGGCATGCACGAGCATCTGGGGCCAGGTCAGCATGCCGGGCAGCGCGCGGTCGGCGTCCAGGCACACCACCCGCTCGAGCGCGGGGAGCTTGGCGCTTTTGAAGGTGCCGGGGCCGCCGTCGCGCAGCTCCGGTGCCCGCACTTCATGGAGCTCCGGAACCAGCTCGGCCAGCGTCGCCACGTAGTCGGAGCTCTTGAAGGCGCCCTGCAGGATCAGCGTCGTGGCGCCGGACTGCTTGAGCGCATACTCGAGCTCATGGGTGCGGTAGCTGGGATTGATGTTGACCAGGATGGCGCCGATCTTCGCGGTGGCGAACTGGGTGATCGCCCATTCGGCGCAGTTGGGCGACCAGATGCCGACGCGCTCGCCCTGCTCGACCCCCAGGGCGATCAGGGCGCGGGCCGCCCGGTCGACCGCCTGCTGAAACTCCCTCCAGCTGTAGCGCAGCCCCTGGTGACGGCTGATCAGGGCGTCGCGCTCGGCGAAGCGCGCCACGGTGTCGTCGAAGCAGTCACCGATGGTCTGCCCCTTGAGGGGAGTGTCGCTGATACCGCTGACGTAGCTGCTCGAAGGGTGTTGGCGTGTCATGGAGTTTCTCGTCTTGTTGTTGGCCTGTGGCGGTGTACGTGAAACGCAGGATGACGTCGTTGTGGGTGATCGATCGAGGCGGTCGATCAGGCCTCGTGGCCGAGACCGCGCAGGACCTCCCGGGCGCGGTGATCCACGTCGTCGAGCTCCATGCGCATCAGGCGGATGTCCTCCAGCTGGCGCTCGAGGTTGGCGCGCTTGTCGGCCAGTATCTCCAGCAGGCGCCGCAGCTGGCGCGCATTACCGTCGGGCATGGCGTCATACATCATCACCACTTCGCGGATCTCGCCCAGCGAGAATCCCAGGCGCTTGCCGCGCAGGGTCAGCTTCAGGCGTACCCGATCCTTCTCGTGGTAGATGCGTTTCTGACCCTCGCGGCGCGGGGCCAGCAGGCCTTCCTGCTCATAGAAGCGGATGGTGCGTGGCGTGACCTCGAACATCCTCGCCAGCTCACCGATGGTGTACTGGCGGTGCTGGCGCGGCAGGGCGTCCTGGCCGCTCGCGGTGTCCGGGGAGGTTGGCTGTGTCATGACGTTGATCCTGTGACCGGGTGGTGAACCGGCGGTTTCCCACCTCGTCTGGCAACACTAGACGAGGTTGACGTTAACGTAAAGTGCTTGTTCGACCATGGGGTGATATGGGATAAACCTAGCAAGTGCTAGGTTGGGGGCACGGCGATCGGCCCTCGGACCGCGCGGCGCGGCCCCCACCTCGATACGTCACACACCCATAGCCGAACAAGAGGGATACCCCCATGGACTTCTCCCTGACCGATGATCAGAAGGCGCTGGCCGCGGCCGCCGCCGACTTCGCCCGAGCCGAGCTTGCCGATCATGCGGCCGAGTGGGACGCGACGTCCCACTTCCCGGTGGACGTCATCCGCCGGGCCGGTGAGGCGGGCTTTCTCGGCATCTATACCCCCGAGGAGCACGGTGGCCTGGGCCTCTCACGGCTCGAGGCCTCGCTGATCTTCGAACAGCTCTCCCAGGGCTGCATCGCCACCACCGCCTACCTGACCATTCACAACATGGTCACCTGGATGATCGCCAGTTGGGGCGACGACGCCTTGCGCGAGGCCTGGGTGCCCGCCATGGTAGCCGGTGAGGCGCTGGGCTCCTACTGCCTGACCGAACCCGGCGCCGGCTCCGACGCGGCGAGTCTGCGCACCAAGGCGGTCCGCGACGGCGATGACTACGTCATCTCGGGCAGCAAGATGTTCATCTCCGGGGCCGGTGCCACCGAGGTGCTGGTGGTCATGGCCCGCACTGGCGAGTCCGACAGCGGCGCCGGTGGCGTCACGGCGATCGTGGTGCCGGCGGATGCCGCTGGCATCGAGTACGGCAAGAACGAGGAGAAGATGGGCTGGAAGAGCCAGCCGACCCGCCTGGTGAGCTTCGATGGCGTGCGAGTCCCGGTCACCAACCGCCTCGGCGCGGAAGGCGAGGGCTTCAAGTTCGCCATGAAGGGCCTCGACGGGGGGCGGCTGAACATCGCCAGCTGCTCGCTGGGCGCCGCCCAGCAGGCCCTGACCTTGTCGCGTGACTATATGTCCGAGCGCAAGCAGTTCGGTCGTGACCTCTCGAGCTTCCAGGCCCTGCAGTTCAAGCTCGCCGATATGGCCAGCGAGCTCACCGCCGCCAGGCTGATGGTCCGCCACGCCGCCTGGCGCCTCGACCAGGGCGACCCCGAGGCCACCGCCCACTGCGCGATGGCCAAGCGCTTCGCCACCGACATGGGCTTCAACGTCTGCAACGAGGCCCTGCAGCTGCACGGCGGCTATGGTTACATTCGTGAATATCCCTTGGAACGGCTGGTGCGCGACACCCGGGTGCACCAGATCCTCGAGGGGACCAACGAGATCATGCGCCTGATCGTCGCCCGTCGCCTGCTGGCCGACGGTGTCATCGAGTCGCTCCAGTAACCGTCTCACCCCTTTATCAGATCCAGGAGATCCTCGGATGTCGGACCTCGCAGTGCTCTTCGACGAATTGCCCACCCGCGATGGCGGTCGTATCGGCGTGGCCACCCTGAATGCCCCGAAGTCGCTCAACGCCCTGTCGCTGGAGATGATCCGCCAGCTCGAGGCCAAGCTCGACGCCTGGGCGGTCGACCGCAGTGTGGTGGCCGTGTGGCTCGAGGGCAGCGGCGACAAGGCCTTCTGTGCCGGCGGCGACGTGGTATCCCTCTACCGCTCGCTGACCGAGGAGGGCGAAAATCGCGGTGGCGGGCGCGACGGCCTCTTCGCCGAGACCTACTTTACGGCGGAGTACCGTCTCGACTACCGCATCCACACCTATCCCAAGCCCCTGATGGTGTGGGGTGACGGCATCGTCATGGGCGGGGGGCTGGGCCTGATGGCCGGCGGCTTCCAGCGCCTGGTGACCGAGACCACCCGCATCGCCATGCCCGAGATCACCATCGGTCTCTATCCCGATATCGGCGCGAGCTGGTTCCTGGGACGCATGCCGGCCGGCGTGGGGGCCTACCTGGGCCTGACCGGCGCCCAGCTCAATGGCCGGGATGCCCTCGACCTGGGCATGGCCGATCGCTTCATTCCGCGCGAGCGTCGCGAGGTGCTGCTCGGCGCGCTGCAGGAGGCCGACTACGGGGATCGTGCCCCGCGGGCCTTGCGTGCCGGCGTGCAGTCGGTGCTCGATGATCATGAGGATCGCGGGGCGGCCCCGCCGGCGCAGGTGTGGCCGCACCTCGATCACCTCCAGTCGCTGGTGGGGCGCGTCGATGCCGCCGGCGCGGTACGGCGCATCCTGCGCGACACCACCGAGGATGCCTGGCTCGCCGCCAACCGGGCGCGGCTCGAGTCCGGCTGTCCGGTGAGTGCCCAGCTGGTGTGGCGGATGCTCGAGCGCCATGCGCACACGAGCCTCGCCGACGCCTTCCGCGAGGAGCTCAGCCTCTCGGTGCAGTGCTGCCGGGAGGGAGACTTCGTCGAGGGGGTGCGCGCCCTGCTGATCGACAAGGACAAGTCGCCACGCTGGTCCCACGCCTCGGTGGCCGAGGTGCCCGAGGATGATATCCAGGCGCTGATGAGCCCATGCTGGTCCGCCGAGACACACCCGCTGCGCGACCTGGGCCATCCCATCGACTCAGGCCATCGCGTGGGCTGAGACCGTCGCGCGGGCCGACATGCCCGCTTGTCCTGAACAACTCACAACGAAACAGGAGCCTCGCCAATGAACATCGCCTTTATCGGCCTCGGAAACATGGGCGCCCCCATGGCCATCAACCTGCTCAAGGCCGGGCACGACGTGACCGTCTTCGACCTGGTGGAAGAGGCCATCCAGGCCCTCGAAGCCGAGGGCGCGAGCCGCGCGGGAAGCGCCGAAGCTGCGGCCTCTGGCGCCGAGGTGGTCATCTCCATGCTGCCGGCCGGCGCCCACGTGCAGAGCCTCTATCTCGGGCGCGACGGCGCGCCGGGCCTGCTCGACGCCCTCGACGGCAGGCCGCTACTGATTGACTCCTCGACCATCGCTCCCGACGATGCGCGCCTGGTGGCCGCCGCCGCCGCCGAGCGCGGCTTCACCTACCTGGACGCCCCGGTCTCCGGCGGGGTGGGAGGCGCCAAGGCCGGCACCCTGACCTTCATCGTCGGCGGGGATCCGGCCGGCTTCGAGCAGGGCAGGCCCCTGCTCGAGGCAATGGGCAAGAACATCTTCCATGCCGGCGAGAGCGGCGCCGGCCAGGTGGCCAAGATCTGCAACAACATGCTGCTGGGCATCCTGATGTCGGGCACCGCCGAGGCGCTGGCACTGGGCGTGAAGAACGGCATGGATCCGGCGGTGCTCTCCGAGATCATGAAGCAGAGCAGCGGCGGCAACTGGGCGCTCAACGTCTATAATCCCTGGCCGGGGGTGATGGAGGGCTCGGCGGCCTCCCGGGACTACCAGGGTGGTTTCCTGACCGATCTCATGGCCAAGGACCTGGGGCTCGCCTGGGAGTTGGCGCTGGGCTCGAAGTCCAGCGTGCCGATGGGCTCCCAGGCGCGCAATCTCTTCGCCCTGCACAGCGCCCAGGGCAGCGGCCAGCTCGACTTCTCCAGCATCCAGGCCCTCTATCGCCAGGGCGAGGACAAGTAAGCGCCAAGCAGCCAAGCAGCCAAGCAGCCAGGAAAAACCTCCAGCAGACTCGCCTGCAGGAGGTTTTTCCTTGTCGGCATGGCGTTGAGCGAGCACCAGCCTGCTCGGCGCTCGGCGCTCGGCGCTCGGCGCTCGGCGTCAGCGGGGCGGCGCTCGCCACCGTGCTCAGCTGGGGCCTGATGGCGATGGTGCTGGCCTGTCATCGCGAGCTGCGCGCGCTCTTCGACCTGGCCGGCCTCGATCTCAAGGGACTGATCGCCTCCTGGCGGGAGCTCGGTCGCATCGCCGGACCGGCGGCGCTCACCAGCGTCTTCACGCCCATCGCCCTGGGGCTTCTGACCCGCATCATCGCCGATCATGGCCACCCCGCCGTGGCGGGTTATGGTGTCGGCAGCCGCATCGAGGCGATCTCCCAGATCGTCGTGCTGGCGCTCTCGATGACCCTGTCGCCGCTGGTCAGCCAGAACGCCGGGGCCGGCCAGCACGACCGCGTGCGCCGGGCGATCTTCGGCTGCTTCGTCTTCGTGCTGGCTTGGCAACTGCTGGTCTGGGGGGCGCTGCAGGGTCTGGCGCCCTGGTTGGTGGCGGGCTATGCCGAGACGGATGCGGTGGCCGGGGTACTGCGCAGCTTCTTGTGGTGGGTGCCCCTGGGGCTGGGTGCCCAGGGTGTGGTGATCCTGGCGGTCTCGTCGCTCAATGCCCTGCATCGGCCGGCCCTGTCCATGCGCCTGTCGGTGGTCCGGCTATTCGTGCTCACCGTGCCGCTGGCCTGGATGGGCGGTCGCCTGGCCGGCAGCAGCGGGGTCTTCGCCGGCCTGCTCGCGGCCAATCTGCTGGTCGGGCTGCTGGCCTGGTGGCAGATCCGCCGCCAACTGTCGCCTCGGGCCGCCTGACACCGGCGCTGGCCGGGCCCTACCGCGGTGCAGACAGAAGGCTGAAAGGGAGGATCAGGCTTGGCACCGAGGCACTATTAGTCTACATTTGTTAAAAATGTAGAAATTAAACCACGCCACTCGAGGATGCCTCATGAGCCAGATAACCCCCGTCACCTGGGATGACCCCTTCCGCCTGGTCGACCAGCTCAGCGAAGAGGAGCGCATGGTCCGCCAGACGGCCCATGACTACTGCCAGGAGAAGCTGCTGCCGCGGGTGCTCGAAGCCAACCGTCACGAGCGCTTCGACCGCGAGATCATGAACGAGATGGGCGAGCTGGGCCTGCTCGGCGCGACCATCGACGGCTACGGTGGCGCGGGGCTCAACTACGTCAGCTACGGGCTGATCGCCCGCGAGGTGGAGCGGGTCGATTCCGGCTACCGCAGCGCGATGAGCGTGCAGTCGAGCCTGGTGATGTATCCGATCCATGCTTTCGGCAGCGAGGCGCAGCGCGAAAAGTACCTACCGAAGCTGGCCAGCGGCGAGTGGGTGGGGGCGTTCGGCCTCACCGAGCCGGACCACGGCTCCGACCCGGGTGGCATGAGTACCCGCGCCACGCGCATCGACGGCGGCTGGCGGCTGAACGGCACCAAGACCTGGATCACCAACTCGCCCATCGCCGATGTCTTCGTGGTCTGGGCCCGGGACGAAGAAGGCGTGGTCAACGGCTTCATCCTCGAGAAGGGCACGAAGGGGCTCTCCGCGCCCAAGATCGAGGGCAAGTTCAGCCTGCGTGCCTCCGTCACCGGCCAGATCGCCATGCAGGACGTGGAGGTCGGCGACGACGCCCGCCTGCCCGGGGTGAAGGGGCTCAAGGGGCCGTTCTCCTGTCTCAATCGGGCGCGCTACGGGATCGCCTGGGGCACCATGGGTGCCGCCGAGGCCTGCTGGCATGCCGCCCGCGACTACACCCTGGAACGCAAGCAGTTCGGCCGCCCCCTGGCCGCCAACCAGCTCATCCAGAAGAAGCTCGCCGACATGCAGACCGAGATCGCTCTGGGGCTGCAGGCCGCGCTGCGGGTGGGGCGGATGATCGACGAGGAGCAACTGGTGCCCGAGGCGATCTCGCTGATCAAGCGCAACAATTGCGGCAAGGCGCTGGACATCGCGCGGGTGGCTCGCGACATGCACGGCGGCAACGGCATCAGCGACGAGTACCACGTCATCCGTCATGTGATGAACCTCGAGGCGGTGAACACCTACGAGGGCACCCATGACGTGCATGCCCTGATCCTCGGGCGCGCCCAGACCGGTCTCCAGGCGTTCACCGGCTGACGAATAGACACCGTAGACGACCATCAGGGGCACCGGGAACAGGCCGAAGAGGAGGTCCTACGCCAAGGATGGCGTCGGTAGCGTACAGGGACGTATTCACAGCGCCTCCTCGCCGGCCTGTTGCCTGTTCAGACCTGAGCGATCAAGGAGCTCTACATGAGTGGACCGCTGCAGGGCATCACGGTGCTCGATCTTTCGCGGGTGCTGGCCGGGCCCTGGGCCGGCCAGCAGCTGGCCGACCTGGGCGCCCGGGTGATCAAGGTCGAGCACCCCACGCGCGGCGACGACACCCGCGGCTGGGGGCCCCCCTGGCTCGACGGCGATCAGGGAGCCGAGCGCCAGGCGGCCTATTACCTCTGTGCCAACCGCGGCAAGCAGTCGCTGGCGGTGGATATCTCAAGCGAGGGTGGCCAGGCCCTGGTCAAGGAGCTGGCGAAGGGCGCCGACATCCTGCTCGAGAACTTCAAGGTCGGGGGGCTGGCCAAGTACGGCCTCGATTATCCCCGTCTCCGGGCGCTCAATCCACGACTGATCGGCTGCTCGATCACCGGCTTCGGCCAGGACGGCCCCTACGCGCACCGCGCCGGCTACGACTTCATGATCCAGGCCATGGGCGGCCTGATGAGCCTCACCGGCGAACCCGACGGCATGCCCATGAAGACCGGCGTGGCGATCACCGACGTGATGACCGGCCTCTATGCCACGGTCGGGGTGCTGGCGGCCCTCCACGAACGCGAACGCACCGGAAAGGGACGCCACATCGACGTCGCCCTGCTCGATGTCCAGGTCGCGACCCTGGCCAACCAGGCCCTCAATGCCCTGACCAGCGGGTCATCTCCACAGCGTCACGGCAACGCCCATCCCAACATCGTGCCCTATCAGGCCTTCGCCTGCGCCGACGGCCATCTGGTGCTCACCGTGGGCAACGATGCCCAGTTCGCGCGCCTGGCCACTCTGCTGGGGCACCCCGAGTGGGCCGAGGATCCCGCCTACGCCACCAATGCCGCTCGGGTCGGCAATCGGGAGGTCCTGGTGGCGATGATCCAGTCGCGGCTGCTCGGCCGCGAGCGCGACGCCTGGCTCGACGAGCTGGAGATGCGCGGCATTCCGGCGGGGCCCATCAATACCCTGACCGAGGTGTTCGACGACCCCCAGGTGCGCCATCGCGGTCTGCAGCGGACCCTCGACCAGGGCGCTCAGGCGGTGCCCCAGGTGGCGAGTCCGCTGCGCTTCGACGGCGAGGCGCTGACCAGCGGGGTCGCACCGCCCCGGCTCGGCCAGGACAGCGATGCCATCCTCGCCGAGATGGGGCTCTCGACGGACGATATCGCCCGGCTGAGGAAGGAGGGGGTGATCCGCTAGCGCGGCGAGAAGCGCCGCGTGAGCCCGGTCTCGGCGATCATCCGCGTGGAGATCTCCTCCACCGAGAAGCGGGTGGTGTCGATGTAGGGCACGTGCAGCTGGCGATAGAGCCCCTCGGTCTGTTCGACCTCCTGGACGCACTGATCCATGGAGCTGTAGCGGCTGTTGGGGCGCCGCTCGTGGCGGATCGCCGCCAGCCGCCGGGGATCGATGGTCAGGCCGAACAGCTTGTGGCGATGCGGCGCCAGCACCTTGGGCAGCTTGAGGCTGCCATCCTCGTCCAGGTCGTCCTCGGTGAGCGGGTAGTTGGCCGCACGGATGCCGAACTGCAGCGCCAGGTAGAGCGAAGTCGGCGTCTTGCCGCAGCGTGAGACCCCGACCAGGATGATGTCGGCCTGGTCGTACTGGTGGGTGCGCGCCCCGTCGTCGTTGTCCAATGCGAAGTGCACCGAGTGGATGCGGTCCATGTAGACGTCGTCGCGGCCGATGGCGTGGGTGCGCCCCACGCTGTAGGAGGAGTGGGCCTTCAGCTCCTCCTCGAGGGGCTTCAGGAAGGTCGAGAAGATATCGACCTTGAAGCCCGGCGCCTCGCGGATCACCGCGCGGATCTGCTCGTCGACGACGGTGTCGATGATGATCGGCTGCTCGCCGTCGCGTACCGCCGTGGCCTCGATGATCGCCACCAGGGTGCGAGCCTTGTCGAGGGAGTCGATGTAGGGCTTGGTCAACATGCGGATCTCGACGCTCTCGAACTGGGCCAGCAGGCTGCGGCCGAGACTCTCGGCGGTGATGCCGGTTCCGTCGGAGATGAAGAAGGCAGTACGCGTCATGGCGGGTCGCTGTCGTCCGGTCGGGTGGGGCACCCATTGTCGGTGTTGGCCGCGGCTGCGACAAGGGTCAGGCGGCGCCGCGCCGGGGCCTGTCACTACAGGAAACGGGCCCATGGCCTCGCTGTTGTAAAAA
Source organism: Halomonas urmiana (assembly GCF_005780185.1). Classification (GTDB taxonomy): domain Bacteria; phylum Pseudomonadota; class Gammaproteobacteria; order Pseudomonadales; family Halomonadaceae; genus Halomonas; species Halomonas urmiana. The sequence continues at coordinate 115,340 of NZ_VBUI01000004.1, read as the reverse complement.
TCCTCCAGTGACTTCGATGTTAGACCAATGGCGAATATGGAAGGTCGCTGGTAGAGTCGCCAGCATCCCATCATGTCCTGGTCCCTCGAGTGAGACCCGCGCGCTAGACCCAACAGTCAGTTCCGCGAGCGAGGCCCACCGGCGTGATGCACTCGGCGACGATTTTTCTGGGAGGTCTCATGGACGATTACATTCAGTGGTTCGATCAGCTGGGCATGGCGGACGTCGAGCGGGTCGGCGGCAAGAACGCCTCCCTCGGCGAGATGATCTCCAACCTGGCCGATGCCGGCGTCACGGTGCCCGGCGGTTTCGCCACCACGGCGCACGCCTACCGTGAGTTCCTCTCCCACGAGGGGTTGAACGATCGCATCAATCAGGCACTCGCGACCCTTGACGTCGACGACGTCAACGAGCTCGCCCGCGTCGGTGCCCAGATCCGCCAGTGGGTCATCGACACGCCGCTGCCGCCGACCTTCGAGGAGTACCTGCGCGAGAGCTACGACACGCTCCTCGCCATGCACCCCAACCTCAAGGTGGCGGTGCGCAGCTCGGCCACCGCCGAGGACCTGCCGGACGCCTCCTTCGCCGGCCAGCAGGAGACCTTCCTCAACATCGAGGGCTTCGACAACATCAAGCGCGCCGTGCACGAGGTGTTCGCGTCGCTGTTCAACGACCGGGCCATCTCCTACCGCGTTCACCGCGGCTACGCCCACGAGAACGTGGCGCTGTCGGCGGGCATCCAGAAGATGGTGCGCTCCGAGACCGGCGCCTCGGGCGTGATGTTCACCCTGGACACCGAATCCGGCTACCGCGACGCGGTCTTCGTCACCGCCTCCTGGGGCCTGGGCGAGACGGTGGTGCAGGGCGCCGTGAACCCCGACGAGTTCTACGTGCACAAGCCGACCCTGGCAGCGGGTCGTCCGGCGGTGTTGCGCCGTAACCTCGGCTCCAAGCTGATCAAGATGATCTACACCGAGGACACCAGCGCCGGCAAGTCGGTGGAGACCGTCGATGTGCCGCTGGCCGACCGCGGACGCTTCTGCATCAACGACGAGCAGATCATGGACCTGGCCCGCCAGGCGGTGACCATCGAGCAGCACTACCAGCGTCCCATGGACATCGAGTGGGCGCTGGATGGCGACGACGGCAAGCTCTACGTCGTCCAGGCGCGTCCCGAGACCGTGGTGTCTCAGCAGGAGGGCGGCAAGCTCGAGCGCTTCCAGCTCAAGGAGAAGGGCCGCACCCTGGTCTCCGGCCGGGCCATCGGCCAGCGCATCGGCAGCGGCGCGGTGAAGGTGATCTTCTCCCCGGATGACATGGAGAAGGTCCATCCTGGCGACGTGCTGGTCACCGACATGACCGACCCGGACTGGGAGCCGATCATGAAGCGGGCATCGGCCATCGTCACCAACCGCGGCGGGCGCACCTGCCACGCGGCGATCATCGCCCGCGAGCTGGGCATCCCGGCGGTGGTCGGCTGCGGCGACGCCACCGAGGTGCTGGCCGATGGCCGCGACGTTACCGTCTCCTGCGCGGAGGGCGACACCGGCCACGTCTACGAGGGCCTGCTGGACTTCGACCGCCGCGTGACCAGCGTCGATGCGATGCCCGAGATCCCCTTCAAGATCATGATGAACGTGGGTAACCCCGACCGCGCCTTCAGCTTCGCCAGCCTGCCCAGCGCCGGCGTCGGCCTGGCGCGCCTCGAGTTTATCATCAACCGCATGATCGGCGTGCACCCCAAGGCGCTGCTCGAGTACGACACCCTGCCCGCGGACCTGCAGCAGACCATCGACCTGCGCACCGCCGGCTACCCCGATCCGGTCGAGTTCTACGTCGAGAAGCTGGTCGAGGGGATCTCCACCCTGGCCGCCTCCTTCTACCCGCAGCGGGTCATCGTGCGGCTGTCGGACTTCAAGTCCAACGAGTACGAGAACCTCATCGGCGGCAAGCTCTACGAGCCCGGCGAGGAGAATCCCATGCTCGGGTTCCGCGGCGCGGCGCGTTACATCTCCGAGTCCTTCCGCCCCTGCTTCGAGCTGGAGTGCCGGGCGCTAAAGCGGGTGCGCGAGGTGATGGGCCTGGACAACGTCGAGATCATGGTGCCCTTCGTCCGCACCCCCGACGAGGCACGCCAGGTGGTGGAGCTGCTGGCCGCCAACGGCCTTACCCGAGGCGAAAACGGCCTCAAGGTCATCATGATGTGTGAGCTGCCGGCCAACGCCCTGCTGGCCGACGAGTTCCTCGAACACTTCGACGGCTTCTCCATCGGCTCCAACGACCTGACCCAGTTGACCCTGGGGCTGGATCGCGACTCGGGCATCGTCGCGCACCTGTTCGACGAGCGGAACCCGGCCGTCAAGAAGCTGCTCTCCATGGCCATCCAGGCCTGCCGCGCCCAGGGCAAGTACATCGGCATCTGCGGCCAGGGGCCCTCGGACCATCCGGACCTCGCCAAGTGGCTGATGGAGCAGGGCATCGATTCGGTCTCTCTGAACCCGGACGCGGTGCTCGAGACCTGGTTCATGCTGGCCGGTGAGACCCTCGGCTAGGGCATCGTCCGCTCACCACGCACACGAGAAACCCCGCCTAACAGGCGGGGTTTCTCGTGCTGAAGGCGAGGTGGCCCGGGCGCTCTCGTCGTGCCAGGCCGTCCGTCGTTCCAGTCAGCTTGGGCTCAGTCGTCCTCGCCCAGCCACTGGGCGACGAGTTCGGGGTGCGCCTCGACCCAGGCGCGGGCGTTGGCCTCGTAGTCGCCGTTGGCCTGGTTGGCCTCCATCAGGCCCTGGACGTCCTCGGCGCTCCACGCAAAGCGATCCAGGATGTCGGTGATTTCCGGCTGCTCCTCGGCGAGCCCCTGGCGGGTCACGGTGTGGATGCGCTCGTTCTGGGAGTAGAGGCCCTCGGGATCCTCCAGGTAGCGCAGCGACTGCCCCGAGAACACCGGATGCGGGGCCCAGGCGGTGACGACGATCGGCTCCTGGCGGCCCATCGCGGTCTCCAGGGTCTTGCTCATGGCCGCATCGCTGCCGGCGATCAGCCGCCAGTCGTCGAGGCCGTAGGCGTCCATGGCCCGCTCGGTCAGGGCCATGATGCCGGCGCCTGGATCGATGCCGTGAATGCGCTCGCCGAAGGCCTCGCCGGCGTCGACCAGGTCCGCCATCGAGGTCGCCTCGGCGTAGTCGGGCACGGCCAGGCCGATGCGGGCGTCGCGGAGGTTGGGGCCGAGATCGTCGATCCGGTCGGCCGCGGCCTCGTAGTAGCTGGCCTGGGTGACCGGCAGCCAGGCGCCGGTGAAGGCATCCAGCTCGCCGACGGAGAGGCCCTGCCAGATCGCGGCCAGGCTCACCGAGTGGACCTCCACCTCATGGCCGGCGTCCTCGAGGACCGCCTTGAGCACATAGGTGCTGGCCTGACCGGTGGCCCACTCGCCGATGCCCAGGCGCAGGGTGTCGGCCTGGGCCAGCGGGCTGACGGCGCCGAGCAGCAGGCCGGTGGAAGCGAGCAGCGAACGCAAAATCATCTCAAACATCTCCAGCAGGGGCGGGGAAAGCGATCTCAGAGCGCCCCATGATACGCGTTCTGGCGCGATGTCGAAGCCGTTCTTGCACATGCACGGCACGTTGTATGGCTAGACTGCGGGTATGGTTCCCATTGAAGAGGTCGTCATGAAGCGTCCCGGTGATGCCTTTTCCCTGCCGCCGGAGATCGCGAAAAACGTCGATCCGCGCCGGCGCCGGGAGCTGCCACACTACGAGGGGTACGAGTGGCGCCGCGTGGGCGCCGATGCCGTGCTGGTCGATATTACCAACGATATCATCCACGCGGTGATTCACGACATCCTGCGCTGAGCGACTCGCGATGGCGGCGAGCCGGTCAAGGAAAGGAGAACGATATGCTGGAGTCCCTGGATGTCACCCAGGTGTATCGACGCTGTGACATCGCGTCGTTCGATTTCGAGATCACCAGCGAACTCGAGTCGCTGGACCTGCTGAGCGGGCATGAGCGAGCCCGGGACGCGCTGAGTTTCGGCACCGCGATGCGCAGCGACGGCTTCAACCTCTTCGTGCTGGGCACGCCCGGGCACGACCGGGAGAGCCTAGTGGGGCGCTTTCTTGCCGAGCAGGCCCAGCGCGGCCCGACGCCCGGCGACTGGTGCTATCGCTACAACTTCGATGACCCGACCGTGCCGCTGGCGCTCTCCCTGCCGGCGGGCATGGGGCGAGCACTGCGCGAGGATCTCGATGCCCTGATCGAAGAGCTGCGCAGTGCCATTCCCGCGGTCTTCGAGAGCGAGGAGTACCAGAATCGCCTCCACGAGCTGAAGCAGGCCATGAGCGAACGGCAGCGCGATGCCGTCGAGGACGTGCGTCGCGAGGCTCGTGAGCACGGCATCTTGCTGCTCTCCACGCCCAACGGCTTCACCTTCGCGCCGGCCGACGGCGACAAGATGATGGCGCCGGAAGCCTTCGAGAAGCTTCCCGCTGAGGAGCGCGAACGCATCGAGCACAAGGTCGAGGAGCTGCAGCGCCAGCTCACCCAGGCTATCCGTCAGATGCCGCGCCTCGCCAAGCAGCTTCGCCAGCGGGCCAACGACCTCAACGCGGAGATGCTCGAATCGGCCATCGGGTCACCGCTGGACGAACTCAAGGAGCGTTACGCCGACCAGGAGGGCGTCATCACCCACCTCGACGCGATCCGCGAGGCGATCCTCTTCAATGCCGACTCCTTCATCGATGAGAACGCCGACATCCCGGCGGAGGCGGTGTTCAGCCGGTTCCAGGTCAACCAGCTGGTAGACAACGCCGAGGCCGAGGGGGCGCCCGTGATTCATCAGGACCTGCCCACTCATCAGCACCTGGTGGGGCGCATCGAGCACCACGTGCAGAACGGCACCCTGCTTACCGATTTCCTGCTGATTCGCCCCGGCGCCCTGCATCGTGCCAACGGCGGCTACCTGGTGCTGGACGTGCGCGGCGTGCTCACCCAGCCGGGCGCCTGGGAGACTCTCAAGCGGGTGCTGCGGGCCGGCGAGATCCGCACCGAGTCCCTCGAGCAGGCCTACGGCCTGATCAGCACCGTGACCCTGGAGCCGCAGCCGATCCCGCTGGACATCAAGATCGTGCTGCTCGGCGACCGGCTGCTCTACTACCTGCTCTGCGAGCATGATCCGGAGTTTCTCGAGCTGTTCAAGGTGCAGGCCGATCTCGAGGACGAGCTCGATCGCGACCCCGAGCACGAGGCCTTCTACGCCCGCATGGTGGCGACGCTGGCGCGCACCGCGGCGCTGCGGCCCCTGGATCGGGAGGGCGTGGCCGCGGTGGTCGAGCGCGCCAGCCGCCTGGCCGACGACCAGCGTAAGCTGACGGCGCGCCACCGCGACCTCCACGACCTGCTGCTGGAGGCCGATCACTGGGCCGGCCAGGAGGACGCCCGGGTGGTCGGCCGGGCCCATGTCGAGCGGGCGGTAGCGCAGCAGCTCTGGCGGGCGGGGCGCCTTCGCGAGCGCAGCCACGAGCTGTTCACCCGCGGCACCCTGATGGTCGCCACCGAGGGGCGCGTGGTCGGCCAGGTCAATGGTCTCTCGGTGATACAGCTGGGCGAGAGCGCCTTCGGCCAGCCCTCGCGTATCACCGCCACGGCGCGTCCCGGCGAGGGCCGGGTGGTCGATATCGAACGCGAGGCACGCACCGGCGGGCGGATCCATGCCAAGGCCGTGATGATCCTCTCCCGCTACCTGGCGAGCCGCTACGCGGCGCTGGAGCCGCTGTCGCTCTCGGCGAGTCTTGCCTTCGAGCAGTCCTACGGCGGCGTCGAGGGCGACAGCGCCTCGGTGGCCGAGGCCTGTGCCTTGGTCTCGGCCATCGCCGGGGTGGGGCTCGACCAGGCCTTCGCCGTGACCGGCTCCATCGACCAGCACGGCAGGGTCCAGGCGGTGGGCGGGGTGAACGAGAAGATCGAGGGCTTCTTCGACGTCTGCCGTTCACGTGGCGCGCTGTCGGGCCAGGCGGTGATCCTGCCGAGGACCAACGTCGAGCACCTGATGCTCAAGGGCGAGGTGCGTGAGGCCATCGAGCAGGGGCAGTTCCGGGTCTTCGCGATCTCCCGGGTGGACGAGGCCCTGTCGCTGCTCACCGGGTTGCCCATCGGCGAAGCCGACGCCCAAGGGCACTTTCCCGAGGACAGCCTCGAGGCGCGGATGGCCGAGCGGCTGTCACAGTTCCGCGAGTCGGTGAAACAGGCCCGGCAGGCGGAGCGCGGCCTCGCCGACGGCGAAACCGAAGAGGAGGACGAGGACGATGCATCCTGACCAGGCGGAACCGCCCCTCGGTGGCGATCCGGGCGCCAGGGTGGCCGGCAAGGACGTCAGGGTCGTGCGGGTACTGACCCTGCTCGATGCCTCGCGCCACAGCCTGTCCGCGCTCGCCGCCGCGGTGGATCTCGCGGCGGCGCGCCACGCCGAGCTGGTGGCGCTGTTCGTCGAGGACCAGGAGCTTCTGAGCAGCGCCGGCTTTCCCTTTGCCTGCGAGATTGGCGCGGTCTCCGGGCGAGTGCGCCGGCTCTCCCGCGAGGATCTCGTGGCCGGCCAGGCGCGTCAGGCTCGCCGTGTGACCGAGGCGCTGGAGGCCGCGGTGGCCGGGCGGGAGCTGCGCCACGAACTCAGGGTCAGTCGCGGCAGGATCGTCAGCGAGGCGCAGGCCCTGGCCGGGCCAGGGGACGTGCTGATGCTGGGCAAGGCCGGCTTCTCGGGGCACTGGGGCGTGCGCCTGGGCTCCACCAGCCGCGCCCTGATGCTCGAGGCACCCTGCACGGTGATCATCTGGGACGAGCGCTTGCCGCTGGCTCGTGGGCCCCTGCGCACCCTGGCCGAGCCGGACGCCCAGCAGCACGCTCCCCTAGAGGTTCCCGAGGCCCTGGCTCGGCTGTTCGAGGGTGAGGAGGTCCTGGAGGCGAGCGATGCGCGGGATCTCGAGCACCGGCTCCGGCGGGCGACCAGCGGCGCGCTGCTGCTGCACCGCCCTCGGCTCGCGCGGCTGGCCGAGCAGGACCCCGACCTGCTGGCGCGGCTGCCGATCCCCGTGATCGTCGTGCCCTGAGCGACGCTGCGTGGCCCTCGGCGATCGACCCGGACGATACCTCCCCACAGGGCGGCGAGAATTTGGCAAGATGGCGTCCCCTGAACAGGCGACGCGGGAATCGATCGGGATGACATACTTGCTGGTGATGGGGGCGCTGGCGCTCTCCGTCTGCTTTACCCTGGGCTGGGGCATGATCGGCATAGGGCGCTGGCTGGGTCGCCGGCTGCCCGGCGGGGGCGGCTCGGCGTCCCGGCAGAAGGCGTGCCGGGCACCGAACCGGCCCAAGGCCGCACCGCCTCCTAAGGCCTCGACTAAAGCCTCCGCCAAGACGCCCCCCAAGGCCACGGGGAGCCGCCGGGCCGCCAGGACCAAGCCCCCCTCGGAGCCCTGGCGCCTGACCTGCTGGCTGGCCCGGCGGCGCTCGTCGCTGCCGCTGGGCCTGCTGGCCCTGCTGCTCTATGGCGGGAGCCGCCTGGCCGAGTACGGCATGGCCTTTCGCCCCCACGAGGTCCCCGGGGAGTTTCACCGCCTCGTCGAGGGCCTTGGCTGGACCGCCGCCGTACTGCTGGCCCTGGCCGCCGTGAGCCTGCTGGCGGCTTGGCGCTGTCGCCGCTAGGCGTCGCGACGCGCGAGCCGGTCTCACCTATGCTGTCATGGCCCCGAGTCGAGACAAGGAGCCACGACCATGGTCATCCCTATCGTCCGTTTGTGTGCGGCGATGCTGCTACTGACCCTCTTCACGCTGCTGCTGGTGCCGACGGTGCGAGCCGAGACGGCGTTCCAGTACCAGCGCCCCGACGCCACGCCGCCGGCGGGAGCCGAGAGCGAGAAGGCACCCGTCGGTCCCTTCCAGCGCTTCGCGGTGACCACGGCGCATCCCCTGGCCACCGACGCCGGCTATCAGATCCTCGCGGCGGGAGGCTCGGCCATCGATGCCGCCATCGCCGTGCAGATGGTGCTCACCCTGGTCGAGCCCCAGTCCAGCGGCATCGGCGGCGGTTCCTTCCTGATGCATCACGACGGCGAGGAGGTCAGGGCGTACGACGGGCGCGAGACCGCCCCCTCCTCGGCCAAGGAAGGGCTCTTCCTGGATCAGGAGGGCGAGCCTCTAGCGTTCATGAAGGCCGTGGCCAGCGGCCGCTCGGTCGGCGTGCCCGGCACCCTGCGCATGCTGGAGACGGCCCACGGCGAGCACGGGCGACTGCCCTGGGCCGTGCTCTTCGAGCCGGCCATCACCCTGGCCGACGATGGGTTTCCGGTTGGTGCCGGGCTGCACGCGAGCCTGGCCGACACCGAGACCCTGCGTGACGACGCCCAGGCCTCGGGCTTCTTCTTCACCGAGCAGGGGGAGCCCCTGCCGGAAGGGCACAGGCTCAAGAACCCGGCGCTGGCCGTTATCCTCCAGCGAGTCGCCGAGCAGGACAGCTCGGTGTTGCACACCGGGGAGGTCGCCGAGGACATCGTGGGGCGGGTGCAGCATCATCCCGCCATCCCCGGCAGCCTGCGCCTCGAGGATCTCGCCACCTACACGGCGAAGGAGCGCGAGCCGCTCTGCAGCGACTGGCAGGACTATCGCGTCTGCGGCTTCCCGCCGCCCGCCTCGGGGCACCTGACCGTGATGCAGATCCTCGGCATCCTGGCGCAGCTGCCGCCCTCGAAGGCCGGCCTGGAGGACGAGCTTCCCGGCGTCGAGTGGCTGCATCGTTTCCTCGAGGCCTCGCGGCTGGCCTTCGCCGACCGCGGGCGCTATATCGCCGATCCGGCCTTCGTCGAGGCGCCCGGGGGGGACTGGTCGCTGATGATCGCCCCCGACTACCTGGCCGAGCGCGCCGCCCTGATCGAGGCGACGCACAGCCTGGGCAGCGGCGGCGCGAGCCCGGGCAACCCGGGCGTCGTGGCCACCGCCTGGGCCGTGCAGCCGATGCAGCCGGAAGCGGGCACCAGCCACATCAGCATCGTCGATGAGCACGGTAACGCGCTGGCCATGACCAGTTCCCTCGGGCAGGCCTTCGGCGCGCGCATCCTCTCCAACGGGGGCACCGGCATGCCGGGTGGCTTCCTGCTCAACAACGCGCTGACCGACTTTTCCTTCACGCCCACGGACGATCAGGGCACGCCCATCGCCAATCGGGTGGAGCCCGGCAAGCGCCCGCGCTCCAGCATGACCCCGACGCTGGTCGTCGAGCGCGACAGCGATGCACTGGTGGCGAGCCTCGGATCGCGAGGGGGCGCGGCCATCATCCACGACACCGCCCGCTCACTGGTGGCGATGCTCGACTGGAGCCTGGGCGTCCAGCAAGCACTGGACTTGCCCCATGTCACCACGACGGGCGGAGCGGTCTTTCTGGAGGCCGACCGTTTTCCACCCGCCACCCTGCAGGCGCTGCGCGAGCTCGGTCACGAGGTGGAGGAGCGAGATGCGGCCGGCGGCCTGCAGGCGATCCGACGCACCGAGGAGGGCCTCGTCGGAGCCACCGACCCACGCCGCGAGGGCGTCGTGCGGGGAGAGTGAGGAGCCGCCCGCCTCGACGATGCTCCGGGCCCGCTAGCCTCGCAGCCAGTTGCGCAGCTTGACCAGCAGCAGGGCGCCGTCCCCCAGGCGTCGACGCTCGGCGATCAGCTCAGCCAGCAGGGCCGGGCGGTCGGTGATGATGCCGTCCACTCCCAGGTCGATCAGTCGCGACATCGCGTTGCGCTCATTGAGGGTCCAGGCGAGCAGTGCGTAGTCGTAGTGCCCGGCCAGGCGGATCTCCTCCTCGTCGATGCGGTTGTGGCGAAGTGCCAGGGCATCGAAGCCACGACGCTCCAGGCTGCCCGACAGCACCAGCTGGGCCAGCAGGGTGGTGCCCAGGCGAGGCTCGCGTCGTGCCACCTCACGCAGTAGCCAGGGCGAACGGGTGGCCACGCGCATCTCTCCCATGATGTCGGGATTGGCACAGGCCAGGGCGGTGATCCGGTCCTCGGCGCGCGCTCGGCAGGCCCGGCGATGTGTCCCTTCTCGCTGCAACTCGTCGAGCACCGCCTCGAGCAGGTCGAGCTCGCGTCCGGGGTCGGGCTTGAGTTCGATCATCAGCCAGGCGCGTCCCCGCACCGTCGCCAGCGCCTCGTCCAGCCCCGGAATCCGTTCGCCGATGAAGGGGTCGCCGAACCAGCTGCCGACGTCGAAGGCGTCGAGGGACGCCCGCGGCAGCGTGCCGACTCGCCGGTCGTCGCCGGTCAGCCGCTCGAGGCTCGCGTCGTGATAGAGCACGACGCGGTCGTCGGCGGTCAGGCGCACGTCGATCTCGATGCCGTCGGCGCCGTCGTCGATGGCCTGGTCCAGCGCCGCCAGGGTGTTCTCCGGCGCCTTCAGCGAGCTGCCGCGGTGGGCGATGATCTCGACCTCGTCGCGGATCTCGAAGCGGTTGACGATCAGCCAGGCCTGGCCGATGGCGAACAGCACCACGGCGAGCTCCACGGCCCAGGCCAGGCGGTGCGGATGGCTGCCGGCCGGGGGAGGCTCGGGGCGTGGCTCGCGGTGCGCCAGGCGCAGATACAGGCAGGTGGCCTGCAGGGCATTGGCGGCGATGCCGCCGAAGGCGATGGCCAGGGTGATGAGCAGGTAGGCGGTGAGGTAGGCGAGCATGGCCGGGATCAGCACCGCGTTGCGCTCGGGTAGCCACCACAGCAGCGGCGTGACCACCCGGTCGAACAGGGCGGTGGCGAGCAGGGGCAGGCCGACGATGCCGAGCAGCAACAGCAGCACCGCCGCGGCGATGTGGCGTCCCTGACCCCGGGTCAGCCGCATGCTGCGGGCGAGGGCCGCCCGGGGAGGCAGCGCCTCCAGGGTCAGCACCGTCAGCGCCAGGTGCCAGCGCACGTAGAGGCCGCCCGCCAGCAGGGCCCAGGTGAGCACGGGTATCAGGGCGCTGGCGAGGAAGGCCCAGAAGACCGGGGGGCGCACGCGCTGCACGAAGTAGGGGTCCAGATCCCCGAGGAAGAGATCGTGCAGCCCGCCCAGGGCAACGGCCAGGGGGATGAGCAGCAGCAGCTGGGCGCCGACCTGCACCACGACCAGGCCGACGATGGCCGGCAAGCGGTGTAGCGTGGCCCAGAGGGCCTCGAAGGCCAGGCGGACATGGTTGTCGCGAGGGCGCACCGCGACCAGGATCATGCCGGACTGCTGCAGGTAGAGCACCAGGAACGTCAGGCCGACGGCGGCCAGCAGCCACAGCAGTCCCCCGGGGCTCATCAGCAGCGCGATCAGCTCGCCGTTGGTGATCACCGGTCGGCCGAACTGGCCGATCAGGCTCGATAGCGTCCAACCCACGGCCGGCAGCAGCAGGCTCGAGGCCAGCAGGGTGAAGAAGAGGTGATAGGCGATCAATGGGCGCAGGTGCTCGCGCAGGGTGCGCAGCACGTCGCCGCTCAGTCGTGACAGGGCCAGCATGGATGCGCCAGGGTGACTGCGATGTCGTCAGGGTGGCATCGCGCCTTCCTCACGAGCAAGGGGAGGGGCGCGCATCGTGCCCCCGGGCCCCGCGGACGCGCGCGGGGCCGTGGCGGTGCGGCGACCGTCAGCGCTCCAGGTCCAGCCGCTCGTCGGCGATCAGGATGCCGTTGTTGTCGGCGTAGAGCCACTGGCCGGGCGCCATGGTCACCCCGGCGAAGGTCACGGGCAGGTCGCGCTGCCCCTCGCCGCGTTTCTCGCTCTTACGCGGGTGGGCGCCCAGCGCCTGGATGCCGAGCTCGGTCTCGGCCAGCACGTCGACGTCGCGCACGCAGCCGTACATCACCACGCCGGCCCAGCCGTTCCCGGCGGCCTGTTCGGCGAGCATGTCGCCGAGCATGGCGCAGCGGGTGGAACCGCCGGCATCGACCACCAGCACGGCGCCGTCGCCGGGCTCGGCCACGGCCTGCTTGACCAGGGAGTTGTCCTCGAAGCACTTGACGGTACGGATCGGGCCGCAGAAGGCCTCCAGGCCGCCGACGTTGACGAACGTCGGCTCGAGCACCCGCACGTCGGGGTAGGCGTCGCAAATATCCGGGGTAACGATATGGCTCACGGTGATGGCTCCTGAGGTCGGTCCTGATATCGAGAGTGATCGATGATGTCATGCGCGGGACATAACGACAGGTCCCCTTTGGTGGCAGACATCGTCCGGTGGGCGGTGAAGCGGCAACAAGAGCCGATAAAGAGCCAAAAAAAGCGCCCCGTGAGGGGCGCTTCGGTCATCGGCTCCGGCCACCGCGAACGGTGGCCTTCGATGTTGCGAGCATCGGAGTCGACAGTCAGGGTATCAGGCTTCCTGGGCGACCGGAATCACATTGGATGCCGCGTTCTGATACTCCTCGATCTCGTGGAAGTTCATGTAGCGATAGATCTCGCCGGCCATGGCATCGAACTCGCTCATGTAGCGGCGATACTCGTCGACGCTGGGCAGGCGACCCTCGACCGCGGCCACGGCCGCGAGCTCGGCGGACGCCAGGTAGACGTTGGCGCCGTCGCCCAGGCGGTTGGGGAAGTTGCGGGTCGAGGTGGAGACCACGGTGCTCTTGGCGGCCACGCGGGCCTGGTTACCCATGCACAGCGAGCAGCCCGGCATCTCCATGCGCGCACCGGCGCGACCGTAGATGCCGTAGTAGCCTTCCTCGGTCAGCTGATGCTGGTCCATCTTGGTCGGCGGCGCCAGCCACAGCTTGGTCTTAAGGCTCCCGGCGGGCTGTTTCTCGAGCAGCTTGCCGGCGGCACGGAAGTGGCCGATGTTGGTCATGCACGAGCCGATGAAGACCTCGTCGATCTTCTCGCCGGCGACCTCGGAGAGCAGGCGGGCATCGTCCGGATCGTTGGGGGCGCACAGCACCGGCTCCTTGAGCTGCTCCAGGTCGATCTCGATGACCTCGGCGTACTCGGCGTCCTTGTCGGCGCGCATCATGCTCGGGTTGGCCAGCCACTCCTCCATGCCCTGGATGCGACGCTCGATGGTGCGGCGGTCGCCGTAGCCGTTGGCGATCATCCACTTGAGCAGAGTGATGTTGGACTTTAGGTACTCGGCGACGGAGTCATCGCCCAGGGTGATGGTGCAGCCCGCGGCGGAGCGCTCGGCGGAAGCGTCGGAGAGCTCGAAGGCCTGCTCGACGGTGAGGTCCTCGAGGCCTTCGATCTCCAGCACGCGGCCGGAGAAGGCGTTCTTCTTGCCCGACTTCTCGACGGTCAGCAGGCCCTGCTGGATGGCGTAGTAGGGGATAGCGTGGACCAGGTCGCGCAGGGTGACGCCGGGCTGGCGCTCGCCCTTGAAGCGCACCAGCACCGACTCCGGCATGTCCAGCGGCATCACGCCGGTGGCGGCGGCGAAGGCGACCAGGCCAGAGCCTGCCGGGAAGGAGATGCCCAGCGGGAAGCGGGTGTGGGAGTCGCCGCCGGTGCCGACGGTGTCGGGCAGCAGCATGCGGTTGAGCCAGCTGTGGATGATGCCGTCGCCCGGGCGCAGCGAGACGCCGCCGCGGTTCATGATGAAGTCGGGCAGGGTGTGGTGGGTGTCCACGTCGACCGGCTTCGGGTAGGCCGCGGTGTGGCAGAACGACTGCATCACCAGGTCGGCCTGGAAGCCCAGGCAGGCCAGGTCCTTGAGCTCGTCGCGGGTCATCGGGCCGGTGGTGTCCTGGGAACCGACGGTGGTCATCTTCGGCTCGCAGTACATGCCGGGACGCACGCCGTCCATGCCGCAGGCCTTGCCGACCATCTTCTGTGCCAGGGTGAAGCCCTTGCCGGTATCGGCCGGCTGCTCGGGCAGACGGAAGACGTCGGAGGGCGCCAGGCCCAGGGACTCGCGCGCCTTGGTGGTCAGGCCGCGGCCGATGATCAGCGGGATGCGCCCGCCAGCACGCACCTCGTCGAGAATCAGCTGGGTCTTGAGCTCGAAGGTGGTGAGCACCTCGTCGGTGCCGTGCTTGCACACCTTGCCTGCGTACGGGTAGACATCGATCACGTCGCCCATCTCGAGCTTCTCGACGTCCATCTCGACGGGCAGGGCGCCGGAATCTTCCATGGTGTTGAAGAAGATCGGGGCGATCTTGCCGCCGAAGCAGAAGCCACCGGCGCGCTTGTTCGGCACGTTGGAGATGTCGTCACCGAAGAACCACAGCACGGAGTTGGTCGCGGATTTGCGCGAGGAGCCGGTGCCGACCACGTCGCCCACGTAGGCGACCGGGAAGCCCTTGGCCGAGACTTCCTCGATCTGCTTGAGCGGGCCGGTGGTGCCGGGCACCACCGGCTCGATGCCGTCGCGCTCGTTCTTGAGCATGGCGTTGGCATGCAGCGGGATGTCCGGGCGTGACCAGGCATCCGGGGCCGGGGAGAGGTCGTCGGTGTTGGTCTCGCCCGGCACCTTGAAGACGCTGAGGGTGATCTTCTCGTCCAGCGCCGGCTTGGAGAGGAACCACTCGGCCTCGGCCCAGGACTGGATGACGTCCTTGGCCACGGCGTTGCCCGCGCGGGCGCGCTCTTCTACGTCGTGGAAGGCATCGAACATCAGCAGGGTGTGCTTGAGCTGCTCGCCGACTTCCTTGGCCAGGTCGGCATCGTCCAGCAGCTCGACCAGCGAGACGATGTTGTAGCCACCCTGCATGGTGCCCAGCAGCTTGACCGCATGGACGCGGTCGATCAGCGGCGACTCGTCCTCGCCCTTGGCGATGGCGGTGAGGAAGCCGGCCTTGACGTAGGCAGCCTCATCGACGCCGGGCGGAACGCGATTGGTGAGCAGGTCGAGGATGAACTCCTCCTCGCCGGCCGGCGGATTCTTCAGCAGCTCGACCAGTGCGGCGACTTGCTCGGCGTTCAGCGGCTTCGGCGGCACGCCGTCGGCGGCGCGCTCCTCGACATGTTGGCGATAGGCTTCAAGCACGTTGGGACCCTCATCGGTGGTGGTGGCCAAGGCCGGCGATGCTCGTCGAGACCTCGACGAATGGCACGCTTCGGCATGCAAGCGGGTCCGGCAGACCCGCCCGATCGGCCAGGGTGTCAGCGGTGCCGCGATTCTAGAGGAAACTGTCGACAATGTTAAGTTGAGCCCGTGGCGGAGGCCTTGAACTTTGGTCGGCGGTGGAAGACGGGGACAACTTCGGGATGCCAGAGCGCTGTCCTGCACGGTACCATGAACGTTTGCCAATACACCTGAACATCAACGGGAGGTCACATGGGAGAGCGCATCGTCTCGCCCTGCGTCGGTGTCTGTTCGACCACCCTGGGAGACCGGGTGTGTCGCGGTTGTCAGCGCACCGACAGCGAAATCCGCGACTGGCCGGCCTACAGCGGCGGCGAGCGCCGCGCCCGCCTGGCCGACATCGACCGGTTGCGTGCCGAGGTCGCCGCGCGCCACCTGGTCGTCGAGGACGCCGCGCTCCTCGAGACCCAGCTGCAGCGCTACCGCATCCGCTTCCGAGAGGATCAGCCGGCTCTCTCCCGGGCCGTGGAGCTGTTGCGAGTGGGCCGTGGCCGCATCCGGGAGCTCGCGCGTTACGGCCTGGTGGGCCTCGACCACCAGGACGCCGCCTCGCTGCACGCCGCGATCGCTCGTGACCTGCTCGTCGGCGCGGACCGGCGCCTGGCGACCTCCTTCGACTCCATCGACCTGCCGACACCATGATGCCCTCGACCGATACTCTCGAACTGCCCGCCTGCCAGGACCTGCTGCCCGCCGAGCTGCTCGCCTTCCTGCCCTGCGCCACCCCGGATGCCTGGGTGGCGTGGGCGCTGGACAACCCCGAACTGCTGCTGATCGATCACGCCCAGTGCGAGAAGAAGGCGGCCTCCACGGCCATGAGCCTGCTCTATCGCTACGTGGACCAGCCGCTGCTGCTGACCAAGATGAGCCAGCTCGCTCGGGAGGAGTTGCTGCACTTCGAGCAGGTCGTCAAGCTGATGGAGGCGCGCGACATCGTCTATCGCCACATCAGCGCGTCGCGTTATGCCGAGGGGCTGCGCCGGCACGTGCGCGGCGAGGAGCCCGAGCGGTTGATCGATATCCTGATTATCGGGGCGCTGATCGAGGCGCGCAGCTGCGAGCGCTTCGCGCGGCTGATTCCGCATCTGGATGATGAACTTGCCAAGTTCTATCGCAGTCTGGTTAAGTCGGAAGGCCGCCATTTCGAGGACTATCTGATGCTGGCGCGCCGCCTGGCCCCGGCGCCCATCGACGCGCGCATTGCCTTCTTTTCCGATCGCGAGGCCGAACTGGTCACCATGCCGGACACGGTCTTTCGTTTTCACAGCGGTGTGCCGGCCTGAGGCCATCACTTCCGCCACGCAGGAATGCTCACCATGCGGGATGCAGCCGACGACGTATACGAGAACGACCGGGATCACCTGGCACTCTTCGGCCACTTTTCACTGAACCTGGGCGACGACGTCCTGACCCAGTTCAGCTACGACAAGGTCAAGGCCCTGCTGGTCTATCTGCTGCTGCATGACCAGCCCGTCAACCGGGCCACCCTGGCCGAGCTGCTGTGGCCCGACCAGGGGCTGTCGTCGGGGCGCACCAACCTGCGTCACGCCTTGCACTGCCTGCGCCAGTCGCTGGGTGACGAGGCCGAACGGGTGCTGGCGGTCTCTCGCCAGACCATCGCCTTCCGGCTACCGGAGGCGTGGCGCTTCGACATGCACCGCCTGCAGACCCTGCTCGACGGCCCCGGCGACGTGGCCGCCCTCGAGGCGGCGCTCGCCTGCTACCGGGGCGATCTCGTCGAGGAACTGCAGCTCGGGAGCTGCGCCGAGTATCAGCGCTGGCTGGTGCAGGTGCGCAACGAATGGCGCCAGCGCGTGATCCGCTTCGCCGAGGGCGTGCTGGAGCGCGAGGAGCCGGTGCCCGCCGAGGTGCTGGAGGCGCTGGTCAGCCGCTTCTCGGGCTATGGCCCCTTCCACGAACGCCTGGTGCGCCAGCTCGCCGAGCAGGGGCAGCTGGCCGCCGCCCATGAACAGTACAACGCCTACCTGCAGCTGCTGGCCCTTTCGGGTCAGCAGCCCGACCCCGCCTTCCTACAGCTCGCCCGCTACTGGTCCGATGCACCGGCCGAGGGTTCCCCGCTGGGCCCCAGCGGGGCCTTCTCGCGGACCCTGGCCACGGACAGTGCGCCGCTGCGCGAGGACGAGATCGAGCAGCGCCAGCTCTCGGTGATGGCCATTCGCCTGCGCCTCAAGGCCGATCTCTCGGATCGTGCCGATGCCCGTGCCTGCCTGGCGCTGCAGGTCGAATTGATGCGCTGGCTCGAGCAGCAGTGTCACCACCTAGGTGGCTTCTGGCTGCCCGGGGCGACCGGTGGCCTGGGGCTGGCCTGCTTCGGCACCCACGGCCCGGCCCATCAGTTGGCCGAGCTGGTCGCGCTCTATGAACACTGCCGCCGCGTGCTGCCCGAGGAGTCGCTGCGCCACTGGAGCGGCGAGGGCGAGCCGCCCAGCATCGAGCTGGCCGCGGGCCTCGACAGCGGGCGCGTGGTGTACCTGCCCGAGCGCCATCTGGTCGATCCGCTGGGGCAGGTGACCCAGGGCTCCCTGGACCTGATGAGCGCCGCCGGCGGCAGCGAGCTGGTGATCTCCCAGGACGCCAGCCAGCACATGCCGCCGGCCCTAGACCTGCAGCCGCGTCTCTCCACGCGCCTGGTGGCCAGCGACGGACGCGTGCGCCTGCGGGCGCTGGTCCTCGGGGCGAATGAAGGCGGGCGCGAGGCGCTGCCGCCGAGCCTGGTGGGCCGCGAGACTTCGCTGCGCACGCTGCGTGACGCCCTGGCCCGCGCCGGCATCGGTCTGCGTCAGAGCGTGCTGGTGCGCGGCCCCTCGGGGCTCGGCAAGTCGGCGCTGCTGGTGGGCTTTCGCCAGCTCGAGCAGAGCCGCGAGGCGGCGATCTGCTGGCAGCCGACCACCCGACTCTCCGTGCAGGAGCCCTACGGCGTGGCACGCCAGCTGCTGCGTTGGCACCTGGGCGGGCGCATCGACGAAGCCGCGGTGTCTCGTCTGCTGGCCGACGAGGAGGCGCTGGCGCCCGACACCGACCCGCGGCTGCTGCTCGAGGAGGCGCTCGGCGTGCGCGAGCCCCGCGAGATGGCCGTGCTGGCCCAGAGCGGCGAGGCCGTGGAGCTGGTGGTGGGGCTGATGCACCGCCTGATCGGCGAGCTGACCCGCCAGCGCACCCTGGTGCTGATGATCGACGACCTGCAGTGGCTCGACGAGCCCTCCTTCAAGGTGCTGGCCGGCCTCCAGGCGCGGCTGCCGATCAACTGTCCCTTCCTGCTGGTGGCCAGCCACCATGGCCGCGAGGCGCTGCCGGCACGGCTGCACTGGGATCAGCAGATCTCGCTGGGGCGGCTCGATCCTACCCAGTCCTCCCGGCTGCTCTCGCAGCTCGCGCGTCGCTACCGGATCCACCTCAGCCCGCGGCTGCGCGGCCAGATCATCGAGCGCTGCGACGGGGTGCCGCTCTACCTGCAGGAGATCTGCCGGCGCGTGGACATGGATCGCCGCGAGGGGCGCAGCGTCCAGTTCGACGAACTGCCCCACGGCCTGCTGGGGCTCCTGGCCAGCCGCATTGACCAGCTCGACGGCGACCGCGAGGTGGCCCACGTGGCGGCGGTGCTGGGGCGCCGCTTCCGCCTCGACTTCCTCGCCGAGTGCAGCGGCTGGGAGATGAGTCGCCTCTCCGCGGCCCTGGAGCACATGCGCCGCCTGGAGATCATCGAGCCGGCCGACGGTGAGTCGGCCGAGCGCGAGTACCAGTTCACCCATCAGCTGCTCCAGGAGGCCGCCTACCTGGCCTGTCCACGCGACGTGCGGGTGAGCATCCACCGCCAGGTGGTCAGCCTGATCGAAGAGCACTTCCCAATGTGGATCAGTCGCCATCCCGGCGACTTCGCCACCCACCTGCGGCGCAGCGGCCACTATGCCCGTGGCGCCCGTTACTTCGAGCTGGCCGCCCGGGAGGCCCTCAAGGTCAGCGCCAACCGCACGGCGCTGAAGATGGCCGATTTCGGCCTGGCCAGCCTGCGCCACGTCGAGGATCAGGCGGAGCGCGAGATCAGCCTGCTCACCGTGCGTGGCCAGGCGGCCTTCGCCCTGGAGGGGCATGGCTCGCCCACCGCCCACGAGAGCTTCGTGCGCGCCCGGGAGCTGCTGGCCCAGCAACCGGGCGGCCCGGAGGAGGGCGGCGACCTGGAGCAGGCCTTCCTGGTCAAGTGGGGGCTGTGGGTGGGCTGCAGCCAGCGCCATGCCCATGCCGATGCCTTCTCGCTGGCCTCACGGCTGGCCGGCCTCGCCGATCGCCTGGAGGATCCCCGCTACCGGCGCCTGGCCGACTTCGCCCGGGCCAGCTGCGAATACTGGGCGGGACGCATCTCACAGGCCTACGACCACCTCGAGGAGATCGACCCGCTCAACGCCTCGATGATGATCGAGTGGCTGCCGTTCTCCGATCATCCCCAGGTGGCCGCGGCCTGCTTTCAGGGCTGGGCGCTCTGCCTGCGCGGCGACTACCAGCGGGCGGAGCGTCAGGTGGAGTCGGCCATTCGCCTGGCCGAGCGCATCAATCACCCGGGCAGCCTCGCCATGGCGCTGATGTATGCCGCGGCGCTCTACCGCCAGCTGGGCCACGTGCATCTGGCCACCGCCCGCGCCGAGCGCGCCTTCGAGCTGACCGGTACGCCGGACCTGCACCTCTGGCAGGTGGCCTCGCGCTGCGTGCTGGGCTGGCAGCGGGCGCTGGCGGGCGACCGAGATGGCCTGGCCCAGATCGAGTCGGCCCTGGAGGAGCTGGCCGAGGTCACCGGGCGCGATCCCTATCAGCGCCCGGCCCTCTGGTACGTGGATGCCTGCGTGGCCCTGGGCGAGCTCTCCCGCGCCGAGGGCTACCTCGATCAGTGCCTGATGATCGCTCGCGAGCGCACCACGCTGTTCGTCTCCGAGCTGGCGCTCAACCTGGCGCGGATCCGCCACCGCCTGGGGCACTCCCGAGAGGAGGTCAGGAGCCTGGCCGAGCAGGCCCTGGTGCATGCCCGGGAGGACGGCAACCTGCATCAGCAGCTCTCATCGCTGGAGCTCTGGCTGACACTGATCGACCCGTGCGACGAGGCGGCTCAGGCGGAGTTCCGCCGCCTGCTGGGCGTGGTGAGCCACGGCGATGCCCCGGTGCTGATGCGTTGGCGAAGCCTGCTCGACCGTCGCCTGTCCCACGTCGAGGATCTCTCCTCCTGACGCCAGGTCGCGACGCTCGCCGACGATGCCTGCCAAACGATGCTCTCTAACGACAGCGGCGCCCCGAGGGGCGCCGCTGTCGTTGCTGGGGTCATGTCTCTTTCCTGGCGCGCCGAGAACGAGGGGGGTGTCGACGCTTAGGTGGCGAGCTCCAGGGCCTCTATGTGCGCGAGCGCCTCGTCGCGATCGTCGCCACACAGCTCAGGGTCGTGATCGAAGCGCTCGCACACCGCCGGGCGGCGCGGATCACCGAAGAGGCGGCAGAGGTTGGCGTCGTCGAGCTGGACGCAGCGCACGCCGGCCGGCTTGCCCCCGGGCATGCCGGGGAGCGGTGAGCTGATCGAGGGGGCGATGCAGCAGGCGCCGCAGCCGGGACGACACCCGCCCGGCGACGTGGACGTGCTCACGGGCGTGCCTCGGCAATGGCTCCCTTGTCGATCCCCTCGAAGGCCTGGACCCGGGTGGTTCGGCCGCTCTCCCGGGCGATGGCATCGGCCAGCCAGGCGGCGATCTGCTCCACGGTGGTGGGGGTGGGCAACACGGCGCAGCGGTGGCGCGGCAGGCGCAGGAAGAACTGCCCCTGCTCGGCGCGATAGCGGCTGGTCAGCCGGTCATCCTGGCCGGGCTCGTCATCCTCGACGATATCCGCCTCGTCCACCAGGTAGCGCTCACTGAGCCACTCGGCCCAGCGCGCCTCTAGCGCCGGCTGGCGCTGCCCCTCCTGCCAGATATGCAGCCGCGAGCGATGGCCGTGGGCGATGCGCTGACAGTTGCCGGCGTGGCGCTTCAGGCCGTGGCTGTAGCCGTAGGCGGCCCCGTCGATCGCCTCCTCGCGCAGGGTCAGGCGGATGTCGTCGACCCGCAGCGGCGGCCGGCGCATCAGCTCGCCAGCCAGGTGGCGGGCGAGGCGCTCGGGGGTGATCTCGGACCAGGGCAGCAGGCTCAGCGCCTGGCGCGGGGCGCGCATCTCCAGCGGATAGGGGGTGTCGCTGCGCAGGCAGAGGCCCTCCCGGCAGTCATGCAGCGTCACGCCCGGCGCCTCGGTGGGCACCAGCAGGGTGTGATCGACGCCGGCGTCGATCACACCCTTGATCCAGGGCTTCACCTCGCCGAAGTCGAAGAGCATGCCGTCCTCGCCGAGTTCGCCGTCGAGCTCGACGTCGACCTGCCAGCTCGCACCGACCAGGCCGCGCCGCGGGCACCACAGCGACGCATCGAGCTGGGTAAGACGGTTGACGAAGAGGGTCATCAGTCGACTCCTACGATCTTGTGGGTCTGCAGCGACAGCCGCCACTGGGGGTGGGCCAGGCAGTAGGCCACCGTCTCGGCCATGCTGTCGCCCTCGAGGCCGCCGGGGGCGGTGTCCATGGGCTGAAGGAAGAAGTGGGCGAAATCCAGCCGCGCGAAGCGCTCCGGCGTGATCCCGGCCTGGGGGTGGACCAGCTTGAGCTCGTTGCCGCCGGTGACGACCAGCGGGTTGTCGCCCTTGGGGCTCACGCAGAGCCAGTCGATGCCGTCGGGGATCGGCAGGGTGCCGTTGGTCTCCACCGCGACCTCGAAGCCCCGCTCGTGCATGGCGGCCACCAGGGCCTCATTCAGCTGCAGCAGCGGCTCGCCGCCGGTAAACACCACGTAGGGCGTGGCCACGCCGCCGTGATCGGGCCATAGCGCGGTCAGGTGATCGGCCAGGGCGGCGGCATTCGCGAAGCGACCGCCGTGCTGGCCATCGGTGCCGATGAAGTCGGTATCGCAGAAGCGGCAGGCCGCGGTGGCACGATCCTTTTCACGCCCCGACCACAGGTTGCAGCCGCTGAAGCGACAGAAGACGCTGGCGCGCCCCGCCTGGCCTCCCTCGCCCTGCAGCGAGTAGAAGGCTTCCTTGACGCTGTACATCAGGACTCTCCCGCGTCGTGGTCAGGACGCTGAGCCTCGACGGCGGCATCGGGCCGCGGTGACTCCGCGGCGGTTTCGGGCCGCGGTGAGTCGGCGGCGTCATCGGGCCGCTGTAGATAGCCCAAAGGATCGACGGCGTCGTTGGCGGCGAAGGCCGCCAGGCGCTCACGGCAGCTGCCGCAGCGGCCGCAGGCGAGTGCCTCGCCGCGATAGCAGGTCCAGGTCTCGGCGTAGTCGAGGCCCATGGCCAGGCCCTCGGCGAGGATCTCGGCCTTGCTCGCGCGCAGATAGGGCGCGTGGATCGTCACGGGTTCGAAGTTGGCGATGCCGGCCACGTCGTTCATCGCCTCGACGAAGGCGGGGCGGCAGTCCGGATAAAGCACATGGTCGCCGCCGTGGGCGCCGTAGTCGACCCGGTCGGCGCCGATGTTGACGGCCTTGGCGATGGCCAGCGAGAGCAGCACCATGTTGCGGTTGGGCACCACGGTGGCGGCCAGGTTGTCCTCGGCGTAGTCGCCCTCGGGCATCGCGCGGCTTGCGTCGGTGAGTGCCGAGTTGTCGATCAGGCCATGGATGGCGGTGATGTCGACCACCTGGTGGGGCACGCCGAGCTCGCGGCAGACGCGCCCGGCCACCTCGAGCTCGCGGCGATGGCGCTGACCGTAGTCGAAGGAGAGGGCGTGGACGTCGAGCCCCTCGCGCAGGGCACGGTGCAGCACGGTGAAGGAATCCATGCCGCCGGAGTAGATCACCACGGTGGCGGGATCGGGGGAGTGGGTCATGTCGGAAACTCTGGTCGGAGAATTTGTCGCCCCCGCCGCGTATCCAGCGACGCGTCGGGAGAGGGCGCCGGGATCCGGTCCGGCGCGCGATAGTGTACGCAAGGCCGCCGTATCTGGCCAGAATCGACGCCAATTGCTAGACTTTCGCGCCTTCCACCCCCTTTGCACCCGCGCGGCCCCGGCCGTCGACGGTGCCATCGTCCTGACAACGGTGAATTCCATGAAAGCCCCTGAACTGCTGTCGCCTGCCGGCACCTTCAAGAACATGCGCTACGCCTTCGCCTACGGGGCGGATGCGGTCTATGCCGGCCAGCCTCGCTACTCGCTGCGCGTGCGCAACAACGACTTCAAGATCGACAACCTGCACAAGGGCATCGCCTACGCCCACGAGCGGGGCAAGCAGTTCTACGTGGCCTCCAACATCGCGCCGCACAACAGCAAGCTCAAGACCTACCTGCGCGACATGGAGCCGGTGATCGAGGCCGGGCCGGATGCGCTGATCATGTCCGACCCCGGACTGATCATGATGATCCGCGAGCGCTGGCCCGAGCAGGTGATCCACCTTTCCGTGCAGTCCAACGTGGTCAACTACGCGGCCGCGCGGTTCTGGCAGCAGCAGGGCATCGGCCGCATCATCCTCTCCCGGGAGTTGTCGCTGGAGGAGATCGCCCAGATCCGCGCCGAGTGCCCGGATCTGGAGATCGAGACCTTCGTCCACGGCGCGCTGTGCATCGCCTACTCCGGGCGCTGCCTGCTCTCGGGCTACTTCAATCACCGCGACCCCAACCAGGGCACCTGCACCAACGCCTGCCGCTGGAAGTACAACACCGTGGCGGCGTCCGAGGACGAGACCGGTGGCCTGGTACCGGCCAACTCGGCCCGCGCCCACGCCGCCAGCGGCATCTGGACGCCGGAGCAGGGCGGTGGGCTGATCGCCTCGGGCGGCGGCAGCGCCGAGGCGAGCACCGCGACCGCCGGCGGCACCGAGGGGCAGGACGAGCTCTCGGCGCTGATCGAGGATCGCAGCCGGCCGGGTGAGCTGATGCCGGTGTACGAGGACGAGCACGGCACCTACATCATGAACTCCAAGGACCTGCGCGCGGTGCAGCACGTGCCGCGCCTGGCCGAGATGGGCGTCACCTCGCTGAAGATCGAGGGGCGTACCAAGTCGCCCTACTACGTGGCGCGCACCGCCCAGGTCTATCGCCGCGCCATCGACGACGCCGTGGCCGGCCGTCCCTTCGACATGCGCCTGATGGACGAGCTCGACAACCTCGCTAACCGTGGCTATACGGAGGGCTTCTATCGCCGCCACGTCCACGACCAGTACCAGAACTATGAGCAGGGCAACTCGGTGGGCGTGCACCAGCAGTTCGTCGGCGAGGTCACCGCCTACGATCCGGATCGCGGCGTGCTGGAGATCGACGTCAAGAACCGCTTCGAGGTCGGCGACTCCATGGAGCTGATGCTGCCCGGCGGCAACCGCCGCTTCGTGCTCGAGCACATCGAGAACCGTCGCGGGGAGTCAGTGGGCGCGGCCCCGGGCTCCGGCCACGTGGTACGCATCCCCGTGCCGGGTGAGGCGATCTCGCCCGAGCGCATCGAGTTCGCGCTGCTGATGCGCGACCTCTGAATCCACGCGCGGCTGGACATCACCGGCCGTCGGCGACAAGGTAGGGGACGATTGGCGATCGAGCCGTTGGCAGTCACACAGGGAGCGTCATGGCGACCATCGAACACAGTGCGATTCTCAAGGCATCCCCGGAGCGGGTCTTCGCCCTGCTCGAGCGGGTCGAGGACTTCGCCGACTACTCCGACCTGATCCAGGCGATCGAGCCGCTGGGCAAGGATCGCTACCGCTGGCACGTGCACGCGGTGGGGATGGACTGGACCTTCGATGTCGCCATCACCGAGGCGCGTGCGCCGGAGGTGCTAGCCTGGGAGTCCCTGGACGGCGTCCACAACCAGGGCTGCTATCGTCTGACCCCGGTCGAGGACGGGACCGAGGTGGCCCTGACCCTGACCTACACGATTCGCAATCGCCTGCTGGAGAAGGCCGTCAACCGGGCGGCGAGGCCCCTGGTGGGCAAGGTCAGCCGACAGATCCTGGAGCGCGTCGAGGCGCGGCTCTAGCGCTGCATCGGCAGGTGCTGGTCCCACGCGCCATGGATGGCCGAACAACGACGCCGCCTGTCATCGTGACGGGCGGCGTCGTCGTGTGGGGCCTGGCCTTCGGCGGTGATCTCGGCTCGTGAGCCTCAGCCCTTGCGCAGCGAGGCGTCGAGGTGATCGACGACCTCGGCCCAGTCGGCGTCTGCCTGAAGGGCCTCGCGCAGGAACTCCGCCTGGCCCTCGTTCCAGCAGGGCGCGTCCGGCAGCGCAATCTCCTCGGGAATCGGCGCGTGGCGATCGATGAAGCGCTTGATCGCCGCGTGATCCGAGGCGAGGCCGAGCTGCTCGAAGAGTTCGGTGAAGGGATGGTCGGGGTGTTCCATGGACTGACTCCTGCTGACCGGTGAGGGTTCTTCCACCTTAGCGATTTACGCGCCGGCGTGCATGGCCCGCGTCAACGCTCGCCGACCAGCGGCGTGAGGAAGCGCCGCCGTCGTTCGCTCTCCTCGAGGGGCTGGGCCAGCAGGTGGACCAGCTTGGCGAAGGTGGCCTCGGGGGTCATGTCTTCGGCCGAGAGCACGCCGGCATCACTGAGCCCCTGGCCGGCGGCGTAGCCGCCAAAGGCCACCGGCCCAAAGGGACACTGGCTGAGGGCGGCCAGCAGCTTGCCTTCGCCGCTCGCCCGGGCCAGCGCCCCGATCAGCGCCGGGTCGTCCGGCAGGTTGCCGCCGCCCCACACCTCCAGGACCGCGCCCTTGACCCGCTCGTCGTCGAGCCAGGCCTCGACCTGCCAGGCCTGAAGGCCGGGCCACAGCGCCAGGCGAACCACGCCACCCGCCGCCAGCGGCGCATAGTCGATCAACTCAAAGCGCGGCGCGCCGCGCTGGTGATCCGCCAGGCCGCGGCCGGGGTAGAGCACCACCTCCTCGTCGACCCGCTCGCCGAGCGGCGTCAGGTTGGGGCTCGCGAAGGCCATGGCGTCCCGGGTCTGCCACTTGCGGGTGCGACAGCCGCGCAGCAGCTTGCCGGCGAAGCAGATTGCCACCTCCTTGAGGCGCGCCGTCACGGCGAAGCGCAGGGCATCCTCGACGTTGGCGATGGCATCGCTGGCCTCGGCCTCCAGGGGGTGCATGGCGCCGGTGAGGATCACCGGGCGATCGATCCCCTGCAGCTGGAAGGCCAGGCTCGAGGCCGTCCAGGCCAGGGTATCGGTGCCGTGGAGGATGACGATGCCGGCATGGCGGCGGTGGCAGCCGGCGACCCGCGCGGCCAGCGCCTGCCAGTGCTCGGGTGTGGCGCTGCTGGAGTCGATGGGGCGGTCGGTCTCGAGTACCTCGAAGGCGGGCAGGCTGGCCTGGCGGGCCGGGGGCAGGGTGGTCAGTGCCCGCCGCAGGCGGGCCTCGATGTCATGGCCCGGCGCCAGTCCCCGAGGGCCTGGCAGCATGCCGAGGGTGCCACCGGTGTAGATCACCAGTACGGGGGCGTCGAGGTCGGGTCCGGCGGTCATGGGGGCTCCTGGCGGGTCGGGCGGTCGGGGCCCCATGATACGGCCGGCGTGGCGCCAGGCAAGCCTCGGCGTCACGCGTCCTCGCGGATCGGCGCGCCGTCGACGAGCGCCTCGCTCGGATGGGTCACGATACGCTCCCCGGCGTCGAGCCCATCGAGGACCTGGCTTGCAAGCCCGCTCTGGCGGCCGATCTCCAGGTGGCGAAGCCGGGCGCGGCCCTCCTCGATGATGAAGACCGCCCAGCGGCCATCGTCGCGGAACAGCGCGCTGGTGGGCACCTGCAGCACGTCGTTGTCCTGCCAAATCAGGAAGTCCACCTCGACCCGGAAGCCGCTGCCGAGCCCTAGGGCGGCGGGATCGGTATCCGGGGCGAAATCCACGATCACTGGCACCCGCTGCTCGTCGACGCCCAGTGCCGAGGTGCGGGTGAAGCCGGCGGGCTCGATGCGTCGCACCGTGCCATCGAGTGTCGGGCCGCCCCAGCCGGTGATGCGCACCGCCATGCCCGGGCGCAGGCGCACCGCATCCATGGAGAGCAGGTCGACGAGGATCTCCATGTCCGCCAGGCGGCCGATCTCGAGGATAGGTTGGCCGGCGTCCACCGTCCCCTCGCAGCAGCGGAAGCGCTCGAGCACCACGCCCGCCACCGGGGCGGCCACCTCGAGCATCGGCTGATCGCTGCCGCTGCGCTGGCCGCTGGTCACCGCCAGCACCGCCCGGGCGCTCTCCACCTCGAAGCGCGCCGCTTCCACGCTCGAGGCGGCGGCGCGTTCCAGGGCGCGCTGGCGATCGCGCAGGCTCTCGCGATGCTCCAGATCGGCGGTCGAGACCAGGTTGCGCTCGTGAAGTCGACGGTAGCGCCGGTACTCGGCCTCGGCGAAGCGCCGCTCGGCCCGGGCCGTTTCCAGGTTGGCCTCGGCCGCGTGGAGCCGGGCCCGGGCGGCCTGCAGGGCGTCCTCGGCCTGCTCGCGGCTGCGGGCGTCCAGGGCGGGCGCCGGGCTCGGCTCGAGACGAAACAGCACCTGGCCCTGGTCGACCCGGTCGCCCACCTCCAGCATCACGCGACGCAGGTAGCCGGTGATCGGCGCCGTGACGTGCCAGGTGTCGCGAAGGCGGGTGCGCCCCTCCTCGTTGACCGCGTCCACGAAGGGCGCTCGCGCCACCGTGGCGGTGGTTACGCTCACCGGGGTCGGGCGCAGGGCCCAGACCAGCAGACCCAGCGCGGCGAGGGTGGCCAGGGCCCAGAGTAGGCGGCGTGGGGTGAAGAGCTTGAAGAGCGAGGCGCGAGACATGACGGACTCCAGGGCAAACGATGATGTCGCGCGGACTCATTCCGGCGCCTTGAGCACGGCGACCTGGTCCAGGCGCCAGAGACGGCGGAGCATCAGCAGCCCCACCAGCGCAGAGGCCGAGATCACGCCGAGGGCCGAGAGGCCGAAGATGCGCGGCGTGAAGATCAGCGGAATACGAAACAGCTCGCTGCTGAAGGCCTCGCTGAGCAAGGCGCAGAAACCCGCGCCGACGGCCCAGCCGGGCAGGATGGCCAGCCCCCCCAGCAGAATGATCTCACCGAGCAGGATGCGCGAGACCTCGGCTCGGGTGTAGCCCAGCACCAGCAGGGTGGCCAGCTCCCGGGCGCGCTCGGCGAAGCTGATCCGGGCGTTGTTATAGATCACCCCGAAGGCGATCGAGCCGGCCAGGGTCACGAACACCAGGGCGAAGACCTGCAGGGTCTCATCCAGATAGCGGCGCACGTCGCGCTCGGCCTCGTCCATCAACCCGATGCCCGCCACCGCCGGCAGTTCGTCCAGGGCCGCGATCAGTTCATCACGGTGGGCGGCATCGATCAGCAGCCAGGCCCCGCCGATGGCGGGGCCCTCGCGCATCAGACGATTGAGCCGTTCACGACGCAGGTAGGCGCCGACCCCGACCGGTTCGTCGACCAGGGCGGCCACGGGCAGCGATGCTCGGCGGCGATGGCCCTCCATGATTGCGACCTCCAGGGCTTCGCCGACCTCGACCCCCAGCCACTCGCCGAGGTAGCGGGTCAGCACCAGGCCCTCGGGGGGCAGCGGTTGAGCGGTGCCTGCCGCGTCGACGATCTGTCGCAGGCGCGGTGTGGCCTCGAGGCCCAGCAGGGCGGTGCGATAGCGGCGGTGGCCGTGGATCAGAGTGGCGGGAACGCGGCGCCAGGGCTCCACGACCAGCACGCCGGGCAGGTGGCGAAGCTCGCCCAGGGCCCGTTGTGGGGTGGGGTCGTTGAAGGTCAGCTCGATGTCCATGCGCAGGATCTCCCGGTACTGGCGGTCGAGCATCCGGTCCAGCGCGGCGAGCTGCCAGGCGCCCATCATCAGCAGGCCCGCCGAGAGGGCGATGCCGGTCACCGACAGGGCCGTCTTGGCTGGCTGCCGGGCCAGGTGGCGCAGCACGATGCGCCCCTCACTGCCAAGCGCATGGCGCAGCGGCGAGCGCTCGAGCCAGGTGCGCCGGAAGCGCTGGGGCGCCGGCGGACGCATCGCCTCGGCGGGCGGCGCGCCGATCGCCTGCCAGACTGCCCGCCCGGTGCCGGCCAGCGCCGACAGGCCGGCCAGCAGCAGCGAGAGGCCGAGCGCCCAGGGCGGGATCGGGAAGCGCATCTCGGGGAAGCGGAAATACTCGGCATACAGGCCGGCCATCCAGCGCGCACTCCAGGCGCCGAGTCCCACCCCCAGCGCCCAGCCCAGCAGTACGATTAGCAGGGCGAGCCCGGCATAGTGACGGGCCAGCTCGCCGTCGCGATAGCCGAAGGCCTTGAGCAGCGCGATCTGCTGGCGCTGGGTGCCGATCAGGCGGGTCATCACCACGTGGAGCAGGAAGGTCGAGACCAGCAGGAAGACGCTGGGCAGGATCGTGGCCTGGGCACGCTGCTGATCGAGCTCCTCCTCGAGGAAGCGATGCGACGGCTGGTCGTGTCGAGTACGGGCGCCGGTCCCGCCGTAGCGGGCGAGGGCCAGGTCCAGGGCGTCGATGACGCCCTCCCGGTCGACCCCCGCCTGCAGGGTCAGCGAGAGCTGGTTGAAGGCCCCCTCCATGCCGTAAGCGTCTGCCAGCGCCGTCTCGTTCATCCAGAGGATGGCGTAGCGCCGGTAGTCGGGGACCAGGTCGGTGGGGCCGGCCTGGTAGAGGAACTCGGGGCTCAGGGCGATGCCGCTCAGCGTCAGGCGGGTGCGGCGGCCATCGATGATCGCCTCGACGTGGTCGCCTGGGACGAGCCCGTGGGCCGCGGCGAAGGCGTCGCTTGCCACCACCTGATGCTCGCGCCCGGCCGTGGGCAGCTGGCCGGCCAGCAGGTGCAGGCGGTTGAGAGTCGGTTGGCGGCCGTCGGGAATCGACACCAGCTGGCCGCGCACCGGGTCGGTGAAGTCGGGCACCGTCAGGCGCACCGGGGCGCCCACCCGGGCCTCGATGAGGTTGACGCCGGGCAGGCGCTGCAGGCGCTCGACGAGGCTCTGCGGGGCGCGGGTGACGTCGGCGAATACCTCGGCGAAGTGGTGACTGGCATAGAAGCGGGCCTGGGCCCGGGTCAGGGCGTCGAGCATCGTCACCGCGAGGATCAGCGTCATCACCCCGCCGCCGATCACCACGGCGATGGCCAGCGCCTGCCCCTTCAGCCGTCCGAGGTCGCGCAGCTGCTTGCGCCGCAGGGCCCTCATGGGCTCACCACTGAAGCTGCGCGGCGTGGCGACGCCGGGTCGGCACCGTGATGCCCTCCACGCGGCCGTCGCGCAGGTGCACCACCCGGTCGGCCATCTCGCCTATCACCGCGTTGTGGGTGATGATCGCCATGGTGGTGTCGGACTCGCGATTGAGGGTCTCGATCACCTCGAGCACCCGGATGCCGGTGTGCGAGTCCAGCGCGCCGGTCGGCTCGTCGCAGAGCAGCAGTGAGGGGCGCTTGGCGATCGCTCGGGCGATGGCCACCCGCTGCTGTTCGCCGCCGGAGAGCTGGGACGGGAAGTGGTCGAGGCGGTCCTCGAGGCCGACCCGGGAGAGGGCCGATTCGGGCGTCAGCGGGTCACGGCTGATGTCGGTGACCATCGCGACGTTCTCGCGGGCGGTGAGGCTGGCGATCAGGTTGTAGAACTGGAACACGAAGCCCACGTGGTGGCGCCGGTAGGCCGTCAACCGGCGCTGGGAGGCGTGGGTCAGGTCGTCGTCGCCGTAGTGGACGGTGCCGGACGAGGCGCGATCCAGGCCGCCGAGGATATTGAGCAGGGTCGACTTGCCGGAACCCGAGGCGCCGAGCATCACGATGAGTTCGCCACGATGCAGGTCGAGGTCGACGCCGCGCAGCGCCTGGATGGTGACCTCGCCCATGCGGTAGTGTCGGGTCAGCCCCCGGGTCGTCAACACCACGTCCCTGTCGTTCGCCATCCGCGCGCTCCTCCCGTCTCTCGGCTGGAGTCTAGCGGGTGCGCAGCCGTCCCGCGTCGTCGACCTCCAGGCGGCGGTTGCGCCCGGCGAACAGGGCGAAGCCCATGCTGACGGTGACGATGCCCAGCAGCACGCGGGTCAGGGCGGTCAGCCCCACATCGAACTGCAACATCACGCCGATCGCCAGCGGACCCAGGGCGGCCAGGGTGTAACCGCCGCCCTGGACCAGCCCGGAGAGCTTGCCGGCCAGGCGCGAGGTGGCGGTACGCAGCACGATCAGCGTGAGCGCGAGGCTGAAGCCGCCGCCCTGGCCGAGGCCGAGCAGCACGGCGCCGGGCCAGCGCCACACGGCAGGCGCCTGGAGCAGCAGCCAGAAGCCGCCGGCGACCATGGCCAGCACGATCAGCAAGGCAGGGCGCTGGTCGCGTCCCAGGCGAGCCAGCCAGGGCGCCGACAGGGCCGAGAGCAGCTGCACCATCACCGAGGCGCCCATCATCCAGCCGGCCTCGCCCTCGCTGTAGCCGCGGGCCATCAGCAGGGTGGGCAGCCAGCCGAAGACGATATAGGCGAGCGACGACTGGCTGCCCATGAACAGCATCACCTGCCAGGCGAGTGGCTGGCCGAGCAGCTCGCGAAGGGAGCCACCGGTGTCGGGGGCGGCCGTGGCGGCGTCATGGCGTGGCATCAAGAGCCGCCAGGCCACCAGGGCGGCCACCGCCAGCAGTGCCCAGCTGGCGAGCCCCGTCGACCAGCTCCCCAGTCGATCGGCCAGCGGCACGCTGAGCCCCGCCCCCAGGGCGCCGCCCAGACACAGTGCCATGGTATAGACGCCGGTCATCAGGTCGGCCCCGGCCGGTAGCTCGCGCTTGACCAGCGCCGGCAGCAGGGTGCCGGCCACGCCGATGGCGGCGCCCACCAGCAGGGTGCCGCCGAACAACGCGAGCACGGCCGGCACGCCGCGCAGCGAGAGGCCGCCGGCCAGCAGCAGCAGCGCGGCGGCCAGGGTGTTCTCGGGACCGAAGCGCTTGGCGAGCCAGGGGGCCAGCGGGGCGAATATCCCCAGGCAGAGCACCGGCAGGGTGGTTAGGGCCCCGATTGCCAGCGCCGAGAGCCCGGTGTCCTGCTGGATGCGCGTGAGCACCGGGGCCAGCGTGGAGAGGGCCGGGCGCAGGTTGAGCCCGACCAGCACCATCAGGCCGACGAACAGCGCCAGCCGGCGGGTATCGGGCTCCTGGGAAGCGAGCCGCGAGGCGCCGGGGCCCCGCGGTCTAATGGTGCCTCCCGCGTCGCTCCGCCGCTCGGGGAGAGTCGTGCGTGTCGAATGGATCGAGCGTCTCGAGCTCGTCGTCGGCCCGGAAGCTGACCGTGCCGGGGGGCGTAGGCGTGTCGCGGTCGATGCGCGAGCGGATGCCCGAGACATCCTCGCTGCTCACCAGGCCCGAGCCACCGACGTGTCGGATCGGCTCCGCGATCAGCGGCCCATCAAAGCCCCAGCAGCGCTGGGGCACCTGACTGACGCGCCACCGGCGATCCTGCCAGTAGGCCTGGCCGTCGTCGGTGAGCGTCAGCTCGTCCAGGGGGGGCAGGGCCGCGAACAGCCGCGCGTTGAAGACCAGGCCGCCACCCGCCATGCACACCGGGCCCCGGTATTCTCCGCGTGCCAGCTCGGCGAGCACCCGCGTGCGCCTGGCATCGTGATCCAGCTCGGCCTGGCCGCAGAGGTGCAGCACATCCTGGTCGATCTGCTTGATCACCCAGACCTTGACGGGCGTCTTGCCGAGCAGCTTCTTGATCATGTCGGCACTACACCATATGGCGGCGCAGGTCGCCTCGCACGGTGTCGAGCAGGGTGATGAAGCGCGTGTCGCGACCGCTATCGGTGCGGTCGACGCGCACCACGCTGCTCATGCCGCGATCGATATTCAGCTGGTCGAAGATCTCCAGGGTGAGCTTTTCGGCCGGCTGGCTGCCGGGCTCGAGGCGCCCCGAGGCAAGGGTGAAGGTGGTCAGCAGGGTGGCGCGCACTCGGGTGGACCCGCCTTCGGCCAGCACGCGGCGCACGAACAGCCAGCCCTCGCAGGCCAGTGCCGTGTCGCCGTGATCGCGCAGGAAGAGGGTGCGATAGCTGGCGCCCTCACTGGCGCCCTTCTCGGCCATGCTGCGATAGGCGTCGGTCATGCGCGTGGCGGAGACCTTCGACGTCTCGAGGCGCTGACTCGCCGCCTGGTGTTCGCGGTCGAGCCGGGCCTGATGCTGAAAGCTCAGCCAGCGCCGGTAGTCGCTGATCAGGGTGGTGTCATCCATGGAGGCATCCAGGCGTGGAGGGTGGATGGGAGACGCGCTAGGGGAAGGCGCCCGGCGGATGTCATTCGCATATCATGATGCAGTCCGCCAGGCAGTCCGTCAGGCCTGGCGCGAGCCGCCGCGACCGCCGCGCCGACGCCGCGGGGCGCGGGCCTCGTCGCCACCGTTGCGCTGGCCGGCGGCCTGGCCCTGGCCCTGGCGACGCTGTCCCTGGCCGCCACCACCGCCACCGCGCTTGCCGCGGCCGTTCTCGATCGGCTCGGGCTTGGCGTTGGGGTCGGGCTCGAAGCCGGGCTCGATGTGCTTCTCGAGGTCGCGCTTGATCAGCCGCTCGATGCCCGTGAGCAGGCCGTGTTCGTCGACACAGACCAGCGACACGGCCTTGCCTTCGCTGCCGGCCCGGCCGGTGCGGCCGATGCGGTGCACGTAATCCTCGGCCACGTTGGGCAGCTCGAAGTTGACCACGTGGGGCAGCTCCTCGATGTCCAGGCCGCGGGCGGCGATGTCGGTGGCCACCAGCACCTGCAGGTCGCCGGTCTTGAAGGCGGCCAGCGCCTTGGTGCGCGCCGACTGGCTCTTGTTGCCGTGGATCGCCATGGCCGGAATGTCCTGCTTGGACAGTTGTTCGGCCAGGCGGTTGGCGCCGTGCTTGGTGCGGGTGAACACCAGCACCTGCTGCCAGTCGTGGCGGATGATCAGGTGCGCCAGCAGGTCGCGCTTCTTCTCGCGATCGACGCGGTAGATCGCCTGATCGACGAGCTCGGCGGTGGTGTTGCGACGCGCCACCTCGATCATCGCCGGGTCGTCGAGCAGCTTGTTGGCGAGCGCCTGGATCTCGTTGGAGAAGGTGGCCGAGAACAGCAGGTTCTGGCGTTTCTCCGGCAGCACGCGCAGGATCTTCTTGATGTCGTGGATGAAGCCCATGTCGAGCATGCGGTCGGCTTCGTCGAGCACCAGGATCTCGACCTTGGAGAGGTCGACATGCTTCTGCTGCTGCAGGTCGAGCAGGCGGCCGGGGGTGGCCACCAGCACGTCGAGGCCCTGGCGGATGGCGTCGACCTGGGGCTGCTGGCCGACCCCGCCGAAGATGACGTGGGACCTGAGCGTCAGGTGGCGCCCATAGTCGGCCACGCTCTCGCCCACCTGGGCGGCGAGCTCGCGGGTCGGGGTCAGCACCAAGGCGCGGACCTGGCGCTTGGCCGGGCGGGGGCCCTCGGCGAGGCGCTGCAGCATCGGCAGGGTGAAGCCGGCGGTCTTGCCGGTGCCGGTCTGGGCGCTGGCCAGCAGGTCACCGCCCTTGAGGACGGCGGGAATCGCCTGATGCTGGATCGGGGTCGGGGTGGTATAGCCCTGTGCCTCGACGGCACGGAGCAGTTCGGCACGCAGGCCGAGGTCGGAAAAGGTCATGCGGTCTCCGCAGAGACGCCCTGGTTGCGCCGCGTCGTTTCGACGTGGTCAGTCCCTGGCCAAGGCGTGGAAAAGGAATCTGGCGCGGCAGGAGGGACCATCGATCGCCGCGTGGCGCGTATTATGCCATAGCGCCTGGGTTAGCGCAGCCGTTTGATTTCTTCGGCGATCTCGTCGACCACGTCGTCCCAGCCGCGGCCCAGGGCGCGCACCAGGGCGGGATAGCCGTCGCGCGCCAGGGGCACCTCGACCGCGAAGGGTGCAAGCGCCTCGAGCGTGCCCTCGCCGTCGCGCAGCTGCCACTGGCCCGCCACCACCGCCTGGCCGTCGTGACGGCCATGGAAGCGGTCCACCGTCAGGCGCAGGGTGGCGGCGACTTCCCGGCGTTCGCCGGCGGCCTCCGCCATGATCCGGGTGTCCGGCAGGCGGGCGGCCAGGCGCTCCTTCAGGCGGCGTTCGAGCTGCAGGCCGAGGGGCTCGGCCCACAGGTGTCCGCTCGCCTCGTTGAGGGTGATGTCGTCGAGCTTGAGCACCAGGCCGTCGACGGCGAGGAAGCGGGCCAGCGTCGGCCGGGCGACGACCAGCCGGTGGGCGGCCTCGGCCCCGGCCACGCCAGTGGGGCCTGCCATGGCGTCATCGGGGAGGGTGTAGCGGTTGGACGGCGGGGCATCGGTGGCGCAGCCGGCCAGCCACAGCGCAGCCAGGGCGGCCGCAAGGGCTTTGATTGCGCTCATGGCGAGCTTCCTTGCTGGGGGGAGGTCGGCGCCCGGGGGATCGGGTCCTCGGTGTCCAGGCGATCGAAGAGCAGGGCGCTGGGATTGTCTCGCAGGGTGCGCGCGGTGGGCTGCAGGTCGCGCAGCAGTCGCTCGAGCTGCGCGAGGGTCGTGCTGAAGTCGCGGTACGCGCGGGACTCCGGCGACACGCCGTCGAGGGTGGTGCGCAGCGACTCGAGGGTGGCATTGAGATTGCCGGGCAGCTCGCGCATGCCGGGCTCCTCGATCAGGCTACGCACGCTTTCGGTGAGCGCATTGACCTGCTCGAGGGTGGCCTCTGAGGCATCGAGGTTGCGATCTAGCCCGGCTAGCAGCGGCTCGAGCTCCAGGCCATTGAGCTTG
Organism: Halomonas urmiana; assembly: GCF_005780185.1. Classification (GTDB taxonomy): domain Bacteria; phylum Pseudomonadota; class Gammaproteobacteria; order Pseudomonadales; family Halomonadaceae; genus Halomonas; species Halomonas urmiana. Next base: position 79,515 of record NZ_VBUI01000004.1, on the reverse strand, counting down.
TCGAGCAGGGCCGTCACCTGCGCCTCGATCTGGGCGAGGCCGCTGGAGGTCGTGGGGAAGACGGTGCGCTCGGCGAAGGTCTCGGCGACGTAGTCGATCTCGGCGTTACCCGCTTCGTCGCGCTGGAAGTTGAGGTCGACGAACAGCGCCCCGGTCAGCAGGCTGCCGCTCTTCAGCGAGGCCGTGAGGCCTAGCCCGAAGAGCCGTTCGAAGCGCTCCCGCCACTGCTCGAGGTCGAGGGACTCGGCATCGACGCCCAGGCGCTGGGGTTCGATGCGAATCAGCACCGGGATGGCGAAATTGTCGCGGGAATCGGGCTGGGGCGCGCTGAACTGCCAGGGCACCGTGGCCACGGTGCCGACGCGCACGCCGCGAAACTCCACCGGCGCCCCCCGGGAGAGGCCGCGCACGGTGTCCTCGATCAGCAGCACGTACTCCAGGTAGCGACTGAGGGTGCCCTGTCGGGCGCTCTCCTCGTCGGGGTAGAGGGTGAAGGTGGTGTCCGCCTCCACCGGCCTGCCCTGGGGGAGATCCTCGGGCACGCCGAAGGTGACGCCGCCGCCGAGCAGCGCCTCCAGGGAGTCGATGTTGACCCGGACGCCCTCGGAGTCGAGACGCAGGTCGACGCCGCTGGCGGCCCAGAAACGGGTGCCGTCGGTGACCAGGTCGTGGTAGGGGCTCTCGATGAAGAGGCGATGGTGCATGCGTCGGGTGGTGCCATCGAAGTTGGCCTCCTCGACGCGGCCGACGGTGAGGCCCTGGAAGGTGACCGGGTCGCCGACACTCGGCGCGTTGCCGAGCTGGCTGATCAGGTTGATGCGCAAGCCCTTGGCGCCGGCCGGGGAAACCGGCGGCTGGTCGCTGACCTCGAACTCCCGGGCGTCGATCTCGCTCTGGCCCGGCTCGAGCTGAATGTAGGCGCCGGACAGCACCGTGCCCAGGCCGCTGATCCCCTCGCGGCCGATGCGCGGCTTGACCACCCAGAAGCGGCTGTCCTCGACCAGCATGTCGTCGCTATCCGGGCTCATGCGGGCGGTGATCACCGCGCGGCTCAGGTCCTCCGAAAGGTGCACCCGCTCGACGCGCCCGACCTCGACGTTGCGCGTCTTGATCAGGGTGTTGCCCGCCTCGATGCCCTCGGCGCTGTCGGTGATCAGGGTGATTTCCGGCCCGCGGCTGCGGTAGTTGTCGAAGACCAGCCAGGCGCCGATCAGGATCGCCACGATGGGCACGATCCAGATCGGCGACAGCCGCGCCTGGGGCGTGGCGCGGGCGCGGTGCCCGTCTCGCTCGGACGGGGCGGGGGTGTCGGTCATGGCGAGTGTCCTTGGGCGGGTCGGGCGTCACGCGGCAGCGGCGCGTCCCAGAGCATTCGGGGGTCGAAGGTCATGGCGGCGAGCATGGTGATGACCACTACGCTGGCGAAGGCCAGGGCGGCGGGGCCCGGGGAGATCGACAGCAACGCACCGGCGCGGATCAGCGCCACCAGGATCGCCACCACGAAGACATCGACCATCGACCAGCGGCCGATGAACTCGGTGAGGCGGTAGAGCCGCGTGCGGGTCGCCGCGTTGAGTTCGTTGCTGCGTTTGGCCACCAGGCACAGCCAGGCCAGGGCCACCAGCTTGCCCACCGGCACGATCACGCTGGCGACGAAGATCACCACGGCCACCGGCCAGGAGCCCATCTGCAGCAGCTGTACCACGCCGCCGATGATGGTGGAGGGGGTGTCGTGGCCGAGGCTCGTGGTGGTCATGATCGGGTAGAGGTTGGCCGGCAGGTACATCACGGTGGCGGCCGCCAGCAGCGCCCAAGTGCGCTGCTGGCTATCGGGCTTGCGGGCATGCAGGCGCTCGCCGCAGCGACGACAGCGGCCGTGGCCCTCGCCGTCCAGGCGGTTGACCAGGCCACAGGTGGCGCAGCCGGCCAGCCCCTGTGAAGCGGCGGTCTCGCCGGTGCGCGCGCCCTCCGGGGCCAGGGGCTCGCCGGCCAGGGAGAACCACATCCAATCGGCGTCCAGCGACTGGGTGGTCAGCAGCAGCAGCAGGGCGAAGGCACAGAAGGCCCAGAAGGAAATGCCGAGCCCCACCTCGGCCATGCCGGCGATCTTGATGAGGCTCACCAGGGCCCCGACGATGAAGACATCGGCCATCATCCAGGGGTGAAGATGCGAGAGCGAGCGGGCGATGCTGCGGCTGGCCGGTAGCGGATCGCCGCGCAGCAGCCCCGCCTGCAGCCACACCACGCCCACCAGGTAGACGGCGGGCAGCACGCCGATGGTCAGCACCACCGCGATCGCCACCAGCGGCTGGTGAAAGCCGATCAGGGTGGTGGCGGTCTGGGTCAGCTCGATGCGATTGCCGATGCCGCTGACGGTGAAGCTGATGAAGGGGAAGGAGACGGCCAGTGCCAGCGCGATCAGTGAGGCGAGCGCCAGCGCCATGCTGCGCTGGGCCGGGCGGTGGTGGCGGGTGGCCAGCACGTGGCCACAGCGCGGGCATTCGGCCTTCTCGCCGCCGTGCAGCGGCGGCAGCGCCGTCAGCCAGTCGCATTCGTGGCAGGCTCGCAGCCGACGCCGTGAGGTGCGCGTCTCCGGCGGCGAACGATCCACCAGTGGGGTCCCCCGGGGCAGGGCGGGGGCGCGTAGGGCAGGCCTGGGCACGGCGATGAGGGTCTCCTGGCGGTGAAATCGACACGCAGAAAGTGTGTCACGTTGACGCGGGGGGCACCATAGTCAAACATGCACGCCTGAATGTTCCTGAGGAGACGACATGATAGTGCCCGCGATGGCGGTGGTGGCAGGCCTGGTCCTGCTGGTGTGGAGCGCCGAGCGCTTCGTCGACGGGGCCGCAGCGACCTCGGCGCGACTGGGGCTCTCGCCGCTGCTGATCGGCATGCTGGTGATCGGCTTCGGCACCTCGGCCCCGGAACTGGTGGTCTCCGCCCTGGCGGCCAGCCAGGGCAACCCCGGCCTGGCGCTGGGCAACGCCTTCGGCTCCAACATCGCCAACATCGGTCTGATCCTGGGCCTGGTGGCGCTAATCTCGCCGCTGGCGGTGCACTCCGGCGTGGTGCGCCGTGAGCTGCCGGTGCTCGGGGCCGTCACCCTTGGCACCGCCGCCCTGCTGTGGGGCGGCGTGATCGACCGCTGGGAAGGCGCGCTGCTGCTGGGTCTGCTGGGCGCGTTCATCGGCTACAGTATTTACCTGGGCCTGCGTCAGGGTGGCGATGTGCTGGGCAGCGAGACAGAGGAGAGCCTGGAGACGCACCCCATGTCGCTCAGGGCCGGACTGGTCTGGACCGGGGTGGGCCTGGTGCTGCTGGTGATCAGCTCGCGGGTGCTGGTGTGGGGGGCGGTGGCCATCGCCCAGGGCTTCGGCGTCAGCGATCTGGTGATCGGCCTGACAGTGGTCGCCGTGGGCACCTCGCTGCCGGAGCTCGCCTCCTCGATCAGCGCGCTGCGCCGCCGCGAGCACGACCTGGTGCTCGGCAACGTGGTGGGCTCGAACCTCTTCAACACTCTCGGCGTGGTGGGCCTGGCCGCGGTGATCGCGCCCATCGAGGCCGGTCGCGAGGTGCTGCTGCGCGACTGGAGCCTGATGATGGTCATGACGGTGATACTGGCGGTCTTCGCCATGGGCTGGCGCGGCCGGGCAGGGCGCATCAACCGCGTCGAGGGGGCCGTTCTGCTGGCGATGTTCCTCGGCTACACCGCCTACATGGTGAACCTGGTGGTCGGCGGCGGTTCGGCCTGACGCCTTGCTGCGACAACGCGACACGGCGCGGAGGCCCGAACTGTCTCCCCTTGAGGTGAGTCCGAGGAGTATGATGATTTCATGATCTGAGGAATGCGGGCATTCGATGTCGATATCGCCGGCCCCCATGCGGGGCCGCACAGCGACGTTGCGTGGCCGTTCCCCGATCGACAAGAATGCGGCAGGGTGCCAGCGCCCCACGCACAAGAGCACGTCCAGTGCCCGACGCATCCCGTACTCACGACCCGCAGGAACGAGGAGTGCCTCATGGAACTGGATCCCCTGCTGCTATCGAGGCTGCAATTCGCCTTCGTGGTGGCCTTTCATGCCATCTTTCCGGTGTTCACCATCGGCCTGGCGTCCTACATCGCCCTGCTCAACGGGCTCTTCTTCAAGACCGATAATCCCGCCTGGGATCGCCTGGCGCTGTTCTGGACCAAGGTCTTCGCCGTGGTCTTCGGCATGGGCGTGGTCTCGGGCATCGTCATGTCCTTCCAGTTCGGTACCAACTGGAGCAACTTCTCCCAGGCGGCGTCGAACTTCCTCGGCCCGGTGCTGAGCTACGAGGTGGTCACGGCCTTCTTCCTCGAGGCGGCCTTTCTCGGAGTGCTGCTGTTCGGGCGCGGTAAGGTGCCTCAGGGCGTGCATCTCTTCGCCGCCATCATGGTCGCCATCGGCACCTTCATCTCCTCGTTCTGGATCCTCTCGGCCAACAGCTGGATGCAGACCCCAGCCGGCGTCGAGCTGATCGAGGGCCGCTTCCACGTCACCGACTGGAGCGAGGCGATCTTCAATCCCTCCTTCCCGTACCGCTTCGCACACATGGTGCTGGCGTCGTTCCTGACCGGTGGCTTCGTGGTGGCCGGGGTCAGCGCTTGGTATCTGCTGATCGGCCGCGACCGCGAGGCCAACCGCAAGGCGCTCTCCATGTGCCTGTGGCTGCTGCTGGTGCTGGCGCCGACTCAGGCGGTGGTCGGCGACTTCCACGGCCTCAACACCCTGGAGCACCAGCCGACCAAGGTGGCCGCGATGGAGGGCAACTGGGAGCGCAGTTCGAACACGCCGCTGCTGCTGTTCGCCTGGCCCGATCAGGAAGCCCAGGAGAACCGCTTCGAAATCGGCATTCCGGGCCTCGCCAGCCTGATCCTGACCCACCACGTCGAAGGCGAGGTGCCCGGTGTCAGCGAGGTGCCCCCCGAGGAGCAGCCACCGGTGTGGATCGTCTTCTGGTCGTTCCGGATCATGGTGGCCTTGGGTTTTGCCATGATCGGCGCCGCGCTGGCCGGCCTCTGGCTGCGTCGTGGAGGCCGGGTCTATGAGCATCGTGGCTTCCTGCAGCTGATGCGCGTGATGACCATCACCCCCTTTATCGCGGTGCTGGCCGGCTGGGTGGTCACCGAGACCGGCCGCGCGCCCTGGGTGGTCTACGGCCTGATGAGCCACGCCGAGGCACTGACGCCTTCGCTGACCGGCGGCATGGCCCTGTTCACGCTGGTCGGCTATATGGCCGTCTATGCGGTGGTGTTCCTGTGCGGGGTCTACTACCTGACCCGGGTGGTCCGCCAGGGCATGCTGCCCGAGCCCGCCCACGACGACGAGGTGCACCGGCCCAAGCGGCCGCTGTCGGCCGCCCATGTGCCCTTCGAGGACGCCTCCAGCCAACCGGGAAGGAGCTGAACCATGGCCATGTTCGATCTGAGTATCATCTGGGCCGTGATCATCGGCTTCGGCGTGATCATGTACGTGCTGATGGACGGCTTCGACCTGGGCGTGGGGATCCTCTTCCCCCTCGCCCCGGACGAGGAGTCCCGGGACGTGATGATGAACACGGTAGCGCCGGTGTGGGACGGCAACGAGACCTGGCTGGTGCTTGGCGGGGCGGGCCTGCTGGGCGCCTTCCCGCTGGTCTACTCGGTGTTTCTGCCGGCGCTCTATCTCGGCGTCTTCCTGATGCTTGCCGGGCTGATCTTTCGCGGCATCGCCTTCGAGTTCCGCTTCAAGTCCCACCGCAATCGCCACTGGTGGAACCGCGCCTTCTGCTGGGGCTCCGCCGTGGCCTCCTTCGCCCAGGGGGTCGTCGTGGGCGCCTATATCCAGGGCTTCCCCGTCGAGGACTTCGTCTACGTCGGCGGCCCGTTCGACTGGCTGACCCCGTTCAGCGTGCTCACGGGCCTGGGGCTGATGGCCGGCTATGCGCTGCTCGGCGCCACCTGGCTGATTCTCAAGACCGAGGGCCCGCTCCAGGAGTGGGCCTATCGGCTCGCGCCGCGCTTGCTGCTGGCGGTGCTCGGCGTGTTCGCGATCATCAGCCTCTGGACGCCCTTCGTCGACACCGGCGTGCGCGATCGCTGGTTCGGCCATCTGCAGCTGATCTGGATCTTCCCGGCGCTGGCGCTCGCCTGCGCGGGGCTGCTGTGGCGCGCCGTTCGCCAGCGGCGCGAAGGCCAGCCCTTCATCGCCACCCTGGGGCTGTTCGTCTTCACCTATCTGGGGCTGGTGGTCAGCAAGTGGCCGGTGATCGTGCCGCCGGACTACACCATCTGGGACGCCGCCTCCGACCCGGGCTCCCAGCTCTTCCTGCTGATCGGCGTGCTGTTCGTGATCCCCATCGTGCTGGCCTACACCGCCTGGTCCTACTGGGTGTTCCGCGGCAAGGTCCGCCCCGGCGAGGGCTATCACTGAGGTGAAAGCCGATACCGATGCCGAGGCGCCCGGGCTCACGGCCCGGGCATGGCTGTCGCGCCTCGCCGAGGGTGAACGGCGCTACCAGCGCCTGGCGCTGCTGGCCGGGGGAGCGGTCGGGATCGCGACCATCGTCCAGATGGCGCTGCTCGCCGCGCTGATCAGCGCCCTGCTGATCGACGAGCGAGCGCTCCAGGACCTCACCCCCTGGCTGCTCGGCTTGGCGGCCACGCTGTTCCTGCGGGCGCTGGCTCAGTGGGGGCAGGAGGTGGCCGGCCAGGCGGCGAGCCTGCGCATCCGCCGGCGAGCCCGCGCCGAGCTGCTCGATCACCTGGAGCGCCTGGGGCCGGTGCGTCTCACCGGTCACCACGGCGCGGGGCTCGCCCAGCGCCTGGTCGATCAGGTCGAGGCCCTGGACGGCTACTTCTCCCGCTACCTGCCTCAGCAGGTGCTGGCGGTGGCGATCCCGCTAATGATCCTCGTGGTGGTGGCCTGGCTCGACTGGCTGGCCGCCTTCTTCCTGCTGATCTCGGCGCCTTTGATCCCGCTGTTCATGGCTCTAGTGGGCATGGGCGCCGAGCGCCTGAACCAGGAGCAGTTCAGCGCCGTGGCGCGTCTGGCCGGGCACTTCATCGACCGGGTCCGCGGCATCACCACGCTGCAGCTCTTCGGGCGCACCGCTCAGGCCACCCGCGAGGTGGAGGCCGTGGCGGACGACTACCGGCGGCGCAGCATGCGCACCCTGCGCCTGGCCTTCCTCTCCTCGGCGGTGCTGGAGTTCTTCTCCTCCGTGGCCATCGCGGTGGTGGCGATCTACGTGGGCTTCGCCCTGCTGGGCTACATCGACTACGGGCCGGCCGATGAGCTGACGCTCCTCACCGGCCTGCTGGTGCTGTTGCTGGCGCCGGAGTTCTTCCAGCCGCTGCGCAGCCTGGCCCAGCACTATCACGACCGGGCCGCGGCCCTGGGCGCCGCCGCGGGCCTGGTGACGCTGCTTCAGGAACCCCCCGACGCCGGGCGGGGCGCCGAGCCCGTCACCAAGGCTGAGCCGGGGCGACCGATGGCGCCCGATAGCCTGCTCGAGCTGGACGGCGTCACGCTGTCCCACGTGGGGCGCGGCCGGGTGCTGGGGCCGCTGGACCTTCGCCTTTCGTGCGGCGAGACGCTGGTGGTGACGGGGCCCTCCGGGGCCGGCAAGTCGAGCCTGCTGCAGCTGATGGCGGGCTTTCTCGCCCCGACCGAGGGCGAACGGCACCTGGCCGCCGACGCCCGCTTCGCCTGGCTGGACCAGCGTCCGCTGCTGATCCAGGGCAGCCTCGCCGATAACCTGCGCCTGGCTGCGCCGGAGGCCAGCGACAGCCAGATGCGCGAGGCGCTCGCCCGGGCCGGGCTCGCGGCGCTGCTCGAGCGCCTGCCCGACGGGCTCGAGACCTCGCTTGGCGAGCGCGGCGAAGGGCTTTCGGGGGGGCAGGTGCAGCGCCTGGCCCTGGCCCGCGTGTTCCTCTCGCCGGCGCCGCTGGTGCTGCTCGATGAGCCGACCGCGAGCCTGGATGCCCGGACCGAGGCGCGGGTGATCGAGGCCCTGGGGCGGCTGGCCGCCGAGGGGCGCACGCTGGTCATCGCCACCCACCATCCGGCACTCCTGGCACTGGCCGACCGCCGGCTGGCGCTCGAGGCCGCCCTCGTTCGGGAGACCGTCGATGCCTGATTCGCGAGACGCCTCGCTGATCGCCACCCTGCGCCCCTGGTGGCGGCTGCTCGATCGTCGTCGCGGGCGGCTGCTCGCCGGGGCGGGCCTGCTGCTGCTCACCGTGGCCGCGGGGATCGGCCTGCTGGCGCTCTCGGGCTGGTTCATCACCGCCACGGCGCTGACCGGCCTGGCGCTCGCCGCCGGGCTCTCGGTGGGCCTGGACGTCTACGTCCCCGGCGGCGGGATCCGCTTCTTCGCCGTCACGCGCACCGTCTCGCGCTATGTCGAGCGGCTCTACAACCACGATACCGTGCTGCGCCTGCTGGCCGACCTGCGCGGCCGGCTGTTCGGCGTGATGGCCGGGCTCGACGGGCACACCCTGTCGCGGCGCCGTGCCAGCGACTGGCTCGATCGCCTCACCGCCGATATCGACACCCTCGATGGCCTCTACCTGCGGCTGCTGGCTCCGGCCGCCGTGGCGCTGCTGGCCATCCTGGCGCTGTCGGGCCTGCTCGCCCTGTGGCTGCCCCGCGCCGGTCTCGCCGCGCTCGCGCTGCTGCTCTCGGCCTGGCTGTGGCTCACCCTGGGCCAGGCCCGGTGCGGCATGGCCGCGAGCCGCGGACAGATCGAGGCGCTGGAGGCGCTGCGCGGCCGATTGTTCGAGCACCTGCGGGGGCTCGCCGAGCTCGAGACCTATGGCAGCCTGGCCGCCCATCGCGCTCGGCTCGACGCCATCGAACGCCGCCTGCAGGTCGATCAATGGCGCTTGGCTCGCGTCGCGGCGCTGGGCACGGCCCTGGCGGGACTCGCCGTCGGCGCCACTTGGCTCGTCGTCCTGGTACTGGCGGCGCTGGCCTGGCAGGCCGGCGCGCTCGCAGGCCCGGTGATGGTGCTGATGCCGCTGGCGGTGATGGCGCTGAACGAGGCGCTGGCCGCGCTGCCCATGGCCTTCACGCGGCTCGGCGCGACGCGGGCCGCCGCCGAGCGCCTCAACGCCCTGGAGGCCGCCCGTGGGACCAGCGTCGCCGCGGTCTTGAAAGAGGCGAGCGAGGCGCCGCCCCGCGGTCCCCTCGGCGTGACCCTTGATGCGGTCGGCCTGCACTATCCCGGCGCCCTGCAGCCGGCGCTTTCGGGCCTCTGTCTCTCGCTCCCGGCGGGCCGACGACTGGCGCTGTGCGGCGCCTCGGGGGCCGGCAAGTCCAGCGTGGCCCAGCTGCTGACGCGACAGCTCGCGCCGAGCGCCGGGCGGATCACGTTTGGCGGCGTTGCCCTGGAGGCGATCGGCGAGGCGACGCTGCGGGAGCGGGTGGCCTGCCTCACCCAGCGGGTCGAGCTCTTCGACGACAGCCTGGCCGCCAACCTGCGCCTGGGTGACCCCGAGGCGGACGCGGCGCGGCTGTGGCGGGCGCTGGCGATGGTCGAGCTCGCCGACTGGGCGGCCGCGCTGCCCGATGGCCTCGAGACCCGAGTGGGCGAGGGCGGCCGCCGGATCTCCGGTGGTCAGGCCCGCCGCCTCGGCCTGGCCCGGCTGCTGCTGCGCGAGCCGGAGCTGGTGATCCTCGACGAACCCTTCGCCGGGCTCGATGCCGCCACCGCGGCGCGGCTGGCCGACCGTCTGGATGAGTGGCTTGCCGGGCGGAGCGTCGTTTACCTGGTGCACCAGCTCGGCGAGGCGGTCGATCCGCCGGGTATCGATCATATCCTGACCCTTTGCAACGGCACGCTTTGCGCGGAAGGTCAGGATGTTTCAGGATGGGACCGATGATTTCCCATGAGGTGTGCCATGCATGACTTCCTCAGGCGCCTGCCCAAGGCCGAACTCCACCTGCACATCGAGGGCTCCCTGGAGCCTGAGCTGATGTTCTCCTTGGCCGAGCGCAACGGGATCCGCCTGCCCTACGACTCGGTGGAGGAGGTCCGCGCGGCCTACGATTTCACCGACCTGCAGTCCTTCCTGGATCTGTACTATCAGGGCATGAGCGTGCTGCGCACCGCCGAGGATTTCCATGACCTCGCCATGGACTACTTTCGCCGCGCCAGCGACGAGGGAGTCGTGCACGTGGAGATGCACGTCGATCCCCAGGCGCACTTGGCGCGCGGCGTCGAGCTGCCGGTGGTGATGGAGGGGCTCTCCCTGGCGCGGCGCCGGGCCTGGCGGGAGCTCGGCCTCTCGTCCGCGTTGATCCTGGCCTTCCTGCGCGACCGTCCGGCCGAGGAGGCGATGGAGATGCTGGAGCGCGCCGCCCCCTACTGGGAGATGCTCGATGGCGTGGGCCTGGACAGCGCCGAGCAGGGTAACCCGCCCGAGAAGTTCGTCGCGGTCTTCCGCTTCGCCCGCGAGCTCGGCATTCCCCGGGTGGCCCATGCCGGGGAGGAGGGACCGCCCGAGTATATTCGCCAGGCGCTGGACCTGCTGGACGTCTGTCGCATCGATCACGGCGTGCGCTGCCTGGAGGACCCGGCGTTGGTGGCTCGGCTGCGCGACGAGCAGGTCGTTCTCACCGTCTGCCCGCTCTCCAATGTGCGCCTGCGGGTGGTCGAGCAGATGGCCGACCATCCCCTGCCGCAGCTGCTCGAGGCTGGCCTGAGGCTGACCCTCAACTCCGATGATCCCGCCTACTTCGGCGGCGGCATGCTGGCCAACTTCGAGGCCTGCCACGACGCCTTCGGCTGGTCGCGGGAGACCTTCGTGGCGCTGGCCGGCAACGCCCTCGAGGCCGCCTTCATGAGCGACGAGCGCCGCCAGGCGCTGCTGCGCCAGCTCGCCAAGGCGCGCTGAGACGCGCTGAGGGCTTGCCGGGGCCAGTGACACGAGCCGGGTCGTCTGCTTCGTCCCCGTCTCGTCACCGGCACTCTGGCTGGCGGCCTGACCCCCTGATCTCACGCCAACACATGGACCCCCGGCCTCGCCGGAGTTCCATGCATCGTGGGGGGCGTCGGGCTCGGACCAGCTTTCTCTACGATCAGGTGGGCGTAGGGGCGTCGCGCCGGTGCTGGCGGCGCCCGCCGCTCCAGGTCTCGGCCACCGTGCGGTCGTCGCCGAGCATCATCAGCGCGAAGAGCGTCTCGGCGAGGCTCTGGCTGCGGGCCGTGCGCCGGGCCATCAGTGGGGTGGCGGCGGGGTCGAGTACCACGAAATCCGCCTCCATGCCCGGGGCGAGCCGGCCGATGCGCTCGTCCAGGGAGAGCGCTCGGGCGTTGCCCAGGGTCAGCCCGTAGAAGCCCTGCCAGGCAGTGAGCGGTTGGCCGCGCAGCTGGCCGACCTGGTAGGCGGCCTTGAGGGTGGCGAGGCCCGAGAGGTCGGTGCCGCCGCCCACATCGCTGGCGTAGCTGATGGCGAGGCCGGCCTCCCGGGCGGCGAGTCGATCGAACAGGCCGCTGCCCAGGAAGAGATTGGAGCTCGGGCAGAAGGCCAGGTTGGCGCCCCGCGCCGCCAGTCGCCCGCGCATCTCCTGGTCGAGGTGGATGCCGTGGGCGAAGGTGCTGCGGGGGCCCACGAGCCCCGACTGCTCGTAGACCTCGAGGTAGTCGCGACTCTCGGGGAAGAGCTCGGCCACCCAGTCGAGCTCGCCGGTGTTCTCGGCGAGGTGCGTCTGCAGCCACAGGCTTGGATCGTTGCGCAAGAGCCCGCCGGTGGCATCGAGCTGCGCCCGGGTGGAGGTGGGCGCGAAGCGCGGCGTCAGGCTGTAGCCGAGCCGGTCCCGGCCGTGCCAGTCGGCGACCAGCCGCTCGCTGTCGCGGATGCCGCCCCGGGTATCGTCGCAGAGCGCCTCGGGCGCATGGCGATCCATCAGCACCTTGCCGGCGAGCATGCGCAGGCCGCGCTCGCGGCAGGCGGTGAAGAAGGCATCCACCGAGCCGGGGTGGCTCGAGCAGAATACCTGGGCGGTGGTGGTGCCGACGCGGAGCATCTCGTTCAGGAAGGCCGCCGACTGGGCTCGGGCGTGCTCGTGAACGGCGAAGCGGCACTCCTCGGGGAAGGTGTAGTCGTTGAGCCAGTCGAGCAGCTGGCGGCCCCAGGAGGCCATGATCTCCAGCTGCACGTAGTGCACGTGGCTGTCGATGAAGCCGGGCACGATCAGCTTGCCGCGATGATCGACGATCTCGATGCCTTCGGGCAGCTCGGGGGCCAGCCGCGCCCAGGTGTCCAGCGCACGGATGCGGCCGTTCTCGATCCACAGGGCGCCATCTTCGACATGGCGCACGCTCCCCGCGGCGGGCGTATCGCCCTCACCGGGGTCGGTGTCGAAGCTCAGCAGGTCGGCGCGCAGCACGCGCGCAGTGTCAGGGTTCATCACATCCAGGATCATGTCGTCGGGGCTCGTCTCGGGAGTCGTGAAAGGGGCGTGACGGTCGGCATCAGGCCGGCGCGCTCGGCGCATCGCGCAGGGTATCGCCCAGGACCGCGCGCAGTTCGGCCGGGTCGAGGCCGCGCCGGTCGGGGCGCTCCTCGCTGGCCATCAGCGGCAGCAGCTCGGCAATGGTGGCAAGCGCGATGGCGTAGGGCGTCTTGTCGCCGCCCGTGCCGCCGGCCGCCAGGCCGATGGGGCAGCGCACCGTGGCAAGCGCCGCCTCGTCGTGGCCGGCATCGCCCAGCCGGCCAAGAAAGCTCGCCCACTTGCTGCGCGAGCCGATCAGCCCCAGCGAGCCCGTGTCGCCGCGGGTGAGCAGGGCATCCACCAGGGCGCGGTCCTCGGCGTGATCGTGGGTCAGCACCAGGGCATGGGCGCCGGGTGGCAGGGCGGCCACGGCCGCGGACGGATCGGGCGCCTGGCGACATTCGAGCCGCGGCGTCTCGGCGGCCCACTCGGGGAAGACGCCCTCGCGGCTATCGTGCCACAGCAGCCGCCACGGCAGCGGGGCGGCCAGGCGCACCAGCGCCTGGCCCACGTGGCCGGCGCCGAAGATCGCCAGCGTCGCGGCGCTGCCGGGGAAGACCTCGAGCAGCACGTTGACGAAACCGCCGCAGCACTGGCCGCTGCGCCCGCCCAGGGAGAAGGCCTCCAGGCTCATGCCGGCCTCGACGCGGCCCTCGGTGCCGGCCAGGCGGTGTCGGGCGGCCTCGATGGTCTGCCACTCGAAGGTGCCGCCGCCCAGGGTGTCATAAACGGCATCCTCGGTGATCACCATGCGCGCGCCGGGTTCCCGGGGGGTGGAGCCGGCGCTGGTGACCTGGGTCGCCAGCACGTGGGGCCGCCCCTCGCGCTGCAGGCGGTGCAGGGCGGCGTGCCAGCTCTCCGGTCGCGTGTCCGTGGCGCTCATGCGGGTTCCTCCTGGCCCACCGTCCGCGCTTCGTGGCGGGCGCGCAGCGCCTCGGCGGCCATCAGCACCCGTTCCGGGGTGGCCGGGGTGTCGAGCGCGGGACTGACCCGATAGTCGGCGAGGCTCGCCAGGGCATCGCGCAGCGCCGACCACACCGAGATGGCCAGCATGAAGGGCGGTTCGCCCACGGCCTTGGAGCGATAGATGCTGGCCTGGGAGTTGGGGTGGCCCTGCAGCAGCTCGACATTGAAGGTCGGCGGCAGGTCGCCGAAGGCCGGGATCTTGTAGGTGGCCGGGCCGTCGGTGACCAGCCGGCCGGCGTCGTTCCACTTGAGCTCCTCGCTGGTCAGCCAGCCCATGCCCTGGATGAAGGCGCCCTCGATCTGGCCGATGTCGATGGCCGGGTTCAGGGAGTCACCGACGTCGTGGAGGATGTCGGCGCGGCTGACCCGGTACTCGCCGGACAGGGTGTCCACCTCCACCTCGGCCACCGCGGCCCCATAGGCGTAGTAGTAGAAGGGCCGCCCGCGGCCGGTGGCGCGGTCGTAGTGGATCAGCGGGGTGGCGTAGAAGCCCTTCTCGGAGAGCGAGATCCGACCCAGGTAGGCCGCCTGGATGAGCTCGCCCCAGGAGATGCGCCGCTCGGCCTCGCCGATGCCGGCCACCAGGTGGCCGTCCTCCAGGCGCATGGCCTCGCGGTCGAGCCCGCCGGCGTCGCGATCGAAGTGCGCGGCGGCGAAGTCGAACAGCCGCTCGCGCAGCTTGCTGGCGGCGTCCCGGGCGGCCTGGCCGTTGAGGTCGGCGCCGCTGGAGGCGGCGGTGGGCGAGGTGTTGGGCACCTTGTCGGTGCGGGTCGCGCTGATGCGCACCCGCTCGAGATCGAGACCGAGCTCCCGGGCCACCACCTGGCAGACCTTGGTATGCAGGCCCTGTCCCATCTCGGTGCCGCCGTGGTTGATCATCACGCTGCCGTCGGTGTAGACGAGCAGCAGGGCGCCGGCCTGGTTCAAGTGTTGCACGGTGAAGGAGATGCCGAACTTCACCGGCGTCAGGGCCAGGCCCTTCTTGACGATCGGGCTTCGGGCATTGAACGCGGTGATCTCGCGCCGGCGCGCCCAGTAGTCGCTGCTCGCCTCGAGCTGGGACACGATGTCACGCAGCAGGCCGAGCTGCTCGACCCGCTGGCCGTAGTGGGTGACGTCGCGGGGCGTGCCATCTGGGTCGGTGGCGCGATAGAGGTTGCGCTGGCGGATGGTCAGCGGGTCCTCGCCCAGGTGGCGGGCGATGTCGTCCATGGCCTGCTCGATGATCATCATGCCCTGGGGACCACCGAAGCCGCGGAAGGCGGTGTTGGAGGCCGTGTGGGTGCGGGCGCGCTGGCCGGTGACCCGGGCGGCGCCCAGGGAGTAGGCGTTGTCGGCATGGAACATGGCGCGATCGACGATGGCATCGGAGAGATCCGGCGAGTAGCCGCAGTCGCCGATCACCGTGATCTCGCCGCCGGTGAGCACGCCCTGGTCGTCGACGCCGAGCCGGTAGCGGTTGTGGAAGGGGTGGCGCTTGCCGGTGGCGCGGGTGTCCTCGGCCCGGGGCAGGCGCAGCTTGGTGGCCCGGCCGGTGCGCCGGGCGATGAGGGCGGCGATGCAGGCCCAGGGCGAGGCCTGGGTCTCCTTGCCGCCGAAGCCGCCGCCCATGCGGCGCATCTCCATGGTCACCGCGTGGAAGGGGATGTCGAGCACCTCGGCGACCAGCTTCTGGGTCTCGCTGGGGTGCTGGTTGGAGGTGTAGACCATCACCCCCTCGTCCTCGGTGGGCTGCGCGAGGCACGCCTGGCCCTCCAGGTAGAAGTGCTCCTGGCCGCCGACGAACTGCTCGCCCTCCAGCACATGGGAGGCCTCGTCCAGGGCACGTTGCCAGTCGCCGCGTTCGTGATGGTGAGTGGGGCGCACGAACTCGCCGCGCTCCGCGGCCGCCACCGGGTCGAGGCTGGCCGGACGCTCGTCGATCTCGATCACCGCCTCCTTCACCGCCAACCGCGCGGCATGATGGCTCTCGGCGGCCACGGCGAACAGGCACTGGCCGACGTAGCTGATCTCGTCGCTGGCGAACAGCGGGTCGCCGGGGAACACCGGGCCGATGTCGGTATGGCCGGGCACGTCGGCCAGGGTGATGACGTCCACCACGCCGGGGGCGGCCTTGACCTTCTCCAGCTCGAGTCGGTTCAGCCGGCCATGGGCCACCGGCGACAGGCCCAGCGCCACGTGAAGGCAGTCTCGCGGGACCGGCAGGTCGTCGATATAGGCGGCTCGCCCGGTGACGTGCTTGACCGCGCTCTCGTGGGCGCGGGCGCTGCCGGCGCTACCCTGAGGGGCGACGGTCTCACGGGCCAGCGGCGCGTCGCCCTGGTTGCGCTGCCGGGGGCGCTGATCGGCGGAGTCGGGCGAGTTGGCACGCGCATCATCGGGCGCGGTAGAAAGCCTAGTGAGCGTACGCATCGAGAGTCACCTTGGTCGCAGAGTCGCGGTTGTCGCTGTTGTTGTCGGCCGGGTCGCCGTCGGCGGCGATCATCAGGCGCAGGCGTTCGAGCAGGTTGCCGGCGGCGACGCGGCGGTAGTTCCCACTGCCGCGCACGTCCGTCATCGGCGCGAGCTCCTCGGCGAGCGCCTTGCGGGCGGCGGAGAAGGCCTCGGCATCCGGGGTACGGCCCTCCAGGGCGGCCTCGGCCGCCGGGGCGCGACGGGGAATCGCCGCCATGCCGCCGAAGGCCAGGTGGACGTCGCGCATCACGCCGTCCTCCAGGCGCCAGGCGAAGGCGCCCAGCACCGCGGAGATGTCGTCCTCACGGCGCTTGGAGAGCTTCCATACCTTGAGGTGAGTGGCGCTGTCCGGGCGTGGCAGGAAGATCGCGGCGATGAATTCATCCTCGGCCAGCGCCGTGCACTTGTAGTCGAGGAAGAAATCGGCGAGCGGCAGTTCGCGGCTGCCGCGGGGGCCGTCCAGGCGCAGGCGGGCGTCCAGGGCCAGCAGCACCGGCGGGGTGTCGCCGATCGGCGAGGCGTTGGCGACGTTGCCGCCCAGGGTCGCCCGGTGGCGAATCTGCGAGGAGGCGAAGCGGTGCATCAGGTGCTCGAAGGCCGGATAGGGTTCGGCGAGCAGCGGCATCAGCCGGGCCAGGGTCACGGCGGCGCCGATCCACCAGCCCGCCTCCACCTCCTCGATGGCGTTCAGCTCGGCGACCTGGCGCACATCGATGAGATCCTCCAGCGACTTGAGCTGCTGGGTGGTCTCCAGCCACAGGTCGGTGCCTCCGGCCACCAGTCGCGCGGCGGGGCGCTTGGCCTTGAGGGCGCGCAGGGCGGCGAGGTCCTGGGGCGCCACGTAGTGGCCATCGGCGGCGGGCTCGCCGCTGCGCGGGCGGCGCAGCCAGGCGACGCTGCCGGCCAGTCCGGGGTCCTCGGCCCAGGCCGGGTCGGCCGCCGGGTAGTCGTTCATGCAGAGGGCGGCATCGCGGATCGGCCGGTAGCCGGTGCAGCGGCAGAGGTTGCCGCCGAGCGCCGCCTCCAGGCGTTCCTGGGTCAGCGGGGCGGGGGGCTCTTCACCACCCCGGCGCTGCTGCTCGTAGAGGGTGAACAGCGACATCACGATGCCCGGCGTGCAGAAGCCGCACTGGCTGCCGTGGCAGTCGACCATCGCGGCCTGGGCCGGGTGGAGGCGCTCGCCCGAGGCCAGCCCCTCCACGGTGACCAGGTGGCAGCCGTCGAGCTGGTGGGCCGGCGTGATGCAGGCGTTGGCGCTGTGGTAGAGCAGCTCGCCGCCGCCGGCGTCGGGCTCGCCGATCGCCACGGTGCAGGCGCCGCAGTCACCGGAGGCGCAGCCTTCCTTGGTGCCGGTCTGGCCGAGGTGGGTGCGCAACAGCTCGAGGATGCTGGTGTCGGCGGTCACGTCGCTGCAGCGCTGCCGCCTTCCGTTGAGATAGAAGTCGATCATGGTCGGCTCCGTTTGTGGTTGTAGTGGCCGAAGCAGGGAATATTTTAATTCTTGACCAAATGGTCAGCTTTAGCAAGGTCCGCCGGCAGATTTTTTGGCTGGACGCGGCGCGAATTGCCTAGTGGGGCGCCTCTCAGGCAAGCTCATGGCCGGAACGTCCCGGTCGACAGCAGCGAGGGCCCATGGCCAAGGCAGAACACCCCAGCGAACAGGAAGGCGGCGCCATCCGCCGGCGCAACGAGCAGGCGATCCTGGCGGCCGCGGAGCGAGTCTTCGCCCGACACGGCTACCGGGGGGCGAGCCTCCAGGCGATCGCCGAGGAGGCGGGCCTGCCGAAGTCCAATGTCCTCTACTACATGGGCAGCAAGCGCACGCTCTACGTTCGTCTGCTCGAGCGGATGATGGAGCGCTGGAACGTGATGCTCGACGACATCTCCGCGGAAGACGACCCCGCCGAGGTGCTCTCCGCCTTCATCCGTTCCAAGATGCAGATGTCGCGCCGTCACCCCGAGGGCTCGCGGCTGTTCGCCAGCGAGATCCTCGGCGGGGCGCCCTTCCTGCAGGAGTACCTGAGCGGCGAGCTGCGCGACTGGGTGCAGAGCCGCGCCGCGGTGTTTCGCGAGTGGGCCGACCGGGGCCTGATGGATCCGGTCGACCCGGTCTGGCTGATCTTCCTGATCTGGTCCTCCACCCAGCACTACGCCGACTTCGAGGCTCAGGTGCTGGGCATCACCGGCCGCGAGGCGCTCGACGACGACGACCTGGAGGACATCACCGACTTCCTGACCCGAGTGGTGATCAAGGGCTGTGGGGTCCGGCATCCCACGCAGACGGAGGCGGCGAGAGGAAATCACGCCCATTCCTGACCTGACCCGGGTGGTGATTGAGGGCCGTGGGGTGAAGCACCCCGCGGCCCTCGGCGAGGATCCGTTCTCCCTCACTGGGCGGTGAGCAGCATCAGCACCGAGAGGGCCGCGGAGACCCACATCGCCGGCTTGATCTCATTGATCCGCCCGGTCAGGGCCTTGATCAGCACGAAGCTCATGAAGCCGAAGGCGATGCCGAGGGTGATCGAGTAGGTCAGCGGCATCAGGATGATCGCCAGGAAGGCCGGCAGTGCCTGATCGAAGTGGGCCCAGTCGATCTTGGCGATGGGCGCCATCATGAAGAGCCCCACCAGCACCAGGGCCGGCGCGGTGGCGACCCCGGGCACCAGCGACAGCAGCGGCGACAGGAACAGGAAGGGCAGGAAGAGCAGGGCGATGACTACGGCCACCAGGCCCGTGCGTCCGCCCTGGGCGACCCCGGCGCCGGATTCGATGAAGGTCTGGGCGGCGCTGGTCCCAAGCGGCGCGGCGATCATCGAGGCGAAGGCATCCACCGTCATCGAACGCTTGAGGTTGCGCGGGTTGCCGTCCTCGTCCTTCAGGTCCGCCGACTCCGACAGCGCCATGAAGCAGGAGAGCGCATCGAAGAAGTTGGTGAACAGCATCACGAAGATGAACGGCAGGTAGGCGACCTTCAGAGCGCCGAGGATATCGACCTGCATCACGGCGCCGAAGTCGGGCCAGGCGGCCAGGCCGTTCCAGGCGACCATCACCTCGTCGCCCCACAGCCGGCCCATGGGCGCGGCCAGCAGCGTGGTCAGGGCGATGCCCATGATCAGCGCGCCGTTGAAGCGCAGGATCACGAACACCCCGGTGGCCACCAGGCCGAGGAAGAAGGTCGCCAGGCTCGCGTCCATGTTGCCCAGGGTGACCAGGGTGGCGTCGCTGCCGACGATGAAGCCGGCGTTCTGCAGGCCGATGAAGGTGATGAAGAGCCCGATGCCGCAGGTGATGGCGTAGCGCAGCGACAGCGGGATGGCCTCGATGATCGCGCGGCGCACGTTGAACATCGCCAGCACCGCGAACATCACCCCGGACCAGAAGACGCAGCCCAGCGCCACTTCCCAGGTGAGGCCCGCACCCAGCACCAGGGTGTAGGTGAAGAGCGCGTTCATGCCCATGCCCGGCGCCACCAGGATGGGGTTACGCGCATAGAGCCCCATGGCCAGGCTGCTCATGAAGCTGATCAGCACCGTGGCCGAGAGCGCCGCGGAGAAGGGGATGCCGGCATCCGAGAGCACGGCCGGATTGACCACGATGATGTACATTCCGGCCAGAAAGGTGGCGATGCCGGCCAGGATCTCGGTCTTCAGCGTCGAGCCGCGCCGACTGACGCCGAACCAGCGGTCGAGCAGCGGCAATCCGGCGCCGGGAGACGATGCCGCGCGCGGGTGCCCGTCGGCGTGGGAGGTGGAGGTCTGTTGCATACCAAAACCTATTGTTGTTGTGTACGGAAAATCGAAACTGACATTTCCTGACCTATCGGTCAAGTCGCGAGAGTCAAGGCTAGTGCCGGATGAGCTCGCCGGCAAGCCGGCCACGCGACGCGACTTTCAACGACCCCTGCCATCCGTGCGAGCCCAGAGGCCGCTGGGCGGGGGCGACCAACCAGAGTGAATGAATGAACTGCGGTGACGATCCTTCAACGACCTCCCTGCCCATCGACGCGCGCCTGGACGAGATCCAGGCCGCCCTGGCCGCCCATTCCCGGGCGCTGCTGGTCGCCGAGCCCGGCGCCGGCAAGACCACCCGGGTGCCGCTCGCGCTGCTCGACGCGCCCTGGTGTCGTGACGGGCGGCTCCTGCTGCTGGAGCCGCGTCGGGTGGCGGCGCGGCTGGCGGCCGGCTTCATGGCCGAGTCGCTGGGTGAGCGGGTCGGCGAGACGGTGGGCTATCGCATGCGCGGCGAGAGCCGAGTCGGGCCGGCTACCCGGCTCGAGGTGGTCACCCAGGGCGTGCTGACCCGCATGCTCCAGGAGGATCCCATGCTCGAGGGGGTGGCGGGGGTGATCTTCGACGAGTTCCACGAGCGCAGCTTGGAGGCCGACCTGGGGCTCGCCCTGACCCTGGACGCTCAGCAGGGCCTGCGTGACGACCTGCGCCTGCTGGTGATGTCGGCGACCCTCGACGTCGACGCCCTGCTGGGCGTGCTCGGCGAGGCCACGCCGGTGATCGACTGCCCGGGGCGCAGCTTCCCCGTCGAGACGCGCCATCGCCCGTTGCGCCCGCGTGAGGACGCCGCCCGCCAGCAGGCCGCGGCGGTGCTCGAGGCACTGGACGAGACGCTCCCGGATGAAGCGAGGACGGGCGATGCCCTGGTGATCCTGCCCGGGGTGGGCGAGATCCGCCGCCTGGCCCGGGAGCTGGCGGCACGGGCGCCGGAGCTCAGCATCGTGGAGCTGCACGGACGCCTGGCGCTGGAGGCCCAGCGGCGCGCCCTGCGCCCGGACCCCGAGGGGCGGCGGGTGGTGCTCGCCACCGCGATCGCCGAGTCGAGTGTCACCGTGGACGGTGTGCGCCTGGTGATCGACGCCGGCCAGGAGCGGGTGCCGGTCTTCCAGCCGCGCACCGGGCTGACCCGGCTGGCGACGCGTCGCGTCAACCGGGCCAGCGCCGACCAGCGCCGCGGCCGCGCCAGCCGCCAGGGGCCGGGGCGCTGCGTGCGGCTATGGGCCGAGGAGCAGCCGTTGATTCCCCACGGCGAGCCGGAGATTCGCCAGGCGGATCTCTCGCCGCTGGCCTTCGAGCTGGCGCGCTGGGGCATCACCGACCCGGGCGAGCTTTGCTGGGTGACGCCGCCCCCCGCCGGGGCACTCGCGGCCGGGCGCGCGCTGCTGACGCGCCTCGGCGTGCTGGACGCCGCCTGTCATCTCACCGCCCTGGGCCGCGCCTGCGTGCGCTGGCCGACCCATCCGCGCCTGGCGGTGATGCTGGAGCGCGCGGCCGAGCTCGAGGCCTGGCCGCTCGCCTGCGCCCTGGTGGCCGCCCTGGAGGGGCGCGATCTCGATCAGGAGCGTGACCTGGAGCGGGCGCTCGCCGCGCGACTGGCCGCGCCGAAGGCGCATCGCCAGTGGCATCAGGAGGCGCAACGCCTGGCGCGCATCGCCGGCGTGGGGCTTTCCGCGGCAGGAGGGGATGCGATCAGTCTGGCGCCGCTGGGCGAGCTCCTGGCGCTGGCCTACCCGGAGCGCATCGGCCAGCGACTCGAGCCCGGGCGCTTTCGCCTGGCGGGCGGGACGCTCGCGACCCTGCCCGAGGCGCATCCGCTGGCCCATGCGCCGCTGCTGGTGGCCGCCGAGCTTGACGGCGAGGCCAGTGGCGCGCGGATCTTCCGCGCAGTGGCGCTGGCGCCCGAGCGGCTCGAGGCGCTCTATCCCGAGACCCGCGAGTGGCGAGCGAGCCTCGAGTGGTCCGACGCCCAGGGCCGGATGCTCGGCGAGCAGGTGCGCGGGCTCGACGGCGTGGTGCTCGAGCGTCGGCCGCTGCATCGGCTGCCGCCGGAGGCGGTGAAGGCCGCCCTGCTGGCGGCCCTGCGGCGCCGCGAGCGGCTGCCCTTCGGCGACGAGGCCGAGCAGCTGCGCGGCCGGGTGGCGCTGCTGCGCCGAGCCTTTAACCGTAACGGCGAAGAGGGCGGCGACGACGCTGCCGGCAAAGCAGAGGGTGCCTGGCCGGACTGGTCGACGTCGGCCCTGCTCGAGACCCTGGAAGCGTGGCTCGGGCCCTACCTCGACGGCGTGACCCGCCTCGAGACGGTGGAGCAGCTGCCGCTTGCGCACATCCTCACCGATTCGCTGGCGTGGCCGCTGCGCGCGCGCCTCGACGCGCTGGCGCCGCCGCGCCTGTCGGTGCCCAGTGGTGCCAGCCATCGGCTGGACTACACGCCGTGCCTTGCGGGCAAGCCGCCGGTGCTGGCGGTCAAGCTGCAGGAGTGCTTCGGCTGGCAGGGCTCGCCGCGGGTCGCCGACGGGCGCGAGCCGGTGCTCCTGCACCTGCTCTCGCCGGCGCGGCGGCCGCTGCAGGTCACCGCCGACCTGGCGAGCTTCTGGGCCAACGGCTATCCGGAGGTGCGCCGCGAGATGCGCGGCCGCTATCCCAAGCACCCCTGGCCGGAGGATCCGCTCGCCGCTGAGGCGACCGCCCGCACCAAGCGGCGCGGCTGAGCAAGGTGCAAGCGCCTCAGCGTGCCTCGGCGCGCTCTTCCTCGCGGGCCGAGGCGCCGCGCTCATGACCGTGATCGTCGCGCTCGCCACGCCGCCGATGCAGGCGGCGCCGTGCCCCCTTCTCCAGCTCCACCGAGAGGAAGATCGCCACGGCGACGGCGAGGATCGCCAGCCAGTGCGCGAGCCCCAGGGCGGCGCTGCCGAACACCCGTTGCATGATCGGCAGGTAGGTCCAGCCGAGCTGCAGGACCATCACCAGGGCGATAGCGATCCATACCGGGCGGCTGCCGAAGAGCCCGCTGAAAGAGAGGCTGCTGCGGTGCAGGAAGCGGCTGTTGATCAGGTAGGCCGCGGAGCCGGTGACCAGCATGTTGACGGCCGCGGTGCGGGCCAGTTCGAGGCTCGTGCCCTGGCCGTTGAAGAGCCACGAGAAGACCCCGAACACCCCGAGTAGCAGCAGCACCGAGACGAACACCACCCGCCACAGCAGGAAGAGGTCGAGCAGCGGGGCGGTCGGGTCGCGGGGGCGCCGGCGCATCAGGTCTCGCTCGCCGGACTCGAAGGCCAGGGCGAGGCCGAGGGTCACCGCGACCACCATATTGACCCACAGCGCCTGCAGTGGGGTGGCCGGCAGCACGCTGCCGGCCAGTACGGCGATCAGGATGGCCAGGCCCTGGGCGCCGTTGGTGGGCAGCAGGAAGGTGATGGTCTTGCGGATGTTGTCGTAGACCTTACGGCCCTCGCGGATGGCGCCGACGATGGTGGCGAAGTTGTCGTCGGCCAGCACCATCTCGGCGGCCTCCTTGGCCGCCTCGGTGCCCTGGATGCCCATGGCCACGCCCACGTCGGCGCGCTTGAGCGCCGGGCCGTCGTTGACGCCGTCGCCGGTCATGGCGCAGACGCCGCCGCGGGCCTGCATGGCGGTGACCAGGCGCAGCTTGTGCTCCGGGGAGGCGCGGGCATAGACGTCGACATCGAGGATGACCTCCTCGAGCTCGGCGTCGGACATCGCCTCGATCTCCCGCCCGGAGATCGCCCGCTCGGTGTGCAGGAAGCCGAGCTGCCTGGCGATAGCCTGGGCGGTGACGGCATGATCGCCGGTTACCATCACCGGGCGGATGCCGGCGGCGAGGCAGTCTTTCACCGCGGCCACGGCCTCGTCCCGGGGCGGGTCCTGCAGCCCCACCAGCCCCAGCAGCACCAGGCCGTCCGCGGCATGTTCATCGGTCAGCTCATCGACGCCCTCGGCCCGCTTCTCGGCCAGGGCCAGCACACGAAGCCCCTGGGCCGACAGCGCGTGGAGGTGCGCCTGCCACTCGGCGGGGTCCAGCGCGACGTCCCCGGCCGCGGTGCGCACTCGGTGGCAGCGTTCCAGCAGGCGGTCCGGGGCGCCCTTGACCAGCAGCCACGGCTCGCCGTCCATCTCGTGGAGGGTGGCCATGTACTGGCGTTCGGACTCGAAGGGGATGGCGTCATGGCGGTCGTGATGGCCGCGCAGTTCGCCGGCCTCGAGGCCGGCCTTGGCGGCGGCCACCACCAGGGCGCCCTCGGTGGGGTCGCCGTGGATGCGCCAACGACCCTCGTCCCGGGCGAGTTCGGCGTCGTTGCACAGCACGCCGACCTCGAGGAAGTGGCCTAGGGCCGGGTGGTCGTCGAGGTCGAGGGGCTCATCGAGCGCCTCGCCGTCGCACACCCGGTGGAACGCGCCCTCGGGCGCGAAGCCGGTACCCTCGAGCCGAAACTCGCCCTCGGGCAGGCGGATCGCCCGGGCGGTCATCTCGTTGCGGGTCAGGGTGCCGGTCTTGTCGGAGAAGATGGTGGAGATCGAGCCCAGGGTCTCCACCGCGGGCAGGCGGCGGATGATGGCGTTCTTTCGCGCCATGGTCTGAACCCCCAGCGCCAGGCCGATGGTGACGATGGCCGGCATGCCCTCGGGGATGGCCGCCACGGCCAGTCCTACCGCGGCCATGAACATCTCGCCGAGGGGCTCGCCATGCACCAGTACCCCGAAGGCCGCGGTCAGCACCGCCATCACCGTGATGATCAGCGCCAGGACGCGTCCGGCCCGGTCGAGCTGGCGCAGCAGCGGCGTCCTGAGCGTCTCGACCCCGCGCAGCAGCTCGGAGATGCGCCCGATCTCGGTGCGCTCGCCGGTCGCCACCACCAGCCCCCGGGCGCTGCCCTGGACCACCAGGGTGCCGGCATAGGCCATCGAGCTGCGCTCGGCCAGCTCGCTCTGTGCGTCCACCGCGCCGATCGCCTTGTCCACCGGGGTGGACTCCCCGGTCAGCGCCGCCTCCTCGTCGCGAAGCCGCTTGGCCTCGAGCAGGCGCAGGTCGGCGGGCACCCGATCGCCGCTCTCCAGCAGCACGACGTCGCCGGGCACCAGCGCCTCGGCGTCGACCTCCTGGCGTCGGCCGTCGCGCAGCACCTGGGCGCGCGGCGAGAGCATGTCGCGGATGCTGTCCAGCGCCTGCTCGGCCTTGCCCTCCTGGAGGAAGCCGATCAGCGCGATGATCAGCACCACCCCGGCGATGGCGACGGCGTCCAGCACATGGCCAAGCCCCAGACTCGCCACCGCGGCGACCAGCAGGATCAGCATCAGCAGGTTGTTGAACTGGGCCAGCAGGCGCCGCCAGGCGGGCCGGCCATGTCCCTGCTGGAGCCGGTTCGGACCGTGTTGTGCCAGGCGGTCGCGGGCGTCATCTTCGGAGAGCCCATCCTGGGTGGCGTCAAGCTCCGCCAGCGCCTCTTCGGGCGAGAGGCCATGCCAGTGGCGGTCGTGGGCGGGAGTGTGACGGGTCATCCCTGTCCTCCTTGCGTCGGCGTGAGGGCGCTTCCCTGACAGGTGTACCACACTCCATGCTGCAGTGCGGTATTTGCGGTTAGCCAGCAGGGCTTTCGTAATGACCTTCGCATGAGCTTTCTGGCAGGGCGTGCCCGAGGGCGGGAATCGCTTACCTCGAGATGGCACAATGGCGCCATTTCCCAGGAGACCCGCCATGACCTCCGCCATGCTCCCCGACCCGGCCTGCCTCTGCGGCAGCCAACGGCCCCTGGCCGACTGCTGCGGCCGCTATCATCGAGGCGAGGCGGCCCCGAGCCCCGAGGCGCTGATGCGCTCGCGCTACAGCGCCTTCGCCCTCGATCTCACCGACTACCTGCGCGAGACCTGGCACTCGAGCACCCGGCCGGCGAGCCTGTCGGGCGACGACGCCACCCGCTGGTGGCGCCTGGAGATCCTCGACCACGACGAGCAGGGCGACCGTGGCCACGTGCAGTTTCGCGCCACTTTCCAGGAGGGGCGGCGCTGGGGCGTGCTGGAGGAGGCCTCGCGCTTCGTGCGGGAGGACGGGCGCTGGTACTACTTCGACGGCGAGCCCTCGGTGACCCGGCTCAAGCCCGGCCGCAACGACGCCTGCCCGTGCGGCAGCGGGCGCAAGTTCAAGGCCTGCTGCGGCCTCGGCTGATGGCAACGGGCGCCGCGACTGGCCGCCGGGCGGGGCAGCCCTTACACTGCCCGGGCCAGCGGCCGTGTCGCCACGGCCTTCGTTCCCTTCTTCCAGCAGCCCGGTAGTGATCCCATGGCCCAAGACCTCTCGAAGCGCATCAACAAGTACATCCGCGAGAGTGGCATGTGCTCCCGACGGGATGCGGACCGCTACATCGAGCAGGGCAACGTCACCATCGACGGCCGGCGCGCCACCACCGGCGACCAGGTCTTCCCGGGTAGCGTGGTCAAGGTCAACGGCCAGGTGGTCGAGCCCCTGGAGGAAGAGGACCTGGTGTTCATCGCGCTGAACAAGCCGGTCGGGATCGTCAGCACCACGGAGTCCAGCGAGAAGGCCAACATCGTCGACTTCGTCAAGCACGGCGCGCGCATCTTCCCCATCGGTCGCCTGGACAAGGACTCCCAGGGCCTGATCTTCCTGACCAACAACGGCGACCTGGTCAACCGTATCCTGCGTGCGAACAACCACCACGAGAAGGAGTACCTGGTCACCGTCAACAAGCCCATCACCGACGACTTCCTGGCCGGGATGAGCGATGGCGTGCGGATCCTCGGTGAGACCACTAAGCCCTGCCGGGTGGTCAAGGAGTCGCGCTTCGTGTTCAACATCACCCTGGTGCAGGGGTTGAACCGTCAGATACGGCGCATGTGCGAGGTGTTCGGCTATGAGGTGGTCAAGCTCGAGCGCATTCGCATCATGAACGTCTCGCTCAAGGGGCTGGCGTTGGGTGACTGGCGCGACCTGACGCAAGACGAGGTGGCCACGATCCTGGCCCAGACCGAGCACTCCTCTTCCCAGACCCAGACACCGGCCAAGACCAAGGCCAGGACCCCGAGCAAGAACGGCGGCGGCAGGGCGAAGCCGGCCGGCGCCGGCAAGGACGCCAAGCGCGGTGGGCCCGCCAAGGCTGGGGCATCGGCCAAGCGAAGCGCGCCCGCCAAGGGCGCCAAGCCGGCCAGGAGCGGAGCGGGCAAGGCTGGGGGTGGCGAGGGGAGAGCGCCGGCCAAGGGAGCCAAGGCCGCCGCCGGCAAGGCGCCTCCCCGTCAGGCCAAGGGCGGCAAGCCGGCGCCCGGCGGTCGCAAGGTCAAGAGCAAGGCCGCGGCGCAGCCGTCCCGCGCGGCCGGCCAGCGCCAGAAGCCCGGCAATGCGGCGCGCAAGGCGCGGGGCAAGAAGTAACCACGAGCATCGCCCCCGTGCGATCAGGAGAACGTCATGAACGATGAGCGACTCCAGAGCCCTGCCACGGCGCGCAATCGCCAGCCGATCCTCGAGGTGCTGAAGGCAGTGCTGCCAGAGCGCGCTCGGGTGCTGGAGGTGGCCAGCGGCAGCGGCGAGCATGCCGTCCACTTCGCGGGCGCAATGCCGGGCTGGTGCTGGCAGCCCAGCGACCCGAGCCCCCATGCGCGCCGCTCGATCGAGGCCTGGCGCGCACACGCCGGCCTTGCCAACCTGCTCCCGCCCCTGGCGCTGGACGTGACCGTGCTCTGCCCGGCCGATCCCGTCGATGCCGTCGTGGCCATCAACCTCCTGCATATCGCGCCCTGGGCGGTCGGCGAGGCGCTGCTCGACTGCGCCGGGCATCGCTTGCCCTCCGGCGGCGTGCTCTTCCTCTACGGCCCCTTCAAGCGCGACTGGCAGCACACGGCGCCCAGCAATGCGGCCTTCGATGCCGACCTGCGCCAGCGCGACCCGCGCTTCGGCATCCGCGACCTGGAAACGGTCGTCGAGGCCGCCGCGGAGTGCGACCTGGTGCTCGAGCGGGTGGTGGAGATGCCCGCCAACAACCTGTGCCTGGCCTTCCGCCGGGCCTAGCCCCGGGCCTTGCGTCAGGACCTGGCCCGAGCGCGGCGGGAAGGCGGGAAGAAGCGCTACTCCGGGAGCTCGCCTGGCACGCGGTAGCGCACGCCCTCTGCCTGGCGCTCCTGGCGCGTGGTCGTCTCGTCCTCGGCGGGCACGCCCCACACGGTCTCCCGGCGGCCATCCTCCCAAGTGTAGGTGGTGCAGCCGGCCAGCAGGCCGAGGGCGAGGATGGCGGTGAGGAGATGCGTTCGAGGCATCACGGGGTTCTCCTTGGCGCGAGGCGTGCCGGCTCTGCTAGTTGTGTCACCCCACCACGTTGATCAGGCCGAAGTGGGTCGGGTCGGTGCCCGACGAGGAAGGCGGCGCGCGACTTGGCGAGCCCCTCGGCCTCCGGATGGCCGAGGTTGATCAGGTGGCTGCCGTGGGGAAGGATCTGGTCGGGGCCGAAGCCATGGGCGTCGCAGGCCGCGCGAAAGTCCTCGACGATCTCGTCGGCCAGCGGCTTGGCCTTCCACTGGCGCTGGTTCTTGGTGAACAGGGCGAAGGCGTCGGCGCCGATTGCAACGGCCCGCTCGACCGTCTTGTCGACCCCGCCCGCCGCGCTGACGTGTGTGCCGAGATAGTGCATGGGCTTTCCCCTCACCGGTTAGATCAGTGACGCATGATGAAGGGGAGTCTACCTCAGCGCGGCGTGGCGGGGGATGGTCGGGGGCTGGGCGAATGGCGCGTCAGCGGTCGCTGGTCGAGGTCTTCCGGCGCGCCTTCGGATGATCGGAGGAGGGGTCGCCAGAGGAGGTCTCGGAACCGTCTTCGTGATGGATGATCAGCACGGTCTGCTGGTTGAAGCTGACGCGTCGGCCGTAAGCCTCGGCGGCCTGCTTGGTGGCAAAATGACGGCTGGCGCGCTGTCCGCCGTGCCGATGGACGCTCCAGCCCCCTTCGGGGTTGGGTGCCACGTGATGCGTCGATGAAGGCATGACTCTCGTCCCTCCTGTGCGGTGGGCGCTGTCGAGATGGCGCATCCATCAGTATAGCGCTTGCTGGGTCGCGGATGGGCCCGAGGAAGGGGTGAGTGCGTCATGCGCTTGCCTTCCGGCGACCTCCCCGTGCGCGCCTGGTGTCGCTCACACGAAGTCGGAATCCTGCGTGCGGACGGTGAGCGACTGTTCCTCTCCGGGGACCGTCACGGCGAATTCGCCACCGCCCAGATGGGTGACCGCGTGGCCCTCGCGAGTGCGGAAGGAGGGCAGGCCGCTTCCGGTCGCCCCGGCGTGCTGCAGATCGGAGAGATCGCGGACGCTGACGAACATGTCGATGAAGTATTCGTTGCCGGCCTCATCGAAGGCCAGGATGGTTCTTTCGTGCTCGGACACGGCGATGCCTCGCGTTGGGATATCTGCCGGTCAGTCTAGCCGCGGAGCGGCTTGCGATGCGAGGGGGAGGCTCGCCCCGTGATCACCTGCCGCACAACGAGTATCCTCGTCGCCGTGGACACGCATGCCGGTCGCGCGCCCCGTTTCGCAGGGGGCTGATCGTTCGAAAGGAGTCGCCATTTGCGTCTGGACTACCATGGGCTGCTGCCTGAAGCCGTCGGCTTCCTGCTGCTGCCGCGCTTCTCGATGATGGCCTTCTTCTCGGCCGTCGAGCCGCTGCGCATCGCCAATCGGATCGCGGCGCGACCGCTGTTCGACTGGCAGCTGATCAGCGAGGACGGGGCGCCGGTCACCGCCTCCAACGGCATGACGTTGCTCGCCGATCGCGCCATCGGCGAGGTGCATCATCTGCCGTCGCTGGCGGTGTGCAGCGGCTTCGGCCCCGAGGACACCCTGAGTCGCCCGTTGATGGCCTGGCTGCATCGCCTGGATCAGGCCGGCTGCGTGCTGGGCGGCCTCGATACCGGCGGCTTCCTGTTGGCCGAGGCGGGCCTGCTCGCGGGCGAGCGGGTCACGCTGCACTGGGAGAGCCTGCCGGCCTTCCAGGAGCGCTTCCCGGCCATCGAGACCTCCGACGAGCTCTTCGAGCTGGGCAAGCGGCGCTTCTCCTGCGCCGGCGGCACGGCCGCCATGGACATGGTGCTGGAGGTGATCGCCCGTCGGCACGGCTCGCGCCTGGCCATCGACGTCTCGGAGCAGCTGATCCACGAGCGTATTCGCACCCGGCGCGACCAGCAGCGCATGTCGCTGGCCCGGCGCCTCGGGGTGCATCACCGTCGGCTGGTCGAGGCGGTCGCGCTGATGGAGCGCCATCAGGAGGCGCCGCTGTCGCTCGCCGAAGTGGCCAGTCGCAGCGGGGTGTCGCTGCGCCAGCTACAGCGTCTCTTCGAGCAGCATCTCGATAGCTCGCCCCGGGCGTGGTACCTGAAGCTACGCCTCGAGCGCGCCCGCCACCTGCTCGTGGAGACGGACATGGAGGTGCTCTCGGTGGGGCTGGCCTGCGGTTTCACCTCCGCTTCCAGCTTCGCCCGCGCCTTCAAGGCACACTTCGGCGTCTCGCCCCGGATGGCCCGCCGCCAGTGAGCGCCATCGGCAAGCGCGTCGGCATGGCGGGCACTCGAAGCGGTTGAGGGCGGGGCGCTGGTTCAACCTTCACCCGTCACGTACTCGAGCGACTCCAGCGAGTCGGTGCCGGTGACGATCGCCTCCAGCTCGTCGCAGAAGGCGGTGAAGGCGTCGCTGGAGGCGCCCGGCGTGCGGTGCAGTTCGATCTCGACGTAGCCCAGTGCTGGCAGGCCCTCGAGGTCGCCGACGATGCGACAGCCCTCGGGAATGCTGCGTGGCGTCTTCACCGTGGCCGCGAGACCGGCCTGGACCGGCAGGTTGATGCCAGTGGGCGACTGGCTGGCGTAGCGCACGTCCCAGCGGCGCTCCGAGGCACCCAGTGCTGCGAAGGCGTGGGCGCGAAAGGTGCAGCCCTCGGGGTTCAGCGCCAGCGGCAGGGTCTCCCAGTCGTCGATCGAGCGGCCCTCGGCCACCACCCAGACCATCTGCTCGCGTCCCAGCAGCCGGCCGGTGTGGGTGGGACCGTGGCGCACCACCAGGGCGACGTCGAGCAGCCCCTCCTGGAAGTCATTGACCAGCGAGCCGCTGATGCCGCACATCACTTCCAGGCGCACCTCGGGGAAGCGGGCGGCGAAGCGTGGCAGCAGCTCCGGCAGGTAGGTGCTGGCCTGCTCCTCCGAGGTGCCCAGGCGAATCAGCTCGCCTTGGCGATCCACCCCCATCACCTGGCGCGCCTCGTCCTGCAGCTTGAGGATATGCCGGGCGTAGGGCAGCAGGCGGCCCCCCGACGTGGTCAGCACCACGCTGCGGCTGGTGCGCTCGAAGAGCATTTCGCCCATCTGATCCTCGAGTCGCTTGATCTGCAGGCTGACCGCCGACTGGGTGCGGTGCAGTACCTTGCCGGCGGCGCTGAAGCCTTCGCACTCGGCCACCGTGACGAAGGCGCGAAGCAGGTCGGTGTCCATGATCTATGAGCCTTTGCAATGCATTTCATCTTAACCATTCATTTCTATTATCGAACTCTGCTCACTACCCTGTCCACACGTTATTGGAACAAGTCAGGAGCAGATCCCCATGCAAGGCAACGCCATGCAGGAAGAAGACACCTCACTTCACGGCCTGATCGACCTGGAGCGCTACCCGATCCACCACCTCGACAGCGAGCGTGGCCGCGAGATGATCGCCGAGTGCCGCCGCCAGCTCGGCCATGATGGCTGCGTGGTGCTCAAGGGCTTCGTGCCGGATGAGGCGCTGGCGCGTCTGGAACGCGAGACCGAGCGGCTCTCGCCGGAGGCGCACTACAACCAGACCGAGACCAATCCCTACAACAGCGCCGGCGACCCGAGCCTGCCGGCCAGCCACCCCAAGAATCGCTTCGACGATCGCACCAACGGCTTCGTCGCCGGCGACCGTATCGACGACGACACCATTATTCGTCGGGTCTATCAGCACCAGGGCTTCCAGCGCTTCATCGCCAGTGTGGTGGAACAAGAGGAGATCCATCCCTACGCCGATCCGCTGGCGGGCCTGGTGATCAACGTGCTGCGCGAGGGCTGCCAGCACCCCTGGCACTACGATACCAACGAATTCATCGTCACCATGATGACCCGCCAGTCCCACGGCGGCGGGCGCTTCGAGTATGCCCCCGGCATCCGCAGCCCCGAGGGCGAGAACTTCGACGAGGTCGAGCGGGTGATCGACGGCGATCGCTCGCGGCTCAAGTCGCTGGACCTGCAGCCCGGCGACCTGCAGGTCTTCTTCGGTCGCTACTCGCTGCACCGGGTCACCCCGGTGGAGGGCGACAAGGAGCGCCACACGGTGATCTTCGCCTACGCCAAGGAGCCCGGCTTCATCGGCCGCCCCGAGCGCGCCCAGCGCATCTTCGGGCGCATGGCCCCTGTCCACGAGCGCCTGCTCGAGGAAGGGATGGAGCGCAGTGACAGCCTGGCCGATTGACCTCGGCGCTCGCGGCGCCGCTTACCCGGCGCCGCTTGAGACAGACCCCGACGCGAGCCCCACAAGAGAGACCCTGACATGAGCATCGTCGATTTCGAGAAGTTGACCGACCACGAGCCGGACCAGATTCCGGTGATCCCCTCGCCCCCCATGGCCAACGGCGACTGCATCCCCACCGCCTTCGACCCCAAGCAGCTGCGCGCCGGGCGCCTCGAGCGCCTGCGCGCCATGATGGCCGAGCAGGGCTACGCCGCGGTGGTGCTGTTCGACCCCTATAACCAGCGCTACGCCACCGGCTCGCGCAACATGTTCGGCTACTTCCTGCGCAATTCCACCCGCTACATCTACGTGCCGCTCGACGGCCCGGTGATCCTCTTCGAATACCCGGGCAGCGCCCACGTCTCGACCTGGCTCGAGACCATCGACGAGGCGCGCACCTCCAAGGTGGTGTGGTCGGCGGTCAACCAGCGCGACAACCTGTCGTCCGACCCCTTCGGCATCGAGATCGCCGAGCTGATCGAGGAGCACGGTCGCGGCAACAAGAAGATCGGCCTGGACCGCTGCTCCCTGAACCTCGCCCGCTCGCTGGAGGCCCAGGGGCTCGAGGTCTTCGATTGCATGCAGGACACCCTGCACTGCCGGCGCATCAAGACCCCGGAGGAGATCGCCTGCCTGGCCCAGTCCATGGCCGGTGCCGAGGCCGCCGTGGCCGAGGTGGAGGCCGCCATCAAGCCCGGCGTCACCGAGAACGACCTGTTCGCCACCCTGTACGGCAACATCATCAAGCAGGGCGGCGAGTTCATCGAGACACGCCTGCTCTCGTCGGGCCCGCGCACCAACCCCTGGTTCAACGAGGCGAGCGACCGGGTGATCCGCCCCGGCGAGTTGGTGGCGCTGGATACCGATACCATCGGCTGTCACGGCTACTACTCCGACTTCTCGCGCACCTTCCACGTCGGCCCGGGCAAGCCGAGCGCCTACCAGAAGAGCCTCTACCGCATGGCTTACGACCAGGTGCATCACAACATGGGCATCCTGAAACCGGGCATGAGCTACCGCGAGATCGCCGAGAGTGCCTGGAAGATCCCCGAGCGCTTCCTCGATCGCCGCTACCCGTCGATCATCCACGGCGTGGGCATGCATGGCGAGACGCCGCTGGTTGCCCACCACATGGACTTCGACCGCTTCTCCAAGGACGGCGTCCTCGAGCCCGGCATGGTCGTCTCCGTGGAGAGCTACATCGGTGAGGTCGGCGCCGCCGACGGCGTGAAGCTGGAGGAGGAGGTGCTGGTCACCGAGACCGGTATCGAGAAGCTCTCGCGCTATCCGTTCGACGAGGCGCTGTTCGACCGGGAGGTCTGAGACGACTGCCTTTATCTGGGCCCTAGCAGGCAGGGACCTCCGACGACACGACGACTCAAGGGCGCTGTAAATCCATCCATGGACGCTACTTTTGACGTCCATGGTCAAAAGACCCTTTCGTCGTCTTGCCTCCGGGCCCCTTTCCTCGGGCCTCTGGGAGCACAGCATAAGCGGGCGGTGTGATCGCCCGATTTTCCGATTGATAAAGAGAGACCCCATGACTGACGTGAACCACTGGATCGCCGGCGACCGCGTGGCCGGCGAGCGCAGGATCGACGTGTTCAACCCGGCGAGCGGCGAGGCGATCCGCCGCGTCGCCCTGGGCGATGCTGCCACCGTGGAGCGCGCCATCGCCGCCGCCCGCGAGGCCCAGCCGACTTGGCGCGATCTGCCGCCGGCCAAGCGCGCCCAGGTGATGTTCCGCTTCAAGATGCTGCTCGAGCGCGACGCCGACGAGATCTGCCAACTGGTCGCCGAGGAGCACGGCAAGGTGCTCGAGGACGCCATGGGCGAACTCAAGC
The DNA here is from genome assembly GCF_005780185.1 of Halomonas urmiana. Taxonomy (GTDB): domain Bacteria; phylum Pseudomonadota; class Gammaproteobacteria; order Pseudomonadales; family Halomonadaceae; genus Halomonas; species Halomonas urmiana. Next base: position 45,444 of record NZ_VBUI01000004.1, on the reverse strand, counting down.
GCGGCATCGAGAACGTCGAGTACGCCTGCGGCGTGGCGGAACTTCTGAAGGGCGAGTACTCCCACAACGCCGGCCCCGGCATCGATACCTGGTCCAACCACCAGCCGCTGGGTATCGTCGCCGGCATCACGCCGTTCAACTTCCCGGCCATGGTGCCGCTGTGGATGTATCCCATGGCCATCGCCTGCGGCAACGCCTTCATCCTCAAGCCCTCCGAGCAGGTGCCCTCGGCCACCATCAAGATGGCCGAGCTGCTCGATGAGGCGGGCCTGCCGCGGGGCCTCTTCAACGTGGTGCACGGCGACCGCGAGGCCGTCGAAGCGCTGATCGACGCCCCTGACGTTCGTGCGCTCTCCTTCGTCGGCTCCACCCCGGTGGCCAAGGCCATCTACCGGCGCGGCGCCGAGAACGGCAAGCGGGTGCAGGCCCTGGGCGGGGCCAAGAACCACGCCGTGGTGCTGCCCGACGCCGACCTCGACAACGCCGCCAGCACCCTGATCGGCGCCGCCTTCGGCAGCGCCGGTGAGCGCTGCATGGCGATCTCCGTGGCCGTCTGCGTGGGCCACGACACCGCCGATGCCCTGGTCGGCAAGCTCGCCGACGAGGCCCGCACGCTCAAGATCGGCCCGGGCACCGAGCGCGGCCTCGACATGGGCGCGCTGGTCAACGCCGCCCATCGCGACAAGGTCGCCGGCTACATCGAGCAGGGCGCCGCCGCCGGCGCGGAGCTGGTGGTCGACGGCCGCACCCACCCGCTGGTCGAAGAATCAAAGGGCTACTTCCTCGGCGCCTCCCTGTTCGACCGGGTGACCCCGGAGATGGGCATCTATCGCGACGAGATCTTCGGCCCGGTGCTCTGCGTGGTGCGCGTCGATACCTTCGAGGAGGCCATCGCACTGATCAACGCCCACCAGTACGGCAACGGCACCTGCGTGTTCACCCGCGACGGCGAGGCCGCGCGCCGCTTCGCCGACGCCATCGAGGTCGGCATGGTCGGCATCAACGTGCCGCTGCCGGTGCCGGTGGCCTTCCACAGTTTCGGCGGCTGGAAGGAATCGCTGTTCGGCGACCTGCACGCCTATGGCCCGGATGCCGTGCGCTTCTACACCCGCCGCAAGGCCGTCTCCCAGCGCTGGCCCGAGCGCAGCGCCCAGGAGCGCGCCCAGTTCAGCTTCCCGTCCTGAGCGAGCTGATCGGCTGATTGTGGCCGAGCATCACGCCCGCCCCGGCCCAGCCGGGGTGGGCGTTTTTGTGGTGCGCCAGGCATGGCACGCAGCGCCGTTCAGGCGCTATCCGGTCAACCGTGGTGGTTGGCTGGATGACTTGGGGTGAGAGTCCCCTACGGACCCTGATAGCGGGAGCCATTAGCTGAACAGCAAGGGTGTCCGTCGCGAGGCGGAATCTGAAGGAAGCTGTAGGCAAACTCCTGGCCCGACGAACAGGAGCCGCATACGAGGCAGTCCCATCTGGGTGAGAGGGCCATGACACTCGAACCCCAATAGCTATCCAGATGATGTGGAAGTAGATGCGGCGGGTAGATGGGAGGAAGGTCGCGCGTCTTGCCCTGGAGACCCGTTCGCCTGCCATTGGCTACCGGCACCGTGAGGTCTCGGGATGGGCGAACAGGAGTCAGCAGAGGCCATAGTAGGCTCTCTAACCAAGAGCTGGAGGGCTGAACCTGTCACGAGTGGATAGTTGACCGCTCTCTGCTGTGTACGAGCAGAAGCCTCCCCCCGGAGGGCTCTCGCTAACTGTATGGCGGGCCGGAAGCCCAAAGACTGTCGAAGCGCTCAGAGCACCCAGGGGGCGAATTCAGCGGAACGAAGCTTAGTCCAATAGTGGATGACAGGAACCGCCGTGGTACGGATCCGTATGCCCGGTGGTGTGAGAGGACGGGGGAGGCAACTCCCCCTCCTACTCGATCGCGGCGATTATCCCGCCTTGTGGGAACTCGGGGGGCGCGCATGGACTCGCCGCCCTCGGTCGCCTTCCCCCCTCAATGGCGGCTGGCTGGGACTGTATGGCCACGAGGCCCTTGCCGAGCGGGGGGAGTTGGACCGGCGGCCGAGGCCCTTACGGCGTGTTGGCATCGTCAAGCGCCTTGGCCTCCAGGCGGGGGAGGATGTCAACTATACTTATCCGTAGTAAGAATTTTCGACTGACGAACACGAGGAGGTGATCCCATGTCGACGGAGAGAGTGACGCGCCACCTTGATGAGCAAGGTGTCAAGTATGTGATCCTGCAGCATTCCCCCGCCTATACCGCCCAGGAGATCGCCGAGGCGGTGCACGTGCCCGGCCGGCACTTCGCCAAGAGTGTCCTGGTCAAGATCGATGGCCGATTCGCCTTGGCGGTCCTGCCGGCCACTGACCGGGTCGACCTGCAGCGGTTGGCCCAGTCCGTTGGCGCCCAGGCCGTCGAGCTGGCAGAGGAGGCCGACTTCCAGCGGTGCTTCCCCGGCGAAGAGCCCGGCGCCATGCCACCGTTCGGCAACCTCTTCGACCTGGAGGTGTTCGTCTCGCCGCACCTGGCCGAGGCCGACCTGATTGCCTTCAACGCCGGCAGCCACCGGGAGGTCATGCAGCTCTCCTACAGTGCCTTCGATCGGCTCGTGAAACCGGCGGAAGTGGCGATGTGACGACCCATCGATCCCGCCCCGGCACTGGGGCGGAGTCGAGCCTTGCCCCGTATGACACGCCGGTAACGGCGTCAGCGATGCAACGGCGCTGCGGGTCGGCTTTTCTTGTTCTCACTGCGTGATCGCCCTGGCGGCGAGGGTGGGCTGAGCTTGCGAGCCGGTTGGGCCTTGCATCATTTACAGTGCTGATTCTTATGACCGTTCTCAGCGATTCGACGTCCTGCCGCGCATGGCCGTGCGAGGGCGGATCGCCCATCGGAAGGAGCCGCCATGAACCCCAGAATCAGCATGATTACCCTCGGCGTCAGCGACATGGCGCGCTCGATCCGCTTTTACGAACAGGGTCTGGGCCTGCCACGGATGGACTCGCCGCCCACAGTGGCCTTCTTCCCCCTCAACGGCAGCTGGCTGGGCCTGTATGGCTGCGAGGCCCTCGCCGAGGACGCCGGTGTGCCGGCCGAGGGTGGCGGCTTTCGTGGGGTCGCCCTGGCGCACAACCTGGGCTCCGAGGCAGAGGTCGATGCCCTCCTCGAGCAGGCCGTGGCCGCCGGCGCCACTCTGGTCAAACCGGCGCAGCCGGTCTTCTGGGGCGGCTATTCCGGCTACTTCGCCGACCCCGACGGCCACCTGTGGGAGGTGGCCTACAACCCCTTCTGCTGGATTGGGCCGAGTGACGACGCCGGCGAGTAGGTGAGGGCACGACACTCATCCTGACACTGGGGGTTCCCGCCCCAGAAGTGTCCGCTTCGCCCCGCCTAATCCCCGATAAACCTCGCGCGCAATTTCCATGCTGCTGCTTGACCAACGCCGATGCGCCGGAGGGCAAGGCGGCCTATTCTTAAGGCAACCCTCGCAGCGCGGGCCCTACCAGCAGGAACAGGATGGCAAGCTCATGAGTACTCTCGTCAACGATCGCGACCTGGCGTCGTCGCTCGAATGTCCGGTCGTCGATGGCAAGCGCCAGGTTCAGCACGTCGCCCCGCGTACCGCCGATGTCGGCGGCATCCCCGTCAATCGGGTGCTGCCCTCGCGCCAGCGCCGGCTGGTGGGGGCCTGGTGCTTCCTCGATCATGCCGGCCCCGCGGTTTTCGAAGTGGGCTCTCGGGGCCTGCGGGTCGGGCCGCATCCGCATATCGGCCTGCAGACCTTCACCTGGATGATCGAGGGAGAGGTGCTGCACCGGGATAGCCTGGGCAACGAACAGGTGATCCGCCCCGGCCAGGTCAACCTGATGACGGCGGGGTGGGGCATCAGCCATACCGAGGAATCGGTGGCCGGTGAGATCCGCCTGCACGCCGCCCAGTTGTGGATCGCCTTGCCCGAGGCCGACCGTCGCACCGACCCGCGCTTCGATCACTACCCGACCCTGCCGCGCTGGCAGGAGACGGGTACCGACTTCACCCTGCTCGTCGGCGAGTTCGCCGGCCACCGGGCGCCGACGCTGGCCTTTTCGGCGTTGGTGGGGTTGGACCTCGCGAGCGAGCAGGGCGGCACCCTGGCGCTCGTGCTGCGGGAGGACTTCGAGTACGGGGTGCTGCCCCTGGAGGGTGGCCTGGAGATCGAGGGCGATACCTTCCCCGCCAACGAGCTGGCCTACCTGGGGAGTGGCCGCGACGGCGTCACCCTGACGCTGCCCGCGGGCGGTCGCGCCATCCTGGTCGGCGGCGAACCGCTGGGCGAGGAGATCCTGGTCTGGTGGAACTTCGTCGGTCATAGCAAGGCTGAGATCGCCGAGGCCCAGCGTGATTGGGAGGCCGGCAGCGAACGCTTCGGCAGTATTCCCGCCTTTGAAGGCGAGGCGCTGATGCCGCCGCCGCTGCCCTGGAAGGAGTAGGAACGAGCCGCGTCATGGTGATCTCGCTGAGCCGGTCGCGTTCACATCTTGGCATGTCCAATTCATGAAGGAGGAAACGCTGATGGCAACGTTGATCGTGTTTCACGAGGTCGAGGATGGCGAGCACTGGGCCAAGGCCTGGACGCCAGGACCCGGCAGTCGCCACGAGATGTTCGCCCGGATCGGGGTCTCCGCCCGTACCTTCAAGAACCCCGAGCACCCGAACTCGGTGGGGCTGATCCTCGAGGTGCCGGACATGGAGCGCTTCCAGGCCTTCATGGCTTCCGACGAGGCCAATCAGGCCATGGAGGAGGATCGGCTGAAGGTCGATACCCTGCGGATGCTCGGCGAGTTCTCGCCCTGATCCGATCCGGCCGAGAGCGACGCGAAGGGGTCAGGGCCGAGCGAGTCGGCGGCAGGAGGGGGTGCCTCCGTTCAAGGCTGTCGGGGCCACCCGGGTTGAATCCGCCGCCTATGACCATCATGCACTGATGAGAGCGTCGTGGCCGGTGCCATGACGCGCGACCGTTTACCCGACACGTCTACAGAGGAGGTTGCCCTCATGGCCTTTGCACCTTCGAGCATGCAGCTCACCAGCTCCGCCTTCGTGCACCACGAGGCGATCCCCACCCGCCACACCGGGGAAGGGGAGAACGTGTCGCCGGCGCTGGCCTGGCGCGACGCGCCCGAGGGCACCCAGGGCTTCGCGGTGATCTGCCACGACCCGGACGCCCCGCTGGTCAACAACGGCAGCTACGGCTTCGTTCACTGGCTGCTCTACAACCTGCCGGCCGACGTCACAGCGCTCGACGAGGCCACCACTCTGGGCACCGCCGGCGTCAACGATACCGGCAGCCTCGGCTACGGCGGCCCCATGCCGCCTGAGGGCCACGGCGTACACCTCTACTATTTCTGGGTGCTGGCGCTGGATACGCACACCGAGCTGCCCGAGGGCCTGACCCTGCCGGAGCTGCTCACCCAGCTCGAGCCGCATCTGCTGGGCATGAACCGCCTGGTCGGCAGCTATCGCCGCGACTGATCGCGTAGCCGCCAGCGACACGCCCGTCGCTTCCCCCAACGAAAACGCCACGGCTGAGCCGTGGCGTTTTCGTTGGCTGGGGAAGCAAACGCGGTCAGCCGTGCTTGCCGCTACCCGGCCAGGCCTTGCGGTCGACCTTGTCGGCCAGCTTGGGGAACCGGTCGGGGTCGAAGCTCGGCTCCTGGCCGGCCTTGAGCTGGCGCTCGTAGTCGCGGAACAGCGCGAAGGCGATCGGCGAGAGCAGCAGGATGGCGACCAGGTTGATCAGCGCCATCAGGCCCATGGAGAGATCGGCGAAGTTCCAGATCGGCTTGAGGCTGGTCACCGCGCCGATCATCACCATGGCGAGCACCGCCAGGCGATAGATCAGGATCGACAGCGCCGCGCGCTTGGGACCGGCCAGGTACTCGATGTTGGACTCGCCGTAGGAGTAGTTGGCGATCACCGAGGTGAAGGCGAACAGCAGGATCGCGATGGCGATGAACTGGCCGCCCCAGTCACCGACCTGCTGGGAGAGGGCGATCTGGGTGAGCTGGATGCCGTTGGCCTCGTCGCTCGCCAGCAGCTCCGGGCCGGCCATGATGATGATGGCGGCGGTGGCGGTGCAGATCACCAGCGTATCGAGGAAGACGCCGAGCATCTGCACGAAGCCCTGGGCGGCCGGATGGTTCGGGTGCGTGGAGGCGGTGGCGGCGGCGTTGGGCGCCGAGCCCATGCCCGCCTCGTTGGAGAAGAGCCCGCGCTTGATGCCGTTCATGATCGCCTGGGCCACGGCGTAGCCCATGGCGCCGCCGGCGGCCTGCTCGAGGCCGAAGGCGCTCTTGAGGATGGTCATCAGCGCCGCCGGGAGCTCCGAGGCGTTGAGCATCACCACCACCAGGGCCAGCAGCAGGTAGAGGACCGCCATCAGCGGCACCACCAGCTCGGCGACCCGGGCGATGGACTTGAGGCCGCCGAAGATGATCGGCGCCACCACCACCACCAGCGCCACGCCGATGCTCCAGGTGGGCAGCGCGAAGGCCTCCTGCATGGCCTGGGCGATGGAGTTGGACTGCACGCTGTTGAAGGCGAGGCCGAAGGCGATGATCAGGCACACCGAGAAGGCCACCGCCAGCCAGCGCAGGCCGAGGCCGCGCTCGATATAGCGGGCCGGGCCGCCGCGGTAGGTGCGATCGCCGTGGTCGACCTTGAAGGCCTGGGCCAGGGTGGACTCGACAAAGCTGGTGGCCATGCCGACCAGCGCGGTCATCCACATCCAGAAGATGGCGCCGGGGCCGCCGAAGTAGATGGCGACGGCCACGCCGGCCAGGTTGCCGGTGCCGACCCGGGCCGCGAGGCTGGTGGAGAGCGCCTGGAAGGAGGAGATGCCGCCATCGGCCTCCCGAGAGTGGCGCAGCAGCTTGAACATGTGCCCGAAGTAGCGGAACTGGATGCCGCGTGTCATGACGGTGAAGTAGAGGCCGGCGCCGATCAGCAGGTAGATCAGTAGGCTGCCCCAGACTAGACCGTTACCGGCGGCCACGAGGTCCGTGAAGAATGAGGGGAGAGTGAGGTCCATGGTGTCGTGATTGTCCGTATGCGCGATGAATTCGGGGCGTCATTCTTCACGAATAGGTGTAAATGGCAAGGATCACTGAAAATATCGTTTTTTATGCAGAGATATTCCGTCGATCTTCGGGAAACAGTAGGTTATTGCTTGTCAACAAGGTGTTCGATGTCGAGGGAGCCCTGGTGGCCGAGCGTGTGTTCGCTGTCGAGGGGAGGCCTGTCGCATCATGCGGGGCGAGCCTGAGCGACGTCGAGCGAGAGGGAGGGGCGAGACGGGCGGACGTGATGCCGGGGCGACGAGGGAGCGAAGCGAGATGCTAGCGACGAGCGAGGCAGGGCACGAATCGCGCCGCCGGGCGGCGGCGCGAGTGGCGATCAGGCGTAGGTGTTGATTTGGGTGCCCACGCTGCCGTGCTGCGCCGCTCGGCTCAGCGATAGCCGGCCATCAGGTCGCGCACCAGCGGGGTGTCGGCGTCGCGATGGGTGGGCAGCTCGAAGCGGGCCCGGGCGATGGCGGTGCGCGAGAGCGTCGCCTCGATCAGCATCTCCCGATCTTCGGCCTGGGCCAGGATCTCGCCGCGCGGGCCTAGGATGCGCGAGCCGCCCCAGAAGTGGCTTTCTCCCTCGGGGCCGTAGCGGTTGGCCATGATCACCGGCGTGCCGTAGGTCATGGCGTAAAAATGCAGGTTGACCGCCCAGTTCTGCTCGTTGGAGAAGTCCTGGCTGACGATGCCCGAGGCCGAGTTGATCGGCGCGCAGAGCACCGCGGGCCGCGCCAGCAGGGCGGCGTGGACCAGCCCCGGGTTCCAGAGGTCGGCGCAGATCAGCGAAGTCGCCGACCAGCCCGGCTGCACGGTGCCCTGGGTGAACTCGCTGCCGTGGGTGAAGAGCTTGCCTTCCTCCAGGCCGCCGTAGGTGGGCAGGTTGAGCTTGCGATGCACGGCCTGCAGCTCGCCGTGCTGGAGGATCGCCAGGGCGTTGTAGTACTCGCCGGGGCTCGCCTCCTCGACGAAGCCGACCACCGTCTGCATCTCGCCGGCTTCTCGGGCGAGGTCGGTCAGCCGCGGATCGTGGGCGGGGCAGGCCAGCTCGATCACCTGGTTGCCGAGGCTGTAGCCAGTCAGCGAGAGCTCCGGGAACACCAGCAGCTCCAGGCCCGCCCGGCGGGCCTGGGCGATCATCTCGCGGTGACGCTCGAGGTTGGCATCGACATCGCCCAGGGCGGCGTTGATCTGGGCGGCGCCGACACGCAGATGGTCCTGATAGTGCATGGTCGAGTCTCGCTGTGGCGGGTGGTGGCGGGTTTCGGCCGGGGCATGTCGGCCACCGGGCGGGCATTAGGACGGCGCGGATCATCGCACCCGTCCGTCGGCGCTTCAAGGTGCGCCCAAGAGTGCCAGCAGATCGCTTGCCGGGCGTGTCTCCAGGCTCATCACCACGTCGCGAAGCCTGGCCGCGCGCTCACCCAGCACGGGCTGTGCCAGCGCCTGATACTTGGCCAGCACCTCGGCATCGGTGAGCGGGCTGTCCGGGTTGCCACGGGCCTCGAGGTCCGGGCTCTCGAGAACCTTACCGCTGTCGAGGTGCAGACGGGCGCGGGCCCAACGCTCGGCGGGGAAGCGGGCGTTGAAGGCGTCGTCCTCCCGGATCTCCACCTTGCCGGCCAGCGCCTTGAGGTCCGGGGCATCGAGCTCATCGCAGACGCCGGCGACATCCACGGTGCCGCGACCCAGCGCACAGGCCACCGACCAGGGCAGGCTGTACTGGGCCTGTTCTGTGGTCTCGGGGTGCGTGACATGCAGGCGCTTGCCCTCATGGAAGGTGACGATCTCGATGCGGGAGATGCGCGCCGGATCGCGAATCTCCCCGGCCAGGGCGAGCACGGCCTCCACCGCCGGCTGGGCCCAGCGGCACACCGGGTAGGCCTTGAAGTACTGCTCATGGACGTACCAGCGCTCGCCCAGGTCGTGCCAGGTGGCCAAGGCTTGCGGCGAGGTCACGGTCAGCGCCGGCGCACCGGTGAAGCCGTCCTCGGCGAGCAGGGCCGCCGAAAGGCCGGTCATGGCACCCCAGCCGGAGCCGTCCTTGAGCATCGTCGGATGATCGATGCAGCGCATCATCTGGCTGCGCGGCCCATAGAACTCGGCGATGCCGAGTGCATGATGCAGAGTCTCGGTATCGACACCGCGCAGGCGCGCCGCCACCGCGGCCATGCCCAGGGCATTCCAGGCGCCCGAGGTGTGGTAGTCCGGGCTCGTGGCATGCAGGGCGATGCCGGCGCGAGTGGCGATCTCGTAGCCGACGACCAGCAGGGCCAGGAAATCGCGTCCCGAGAGCGTGTCGACCTCCGGCAGGGCCAGCAGGCCCGGCAGCAGGGCCACGCCCGCATGGCCCTTGGTCAGCACCTGGCCGTCGTGGGCGTCCAGGGCATCGATCAGCCAGGCCCCCTGCAGGACGAGCCTCCGCTCAAACGCCGATCACAGCAGGTCGTGTTCCTCGAGAAAGTTCTCGGCGACGCGCTCGATGGTCACCTTCTCAACGTCGACCTGAGCGTTGAGGTTGGACATGGTCTCGTCATTGAGCAGTCCGGAGAGGGCGTTCATCTGTTCGGCGAGCTCGGGATTGGCCTCGAGGGTCTCCTCGCGCACCACCGGCGTCAGGGCGTAGGCCGGGAAGTAGTTCTGGTCGTCCTCGAGCACGCGGAAGTCGAAGGCCGGGATGCGACCGTCGGTGGCGAACACCAGGCCGACTTCCACCTGGCCGTCGCGCAGCGCCTGATAGACCAGGCCGGAGTCCATGCGCTTGAGGTCGCCGCGGCCGACGCGGAAGTCGTAGGCCTGCTGCAGCGGGCGCCAGCCGTCCTCGCGGGCGTAGAACTCGGCGTTCAGGGCGAAGGTCAGGCCCTCGTCGTCGTTGATCGCCTGGGCGAGGTCGGAGAGGGTCTCGATGCCACGCTCCTCGGCGTCATCCTCGCGCATGGCCAGGGCGTAGGTGTTGTTGGCGTCGGAGGGCTCGAGCCACACCAGGCCCTTCTCGGCGTCGAGTTCCTTGACGCGTGAGTAGGTCTCTTCCGGCGACAGGCGCTCGGTGACGTCGTTGTAGTTGATCAGCGAGGTGCCGGTGTACTCCCAGTAGAGGTCGATCTGGCCGTTTTCCTGGGCCTGGCGCAGTACGGCGGAGCCCATGCCGGAACGCTTCTCGACGTCGTAGCCGAGGCCGTCGAGGTACTGGCTGGTCATGCTGGCCAGTATCTGCTGTTCGGTGAAGTTCTTGCCGCCCACCACGATCTCGTTGGCCTGGGCGGTGGTCAGGCTGCCGGCCAGTGCCGCGCCGGCGAGCAGGGTCATCAGTGTTTTCATGGAGTCACTCCTTGTTGTGGGTCATGCGTCTTGCGTTGGATGGTTCATGTTGCGTCGGGTCGCGACTCGCGGTGGGCCAGGCGCCACCTGCCGCGCCGCATCAGGCACGCGCCGGGTTCACCCCTCGCGGCACCACCAGGAAGGCGGTGATGGCGATGAGCATGTCGACCACGACCGCCAGCAGGGCGGTGGGGATCGCGCCGGAGAGCATCATCACCGGGTCGTAGAGGTCGATGCCGGTGAAGATCAGCTCGCCCAGGCCCCCGGCCCCGATCAAGAAGGCCAGCGGCACGGTGCCGACGTTGATGGCCAGCGCCGTGCGGATGCCGGCGAAGATCACGTACAGCGCGTTGGGCAGCTCGACCCGCAGCAGGCGCTGGCCCGGTGACATGCCGATGCCGGCGGCGGCCTCCTTGAGGGCCGGCGATACGCCCTTGAGGCCAGTGTAGGTGTTACGGGTGATCGGCAGCAGCGTCGCCACGAAGAGCCCGAACACCGCGGGCACCGTGCCGATGCCCAGAAAGCTCATCGACAGCGCCAGCACCGCCAGGGTGGGAATGGTGGTGCCCACGTTGAGCACCTGCATCGCGGACTCGGCGACCCGCGCCATGCTGGGGCGCGACAGCAGGATGCCCAGCGGGATGGCGACGAGGATCGCCAGGCTGCCGGAGATGGCGGTCAGCCACAGGTGCTGCACCGCCAGGAACTGGACGTCCGGCAGATAGAAGATGAAGTCGTCGATCACGCCGCTGGATTGGCTCCAGATCCCGGCCATGAAGACCGCCACGAGCACCAGCAGGCGCATGGCCCCGGAGAGGTTCAGCGTCGGCATGGGCTTACTCCTTGGTGGCCGATGATGACGGTGACGCCTCGCCGACCGTGTCGTCGGCCCCGGAATGGGCGCGATAGCGCGAGCCCAGGTGGTGGGTGATCGACCGCTGGGTGATCTGACCGACGATGCGGCCCTCGTCGTCGACGCAGGGTACCCAGGTCATGTCGTTGGAGAACATCAGCGAGGCGACCTTGCGCAGGTCGTCGTCGAGGCTCACCACCACCGGCACGCTCTGGAAGTGGTCACGGCAATGGCCCTTGGTGGTGCGCGCCACGGCGGCGTTGATGATGCCCACCGGCTGGCGCTTGGCGTTCACCATCACGATGCTGTTCTGGTAGCCGTAGTCCTCGATGCGCGCAAGCGCCGTCTCGAGGGTGTCGTCGGGGCGCACCAGGCCGATCTCGTCGCTGGCGAGGTCGCGCACCTTGACCAGGTTGAGGCGCTTCAGCGCCCGGTCCTCGCCGAGGAAGGACTCGACGAACTCGTTCTTGGGCGCGGCGAGCAGCTCGTCGGGCTCGGAGTACTGCACCAGCCGGCCTTCGCGGAAGATGGCGATGCGATCGCCCATCTTGATCGCCTCGTCGATGTCGTGGCTGACGAACATGATGGTCTTCTTGAGCTCCTGCTGCATCTTCAGGAACTCGTCCTGGATCACCGCCCGGTTGATCGGGTCGATGGCGCCGAAGGGCTCGTCCATCAGCATCACGGGCGGGTCGGCGGCCAGCGCCCGGGCCACGCCGATGCGCTGCTGCTGGCCCCCGGAGAGCTCGCTCGGGTAGCGCTTGAGGAAGGCGTCCGGCTCCAGCGCGATCATGCGCATCATCTCCCTGGCGCGCTCCTTGTACTTCGCCTTGTCCCAGCCCAGCAGCTTGGGCACCACGGTGATGTTCTCCTCGATGGTCATGTTGGGGAACAGGCCGATCTGCTGGATCACGTAGCCGATGCTGCGGCGCAGGTCCTGGGTATCGAGGCTGGTGGTGTCCTCGCCGTTGATGAACACCTTGCCCGAGGTGGGGCGAATGATGCGGTTGATCATCTTCAGGGTGGTGGTCTTGCCGCAGCCCGAGGGGCCGAGCAGGATGCAGATCTCGCCGCTCGGCACCTCCATGCTGATGTGGTCGGCGGCGGTCACGGCGCCCTTGGGCGTGTCGAAGACCTTGGTCAGGTTATCGAGTCGAATCATGTAGCGGTCCTTGTCTGGGGCGGCGGCCTTGTCGGGGTGGCCGTCTTGTCAGGTCGGCAGCGTCATCGGATCGGCGGCTGTCTCTGCTCGAGAGAACGTGGCGCGGGAACGGCTCAGGCCGTGGCGGCGGCGCGCTCCATGCCCTTGGGCGTCAGGCGCTTCTGCAGCGCCAGCAGCGAGTAGTCGACGATGATCGCCAGCACGCTGACGGCCACGGCGCCGATGATCAGCTGGCGTGGATCGGACTGGGAGATGCCGCGGCTGATGAAGGTGCCGAGCCCGCCGGCGCCGATGTAGGCGGCGATCGCCATCACGCCGATGTTGAGCACCACGGCGGTGCGCACACCGGCCATGATCACCGGCACGGCCAGCGGAATCTCGACCATGCGCAGGCGCTGGTTGGGGCTCATGCCGATGCCGCGGGCGGCCTCGCGCAGGGCCGGGTCGACGTTGTTGATCGCCGTATAGGTGTTGCGGATGATCGGCAGCTGCGAATAGAGCAGCACCGCGATGACCGCCGGCAGGTAGCCGATGCCCTGACCGATCAGCGAGAGGATCGGGATCATGATCCCGAACAGCGCGATGGACGGGATCGTCACGATGATCGAGGCGATGTAGAGCACGGCCCGGGCGGCTCGCTCGTTCTTGGTGATGGCGATGCCGATCGGCACCCCGGTCAGGGTGGCGATGCCGACGGCCACGCCCACCAGCGAGATATGCTCGACCGTGCGGGATAACAAGAGCTCCAGGTTATCCAGGGCGTACTGAAACAGTTCCAATCGACGTCTCCTTTATTCTTTGCCTCTGATGCCGGCCCGCACCATCTCTCAGGGCGGCCGGGGAGTCATGCGGCGTCGGCACCGCGCGCAGGGCAGTGTCAGGGGCTGGGGCGCGAAAACCGGCTTAGCGTATCAGAGTCACATAGCCAATTGTTATTGATATAGATGAAGATCCAAAATGCCAATTATTGAAGATGATGATGCCAGCACCGAATGGCGGGGACTGGCATGAGAATAGGGGCAAGGCGGCCATCCGGCTAGCGGGTCTGGAAGGCCACCCGAGTGCCGTGGGCCAGCACGCTCGGCGGGTCGCTTGGGGTTGTGGGCAGGCCGATCATTTCGTCGGTGACCTCGGCCCAGGTCAGCACGCCGTGGGTGATGCCCAGCGGCAACAGCGCCCGGCTCACCCACTGGGTGCCGGTTAAGCGCCTGGCCTGGCCGTCGGCGTCGACCAGCTGGCTGCCGCCGTGGGCATGGTGCAGGCGCACCAGGTAATAGCCCCGGCGATCTCCTGCGGGCGACGCTCGCAGATGACGACGCCACTGTCTCGCCGCCCGCTTGTCATCGAGGGCATCGGCTGACCGTCAGTACGGCAGTCTCTCTGATACCTTGGTCAGCGGGGCCGCTGTCGGTATGCTCTGCTCTACCTTGGGCGGTGAGCCGAGGGCGGGCCCGCCGGCCCATGTCTGCTGCTCTCGAGTGCTGCAGTGTGCCTATGCATCCAGAAGATGAGGGAGTGATGGTGAGCAACGCCAATATCAATATCGAGCAGCCACGAGCGGTCATCGCACGCAAGGATGGATGTCTGACAACGAGACGGGCCGGCAGTCGCGTGGCGCGCGAGGAGGCGATCGCATGAGGTCGCCTTCCAGCACGGAATTTGCGGTGCTCGGGGCGGGGCTGATCGCGATCAGCTACGGTCTCGCTCGCTTCGCCTTCGGCCTGTTCGTGCCGCCCATCCGCGAGGAACTGGGTCTCACGCCGTCGGTGATCGGTATCATCGGCGCGCTGCCGCTGATCAGCTTCCTGCTGGCCACGCTGATCGCGCCGCTCGTCACCCACCTGTTCGGTGCCCGTAACGCGGCGGTGCTCTCCGGGGCGTTCGGTGTCGGCGGCCTGACGCTGATCAGCCAGGCGCCAGGCGCGCTACTGCTCGGGACCGGGGTGTTCGCCTGCGGCATCTGCACCGGCCTGATGATGCCGGCGCTCACGGCCGCCATGCAGGCACTGGTCAAACGCTCGCTGCACGGGCGCGTCAGCTCGGTCATGAACGCGGGGACCAGCATCGGCGTGATCGTGGCCGTCCCCACGGTGCTGTTCCTGGCCGGCGCCTGGCGCTTCGCGTACGTCTCCTTTGCCCTCCTGGCAGGTGTCGGGGTGATTGCCGCCTGGCTGTTCCTGCCCTCGGTGTCGAGGATCACGCCGGCGAACGCCGCGCCACCGCCGCCGATTAGCGAGCTGCCCTGGTCGCGTCTCGTCAGGCTCTCGCTGTTCGCTTTCGTGATGGGCTTCGTTTCCGCCGCCTACTGGATCTTCGCCCCCGATCTGGTGGTCACCCTCGGCGGCCTGCCGTCCGGCGCCACCGGTTGGCTGTGGTTGGCGGTGGGCATCGCCGGCTTAGGCGGGGCCGTGGTGGCCGATCTGGCCGATCGTAACAACCCTCCCATCACGCACTCCCTGATGCTGATGATGCTCTCCGCGAGCCTGGCGCTGCTCGCGGCCAGCCCCGGGCAAACCGCACTGGCGGCCTTTTCCGCGCTGGTCTTCGGCCTGGCCTACATGAGTCTGACGGGGCTCTACCTGATGACCGGTATTCGCCTGCTGCCGGGCCGGCTCTCGGTGGGTCCGGTGCTGCCCTTCATGGCGGTCTCGCTGGGGCAGGCAACCGGCTCGCCGGTCGTCGGCTCGCTGGTGAACACCTTCGGCTACGCCAGCGCCTTTGCCATGTTCTCCGCGCTGGGCATCCTCTTCGCCATCCTCTCACCCTTCTATCCGGGCTACATCGCCCAGGCCGAAGAGGAAGAGATCGAAGAAGAGTCCGGCCTCCAGGCGGCCTACGACTACCAGCTGCAAGACGAGGAGGGCGAGCCGCTCCACCCCGCGGCGGATATTGTAGAAGAAGAGGAGGAGGCCGATGCCACTGCCGAAGCAGCCAAGATCGAGGACGGAGCCAAGGTCGAGGAGGCTGCTGAAGCGATCGAAGAAGACAAAGTAGCCAACTCGCTGAAGCCAACCAACAAGAGCGATACTTGAGGGTATCGGGCACCGGCATCTTCACCAGGAACCACCGAGCCGGTGTTCGACACCCAGACCGTTGCTCAATGGTCTATTCAGCTGCTTGATGACAGTCTGAACCTGAAGGAAAAAGTCGAGAGGCTGTCCGTGGTGCACGTGACGCCAGTTCGCCACCCGGTCGCGTCTGGCCCGAAGCGCCCGGGCGGCGGATCGCCCTCCGATCGCGCTGGTGGCCGAAGATCGGCAGTGGTTCAAGGCCTGTGTCGGCTTGGAGATCCGCGAAACCTCGCGAGAGATCTCCTTCTGTGGCCATGCGGTCGCCGCCCAGCAGCGCGAGCTCGTGACGCTGAACCTGCGCCTCTCCGAGCCCGGCGATCGGCTGGCCAAGGAGCGCCAGCTGCTGCACGCGCTGCCGGTGATCGCGCTCTCCGCCAACGCCATGCCGGCCGATATCAAGTGCGGCCTGGCGGCGGGATTCGACGACTACTTGACCAAGCTCCTCGAGCCCGCGTCGTTCGTCGCGACCCTCACCCGCGACCTCTCATCGATGGAAGGAAGTGCAGATGCCTTCTGATCCCGCCCTCTACCACAAGCGGCTGCTGGTCGTGGACGACCATGCCGTCAACGTCGAGCTGCTTCAGGACCTGCTGCTGCTCGATATCCGCATGCCCCACCTGGATGGCTACGCGGTGCTCGAGGCCTTGCAGGAGGCCTTCGGCGTCGAGGCGCCGCCCACCATCGTGCCCCCTGGAGGGGAAGGTCACCGAGACCACCGTGATGACCGACCTGGAAGCGGCCTTGCAGCGGCTCCAGCAGCTGGCCGATCTGGGGGGCAGTATCGCGATCGACGATTTCGGCACCGGCCCCTCGTCGCTCGCCTACCTGCGGCGGATGCCGGTCGACACCATCAAGATCGACCGCAGTTTCCTGCCCCCCCCCTGCTGGAGGATGCCGAGAGCCATGTGTGGGGGTGGCGCTCGAGAGGCGAAGCCGGAGATCTCGCTGATGCCGCAACGGTGGCATGATAGGGTCGCCAGGGAGCGGTGGGCCAGAGGAAGGGGGCCACTTCATGGTTCACAATAGGACTAAAAACAACATAGTGAAGAAGTACAGAGCAAGGGTTGCTATAGAGGTTGTAGATGTAGCACTTCTAAGAGACTGCACATGGACAGTCTCTCTACAATCAGTATATTGTAATTGTATATACATTAGTCTCGCCCAAGGATGCCCATGGCCAACACGCCGCCACTCTATCAGCAGATCCAGCAGCACCTGCTCGACAAGATCACCAGTGGTGAATGGCCAGCCCATCACCAGATTCCCCCGGAGGAGCAGCTGGCCCGGGATTTCCAGGTCAGCCGCATGACCGCCAACAAGGCGATCCGCGATCTGGTCCAGAAAGGATATCTGACGCGCCAGTCAGGGCTTGGCACCTTCGTCACCGATCGCAAGGCAGAGTCATCACTGGTCGAGGTGTACAACATCGCCGAGGAGGTGCGGTCTCGGGGGCATCGGTATGGCAACGAGGTGTTGACCTGCGCAGCGATCGACGCCGATGACGAGGTGGCGCTACGTCTCGGGGTGCGGCTCGGCAGCCGAGTCTTCCATACCCTGATCCTTCACCTCGAGAACGATGTGCCGATCCAGCTCGAGAGGCGTTTCGTCAATCCGCGCTGGGTCCCGGATTATCTCGACACCGACTTCTCCCGCCACACGCCCAACGAGGTGCTGGTGGCCGCCTGCCCCATCACCGATGTGGAACACATCGTCGAGGCGGTCCTGCCCGACCATCAGGCTGCCGAGTGGCTGGCCATCGATACGCTTAGCCCTTGCCTGAGCATGATTCGGCGTACCTGGTCGGGTGAGCATCTGATCAGCTATGCGCGGCTGCTCCATCCTGGCGAACGCTACAAGCTGCGCTCTTCGATGCATCGCGAGCTGAAATGATCGACTCGTCCGCCACTATCGACGCAAACGGCCGGGGATTCCCGGCCGTTTGCGTATACGCGATTGACGGCAGTGTCAGCCGGCCAGTGTCTGCACCAGATAGCCGGTAGGGACTGCCAGCAGCAGGCTCAGGGACACCCGGATGAACCACACCACCAGCATGCGACCCACCGACAGCGGAATGCTGGTGGAGAGGATGCAGGGGATCGAGGCCGAGAAGAACAGCACGGCGGACACCGACACCACACCGGCGGCGAAGCGAGCCGCGAACTCGGCCTCTGCCATCAGCAGCGCCGGCAGGAACATCTCGGCGAGTCCGGCGGCGGAGGCTTGCGCCAGGGCGGCCGCATCCGCCACGCCCCACACCGCCACGAAGGGGTAGAAGAGCCAGCCCAGCCATTCGAATAGCGGCGTGTACTTGGCAGCCAGCAGGCCCAGCAGCCCCACCGACATGATCGATGGCAGAATGCTGATGGCCATGACCAGCCCTTCCTTGAAGTTGAGCGCCACGCTGCGATGCAGGCTCGGGGCCTTCTCCGCCACTTCCAGGCCGGTCTGCCAGGCCGTGGTGAGGCGCTTGCCGGGTACCGCTTGGGGTTCGCCATCCTCGGCGCTGTCATCCATCCGCGAGAGCGGCGGCAGCCGCACGGTCACCGCGGTGACGATGAAGGTGATCAGCAGGGTCAGCCAGAAGTAGAGGTTCCACACGTCCATCAGGTCGAGGGTCTTGGCCACGATGATCATGAAGGTGGCCGAGACCGTGGAGAAGCCGGTAGCGATGATGGCCGCCTCCCGCGCCGAATACTGCCCGGCCTGATAGACCCGGTTGGTAATCAGCAAGCCGATGGAGTAGCTGCCCACGAAGGAGGCCACGGCGTCGATGGCCGAGCGGCCCGGGGTGTGCCAGATGGGACGCATCACCGGCTGCACCAGTACGCCGATCAGTTCCAGAAGGCCGTAGCTGATCAGCAACGCCAGGAAGATGGCGCCGATCGGCACGATCAGGCCCACCGGAATCACCAGCTTGTCGAACAGGAAGGGCAGCATGTCCGGCTCATGCAGGAAGGCCGGCCCCCATCCCGTCAGCGCCATCACCGCGGCGACGACAACGGCCATCTTCAGCACCGTGAAGATGCGCTCGGTGAGGTTGCGGTGCCAGTAGCCGCGGACCAGTGGATAGGCCGCGCCGGCAATGATCAGCGCCAGGGCATAGAACCCGCTGGCCTCCCCGAGCAGTGCGCGCGCGCCGGTCACCATATGGTCCAGGGGGATGGTGCGCTTCCCTGAAATCTCGATGGGCATGAAGAAGATCAGGATGCCCAGGGCACTGGGCAGGAAAAGCTTGAGAAGGGTGGCGGCAACGGCTGGTTGCCGTGCCAGGGGGTCTTGGCGATTCATGGGCATACCTCTTGTCTTGTGACGTGCGGTGACTGGGTCGGGATAGGCGTCCTGCCTCGATATGTATATACAATAAAATAAGCCAAGCCGGTGCCTCCGCCTAGTTATGCATACTAGACATTGGTCTAATGCCTGATCGATGGCAGATGGAAGCGGGCCCGAGATAACTTCTTATACCTCTGTTTATAAAGGGTTGTTTAGGTTTTCTTCTTTTCGGCCGCGGCGCTTCTCCCTGTTGGCCTCCTCGGAAGGTGGCTTGACGTGCTCCTGCGTACTGGACTTAAATGTATATACATTGAGTCTGCATCTGTTCAGCCACCCCGGAGGAGGCCTCCATGTCGAATACCACCCCTACGCGTCGTCTATGGCGCGAGATGAAAGTCTTCGATGGGCTGCACACGCTGCCCGAGCCCATGGCCGTCATCACCGACGGGGCGCGGGTCGCGTCTCTGGTGCCGATGCGGGAGTTCGATGAAGGGCTGGCGGAAGGTTGCCATGACATGGGCCGTGGCGGCGTGATGACCCCCGGCCTGGTGGATTGCC
This sequence comes from Halomonas urmiana, assembly GCF_005780185.1. Taxonomy (GTDB): domain Bacteria; phylum Pseudomonadota; class Gammaproteobacteria; order Pseudomonadales; family Halomonadaceae; genus Halomonas; species Halomonas urmiana. The sequence continues at coordinate 26,108 of NZ_VBUI01000004.1, read as the reverse complement.
ATACCCACCTGGTGTTTGGCGGCTCCCGCGCCGATGAGTTCGAGGCGCGCCTGGAAGGGGTCAGCTACGAGGAGATCGCCCGGCGTGGCGGCGGCATCCTGAGCACCGTGACGGCCACTCGGGAAGCCAGCGAGGACGAACTGCTCGAGCTGGCCAGGCCGCGTCTCGAGGCACTGATTGCCGACGGTGTCACCACCGTGGAGATCAAGTCCGGCTACGGCCTGACGGTCGAGGACGAGCTGAAGATGCTGCGCGTGGCGCGCCGTCTCGGCGAGGCGCTCCCCGCGCGTGTGGTGACGACCCTGCTGGGTGCCCATGCGCTGCCGCCGGAGTTCAAGGATGACAGTGACGGCTATATCGATCTGGTGTGCCAGGAGATGGTCCCGGCGGCCGCCAGCGAAGGCCTTGCCGATGCCGTCGATGTGTTCTGCGAGAAGATCGCCTTCTCGGTGGCGCAGTGCGAGCGGGTCTTCGAGGCCGCCGAAGCGCATGGCCTGCCGATCAAGGCCCACGCCGAGCAGCTCTCCAACCTGGGTGGCACCGCGATGGCGGTCCGTCACGGGGCACTCTCCGCCGATCATATCGAGTACCTCGATGAGGCCGGGATCGCCGCCATGCGCAAGGCCGGTAGTGTCGCCGTGATCCTGCCGGGGGCTTTCCACACCCTGCGCGAGACGCAGCAGCCGCCCATCGCGGCTCTGCGCGAGGCCGGCGTGCCCCTGGCCGTGGCGACCGACGCCAACCCGGGAAGCTCGCCGCTGTTCATGCCGACCTTGATGTTGAACCTGGCCTGCACCCTGTTCCGCCTGACGCCCCAGGAGGCACTGGCCGGCATGACCGCCCATGGCGCGACTGCCCTCGGACTCAAGGGAGAAGGGCGGATCCGGGAAGGGGCTGCAGCCGACCTGTGTGTCTGGAATATCGACACCCCGGCCGCACTGGCTTATGCCGTCCAGCCCGGTCGCCTGCGTCAGCGCCTGTTTCAGGGGGAGTTGACCCATGCCGTCTGATACGTCGCTTCACCAGGATTTCGACCGCAGCTTGTGGCAGGGGCGCACCGATCCCGAGCCCGACAGCGAGCGCTGGCACCAGAAGATTCAGCCGCTGGCCGAGGGCGGCACACCCGGTTGTGCGCTGCTGGGGTTCGCCTGCGATGCCGGCGTGGCGCGCAACCAGGGTCGTGTGGGTGCCGCCGATGGCCCTGCCGCACTGCGTCGCGCCCTGGCGCCGCTGGCTTGGCACCGACAGGGGGCTGCCTATGACGCCGGTGACGTGCGCTGTGAAGGCGACGCCATGGAAGTCGCTCAGCAGGCGCTGGCCAACCGCCTCGTCCCGCTGATGGGCGAGGGGCACCTGCCCATCGTGCTGGGTGGCGGCCATGAGGTGGCCTATGCCAGCTGGTCAGGGCTCGCCCAGCACCTGACGGCCAACGGCGAGACGGCGCCACGTGTCGGCATCGTCAACCTGGATGCCCATTTCGATCTGCGTGACCCACAGCACGTGCGCTCCTCAGGCACACCCTTTTCGCAGATCGCTGAAGACTGTGCTCAGCGCGGCTGGCCATTCCGCTATGCCTGCCTTGGCGTGAGCCGGGCCGCCAATACGCGAGCGCTGTTCAACCGTGCCGACGAGCTTGGCGTGATGGTGCGTGAGGATCGAGACATCACCGCGCCGCGTCTGACCGGCATCGAGCAGGACCTGGCGGACTTCCTCCGCGACTGCGACCACCTCTACCTGACCATCGATCTGGACGTGCTGCCTGCCGCCGAGGCCCCCGGGGTAAGCGCCCCGGCCGCCCGCGGCGTTGCGCTCGCCCTGATCGAGCCGCTGATCGAGAGCATTCGAGATTGCGGCAAGCTGCGCCTGGCCGACCTGGCGGAGCTCAACCCCGGCCGTGATATCGACGGCCGCACCGCCAGGGCGGCAGCTCGCCTGGTGCATCTGCTGACCCTGAATGACTGAGAGCCGACGGCTCCACGACCACGACACTCCATCGAGACTCCAGAGGCCATACGCCATGACTCAGCAAGACAAGCGTCACGACCCCTCCCGCAAGATCGCCGCTCCCACCGGACCCGAGCGCAGCTGCAAGAGCTGGCTCACCGAGGCCCCGCTGCGCATGCTGATGAATAACCTGCACCCCGACGTGGCCGAGCGCCCCGAGGACCTGGTGGTGTATGGCGGCATCGGCCGTGCCGCTCGCGACTGGGAGTGCTACGACAAGATCGTCGAGACCCTGCAGCGCCTGGAGGAGACCCAGACCCTGCTGGTGCAGTCCGGCAAGCCGGTGGGCGTCTTCGAGACCCACAAGGACGCGCCGCGCGTGTTGATCGCCAACTCCAACCTGGTGCCGGCCTGGGCCAACTGGGAGCACTTCAACGAACTGGATCGCAAGGGCCTGATGATGTATGGCCAGATGACCGCCGGCTCGTGGATCTACATCGGCTCTCAGGGCATCGTGCAGGGTACCTACGAGACCTTCGTCGAGGCAGGGCGCCAGCACTATGACGGCCAGCTCAAGGGTCGCTGGATCCTGACGGCCGGCCTCGGTGGCATGGGCGGCGCCCAGCCGCTGGCCGCCACCCTGGCCGGTGCCTGCTCACTCAACATCGAGTGCCAGCAGAACAGCCTCGATTTCCGCCTGCGCACTCGTTACCTCGACGAGCAGGCCGAGGACCTCGACGACGCACTCAAACGTATCGAGCGCTACACCGCCGAGGGCAAGGCGATCTCCATCGGCCTGTGCGCCAACGCCGCCGACGTGCTGCCCGAGCTGGTCAAGCGGGGCGTCAAGCCGGACATGGTCACCGACCAGACCAGCGCCCACGACCCCCTGCATGGCTACCTGCCCTCCGGCTGGACCTGGGAGGAGTATGTGGCGCGCGGCAAGGCCGAGCCCGAGGCCACCGTCAAGGCCGCCAAGCAGTCCATGGCGGTACATGTCCAGGCGATGCTCGACTTCCAGAAGATGGGCGCGCCCACCTTCGACTACGGCAACAACATCCGCCAGATGGCGATGGAGGAGGGCGTCGAGAATGCCTTCGACTTCCCGGGCTTCGTGCCGGCCTATATCCGTCCGCTGTTCTGCCAGGGCATCGGCCCGTTCCGCTGGGCGGCGCTCTCCGGTGACCCCGAGGACATCTACAAGACCGACCAGAAGGTCAAGGAACTGATCCCCGACGACCCGCACCTGCACAACTGGCTCGACATGGCGCGCGAGCGCATCAGCTTCCAGGGCCTGCCGGCGCGCATCTGCTGGGTCGGTCTCAAGGACCGCGCCCGCCTGGGCCAGGCCTTCAACGAGATGGTCAAGAACGGCGAGCTCAAGGCGCCGATCGTGATCGGGCGCGACCACCTGGACTCCGGCTCGGTGGCCAGCCCCAATCGCGAGACCGAGGCGATGCAGGACGGCTCCGATGCCGTATCCGACTGGCCGCTGCTCAACGCCCTGCTCAATACCGCCGGTGGCGCCACCTGGGTGTCGCTGCACCATGGCGGCGGCGTAGGCATGGGCTACTCCCAGCACTCCGGCGTGGTGATCGTCTGCGACGGCACCGATGACGCACACGCCCGCGTGGGCCGAGTATTGCGCAACGACCCGGCTACCGGCGTCATGCGTCACGCCGATGCCGGTTACGAGATCGCCAAGGAATGTGCCCGTGAAAACGGCCTCGACCTTCCGATGATCCCCTCATGAACTTGCGGGCGGGATGCAGCGCCCGCCTGGCACAGGAGTCCCAGATGAAACCCTTGCAAGGCATTACCGTCCTCGACCTGTCGCGCTTCCTGGCCGGCCCCTATTGCACGGCCATGCTTGCCGACCTGGGCGCCGAGGTGATCAAGGTCGAGACGCCTCATGGCGACGACAGTCGTCATATCGGTCCCTTCATCGACGGGGAGAGCGTCTACTTCGCGATGCTCAACCGGGGCAAGCGCAGCATCTGCCTGAACCTCAAGGAGGCCGATGACCTGGCACGGTTCCATGCACTATGTGCCGATGCCGATGTACTGGTGGAGAATTTCCGCCCCGGAGTGACGCGCCGCCTGGGCATAGACGAGGCTACCCTGCGCGATCGTCATCCCGCGCTGGTGTATTGCTCCATTTCCGGTTTCGGGCAGACCGGGCCCATGACCAGCAAGCCGGCCTACGACATCATCGCCCAGGCCATGTCCGGGATCATGGCCGCCACCGGGCCGGAAGGCGGGCCGCCGACCCGCGTCGGTGAGTCGCTTGGAGATGTGGCGGCCGGCATGTTTGCCAGCTGGTCGATCTGTGCCGCCCTGTTCCAGCGCGAGCGTGACGCGCAACGGGCCGGCTGCTACCTGGACGTGTCCATGCTGGACTGCCTCTTCTCCATGCAGGTCACCAACCTCGCGCAGTTGATGGCCCATGGCGAGGCGCCTCAGCCGGTGGGCAACCGGCACCCCCTGTCCGCCCCCTTCGACAGTTTCCAGGCCCGAAATGGCCAGGTCGTCATCGCCGTGGCCAACAACAGTCTGTTCGCCCGGCTGGCCGACTGCATGGGAGCTTCGGAGCTGGTCGACGACGAACGCTTCGCCACCGACGAGCGCCGTTGTGACCATCAGGCCGAGCTGAAGGCGCGGATCGAACGCTGGACCTGCGAACTGACGGTCGCCGAGGTCTGCGAGCGGCTCGATGCGGCCGGGGTCCCCGCCTCGCCGATCTGGGACATCAAGCAGGTGGCCGATTCCCCCCATGCCCGGGAGCGGGGCCTGCTCCAGCCCTCGGGGGCCGTGCGGTCGCCCGCTCAACCCGTCTTCTTCAATGGCCGCAGGGTCGCGACCGATGAACCGGCGCCGGCACTGGGCGCCCACAACGCAATGCTCGATGAGGAGAGCACCAATGCACTTTGATTTCACCGAAGACGAGCTGGCCTTTCAGGACGCCGCCCGTCGCGTGTCGGCCGACGTCCTCAAGGCCAATGCTGCCCGCTACGACGATACCCGCGATTTCTGCGCCGAGAGCCTGCGCGCCCTGGGCGAGCTTGGCTTCTGGAGCATGAACCTGCCATCCGAGTACGGCGGCGTCGACATCAGCAGCATCGGCATGTCCCTGGCGGTGGAGGAGATCGCATATCACTGTGCTGCCACCTGCTCGTCGTTGACGGCGCACTTTCTGGCCACCGACTCAGTACTGGTGGGAGGTACGGAAGAGCAGAAGCAGGCACTGCTGCCGCAGTGCGCCACCGGCGAGAAGCTCGGCGCCTTCGCCCTCACCGAACCCGGGGCGGGCTCGAACCCTGCCGAGATGCGGACCAAGGCCGTGCGCTGCGAGCAGGGTTGGCATATCACCGGCACCAAGCACTACATCACCAACGGCGCCTTCGCCGATTTCCTGGTCGTCTATGCCAAGACCGATGAAGACCTCGGTCACCGCGGCATCTCGGCCTTCCTGGTCGATCGCGACACCGCGGGCCTCGCGTTCTCCCAGCCCGAGAAGACACTGGGCCTGCGTGGCAGCCACATCTACGAGATCGGCATCGACTGTGTGGTGCCCGAGAGCGTCTTGCTGGGCAAGGAAGGCGCCGGATTCGCGACCGCCATGGAGGTCCTCGATCGGGGGCGTGTGGAAGTGGCGGCCATGAGCGTCGGCATCTCCCGGGCGGCCTACGACGACACCCTGGCCTGGTCCCAGGAGCGCGTGGTGAGCGGCAAGCCCTTGTGTCGGCACCAGGGCATCCAGTGGATGCTGGCCGAGATGCACACCCAGCTCGAGGCCGCAAAGCTGGTGACCTACAAGGCCGCCGCCGCCCGTGACTCCGGGCAGCGTTTCAGCCTCGAGTCGGCGGTGGCCAAGCTGTTCGCATCCGAGGCCGCCGCCAAGGTCACCGACCAGGCTGTGCAGATCCACGGCGGTTACGGCTACATCGGGGATCTGCCCATCGAGCGCTATTACCGGGACGCCCGGATCACGCGCATCTTCGAAGGCACCTCGGAGATCCAGAAGATCATCATCGGCCGTGCCATCACCGCCTGAGGCGTCACTGCAAGGAGTTCTCTCGATGAAAGTACTCGCCGCGGTCAAACGCGTCATCGACTACAACGTCAAGATCCGGGTCAAGCCGGACAACAGTGACGTCGATCTCACCAACGTCAAGATGGCCCTGAACCCCTTCTGCGAGATCGCCGTGGAGGAAGCGGTGCGCCTCAAGGAGAAGGGGGTGGCGAGCGAGATCGTCGCCGTCACCGTCGGCCCCAAGGCCGCCCAGGAGCAGCTGCGCACCGCGCTGGCGCTGGGCGCCGACCGTGCCATCCACGTCGAGACCGACGAGCGCGTCGAGTCGCTGGGCGCGGCCAAGGCCCTGGCCAGGCTGGTCGAGGAGGAGCAGCCCGGCCTGGTGATCCTCGGCAAGCAGGCCATCGACACCGACAACAACCAGACCGGCCAGATGCTCGCCGCGCTGACCGGCCTGCCCCAGGGCACCTTCGCCTCCGAGGTGAAGGTCGAGGGGGAGACGCTGCAGGTGACCCGCGAGATCGACGGCGGCCTGCAGACCGTCGAGCTGTCGCTGCCCGCCATCGTCACCACCGACCTGCGCCTTAACGAGCCGCGCTACGCCAAGCTGCCCGACATCATGAAGGCCAAGAAGAAGCCGATGGACGTCAAGAGCCCGGCGGAGCTCGGTATCGAGGTGGCCTCGAAGGTCAAGCTGCTCAAGGTCGAGCCGCCGGCCGAGCGCCAGGGCGGCGTCAAGGTGGGCTCGGTGGACGAGCTGGTCGACAAGCTGAAGAACGAAGCGAAGGTGATTTCATGAGCATCCTGGTCCTGGCCGAACATCACGACGGCGCCCTGGCCGGCGCCACCGCCCACGTGGTCGCGGCAGCGCAACAGATCGGCGGCGATATCGACGTACTGGTGGCAGGCGAAGGCGTCTCCGCCATCGCCGAGGCCGCCGCCAGGCTCGGCGGCGTCAGCAAGGTCCGCGTGGCCGACCATGCCGCCTATGCCCACCTGCTCGCCGAGCCCACCGCGGCGCTGATCGCGGAGCTCGCCGGTGACTACAGTCATGTGCTGGCCACAGCCTCCACCACCGGCAAGAACGTGCTGCCCCGGGTCGCCGCGCTCAAGGACGTGGCGCAGATCTCCGAGATCATCGCGGTGGAGAGCGCCGACACCTTCAAGCGGCCGATCTATGCCGGCAACGCCATCGCCACCGTGCAGAGCGAGGACGCGCTGAAGGTGATCACCGTGCGCGCCACCGGCTTCGATGCGGTGGGCGAGAGCGGCAGCGCGTCCATCGAGGCGGTCGACTTCGTCGCCGACAACACCCAGTCCACCTTCGTCAAGGAGGCGCTGGCCCAGTCCGACCGCCCCGAGCTGGGCGCGGCCAAGGTGGTGATCTCCGGCGGTCGCGGCATGGGCAGCGGCGACAACTTCACGCTGCTCGAGGGCATTGCCGACAAGCTGGGCGCGGCCATCGGCGCCTCACGGGCCGCGGTGGACGCCGGCTTCGTGCCCAACGACATGCAGGTGGGCCAGACCGGCAAGATCGTCGCCCCGGACCTCTACATCGCCGTGGGCATCAGTGGCGCCATCCAGCACCTGGCGGGCATGAAGGACTCCAAGGTGATCGTCGCCATCAACAAGGACGAGGAGGCGCCGATCTTCCAGGTCGCGGACTATGGTCTCGTGGCCGATCTCTTCGAGGCCGTACCCGAACTCGAACAACAACTATAGGCGAAAGCTCACGAGCTTATTGCCGGTTCCGGCATTTGCACCAGGTCGCGCCTTGTTGCCGAGTCTCTTGTCGCGACCTACTACCTGCCAATTGGAGAAACACAATGAACAAAATAGAAGTGGCTCAGCCCGGTGCCGCGGGTGCCCTGAAGGCAGTTGTCGGCAGCCTCATTGGACTCGGTATCTTCTTCGTTCCACTTCCGGTGGGGGAAGACGAGAGCAAGATACCACTGGTCATGATCATCGATTATGCCAAGGAGCTGCTCGGCGGTTCGATCGATTACCTCACGCTGGGCATAATCGGCCTTCTGTGCCTGACCTGGCTGGCATCCAGAACGTCCGGCAACGCCGCCCTACGTCGTTATCATCGCAAGGATGGGGTGATGAGTGGCCTGGCTTTTCTGCTGGCGGCCTTCTTTGCCACGCTGCTGGTGTTCGGTATCGGCCCCGACTGGCTGCTGCACGATGATGTGGGCGGTCTGGCCTTGTACCTCGGAGGCAGCGTCTTTCTCACCGTCACCATTGCCGGTTTCTTGGTGCTTTTCCTGACCGAGTTCGGTTTCCTGGAATTCATCGGCACCCTGATGGAGCCACTGATGCGCCCGCTGTACCGCCTGCCGGGACGCTCCGCCGTGGATGCCGTTGCCTCCTTCGTGGCCGCCCCGGCGGTGGGGATCTTCATCACCAACAAGCTGTACAAGGGGGGGTACTACACCGAGCGGGAGTCGGCCAGCATCGCGACCAACTTCAGTATCTGCAGCCTGGGTTTCTTCGCCTTGCTGGCCTCGATCGGCGGGATCATGGAGTATCTCCCCCACATGATCCTCGTCTCCTTTTTGATCAACTTCACCCTGGCCGCCGTCGTGGTACGCATTCCGCCGCTGTCCCGCAAGCAGGATCGTTACTATGAGGGGCGTGAACAGACCGCGGACGATCTGCGTGATGATGCGGAAGGCCATATCCTGGCACGCGCCTGTTCGGCGGCGGCTGCCCGGGCGGCGCAGACGCGCCCGGAGGCCCTGTATCAGGGCTTCTGGGAGGCCATCACCTTTGCCCAGAAGATCGTGGCTTTCATCCTGTCCATCGCCACCCTGGCCCTGTTGCTGGCCACCTATACACCGGTGTTCGACTACCTGGGCGTCGTGGTCGAACCGCTGATCCAGCTGATGCAGCTGCCGGATGCCGAGGCGATTGCACCTACGGTCCTGGTGTCCATCGCCGAAATCGCCTTGCCGGCCATCATCATCTCCGGTGCCGATGTCAGCCCCATGGCGATCTTCTTCGTCTGCACCCTGTCCACGGTTCAGATCATCTTCTTCACCGAGAGTGCCAACGCCATGCTGGAGTCTAGTATTCCGCTGTCCGTCAAGGATCTGGTGGTGATCTTCCTGGTCCGCACTCTGTTGGCTATCCCTCTGGTGGCGTTGGCCACGCATCTGATCTTCTGATTCAGGGCTTCATTGATGGCATGACGCGGAAGGGCAGTTCACCCTCCCGCGTCATTCACTACAAGAAGCAGAGGAAATGAGTGATGGCAACTGAGGTGATGGCATTCGATGGCTCTTCGACGTTGCGGATTGACCAACCAGGATCCTCCACTTATGACCCACTCTGCGGGGCTGCCGATAGCGTGAGCTCGATGGCATCCCGATTCGAAGGCTCGGCTACAGCTTAAACCGTTGTCCGGATATTGGGGTCCACTTTATCCTGCCGATTACCGAGAACTTCGCCCTCGAAGGCCTGCTGGGTGCTGCGTATGTCTCCACTGACTACGCAGGTGGCACCACTATCGTCGGCGTGCCGAACCCGTCCTACCCCGACGGCGTCCAGCTGAACGACGTGGACGAGTCCTACAGCGACGATGACTCCGGCTTCACTGCAACCTACGGCGTCGGCGCGACCTTCGCCTTCACCGACTCCCTGACCGGGTTTGCTCGCTATGAGCGCATTCACGACATCGATACCGCTGATCGCTGGGGCGGCATCGAGGCTGATACCGCATCCGCCGGCCTCCGCTATAATTTCTAAGGCCCTTGGCAGTCAGGCAGGCGGCCAGATCAGTATCGAAGCCCCGGAGCCCCGGGGCTTTCTGTTTATGCCGCGCATGCCGAGGGGCAAGGGCGGGTATATACTGCCCCTATTCAGCGGAGAAGTGTCATGCCTGACCAGGGGGAAGGGGTGTCGGATTCGCCATGGCGCGACCCACTCTTCGATGCAGATGTCCGCAAACGATATGACCCCGGGTCTGCCTCGGCGCTGTTGACGTCCGTGGGGCGGGTTGTACCCCGTCAGATGGATCTGGCGGCTCGACTGGAGGTTTCGCGAAGATACCTCTATCACATCAAGAAAGAAGAAGTCGATCCGGGGTGTGGAATGAGCTTTCCATAAATTTAAATTGTGCTTATGTTGAACATAAATATTTAAATTCCGGCCAATATTCTTGGCAGTCTTGGTTTTTTTTAAATGGGCTATTGATAGTATTAAAGGTTTTTAAGTTAAAGTTTCGGATGTTTAGCTCGTGCTGCGCATGGTTCCGGCGGTCATGTAATTTTCAGTAGTTTAGTGCTTCTAGGTGAGGTTTCCAGAAGTTCTAATTTTCTTGGTGATATGGTAACTTTAATTTATTTAACTTTTAATATTATAAGTTTTGTCTCTTTTTTTGAGCTGCAAGCATAAGGATTTTAATTATATTAAATTTAGCTAGGAAGGTGGCTAGGAAGGTGGCTAGGAGGGTGGCTAGGAAGGTGGCTAGGAGGGTGGCTAGGAGGGTGGCTAGGAGGGTGGCTAGGAAGGTGGCTAGGTGCACGAGTGCTCAAGCTTTGGTGAGATAGTCCCGGTAAGGTTCATATAGGTAGCCCTATTCTGTATATAGGACTATCTCTTCTCTGGTGCTTACTTTCTGCAGGCAACATCGTGGTGAAGATGGGATGTGCTTGCTATTCGTTTTTTCGATTTTCCGAGCTTGATGTGCTGGTTTCTCCCGCCCGCGACTGAGGTCCCCTATAGAGAGGTGGCACAATGATGAGCTGGACAGAGAAGCTATCTGTTATCTAATTTTTAAAGTTATTGTTAAGTGTATTATTGAAGAGTGGTGTCAGAACGAAAGCATGAAAAGCAGCCCTCTGCACTCGATTTTCTAGGCGCCAGATTTCCGCGAAGTTGTTTATTATGTCGTCAGGCTGTTCAGTGATCAGTCAGTTATAGTTTAAAAATTGGAGATTTCTATGAGGTCTGCTGAAGCGTCGATTGACGAACTTGTGGAAGAGGCTCTTTCGCGCTATCGCGCCGGGGACGATACAAAACTCATCGAGATGACTGAAAAGGTTGTTTTTCCTAGACTGATTCCAGTAGCTCCTGCGACGGCACGAAAATCACGTTGCACCGGTATTTTGCTAGGCCAACCTGCACCTAAATTTATTCGGCGTGGTCGTTCGATACGTTATCGCTTTCAGGATGTTCTTGATTGGTTAGAAGATGCGAATGTCTACAGTTCTACCTTGGAAGCAGATCTTAATCGCCGCAGTGAGTGACATTGTGGCGGGATGTCGAGATAGCGAATCTACATCTTTCACTTATTGAAAGTTCATTCAGCAAAGCCCTGCAACCGCTGCGGCTCTTGGCGCCAGCACGAATTTTATCAAACATCATAGTGGTTGAGAGTACCTTAATGATGGGGGGTAGCGCTGGCTACATGGTGTGCATGCCTTTCCGAGATCGTAAAAACGGAATGAGGGTGTATTCTCTCCGGGATGTATTACCGAGTGACCTAGTTGATTGGCGAATAGGTAAGAATTCTTGCAGTGTAGGTTGTTGCTTACATTGTGTGAATGAGATGTCTTCTTGTTCTAATATGCGAAATGACAAATGATGTAAGTGTGGTAGATCTTCTCTTGAGTTCATTTTCTGGCTCTATGGAGAAGGCCATGTATGGCAGGACCAAAGAAGGGTTCATCATGATTTTTCCCGGCCTACGCTATTGCCAAGTCGCTGCTGTCTTGGCTTATTCTATGTCTCCTCCAGTGATGGACACCACCAGCTTCCCACCTCTTACTACATAGGTTGAAAGGGGTGGGCACGCCTCCAACGTGTATAAGTACATTTTTTCTAGAATGCGCTGTCTTCTTCACGACGGAGCATATCACTAAGCTACTGATTAGCCTCCTAATTTAACATATGGCTTAAATAATCCGGTGTCTTCGCATATCATTAAGCGAATAATTTCAGCACTGGACCCCAAATGAGCGGACTTCTCAGCATCACCCTGCATCACTCGTTCATCATCGGCCGGCGATCCAAGTTCCCCTGCCATGGGCACAGCTATGTGCTGGGCACGAACGGCGCCGGCAAGACCTCGGCACTCAACCTGATCCCCATCTTCTACGGCAAGGATCCCGCTAGCCTGATGGTCCAGGCCGCCGACAAGAAGAATTTCAGCGACTACTACCTGCCCAACGAGCAGAGCATGATCGTCTTCGAGTACCAGCGCGGCGATGGGGCGGTCTGTTGCTCGGTGATGTACCGCAAGCCACAGGGCCAGTACGCCTATCGGTTTGTCGAGGGGGCGGCGGACGACACGCTGTTCCATCCGGACATGGAAGCGCACTACGAGCGAGGGGAGAGCGCCAACGACATCTTGCGCCAGCCGCTGCCCGACAGCGGGGTCAACGTCAGCAACCAGATCAACAGCGTGATGGACTACCGCTCCATCATTCAGAACGACCCCCAGTCGAGTGGCCGCCGGCGCCGCCGCAACAGCACACCGTTCAGCCGCGGCAACGAGGCGCGGCGGTTCTCGCTGGGCGACGGCATGGGAGGATGCAGCACATCGAGGCAATGACGGCGGTCGCCGCCAGCAAGGGGCGACTGCTGGAAAGCCTCAAGAACATGATTGTCGATACCATGCTGCAGGATCGTATCTCGATCGGCGAGCCCCCAACGCACCACAAGAACGTGGACCTATGGGCCGATCTCCAGAGCCTGCAGGAGTTCAAGAAGATCGTGCCGAAGCTGCGGGAGGGCCTGCAGTCCCACTATGCCCTGCAGGATAGCCGGGTGGCGCTGGTCTCCCATGAAGCGGCGATGCGCTCCGTGATCCAGGAGGCCCAGGCCAAGGCGGAGGAGGCCGACGAGGTTCGCGAGGGGAAGGAGCGGGAGCTCAAGGAACTGGAGGCGCGTCACGACGAGGAACGCCACCGGATCAACGGCGAAATCATCCGGCATCAGCAAGCTGTGGAGCTGGAAAGCAACCGCATCCAGGGCCTCGAGGACGATCTGGAGAAGTGGGAAGCCGAGGACATCGCGAGAAGCAAGGAGGGCGTGGCATCGATCCCGGATCTCCAGTCGCGCCTGACGGGGGCCGAGAAGGATCTGGAGGTGATGACCTCCAAGGTCGCCAACATCCAGGGCGAGTTCGACAAACGCAAGACGGATACCCAGCAGCAGTTCCGCCAGGATCAGACGCGCCTCCAGGGACGCTGGCAAGAGATCGCCACGCAGTTGAAGAACCTGATCGAGCGCCAGGGCGAGGAGCTCAGCGCCCTGCACAAGCGCCAGGCTCAGGACATCGAGTCGCTCGACCAGGAGGCCGGCGAGAAAGCGGACGAGCTGCAGGGGGCGATCAGCGATCTTCAGGACGAGCGGATGCGCAGTGCCTCCCCGCTGGAGGAGGAACAGGCGCAGCTCGATGATTCGGCCCGGGCGATCGAGAATGCGCAGACCGCGGTCACGAACGCCGAGGGGCTGCGGGATAATGCTCGGGATGACTTCGCCGCCCGCCAGAAAGAGCGAGGGGAAGCGGTCAGGGCGCATGAGGGCGCCGCCAGAACCTGGGAGATCAAAAAGTCCCAATTCGACGCTCTGACGCGCCAGCTATACCCCGAGGACGGGACGCTGCTGGCCTTCCTGCGTAACTCCGAACTCCCCTGGCATGACACGCTGGGCAAGGTGCTGGACCCGGCCCTGTTGGCACGCCGCGATCTGTCGCCGGCCCTGGCCGAGAACCCGAATCTGGAGCAGGTCTTCGGTATCACCCTTGAGCTCGATGATGTCAGTCGGCCGGATGCCGCCGAGCAGGAGGATGTTCTGCTGGCGCGGCTCGAGAAGTCCAAGGTGGCCGTTCGCAGCGCCAAGGAAGACGCCGAACGGCTGGAGGTCAAGGCGCAGCAAGCGTCGAGCGACCTGAAGAAGGCCGACCAGGCAAAGCAGATGGCCGAGAACCGCCTCGAGCAGGCGGAAGGTCGGCTGAGGCAGGCCAAGGCCAGCGATACCAGCCTGCGGCACCGGATAGGCGAGGAGCAGAAGGCTCGCGTCCTGGAGGTGGAAGAGCGGCTGGAGGTGGCACAAAAAGCCCTAACGAGCCATCAGAATGCCGCCAAGGCACTTCGCGACAATCGCAAGCGCGACCACGACGCGCAATACCAGCAGGCCATCGCGGATCATCAGCTCGACAAGGGGCGGCTCGAGGACGAACAGGCCTCCGTCGAGGCATCCCAGACTGACCTAAAGCACCGGGAAAAGGTGGCGCTCAAGAAGCTGGGTGACTGGCTGGAACAGGCCATGAGCGACGAAGGGGTGGATACGCGGGTGATCCGCGAGACCAGTGAGCTGGTGGACACCCTCAAGGACGACATCGCCGAGGCTGAGCGTCTGAGGCCGCGGGTGAGCGAGTACGATGCCTGGCTTCGCGATCAGTGGTCGCACAAGACGGCGTATGAGACGGCCTTGAGCAAAGCAGAGGGGATGCTGGCGCGTGAACAGAACGCCCTTGAGGCAGCCAAAACCGCCTACCGGGATGCCCACAAGACGCTGAATGCGGCCAGGGATGAGGCAGAGAGGAAGGTCAGGACGCTGAAGGCGGAGATCAGCGACGACACCCGACTGGCTGACACGGTCGCTCAGACCATCATGGAGATCCCGCTGCTGCCCACGACCGACGCGCCAGCAGGCGAGGTGACGGTGAGAGGGCGTGAGCAGCTCAACGATGAGCTGGCGCGTCTGCACGGTGTAGCGGAGCACCAGCGCCAGAACGTGCTTCAGAGTGCCCGGCGCTGCGGGACCATACTGGCGCAACACCCCGGCTCGAAGATATTCCAGAGCTGGCAGAACATGCGCGAAGACCGCCGCAGTCGCAGTCAGCACGAGGAGGGTACTCATGCCTTCACGCTGGAGCAGATGCAGGACCTGGAAGCGCTCCTCGAGCATCGTGTGCCGGAGATCGAGAAGGGTGTCATCGTCAACGTCCACGCGATCGGCTCTGAGCTCAGCGACTACCACGAGAGCCTCAAGACGCTGGATAGCAGCACCAAGAGCATCACGCGTCGCCTCGACAACCACCTGAACACCAGTCACGAGTTCACGGTGATCAGCGACGTCAGTCTGAAGGTCAAGTCGAAGATCCACGAGTTCGGCTTCTGGCGTGAGCTGGCCGACTTTGCCTCGGCCTGGGCTGATTGGGCGGTGACCGGGTTCACGGAGCTTCCGGGGGAAGCCCTGCTGCAGCGGCTGACCAACATCGATGGGCAGCTCAAGCACGCTCGAATGAGCACGCATGACCTCAGGAGCATGGTCGAGCTGGAGATCGAGTTCTTCGAGCAGGACAGGCGCGTGCCGATCCGCACCGACAACGACCTCAACGCCTCGGGCAGTCAGGGTATCTCGCGTCTGGCCATCCTGGTGCTGTTCAGTGCGCTGGCTCGTTACCTGTGTCCCGATGAGCGGGTAAATATTACCTGGCCCATCGATGAGCTGGGGGAGCTGGCGCCGGAAAACAGCGTGAAGCTGTTCCGCATGATGGACGACCGCAACATCTCGCTCTTCTGTGCGGAGCCGCGCATCACCACAGACCTGCTGCGCTACTTCGAGAACAAGGTGTTGCTCGACAAGCGCAAGGGGGTGATGAGCATGGTGCCCAAGGAGAGCAACACGCATAACCCGCTGCTGGCCGGCCTGGTGAATCGCGCTGCACCGGAGGCGCCAGCCCCGTCGCCCGAGACTGAGGAAGTCCTCGACACACATGAGGCTGTGGCGGATAGCCAGAGCATGACGCAGGAGTCCACCGATGAGCACTGATCCCCTGTTTCGCGCCACGATGGAGCACCTGCTGCAGGGCGGCGTGGTGTGCTCGGTGGCCACGCCCGAGATCCACAACTACCTGGCCTCGACCGCGAATCAGGAGCAGGTTAGCGCCTACCTGTCACCGCTGGGTCGCGGGCTGGCGCAGACCCGCGACATGGTCAGCTTCTACGCGGTCTACCTCGACACCGACGATGCCAGCACGCGCCGCATCCTGCGCCACCAGTTCGACGACCTGACCAACAACTGGGAAGCCATGATTCGCTGGCTGCGGATGTCGCGCTCCACCTCGGAGCAGCATCATCCGATCGTGGCCATGGATGTGATCAGCGAGAGTGAATGGCTCAAGGCCATTGAGTCGTCGAGTGCACTGCAGGACGAGCTAGAGGTGATTGCCACCAAGTTTGGGCTGCGCGGCAAGGTGCGCGATCCCCGGCAGCGGCTGCGCCACCTGCTGGAGAAGCTGGACAAGATGGGGTATCTGGAGCCTATCGGTACCTCGGGGTCGATGTACCAAGCCACGGGCAAGTGGTCGCTGCTGCGTGACCTCATGGAGTGGGTGCGCCAGCAGGAGGGCATCGAGGCGGCCGAGCGCGAGGAAGAGGAGGAGCTGAGCCAGGACCAGGAGGACCTTTTCCATGGCGCGCCATGACGATGCACAGAAGGCCCTGTGGGCGCTGTACCACCACGCCCAGTTGCTGGCCGATGCCTGCCTGGAGAACCGAGGTGCGATCCCTGAGACGGCCGAGAATCAGCAGGCCATCGAGCAGCTGCGCAAGCACCGCCTGATCTTCGACCTCGATGAGGACCGGCCCTACAGCCAGGTCTCCCGGGTGGTCAGCGATCTCATGCACCACGTCACGCAGAGCTACCAGCGCCAGGTGTCGAACGCTGATGTCAGTGGGTTGGTGGAAGAGCTGGAACATATCGCGAGTGCCTACGCCGCGGCGACGCGCACCGGGGCGCAGGCGGACAGGGAACTGCGTGAGGCCCAGGCCCAGGAATTGGTGGCCAACCTGATCGATACCCTGCGGCAGATCACACAGCAGTTCACCGGCTATATCCACCACCAGTTCAGCATGGTCACCGACCTGGATCAGCGCATCCTCGAGAACAAGCGGGCGATCACCAAGGCTCAGGACCTCAACCGGCTCTTCGATACCCTGACGCCGAACTATCTCGCAGGGCTGGCCGGCGCCAGTGACACGCTGCAGTACCTGTTGATGAAGGTCTTGCGGCGGAACCTCGACCGGATGCGCGGCGATCTGGTGGATGCCACTCATGGGCTCCGGGAGAACCTGGCCAAGCTCGAGAAGGACCTCGATACCCGGCGTTACAGCAGTCTCATCGATGTCTTCCTGACCCACTATGAGCGAAACCCCGGGTACACGCCGGACCCATCGCTGGTGGAGGGCGCGGTCAATATCCCGGATGTCTGCGCCACCGTGGCGCCCATGGATCTGCGCGCCACCGCGAACATCGAAGACGCTTCGCAGGCTCACTCCCTGGAGGAGATCGTTTCGGGGGTGCTGCGCCAGAAAGCGGCAAGCCTGAACGAGGAGGGCGAGGACACCCAGGCCCCGACGAAGGTGACAGACAGCCGCAACGACATCGTGGAGGAGCCCCAAGACCCCTTCGATACGGCGCTGGACAACCTATTCGAGGCCCTGCCGCATCTGCTCGAGGTAGGGCCGACCTCCGCACTGGAGGCCTATCGCTTGTTGGATGTCGAGCACCCGGAGGAAGTGTGGCTCCTGGCGGTCCTGCAGCGCCTGCAGACCCTCATGGCCGACAGGGCGCCGGTACCACCCTTCGAGCTCCAGGCCCACGAGGTGGAGCGCTACTCGGGCAACATCGAGGTCAGCGATATCGTGTTCCGCAAGGAGGAGGATGCATGCGCCGCATGACTGCCAGCGTGCAGAAGGTATTGAGGTCCCAGCGGGAAACCGTGGGCTGGTCGAATAGCTGGGCTCAGCTGCACGAGGAGCTGGGTGTCGGTACTTGGGTGGGTAAAACCCTGCACCTGACGGAGCGTGATCGCGACGTGCTGGAGAAGGCCTTCGAGCGTGAGATGGGAGAAGACCTGCGAACTCTCGACATGCAGCAGGACCGTATCGGCATGGCCGGCGATGTGCGTAATGAAAAGCTCTCCGGCCAGCCGGCGCTGGGCAGTCTGCAGCGGGTTGCCATGCCGGGTGGGTCGGTCGTGGTGACGGGTGATGACGGCGTTGCTGTGCGGGTGCCCACGCCGTCAGGGACCGTGCTGTCGGTGGAGACTTCCCGGCTGGCGCTGGATCCGGAGGTCTGCCGGCGCGTCATGATCATCGAGAACGGGGCGGTGATAAATCGGTGGTGGGACTTGCTGGCGCTGCTGCCGGCCGAGTGGCGCCACGAGACGCTGTTCTGCTACCGCGGCCATGATCAGGCCCAGGGCGCACTCAATGCCTGGATTAAGTCGCTGCCCGAGGATATTGAGGTCGGGTATTGCGGGGACTATGACGCTGGGGGCGTCTCCATCGCGGTCAATACGTTCCTACCGCTCGTGGGTGGTGAGAGGTTTTGGATGCTGGCGCCAGAGCCGTCAGTGGTCATGCCGAAGAACGCCAACAAGCCGTCCGTCTACCTCGACCAGCTGCCGATGCTGCAGACCCTGGAGCGGAGTTCCGCCAGTTCCGGTGTGCAAGCGCATCTATGCCGACTGCGCCAGCAGCAGTTAGCCGTCACGCAAGAGGCCATGATGGCTTTTGGCATCTCCTTGGACGCTTTTCGAATCTAGCAGCTCGCCGTCGACTCGCCTCTTACCCGTTTCAAGATTGCTAGCCTGACCAAGAGACGATCAAGAAAACCACCAGCGCCACCAGGCCGCGCAGAACATACCTACTGCTATGGACGCCAGCGGACTTCTCAACCCTATAGCCACAGCACCGGCGGCAACAGCGGCAAGTCGCGTACCACCATCACCATGCACGACCATAGGGGTTATCACCGCGATGAGAACAGAACTCGACATGGCATCGACGAAGCGCCGTACGTAGGGGCCTAGCGGCACATGTGACATGACCAGTAGTCCCAATACCCTGGACCCATAGGCAATCACTACCATCAGCATGATCGCCAACAACGATTGCCATACCAACGATGAACTCATGAGGCACTCGTCCCAAACCAGCGCCCCGGCAACAGCACGGCTACCATCCCACCAGTCAAGGCGCCGACCATCACATGCAGATACGGTGGCAACCACCAGTACGCCATCAAGGCACTGACTGCCGCTGCCAGCCAAGGCAGGGCCATCACCGCACGGGGATTTCCACCGACCACGATCATCAATAGAAAGCACAGCATGATCACGTCAAGACCGAAACGTTCCGGCTCCGTGATCCCGCCACCAAAGGCCAACCCTATGGCAGTCCCCACCACCCAGGCACTCCAAAGCGCAATTCCTCCTCCCAGCAGTATGCCGAGGTTGCGCTCCCCTCGATGATACTCCCCCAGTGCCATCGCCCAGCTAGAGTCAGTCAGCAGGATCACCATTGCGAATTGCTGCCGCCGGGGCAGCGGCTTGAGCCATGGATAGAGCGCTGCACTCATCAGCATATGCCGGGTATGAATCGCCAGGGTGATCGCTGCCAGTGCCAGCAAAGGCAGAGGCGACCGCCACAGCTCCAAGGCCGCAAACTGCGATGGAGCGGCGAATACGAAGAGACTCATCAGCATCGCTTCCCAATCAGCCAGTCCCCGATGCACGGCCGCTACACCGAAGGCCAAGCCAAACGCTACCGTGAATGCGGCCAACGGCAGCATCATGCGGATCCCACGCCAAGTTCCAGAAAGGTCCAGGTGTGCGTGATTATCCTTTAAGATCATGATGATAGGGTTCCCTGTGCCGCATGTTCACGATAAAAACAAACAGACCTGCTTGTTTTTTTGCTGTCTAGAGTCTAGGTTGAATCAAGCGCATTCGCCATCCGGCGCTGTGCCATCCAGATGACACAACACAATAGCAACAAGCTGCCGATCATCCCGGCCTGGAGAACAACATGAATTTTGCCCGCAATACGCTGACACTAGCTGTCGCTGCTCTGGCGCTCCCTGTATACGCCACTTCAGCGCAAGCCTCGACCTCATTCATTGCCAATTCGTTCTACGACCAACAGCACCCTTTCTCCCGCTATGGCTACATCGAGTGGGCTGAGACGGTCGAGGAGCTGTCAAACGGTGACCTCCAGCCTGAGGTCTATACCGGTACCGTGCTGCTGGCACCACGGGCCAATCTGCAGGGTATCCAGGATAACGTCGTTCAAGTCGCGCACCATGCTGCCATCTACACACCTTCCGAAATGCCGGTGGCAAATGCCGTTCAGGAACTGGGGTTTAACTACTCTGATCCGCTGATCGCTGCTCTCGCAGTCACAGACTTTAGTGTCAATAATCCTACTCAGCTTGCCGAGTGGGAAGAGTTGAATATTGTATATCTCGGCGCTTACACCACCCCGCCATATGTCTTGATGTGTCGTGAACCAGTTCGTACCCTTGACGAGCTACGTGGTAAACGCATCCGGACGGCCGGCTCCACCGTTTCGGCATGGGTTGAAGAAGCGGGCGGCACCCCGGTCAACGTTCCTTCCAGCGAGATGTATAGCGGTCTCGACCGTGGCTCACTGGATTGTGCAACCAATGCAGTCAATGACCTGGTCGATCGATCGCTGTGGGAAGTCGCCGAGCACACAACCCTCCTGCCGACTGGAATGTATTGGTCAGGCCCTCAATGGGGCTTTAACTCAGGCTTCTGGAACAGTCTCAGTGACGAGCATCGCGATGTATTCAAAGAAGCGAGTGCTAAAGCCATGACACGCATGATTGTCCAGTACCTTGGTGCTGCAGATGCTGCGATGGAAGAGGCTAAAGAGCAAGGAAATAACATTTACGAGCCTGGTGACGATCTGATGGCTTCTGTGGAATCTTTCCGAGATGAAGCCCTCGCGAATGTCTACGATAAGGCACGTGATGAATATGGCGTCGAGGACCCGGATGCCCTGATCGACGGCTTCCTGGCCACCTATGAAAAGTGGGAAGACTTGATCAGCAACGTCGATCGTGAAGACGAAGAAGCCCTGGCTGAACTGGTGATGGAAGAAATATATAATAAACTTCCCGAAGACTACGGGATTTATTAACTCCATCACGACCAAGGCCGCCTCAGTGAGGCGGCCACGGAAAGATAGGGGGCGCTATGATCAAGCGAAAAAACCAAGAAGAAAAATCACGCCAGACTCAAGCCCGAATCACGCAGGCGACCATCGAGTGCATTCTGGAAAAGGGTATTCGTGCCACTTCAACTGTTGACGTTGCACACCAGGCAGGAGTCTCACGTGGCGCCTTGGTGCATCACTACCCGTCTAAGACATCATTGATGCAAGCCGCCCTGGAAGATCTTCTTAATCGCGAAGTCGGAAGCGTTCGGGACATGGCTATAAGGGTCAAAGCTGGTGAATTAAACTTCGACAGCTTGCTAAAGGCGCTGCATGAACATTTTAAAGGTGACATGTATATGGTGACCCTTGAATATCTCACCAATGCGCGCACCGACCCTGCCATTATGGAGGTTCTGGTACCACTGGCGGCAAAGTTCAATGATTCATTGGAGAAAATCTGGGAACAGTTGGTTGTCAGTTCCGAGCACAGCTCACATGAGAAACGGGTAGCTCTAAACGCTACATTGTGCATGATGCGAGGCATGGGGGCACAGAGCATATGGCGTAATGACCCCGAACTCTATCGTGACATGCTGGTGTTCTGGAAGCAGACCCTGCTTGAATTGGGGTTTTCCGCCACGGATAATAACAGGAGAGAGCTGGCATGATAACCAGGACCTTCGAGACCCTGACTGAATGGGTGGCTAAGAGTGCCTTGGTGCTTGCGGCGATGTTCCTTGTGCTTATGGCGCTACATGTCTCACTCGACGTGGGGTTGCGATATATATATGGAAAATCTTTTCCCGGAACCCTAGAGGTTGTCTCTTTCTACTATATGGTCGCCGTAGTATTCCTGCCGCTAGCCTATGTCGAACTCCAGCAGGAACACATCAGCGTCGACGTACTTGTCGGAAGACTTCCTCATTCATTACAACTAGCGCTTTACCTGTTCGCTGGGACACTCGGTCTGATTTATTTCGGCATGCTTTGCTACCAGAGTTATCTGGATGCATTGCGCGCTACGCTACGACTGGAAACCGCCATGGCCAATTTCAATTTCTACCTGTGGCCTAGCCGCTGGGCGCTGCCGGTTGGCTTTGCGGCCATGTTCCTGGCCATCCTCGCCAATATGATCAAGGCGCTGCGACTACGCCAAGCCCCGTAGGAGTTTCCTAATGAGTAACCTTGAGATAGGCGTGGCAGGCATTGCCATTGCCTTGACCCTGATCGCCCTGCGCGTACCCATTGGCATCGCTCTCGGTCTGGTGTCGATTATCGGCATCAGTGAAATGACCAGCATGCGTGTGGCCTGGGGAATGATTTCCGCGACACCGTTCGACTTTGCTGGTACCTGGGAGTTGACTGCTGCACCGATGTTCCTGTTCATGGGTTATCTGTGTACCACTACCCACATGACCCAAGGTCTGTTCCATGCCATGCGTCTCTACCTAGCACGGCTGCCCGGCGGATTAGCCGTCTCGAGTGTGATGGCTTCGGCCTTCTTCGCTGCAGCCTCCGGCTCTAGCGTTGCCACTTCGGCGGCCATGTCGCGCATCGCTGTCCCCGAGATGCTCAAGCACAACTACGACAAGGGCCTGGCTACAGGAACCGTGGCGGCTTCAGGAACTCTAGGCTCTCTGATTCCTCCTAGCGTTCTGCTAGTGCTCTATGGTGTCTACGCTCAGGTCTCGGTGGGCCAGCTGTTCATGGCTGGCTTCATTCCCGGGGTGCTCTCGGCGCTGCTCTACATTGCTATGATCATGGTGCGGACCAAGCTTAATCCAAGCCTGGCCGGCGACGCTGATGTGCGCTCAACCTGGGATGAAAAGTGGGATGCCTTTAAGAATATCTGGCCGCTGCCGTTGCTGATCGGTTCGGTTCTGGGCGGCATCTTCCTGGGCATTTTCTCGCCCACCGAGGCCGGGGCTGTGGGTACCACTATTGCCGCCTTGATTGCCTTTGCCCGACGCACCCTGACCAGTGCCGCACTGAGGGAAGCCCTTATACGGACCGCGGTGAGCACCGCAAGCATCTTCATCATCCTCATCGGGTCGCTTTTCTTCACTCGCTTTTTGGCGATGAGTGGTGTACCCGCTGCCTTCTCCGAGCTGATTCTCGGGGTTAGCACGGAGACGTGGTGGATCATTCTCGCTGTGGCACTGATCTACCTCGTGCTGGGTATGTTCATCGACTCCATCGGCCTGCTGCTGCTCACCCTGCCGCTGATCCTGCCGTTGGTACAAGGTGCAGACCTCAACTTGGTGTGGTTCGGCATCATCGTCGTCAAGCTGCTCGAAGTGGGCTTGGTAACCCCACCGATCGGACTCAATGTCTATGTCATCAAGGGCGCGCTGGGCAAAAGTGTAACCCTTTCCGAAGTCTTCAGGGGCGTAAGCTGGTTCATCGTCATGGACGTTGTCGCCCTGTTGCTGATCGTGCTGATCCCAGCACTGTCACTCTACCTCCCGCAGAAAATGTTCTAATGCACTGCTGAAAACTCACAAGGAATTCCAATGACAACGACACGCTTCATCAACGCCAACGTCATCGATACTCGTAACGGCAAGGTGCTAGCCGACCAGCAGGTTCGAGTGAAGGATGGTCGCATTGCCGCCGTCAGTGACTCGCCACTAGACGGTCAAGACGACCAGGTAATAGATGTCCAGGGCCAGTTCCTGATGCCCGGCCTGGTTGACTCCCATGTGCATGTTACAGCCATTACGCCCAACTTTGCCCTGCTCGAGACGCTCTCTCCTTTCTACGTCGGCGCCAAGTCCAGCGAGCTGCTCGAAGCCATGCTGATGCGCGGTTTTACCACTGTACGCGACGCCGGAGGTGCAGACCACGGCCTGGCCAATGCCGTTGACGAGGGCAGTCTGATTGGACCGCGCATCTTGTATGCAGGCAATGCTCTCTCCCAGACCGGGGGCCACGCGGACATGCGCGGCCCCGGGCAGAACACCTTTGAAGGCTGCTTCTGCTGCTCCGGTTTGGGAAGGGTCTGCGACGGAGTCAGCGAAGTCCGCCGGGCCGCCCGTGACGAAATCCGGAAGGGTGCTACACAGATCAAGATCATGGCTTCGGGCGGCGTCTCATCGCCCACTGATCGCATCGATAGCACCCAGTTTTCTCTTGAGGAAATCGACGCCATCGTAGAGGAAGCTACTGCTGCCAACATCTACACTATGGCCCATGCTTATACGGCACGCGCCATCAATCGGTTAATTCCCCGAGGTGTCAAGACCATCGAGCATGGCAACTTGATGGATGAGGAGAGTTGCCGGTTGTTCCTCAAGCATGATGCCTATTTGGTGCCAACCCTCTCGACTTATGACGCCTTGGCCAAGGAAGGCGTTGAGGCCGGTATGGCCGAGCATCTACAACGCAAGGTTTTTGATGTACTCGACGCTGGTGGAAAAGCGCTTGAAATGGCCCAGCAGCATGGTGTCAAGATGCTCTACGGTTCCGACCTGCTAGGCCGTATGCAGCGTCATCAGCTCAACGAATTTCACCTGCGCAAAGATGTGGTGCCTAACGATGAGTTGATCCGTGCTGCTACCAGCAATGCTGCCGACGCCTATAGCCAGACTGGCGATTTTGGCGAAGTCATTCCAGGCGCAAGAGGCGATATCATCGTGCTCAAGGATAACCCATTGGATGATGTCACTGTTCTTACAAAGCCGGATGAACAGCTGATGCTCATTATGAAAGCTGGCATGTTGTATAAAAACACACTGTAGTTGGCTTTTTGAGGCATGCTGAAGAGGCCGACATATGGCCTCTTTAGCATGACGATTGGTAACGGCATTAGCGCCTGAGCATCAGTTAGTGCCATAACGTTGCGTTCAGAGTAGAAAAGGGAATCGGCTGTGAAATAAGAATGTCTTCACCCGCACGGGGCTGATGCCCCATCTATTGAGGAACTGCAATCAGCCTGTCTCTTTGATCGCTTCAGGTTGCAGTTTCCTTTTACCGCAAAGATACCCTCGTCTTCCTTACATCATGCTCGCTCCTTGGGGCAACATCAGAACTGGGTATCGAACAGGTAGTCTCCCGTGTGCTCGCCTTGAAGGGGGCACTGATGCAAATCAGGCAAGCCAGTATCAGCACGATGCCAGCCCACCCCATCGTTGTCAGGCGTTCACCGACGATAGCTACGGCCAGTACGGCTGCGACTACAGGTTCGAAGAGGGTGATCGTCGTGGCGGTGCTGGCAGGAATGCGTGACAGACCGTGCCCGAAGCAGAGATACCCCAACAACATCGGTACCAGGGCCATGTACAGCCCCACCGACGCATTCCCCCACGAAGCCAGCAGCGGTGCACCGGTGATAAACAGCACCGGCATCAGCATCAGGCCGCCCAGCCCGAAGGTGGCCCCCATGGCGGCTCGGGGAGCGATGCCACCTTGCATCAGGCGACGAGCCGTCCACGAATAGAGGGCATAGCTGAGACCGGCCAGCAAGCCCAGCAAAACCCCAGGGACGACACCTGAACCGGTCCCCGTAGGCACATGGCCGCTTCCCTCGGCCAGGCATAGCAGTAGCACGCCGGCCAGCCCGAGCCCGGCGCCGATCGCCCAGCGCCTGGTGAGCCGCAGTCCATCCAGGCGATACTCGATCAGCGCCGAAAGGAGGGGAGCGGAGCCAATGGAAACCACCGTGCCCATGGTCACACCGGCCAGGCGCATGGAGGCATAGAACGCCAGCGGATAGATCGCCACGGCGACGGCGCCCAGGAATAGGCATCGCCATTGATCTCGCAGCAAGCCTGCGTGGCGATGAATCCGCCTGGCGGATAGCAAGGCCTGCATCAGGCCACCACCACCCATTGCCACGGCTCCGATCGCTATGGCGCTGACGTCAGGGGCGAAGGTCGCTGCGGTGCCGGTGGTCCCCCACAGGATGGCGGCAATTAGAACTGCCGCAACTCCCAGCAGACGCTCGTTGGCTGTCGAGTTCATCATGATTTCAGCATTGCAGCCGCTATGACACGGGCCTGTTGCAAGCAGTCGCTGCGCCCCTCCAGACCAGCACGCACCATGGCCCCCTCAAGTAAGAAGGCGAGATGAAGTGGTCCAATTGGAGCGGACACCCCGATAAGCCTCATAATGGAGGCAATGGAGGTGTTCATGACCAAGAAGAC
>NZ_VBUI01000049.1 GCF_005780185.1 Halomonas urmiana | reverse complement strand
CAGCAGCTTCAGGGCCATGGTATGCCTGGCGTGCATAGACCGTTGCCTGCGAGCAGACTTTTCGGACAAAACCTAGTTCTGGTCTCGAGACCCTGGCCGTGCAGGCACCGGAGATATCCAGACAGCGATTGACGTGGTGCGCTCGCTAGCCTTCTGCTCACAACTTGGGCTCTCACCAACTGAAGGTCCCTACCTGCTTGTAACTACTGACTACCCTGGTCCCGGGCTCGTATCTGACCTGCCCAATACGTTCTATGCGCTGAGGAACCGGGCCATCCTACGTTTACCGGATCCTCAGACGGCGGATTACGAAGGTTTGATGGAGGACATTCTGGAGGCGGCGTACTCGGGTGACCTACGTAATCTGGAAAAGGGAACGCAGGGTTTCTGGCGTGCCTGGGAAAGTATCTTCCAGTCTGCTCAGGCCGGAGTAGCTAGCGCTGCTGGAAGAATCAGGTTTACCATCAAAACTGTCTTCTTTGAGGTAACCGTTGACTGACCACCGTGACAAGACACCGGCGCCGACCGGCAGAAAAGGGATCCAGAGATGGCACTATGGAAAGTTGATAATTCTCTGGGTATGGGGTGGATTTCTTGTCGCTTTAAACCTCTATGTTGTGGTATCCCTACCTTCTAATTGGTTTCCCCTAGGCACTATTCTATTGTTGGTAGCAGTGTTTATACCCGTGGGACTATCTATAATTACGTGGAAGTGGCTGACTGGTAAGGAGCGAACGGATACGTGAGCTGCGCCACATATTCCCTCTGTTTCGATTTAGTTCAGCGGGCCTGAACATGACAGGATTAGACGTTAACGCTCTTGTACGCTGGAGGTTGCCCTCTCGCGGAAATATCCCGTCCCAGAATGTCGATAATGACATGGTATTTTCGGCCTTTGACTTTCTTCCTGGCTTCGTAGCTACTCGTTCAAGTGCTTACGATTTCTTTAGATGTAAGCTGCGAGCAGTATCACCAGTAAACGCGCGGCATACACATCAATTATAAAAAAGTGTAAATATTTGTGCAGAATTCTAAGGAGATTGAGCGACTATTGCATTGAATTTAATAGCATATAGATTGGTGATTTGCTTATTAATATAGTGACTCTAGAAAGGAGTTTTACAATGTGCAGAGAAATTCAAGCCAGTGATGCTAGGGAGTTCATGCAATTTTCGATTGATGCTGTTTCTAAACTCCCATCGGAAGAGATGATATCTCGCGTCTCTGTTGACTCACCCGCTGATGAAATGGCTATTTTTTATATCCGTCAAGGAACGATGGTAATTCAACGATTCGCTGATTGCTTTGCCACTGGGCAGATGGACGAAGAAGAAGTTTGTGCACTCTATACTCTCCTAATACAATCTGAAGAGATGCTCGGAGTTGCTGTGCAATCCGCGACTGGTGCCAAAGGTAAGAGTTGCATTGGCACATGCTCAGATGAAAAGAAACAATGTAAAAAGGCTCAACAAAAACAGTGTGGATGGAACTCATTTCTTTGTAAAGCTAATTGCTTTTTTTCAATAAAGGTCGGTGGGGGTGGTTTGCCAATACCAGGCTAATCTGTTTAAAACTGAATTTAATAAATAAGCGCAGGTTCTGCGGTGTTCAGGGATGCTTCCAATACAAATGAGGTGATCTATGAACAACGAAACTGATATCCAGAACGACGATGAAATTGATGGCTGTGCATGCGAATTTACCGCCGAGGACGCCACACCTGACGAAGACCTACCTGCTGCCGATGGAGGAGTAGCCGAATGAGCTTTCAATTGACATGGTTGCCGAAAGTGCTTCTCGAAGCTGGGCTCAAAGTCGCTGAGATAGACGGTTGGGCCAATCGTGGAAGAGGCAATATGTCCAGTTCAGTAAAAGGCGTTGTGTGCCACCACACCGCCGGCATACCTACCAAGAATATGCCCAGTCTCAATATTCTCATAAACGGTCGGAACGATCTGCCCGGTCCTCTGGCACAACTTGGACTTGGTCGTGACGGTACTTACTATGTCATCGCTGCTGGCCGTGCCAATCATGCTGGACGTGGTAGTTGGAATGGGGAGTCCGGCAATAGCCGGTTCATTGGCATTGAAGCCGAGAACACAGGTCATGCTACTGGGCCCAATGCTGATCCTTGGCCAGCGGTTCAACTAGATGCATACAAGCGCGGTGTTACAGCGATTCTGACTAAGCTTTCGCAGGATGAAAGATGGTGCTGCGCTCATAGGGAGTGGCGGTCTTCTAAACCCGACCCTCACTCAATCGATATGGACGAATTCCGTAGTGACGTCGCTCAACTAATGGGCAATCCCGCATCTGGTCCATTAATTCCTCACAAGGATCACGATGATCGCCCCACTCTACGAAGAGGTAGAGCGTCAAATCCTCGCTTCTTAGTCAAAGAAGTACAAAAGAAAATAGGTTTCGTTGGAGACAAAGTCGACGGCTTGTTTGGCCCGATCACGGAGGCGGCTGTCCGGCAGTATCAACGCGATAATGGACTTGTGCCTGATGGTATCGTCGGTCCCAAAACTTGGGCTGCATTTGATAAGGTGTAAATGTATTTTTGTGTTAGGAATGACGCTTTTTTCTGGTTGCGCCTAGAGCGGATAAATCCCAGAGACATACAATGTTAGTTAACATCTGGAAGATACTAATTTAGATGTATGGTCTGTATCACAATGCCTGACTAATTGCTTGAACTCATGAAAACTATCTTAGAGTGTGTTCCTCCAAGAAGATGTTAGACAGCCTTATAAAAATGCTGCTGGTGGAGATCGTGAATAGAACTATTTATCATGTCTTCAATAATTTTTAGAAGGTCATTAGACAAGACAATTCTATATAAGCCTATTGAATGCTGTGGTTCGTTTATTTTTTTTGTAAATGTTCAGTCTGAGATTGGCTGGACATAAAGATAAATGCATATGATTGGTTTTCAAAAATGAATAATGAACTAAGAAGTATCAGAAGTGAAACCGGAAATGCTCTTAAGCTTGCAAAAAATGATCGCTGCAAGATCGTTCCAATCTTGGGCGCGGGGCTTTCTATGCCAATCGGTCTACCAACTTGGGCAGTGTTGGTGAACCGCTTGGCTGAAAGCGCCAACATGTCAGTATCCGAAAGCGGTTACAGTCATACGCTCCTTAAGATCCGTCAGAAAATGGGGGAAGCCGAGTTCGTAAAAAGAATCCAGCATGAATTATCGATTCCCCCGCAAGCGACGACTCTGACACTTCAGGCGCTGGTACAAGCCGACCCTCAATACCTAGTGACCACTAACCTCGATTATGCCGTTGAGAACGCATTTCGACTTGCAATGCAACCGCTCACATCCCATTCTATCCTTTGTGGCACACCCGATGATCTCTCACTTTTCGGAATACCTTCAGAGACTCCGCAATTACTTAAGCTTCACGGAAGCCTCGAGCGACCATGGACATGGATCCTTACGAGCGATGAGTACGATTGGATGTATGCAGAAAGGTCCATGGTACAGGAATTGATCCGTCATCGTATTGGGACACCGCTTTTTCTTGGGTTCTCGCTTAACGATGATGATATCAAATTGTGCTTGCGTATGGCGCGCGTATGGAATGTACGTAGCTATGCGGCTTTACGAGTTAATGAGATTGCCACCCGCCGCGATGAGCTAAACCAACTGAACATAATTCCTATACCTTTTGATTCTTTTGATCAGCTGCCTGAAATCGTAGACGAGATTCTAGGGTGTCGTCCAGTTCAAGCCGAAATCCATATTTCCTGTAGCGAACAAGCTCAGCGATTATTCGTTGGGGCTGCAACTATATCCGTTCCGAACTCGTTAGTTAATTATGATGCACCTACCAAATCTTTGTTGGTCAACGCTCTCATTGGTACCCTTCGGAATGCTGTCGATGGCCGTCCGATGCATTCGCTAGTGGACAATCAACCACGTCGAGATAGTGGGCAAAAGAAGAACTACCTCAAAGAGATTCGGTCACTAGTTGAGCGTTCTGACGACCCAATCGTTGCTGACTTGGCTGAAACGGCGGTCTCCGTGCTTATAAATTACCAAGACCTGTTCTTTGAAGCGCTACTACCACACGTCCTCTCTGTCTCAAAGAATAGATGCTTTGAGTTCTTATCTATGGTTTACAAGCACTTGGATGATCACAGTCGGCCACGACTGGAGAAGTTTCTCATTGACTCTCTCGATGATTCTTCCCTTGCGCCTAGGCGAGTACGCGACATCGCTAAGCAGTTGGCATTAAGGGGTGCCCACCCAGCCCTAATGCTGCCGCCGCCTGGAGTATATTTCGATAATTTGTTTGCATGTAAGTACCCTCTTACTCGATACCAAGTTGGGCAGCTCTTGTCTGATCAAGAATTGATACGTGAGCAATCTGTGCGACCATACACTTTGCATGATCTGAACGACGTATACATCATACTTGAGCGTTTATTCGAGAAGACTGGTCACAGATGGCGACTTCCTACAAAGGAGGAATGGATCATGCTTGCAAGTCTAAAGCCAAACGCATGGCCATGGGGAGAAGATTTGCTAAATTATCAAGCACAGGCACATCTTAACTTCCTAGGGATGCCGCCTGCTGAGGGTCCTATCGAAGTAGGCTGTTTCCCCAAGGGGGCATCCCCGGAAGGGCTTGTTGACTTAATCGGTAATGTTTATGAATTATTGGACGCACCCAAAAGTCAACAACTAGCTGGCGGCGCCTGGACGACTAATGTTCACTCCAATATATCGATTAATAACTTTCGATTGTTTCGAAAATTAGGTGGAAAGGCGAACAAAAATATAGGTCTACGGCCAGTATGTGAGCAATAGAATGTTTGTAATACGAGGCGACACATTTCAGTAACAACAACGGATGTGCTATCCTTTGTACTGAAAATTAGATTTTCTGATTTCAAGCAATAAGCGTAGCAACTGCGGTTTCCAGATCTCCTTAGTAATCTACCAGAAAATCCTGTACCGATGTCCGATAACCGGGGAGCTTTCGAGGGCTGCCATTCACCCTTTTTGACCTCCTTGCGTAGCTTGGCTTACTGCCGTACCAGGCCATTGTTGTTCTTGTTGCTTCCATACCGGCCGGAGCAGTATAAATTTAGTATCAAGCAACCAGTATTTTTCTTCTCTAAAGATGGGAGTATAATATTTCAGTTTTTAATTCCTTGGGTTTTAATAAGGTTGAGTGATGATTTTTTTCCGTGTTTACCATGTGTCCTGATTATGCCGAGTCTCTTTATAGACTGAGTGGTGAAAATTGTGGCTAAAAAAACTGACATAAAAATAGATGAGTTGGGAGTTTGGAAGGATTATTTAGGTATTGCTCCTGATGATGCATCAAAGAAAATTTATGAATCCGCAATCGCAACCTCTAAAAAAGCACGCGAGTGGTATTGGGTAAGCAAAAATGCTAAGAAATATGCATCTCTTATTATAAGGTCAGCTAGTTTTTCTTTGTTGGTGCTTGGTGTGGCATTGCCGTTATTTGCCGGCATGTCTGTGGACGCCCAAGAGAGTCTTTATTTAACGCAATCTGGTGTCGCCGCATTAGCTGTGGCAGGCTTGCTTCAAGCTGCCGATCGGATTTTCGGTTGGTCTAGTGGTTGGCTAAGATATGTTGCCACTGTGACAGAAATGGAGGCAAAAACTCACAAATTTATATTAGATTGGACTGGTTATACAATCAAGAAAGATGGACCGCTCAATGAGCTTGATAAGTGTGCTCTTTATGAGATGGGAAGAAGTTTTGTTGATGGAATTTTAAAGCTTCAAAACGATGAGACTAATAAATGGATTTCTGATTTCAATAGCAGTGTAGCTTTGCTAAATGACCTTATAAAATCACAGCGCCTTTCATCAGAGAAAGCTCAGGAGGAGTTAGAAATAGTTTTAGCTGAAAAGAAAAAGATAGAAGAGGAAGCCGAAAAGGCTAATTTGCCTGGTGGTTTAGAGGTGAATATAAAGCATAAAGATTCTCCTATGGCTTTGAAAATTGGTATTGATGATGAGCAGCTTTCTGAGTTCGTTGGGAGGTCATGGACTAAAGAGTCGATCCAACCTGGTCAGCATACTGTAAGGGTGTTAATTGAGCAACCTAAACAGGAGATTAGGAGATTAGTGAAGATTCTTCCGGATGAAATAGCGACAATTGACATACATTTGGGTTAATATGCGTTTATGTATGATTAGTAGTGTGTCTAAATCGGTAGCTAGCGAGCTAAGGAAACCCTGCATAAATCTTGCCGCAGCTGCCTGATCATCAACGGCGGGATAGAATCTTGGGACAGAGCACCAGAACAAGATCAAGGTTACCCGCCGAGATTGATCCCGACCCAGATGTAGGCCTTGGTGCCTAGGCAGCGGCTCATCGACGCGCTGTCGTCTTTCTACTTCCCCAACGCGTCGGGCAAGCGTGACCGACCGCCGGTTGGCCTGGAGCGCATGCTGCGGATCCAATTCGTGCAACAATGGTATGCGCTCGCCGACGAGGCGCTAAAAGATGCTACCTACGACAGCCAGGCCATGTGCGATTTCATCGGTATCGACCTGGCCGTCGAGAGCATGCCGGACGCGACCACGCTGTTGCGCTTCCGTCATCTGTTGGAGAAGCATGCGCTGACCCAGCGGATCTTTGAGGAGATCAGCGCCAGCCTGACCGAGAAGGACCTGTTCATGCGCAAGGGTACCATCGTCGATGCCACGATCGCGGCGGCCCCGTCCACCAAGAACCATGCCAAGCACACTAACCGGAGATGAAGCAGACCAAGAAGGGCAATCAGTAGTATTTCGGCCTTAAGGCCCATATCGGCGTCGAAGCTATCACTGGGCTGACCCACCGTGTCATCGCCACCTCGCCACCTCGCCACCTCGCCACCTCGCCATCGTGGCCGATGTCACGATGGCAAGCCATTTGGTCCGTGAGGATGACAAGCGGTGTGGGCTACCCCTGCATGTGGAGTCTCCTGAACGAAGAGAAGGGTGATGCGGATTTCCGGTTTTGTGTCACGGCTAAGCTCTCCCTGACCCCGGCATTGCCACTGCCGCCGAGGTAGCCTTGGCCCTTGCCAGCTCTGCTCGGCCCCGCCCATCATCGTGTGGGACTGGCTTTACCATCCTTGACCACATCCCCACATCCCCACATCCCCACACCTTCCATCTCACCAGCCCCATCGCATCTCGACGCTCTCATCAACAACTCA
This sequence comes from Halomonas urmiana, assembly GCF_005780185.1. Classification (GTDB taxonomy): domain Bacteria; phylum Pseudomonadota; class Gammaproteobacteria; order Pseudomonadales; family Halomonadaceae; genus Halomonas; species Halomonas urmiana. The sequence continues at coordinate 2,946 of NZ_VBUI01000049.1, read as the reverse complement.
TTTTACTGACACGATTCAAGTCCACCATTCGCTAATCGCACGAAGGTTGATTAGGATGTAATGTGAAAGTATGTATCTGCCTCATGCTGTCGTGTCTCAAAATGGCGACGCTTCGGGCTTCCACGCCAGGGAAGGCATCAGCACGCGTCTGGATTCCCTCGCGGTAGTGTGCCTGGTCATATGAAGGGATGCGTTCAAGCCCGGTGCATCAGGTGGAAGGAGCGGAACGACCGTTTTCGGACAATGGTGGAAAGTCCAGCATGTGCCTGAGGTGTCGACACTAAGGGCGGAGAGCCGACATTCGCTGCGGTAGGAACGCGATTAATGAGCTTGGGTTATCGCACCCCGATAATCCTTTAAGTGGCCGTCAAATGTTATGGGATTGATTGTCAATGCGTGATCAGCAGCAAATATTACGACCATGAGTGTAACCTTCTACCTCCACCGAAATCTAAGCGCTGGCGATAAGATTTTTAGCGAAACCGCCCTGCTGGCTGCTTCGCGATTAATTGTTGTCTTGGCCGAACCCGGTGCAGGCAAGACTCGTTTGCTGGAGAGTTTGGCGCAGCAGCAGGGAACCTCGGCTGTCACCGCAAACCGCTTTGCCCACACGGCTACGCGGAAAATAAATCTCCATTGCTCATTGATGCATATGATGAGTTGGCCAAGAATGTATTTGGCTGTTAGAACCTTCGGTCCGAGCTGGAAAGTCGTGAAAAAAGTTGTAAGTTCGGGCATCGTTGGGCCATCTACTTATCGCTTGGCTACCGAGACTGTTGATGCTCCAGATTTTTCTGATGAAAAAATACGGGAAATTATAAGTAGTATTGGTCCTGAACTGGGCGTAGCGCAATTAGATCAACTGTCAGATTCCATTAGACAAAATTATGGTTCTGAGAAGTTGCAGCAAGAAGTGCCAACTTTAAGCCCTCCCGAACGCGGCGTACCGCCCGACCCGGCCAAAGATATTAGAAGAATGCTTGGGTGGTGAGCCTAACAAATCAATCAACTTCGCGCCTGCGGCGCCGGACGCGCTAAAGCGCACCGGTTATTGAGTCTTTAGGCAGCTATAGAGATATATTTACCTACCAACAAGGAGAAGAAAATGAGGGTGACCATAAAACTTAACAAAGCTATCGCTATCCCGTTAATCGCGGTGTTTTTCACGATTCTATCGGGATGCACAACGGTTCTGGTATCACCATATGACGAAAAATTAGTAACAGATACTGAAGAATTTTACAAAAAGGCCGCAGAAATTATCGAGGAAGGAAGGTCGGCGAGCCCATTAAAAGACTCCGATAGGGCAGCAATAGATGACCCTTCTATGCACAGCGGACATTTCACGCAATTTGAGAGCGACTATAATTCCTTAATTATAGATGCCGAAGCTATGATGCTCAGAGCGATGGCAAGCGATAATAAAATTAACTCAACAGGCCAAACTCTACAATCAAGAATTTCAGAGGTGGTAGAAAATATCTCCCCTTCCAACTGCCAAGAGTTATCTGCTGAGTTCGAAAACACAAGCTTAACTGCGAAAAATTATGTTGATCTAAAGTGTATTGTGCTTAAGTGGAAAGAGCAGCATTCAGATATGGAGCTAACAGGAGATACACAAATTCTAAAAAAGGCGAACTGGGAGGGGCGAAAGCTGCTCGTGTTTAATGCGGTATTGGCCATTCAAGAAGCGGAAGGTTTCAAGAAACGAGAAACCAATCTGGAGGAAAGTAAATAATGGGTACAATTAATGGTGTAGATTTCGATCGCGTACTGGATGATGCCGTCAAAGCAGCTAAGGCTGTAGTGAACGACAATTGGGATGAGGTCAAGGAAATCGTAGAAAATATTGGTAAAGGCTTAATCAATGACGTTTCGTTTGTAGCCAAAAAAAAACTGTCCGGCGAATTTAACGAAGAAGACGCCAAGGTTTTTATAGATGACCAGAAAATGCTTGCTAGAATAAGGCTTCGGTCCGTGGCAATAATTACGCTACAGTTGTCAGAAAGGATATGGAATGCTATTGCTAATGTATTTCGGGTCGCTATTAATTCCGCTATTGGATGGGATGTCTTGTAATCAGTGCCTAACAATCGCATAAACTCGGACCCGCCAAAGCTTCTACGCTTCGCTGCGCAGCTTTGGGCGGCCGGTTAGGCGAGACGTTAAGAATAGGGAGAACTGTGCCAAAAGTTACGTTCGATGCCATCAAAGCTGTCTCCGACGAATTTTTCCGTCGACATTGGCCTTCCACGGAAGCCGAAGTACCAAATTGGAATAGTCCGTGGAATCTGGTCGGAACACTGCCTGGGCACAACAAACAAGGGATATATCTGCTTTTGGGGGAGCATGACCAGGTCCTATATATTGGCGTTGGCGCTTCTTTAGGCGGTGGTAAATATACAGGGTATGGCCTTGGTGCAAGGACGAATCAATATTTCCGCATGGCAGAAGGTCAACGAAGTGTTGCTGTAAAGAATAGACAGTACACCCCTAAGAAAAAATGGGCCGATCGGGGCGTGTCTCAGGCGATTACTCTGGGTTTTCACCAAGACTACGCATACTTGGCTTATGGGTTAGAGGCCTTTCTGTTGCGGGAAGTAGAAACTCCCTACAACAAAGTCCGCTCTGCCAGAGCATCAAACTCTTAACAATTCGCTGTGCCGGATGCTCCTTTCGTTGCACCGGTAAGATCGGCGTTATAGCGGAAACGATTTGGTATGGTGAGTTTGAAAAAAATTCATCTTCTGGCTCTTTTAGGTTTCGGTGCGTGGAACTACTACACGAATAACGTAAATTCTTCGCTCCGCTGGCCTGGGGTAGGTGAGACTTCCAAGGAAGCACCTGTTTATAATCCCCAAACTAGTTTTAGGTTTTGTCCGAAAAGTCTGCTCGCAGGCAACGGTCTATGCACGCCAGGCATACCATGGCCCTGAAGCTGCTGGC
>NZ_VBUI01000048.1 GCF_005780185.1 Halomonas urmiana | reverse complement strand
AAGGCGGCATAGCCGAGCTTCTTGTCGCCGGCTTCATATCGCGCCTTCTGCAACGCCAGGCCACGGTTAAAGACGAAGAGCCATGAATCCCGACTCATCCTTTACTATACAAAAGATTCTTGCCACCTTTTAATGACAAAACATTGTCAGCGTCAACTTAAGCTTTCGGGAAATTAATGTGCTTTCAGCACCCGAATTTCGACAGATATAAGCGTAATATTCTGATCTTAGGCAAACACTTTTTCAGGATTGGCGCCACAACAATCATTTGAAGAGCCCCCCGAAATTCGGACCATGCGCTAAGCTCTGATCGTGAATTAACGCACCACGCGCTTGGTGATCCTGGCGAAAGTGGATGGCACCACGGCCACGGAGGAACTCGACGAGCCTTCCAGGCTCACTACCCGACCGCACGCAGATGGCTAGGAGGATCAATGAGCCAGGATATCAGCGCGATCGTCTCCGGAGCACCATCAGGACGTTCCGGCTAGCGCGCCTCCTTCGGTAATGACCCGACGGTAGATGCTTCGATCGGCGGCATAGCAGCCACAGGCGGCCTCGATCAGGCCCGCCCGATCCAGCACCGTGATATCCCCACGGTGATAGCTGATCAACTGGCGCCCCTGAAGCGACATGGCGGCCAGGGTGATGCCGGCACGCCGCACCCCCAGCATCATGGCCAGGAACTCGTGGGTAAGATGCAGCCGATCGGAGTGCGCACGATCCTGGGTCATCAACAGCCAGCGCGCCAGGCGGGCCTCGACCTGATGAAAGTGGGTACATGCCGCCACCCGAGTGAGCTGCTGCATCAGCACGTAGAGGTAGCGCTTCAGCAGCGCCTCGAGTGCGGGGCGCTGCTCCAGGTGACGGCAAAAGACAACCGCCGGCATGCGCAGCGCCCTCCCTGCCCCCTGCACCAGAGCCCGCAACGGCGACTCATCGAGCCCCAGGATCAAGGGCATGCCGTACATCCCTTCACTGCCGACCATCGCCACTTCCAGCCGCTCACTGTCACTCAGGCTGGCAATCAGGGAGATGAAGCAGTCGAGCGGAAAATGGACATGCTGGATCTGCCCACCTGGCTCGGTCAATACCTCACCGAACACCAGGTCGACGGCCTCGCAGTCGGCAATGAAAGACACCCGGTCCTGAGACGGCAGGCTGTCGATAAGGTGGTTGGTCATCGGACCGGGGATAGAGGACTGCATGTGCTCGCTCCTGGTAAAGACCCGGCAATCGGCACATGGCAGGCAACCACCAGGCTCCGAGGCCGACGGCAGCCGGGGTGATCAGGCAATCACCGAAAAGCCACCGAGCGAACAGTGGCATATTCATCATCATGCCGTCGGTGCGCCAGGAGACACACGAAGGACACGTGCTTCTCGAGCACGATACCGCGCCTCGAGGAAGAGGGCCCATCACCCGGGGCGTTGATAGCTCAGCAGGCGATCGTACTCTTTCTTGACGACCGCATAGCACTCACAGACCCGTGCTTCCAGGCCAGGCCTGTCCAGGATACTGATGCGCCCACGATGGTAGGCAATCAGCCCGGCCTTCTGCAGCTTGCCGGCCGACTCGGTGACCCCCTCGCGACGGACGCCAAGCATGTTGGCGATCAGCTCCTGGGTCATGACCAGCTCGTGGCTCGGCAAGCGATCCAGGCTCAGCAACAGCCACCGACACAGCTGCTGATCCAGGCTGTGGTGCCGGTTGCATACCGCCGTCTGCGCCATCTGGGTGATCAGGGCCTGGGTATAACGCAATAACAGGTACTGGAGCGTCGAGGCGCGATCGAATTCATCCTTCAGCAACTGCCCCTTGAGGCGATAGGCACCGCCGGCACTCTGCACGACGGCACGGCCCGGCGTGGTTTCGCCGCCCATGAACAGCGAGATGCCGACGATACCCTCGGCACCGACGACGGCAATTTCCGTCGAGTCTCCATCCTCCATCACGCACAGTAGCGATACGATGGAGTCCGTCGGGAAATAGACATGGCGCATCACCTTTCCCGACTCGACCAGCGACTCCCCCAGTGTCAGCTCGACCCGCTCGAGGTGGGGCGCCAGGCGCTGGTATTCATCCCTCGGCAGGGCTGCCAGCAGGTGATTCTGACGAGGGTCATGTTGCGAAGCCATGACGAACACTCCCGTATCGGGCAAGCCACCCCGGCAACAGGGGGGAGAAGAGCGGACTTGTCCGATGGTGGTTGACGGACAGAGGCAGCCGCTGGAACGCCTTGCCGGACTTGCCTCGGATCTCGTCAAGAGACAGGCCACAGGCTTCCCCGCAACACCAGACAAACCATAACCTATTGAGATAGATCGAGAAACTCTGACTCACAGGAGTCTCGCTGCACTCCCCCACCCGCCAAAATAGTCTCGCAGGAAGGGAAGTCCATGCCATGTACGCTAACGCACGGAAGCGACGCCGTCACGTCACTACGCTCGCTGGATATCGGCCAGGCGCACCAAGGCTCGGGCCAGGCAACGCCGTCCCGGCGGAAATCAGACATCGGCAGAACAGGAAACCGGCTCATGGTAATGCACGCCCTTCTGATGACCAGGTCCCTTGTCTCACTCCCTCAAGTGCACCAGCGAGCCACGCCGCCCTTGCCTCACCATCGGGCATGCGACCCATGGGCCAGGCGCGTTCCCAGGCCGAGTGCATGAGGGACGACTCGATGCTTCAGGGCACCGCCTGGGCACCGCTCGATTCCGCCCCCTTCCCTGCCGAGCAGCCGCTGCGGCGAGGTCACACTCCGAGAACGGAGGTCCTCCCCGAGCGAACAGCAACCCACGCCTCCAGGCGGGGCCTCACAGCCGCCCTGGATGCCGAGAAGCGATGGGCCCGGGGGGTCCTCGACGCCATCGGCGATGCCGTCCTGACCATCGATCTCCGCGGCACGGTGACCTACATGAACCGGGTGGCTGAGACCCTGACAGGCTGTTCGCAACCGGAGGCCATCGGCAAGCCACTGTCCAGAGTGCTTCCCCTCGTCGATGGCAAGACACACCGGACGGCCATCCCCGCCGGGCGGCGCGCCATCGAGGAGAACCGAGCGGTGGGCCTCGCCCTGGATGGCGTGCTGGTCCGTCGGGATGGCAGCAGGATCGAGATCGAGGATTCCGCGGCGCCCATCCATGACCGGGAGGGTCGCGTCACCGGCGCCGTGATCGTGTTCCACGACGCCTCCCTGTCACAGGTCATGCTGGAGAGGATGGCCTACCTGGCGCAGCATGATCCGCTCACCGGACTGCCCAACCGTGCCCTGCTGACCGAACGGCTCTCCCGGGCCCTTTGCCTGGCCCGACGTCACCGCCACCTGGTCGCCCTGCTCTATCTCGACCTTGACGCCTTCAAGCCCATCAATGATTCGTTCGGCCATGCCGTGGGGGACAGCTTGCTCCAGGCGGTGGCGAGTCGTGTTCAGGAGTGCATGCGCGACATCGACACCGTCTGCCGCCAGGGTGGCGACGAATTCGTGATCCTGCTCGCCGAGATCAGGCGACCCGAGGATGCCACCCGAGTCGCGGAAAAGCTGCTCGCCGTCCTCGGCAGGCCCTACTGCATCCGGGGCCATGAACTCCTCATCACGCTCAGCATCGGCATCAGCCTCTACCCGGATGATGCCGACGATGCCGATACCCTCATGCACTACGCCGACACGGCCATGTACCACGCCAAGCGCAATGGTCGAAATGGGCATCACTGCTTCACGGCCGAGATGAATACCCGCCCCCTTCAACGCAGGCGGACCGAGCCCGGCCTGCATCCCCCCCTCCAGCCCTCGCAACTCGTTCTCGACTTTTAGTGGAGGACCGGGCGTTTTGCCAGGCATCGGATGCGAGGCGTACTGTACGCCAGCGCACAGATGGTGAGGCGCCAATCGCCTATCATCATCGTGGGTGAGGCAAGGGAACTGCTTGTACAGGGAGTTGCGCCGCGCGTCGCACGGACGGCGACGCCATCATGACACGAGCCATCCCGCAGCATCCTGGCACAGGATCATGTGCCAAAGAGGGTTACTTACTTGATGAACAACATCGTCTATATCGTCGGTGCCGTCGTGATCGTTCTGGTGGTTCTCTCCGTTCTAGGTCTTCGTTGAGACAACCGAAGAGCGAGTGGATCGGCAAGGCATCGGAAGCCGAGGGGCTACCGGCCGGAGACATAACATCCCGCTGGAAACGCCCTCGTAACCATCCTCGAGGAATTCATGTTCCTGCGCTTCCTGTTCGGTCACATCGCGCAGACCAGTGCCGATGACATCTACACCGACACTCTGGGGAGCCATGAGCGGCAGGAGTACCGCCAGGCCTTGCCGAAAGTCGTCCGCCTTGCCACCACCGGCGACGCCGACACCCAGTCCATGTTGGGGCAAATGCACGAGGCCGGCCAAGGGCCTCTCCGGGTCTTCGTGGAGGCGCAAAGGGGTACAACCTGGCCGCGGCTCGTGGCCAGCGAGATGCCGCCGTTGCGCGCGATGCCCGTCGACTTCACCGAGAAGCTGGTCAATGAGCTCGACGCGACCAAGGCCAAGAAATCGTTGAGCACGCGGGCCAGCTTACGCAAGATACCCAGGTCGCCGATCCCTGATCGGTGGCCTCTTGGTGTGAGCCAGTCGACGACCGGGCATCATCCACGTTCACTGCGCAAGAGCCTGCCTGCCGTCGTGCCTGGCCACCGAGTGAGTTCGTCGACACCCGTTCCCCCAAGACCTGACCATCTATGCTGTAGTCAGACACTTGGCCTGAATCGCTTTTTCGCTGCACACCCCCGGAGCTTGCATTATGGCCGACGAGAATAGCGTGATTGTCTTCTATGATGAGCGAATGCTGGCCCATGAGCCGGATATAGAGGTGCCTTTCCTCCCGGGTCGCATGGACGATCTTGTCCGCTCAATGTTGTTGGGGCTGGGCGATCCCTGGAAGTACCCGGAACACCCCGCCAGGCTCACCGCCATCCGGCACCTCCTGGATCTCGAGCCGGTTCCCGGCGTGACCTTCGAATCGGGCATGGCGGCGACGCGCGAGCAGCTGGGGCGGGTGCACACCAGCTCCTACCTGGACCATATCTTCGAGCTACGCGGCCAGAGTGCCTGGCTGGATGTGGACACCACGGCCGTGTCACCCGGTAGCGTCGACGCCGCCGAGGTGGCCGCCGGCACGGCGATCGCCGCCGTCGAGGCCGTCATCGAGGGAAGAGCCGAGAGCAGTTTCGCATTGGTGAGACCACCCGGTCACCACGCCGAGCCGGTGCGCGCCCGCGGCTTCTGCCTGTTCAACAATGTGGCGGTAGCCGCCGCTCATGCCCGCATGGCACTGGGCTGTACGCGAGTGATGATCGTTGATTGGGATGCCCACCACGGCAATGGCACCCAGGATATCTTCTGGTCCGACCCCGATGTGCTGTTTTTCGACTTGCATCGCGCCGCTCCCTTCTATCCTGGTTCGGGGAGTCTCGAGGAGGTCGGCATGGGCCGTGGGGACGGCACCAACGTCAATGTTCCCCTCCCCGCCGACGCCGGCGACGCCGCCTACCTCAAGGCCTTTCGCGAGATCCTGGTACCGGCGGTCGAGTGGTTCCAGCCCGACCTGATCCTGGTCTCGGCCGGTTTCGATCCGCACACCCATGACCTGGCCTTGGAGGTCTCCTATGGCGGCTTCGCCGCCATGACCGACATCCTCAAGGCCCTGGCACGCCAGCATTGCAAGGGACGCCTGGTCTTCGTGCTTGAGGGTGGCTACAACCTGATCTCGCTGTCACGTGGTGTCCGGACGGTGCTGCAGGTGCTGGCCGGCGATGTGCCGGCGGAACCCGGCCAACGTGGCATCGCCGAAGTCGAAGCTGCGGCGGACTTTCACCGCGGGGCCTTCGCCGGGCCACTCCCAGATTGACCCGGAGCCATCGGGGACGGGCACCAATGAGCGAAATCTTCTTATTTTCGCAAGCGCATCGAAGAACAGTTGATGATTCGGGTAGTCCATCGAAAAGACGAGCGCCTACAGTTTGCCAAGCGCCAGGCTTTTTCCGAAAAGTCGAATCTGCTAATTCTCCCTATCACCACCAGCGAGTATTTTTATAACCCGACCTGGGTTTATCGTTATCCCACGAATTCGATAACAGCGAAACCTCTCCTGCCGATGGCATTTTACGCCTTTTTTGATTGCTTTTGTGTCGTCCGGGCAACGAGGTTCGAGCCATAGATTTCCGTATTCCCACCGCCAGGCTGCCTTCTCTGACAGGCGAGCAGCAAGATCGCAGATGGTAGGCCCTGGTTAATTGAAAATCCAAAATTCAATATGTCGCTAATGCCTAACATTTCGCGAACGCCAATAACGAGCAATAGTGGGCTTAACACTAATCCCGTGAATCAGAATCGATATGGCAACCACTATTAGGGTAAGGTGCATCAATTCCAGTGCTATTTCTTCTTGCAGGCCATGCTGGATGGCATACATCAGATAGTAAAGCGAGCCAATACCACGAACGCCAAACCAGCCCATGAGGTGGCGCATACGCATGGATGCCCTGCTTCCCAACATGCCAAGATGTACACTGATGGGGCGGACGACTAGAAATAGAAAGGCCGCGAACCCTACGGCTCGCCAACTCCAGGAGTCCCAGAAGAGCGAGCCACCTATCAATAGAACCAGCACAATTTCTGCCAGACGCTCGAGATGCTCGTTGAATACCAGCGAGCTTTCACTCACATGCACATGCGATATGGGCTGAGGCTCTCCGTCTAGACTTGCCTCGACAGGTGCTGAGTAGTCCTGTTTGAGTCCCGACAATTTCAATTCGGTATGGCGCAAAGCAACCGCAGCACTGAACACGGCTAAAAAACCCCACGCATCCACTAGCAGGCTGATTCCATAAGCGAATGCGATGAGCCCCAAGCCGAGGAAACTTTCTAGAAAGGAAGTACCCACAAAGCGAGTGCGTATATTGGTTACTAACCAACCGACACTAATGCCCGCCAAGATGCCGATACCGATGCCTGCGCCGCTTGCCCAGAGCACATCCACTGCCAGCCACCGCCATCCGCCATCGCCAAGGTCATGCAACCCCAGCAACCCTAGGCCGAGCATCACGAATGGGAAGGCGCTGCCGTCGTTCATTCCGGCCTCGCAGGTCAATGAAAAACGTAGTTCGTCAGGATCATCTGCGCTACGGACCTGAACCTCGGTCGCCAAAACAGGGTCAGTCGGTGCGACTACGGCACCTAGCAACACGGCGGCCCCAAGCGGTAAATCGAGCCAGTAGTAGCCGAAAAGCGTCACCAAGCCGACCGTAAGTATCATCGAAACCACCGCCAGTTGCATGGGGTTTTGCCATCGCTTCAGGCTCACTGGCGCTGGCATTTTTACGCCGGCGCAATATAGCGAAATCAACACGGCAATCTCGGTCAAAAGCTCCAGTAAACCCGACTCTTCTAGCGGATTAAAATGAAATAGCTCTAAGCCCATAGGGCCGACAATGCACCCGATGACAAGGTACACAATGGCAGAGGTGGTCGGCACGCTTTTGATATAGGAAAAAGTGAATCCCACTACCAAAAGTAGTGAGCCTATCAAGATAAACCAAGTAGCGGTTGTCATAGATAACTCGGCTGGTGTGTATGTTCGTTTAACCGCGCAAGCCGAGTGATAGACCAATCAGCGAGCCCCCTGATCAATCTCCTCTGCGATGGCGAAAAAAATGGCTAATCTGCACAAGACATGTTTCCACGTGATGGGTTCTCATCTACATAAACGCCGAGGATTAGATGCGGTTGTATAGTTTATTCAAACCATTCAGTGCTCCCATTTGATTTGAAATTCTATTTTTCACTCATCCCCATAGCGTTCTTTCTCGATAGTAAATTCGGCCAAGATGGGGACATAGATGCGTTCAATCGCGACCTATATCTCGAAGCGTTCCTCCTTCTCGATGGCATCTGCCAGACGGCGTAGCTTGGCAACACAACTAGCCTCCGGGTAACCCTTTTCCACGTCTCTTTTTTCCTTGGACCCCCATGGCTTCTCCCCTTGACTACCTTGTTATCGCCGGTGGCCGATGCACCACCAGCATTGTTTCCATTCTAGCAGGTAATTCTTACCTTCACTCGATGACGCAAGGTAGTCTCGACACCTCCGGGGTGAACCATGATCGCGACCACCACTGCCCCCTTGGTGGACGTGCCACTGAAGCCGGCGCGCAAGGGCGCAAGGGTGTGGTGGCCGTCATCGACAGAGTAGCAAAACCAGAGCTAGCACCGGACATGATGCCAAACTCGCGTGCCACATCACCTGCGCTTATAAGGCAGAATGTGCAATGGCCGCTCCCCAACGTTCCCAGACGTCAACCTGCATTTTATACCGCTTGCCCTTGTTGTAGGTGCCCACTAGCTTTGACGGCACATGTGCCAGCATGGCATCGACTAATAATGGGTCGGCCATGAAGGTCTCAGTCCACAGCGTCGCGACGGACCGCCTTAGGTCATGTACGGTAAAGTGCTCAAGGTGGTAGAGCGTGGCGTCAGTATCGTGGTGCTTTCTCGCCCTCCCCTGCAGCCGAGCGATCGCCGTCGTAATGGTGTCGTAGTGGATCGGTTTTCCAACATCACGGCTGGACTCGAATCCGCATTTCTAGATTTCAATAAAAATTTTAGCATCTAGTGTCTTACCAATTAGACGATGACGCCAAATTAGAGGTTTTATACAAAAAAAGAAAAAACCAACAAAATAAACAGCATCATTATTGAACAGCCATCATCGAGGCAATCCTTTTTCTGTTCCTTTCTTGACCCTCCAGTTCCGTCTGCACAATTTTTTACCAAATATTTACATATGCGTCGACCTTGCTCAAAAAATCGGGCGTCACGAGTTGAGGATTTTAAAATAAAAATCTGTTCGCCATCATCAGACGCTTGGTTATCGAAGTTACGGAGTTTGAGACTGACTCAATTACTTCGCCAGCGTAGCCTTAAGTTCGGCTTCCGGCCAGAAGCGGACGATCAGTTAAGCCTGATATAACATCAGCGCTCAGCTAGCGCAAAACCGGCCCCATAGGGTCGTTACCTGCCTCATCAAGAGTTTCTTCATAGCCCGGAATTGCAATAGCAAAAAATAACGATCATTGAATCCTACCTTATATCATTTAAGGCAACATAAACCAGCGCCTGTAACGTTAAACGTATCTGAAAAATTATATTGATGCGTTTGTTGGGCCAAAGGTGACTACTTGGAAAGTATTGCATTCTGCCACCTGACTCGAGACTCAGAGATCAGCTCCAATCGTCCTGCCTCCATTGTCCCGTATACTTGAAAAAAGCACGCAGACCCTTCACAATCGGTAATGTGTATTGTTGTATCAAATACTGAATTTGGTCGAGAAGAGCGCTCTCTGGTCACTAGAACAAACTCCCCCATTATTCTTGCCTCTCGCTCAGAAACAAGTCTGTCCGAGAAGATTCTTTCGTTACACATACCCTCAAGATGTCGCCGGTTTTCTTGATTATTGGGGTAGAGAAACTGCGGATGCGAAAACCTTGAACTTACTGACATAGTCAGCGACTGATGCCCAGTTATCCTGGGAGAATCTATATTAAGATGATCAACATTCAGGCTCAACTGTTGACGAATTACTTTCTCGCATCGTCCAAGAGTTATATTATCATCATAGACTATCGAGATTCTTTCATCACCGCTGCTCTCCCATTCACCTCGAAGAGTGGGGAACACTGTCTCCAGCGATTCCAGTTGAGCAATATGCTGCGCACTAAAAGGTTCAGAATATGAGCGCTTCAGACTTATCCAGCCATTGCTCATGAGTGATAAATCCGGCCAACTAAGCATTTCAATTGGCCGCCGATTAATTGGTTCTTCGTCACTTCATGTGGATTTGGCCTGATCCAGCAGGCGCCCCACGGGGCTGCCAATCAGGTAGATCATCGCGATGAAATTGGCCTCGTTCCGGTAGCCGCGTGCGCGTGATCGAGCCGCCTGGAACAGACCGTTCATGCCTTCCAGACGGGCGTTGGTCAGGCCGGAGATCCAGCGCCTCACCACCTGCTCGGCATGTCGTTCGAGCGTCGTCAGGGCCTTCGCCATCGGCTTGAGCAGTGCCTGGCCGGTAACGGCTTCTCGCATGACCTTGAGGTAGTTCGTGATGCGCCACCGGGCGGCACGCGGCGTCGGTGCCTTCTGGATCCAGCGCAGCTTTTCCTTGATCACCCAGGCATCGCCGGTGGCTCCCTGATCGGCTACCAGCTCCTGGAGAGCGGCGATCTGCTTGGCCGTCAGGTTGCCGTTATCCAGGTTCTTCAAGACCGCCCACCGGAGGGCTTTGGGATGCCCCTTCTCACGGCGTTCCTTCTTGCGAACCTCGTCCAGCGCCTTGGTGAAGGTCTGCACGATATGGAACCAGTCGACCGTCACTTCGGCGTTGGGCAGGTTCTCGGCCACGCCGCTAAGGAAGGCCTGAGACATGTCGCAGACCACCTCGACCACGTTGTCGGGATCGCCGCCATGCTCCGCGAGGAAGGCGCTGAAGGCCTCGATGGCGGCCTTGCCATGCCCCGGTACGGCGAAGATCACCGGCTCCTGCTGACGCTGCATGTCGAGGAACACCGTGACATAGCGCTGACCCCGGCGTGAGGCCGTTTCGTCCACGCCGACAGCGGTCACGCCTCTCAGGTCCAACTCGCCCAGCATGCGGCCCACGTAGTGGTGCACGATGCGCCACAGGCGCTTGTCGGAGATCTCCAACTGCCGGGAGACGGCCAGCACCGGCATCTCCTTGACGAGCGACATGGCCGCCTGCTCGAACAGCAGGGTGAAGTCGCTGCCAGGCCGTGCCCAAGGCACCTCGATGCGCTTGACGCCATGCTCGGG
>NZ_VBUI01000047.1 GCF_005780185.1 Halomonas urmiana | reverse complement strand
TCGTCGTTGAGCAGCTGGCCGCGCTCGAGGGTGGTCATGCCCGGATCGATGACCATGAAGCTCTCGAAGTAGAGCACCCGCTCGATGTCACGCAGGGTCATGTCGAGGAACATGCCGATACGCGACGGCAGCGACTTCAGGAACCAGATGTGCGCGACGGGGCTCGCCAGCTCGATGTGGCCCATACGCTCGCGGCGAACCGCGGCCTTGGTCACCTCGACGCCGCACTTCTCGCAGATGATGCCGCGGTGCTTCATGCGCTTGTACTTGCCGCACAGGCACTCGTAGTCCTTCACCGGGCCGAAGATCTTGGCGCAGAACAGGCCATCCCGCTCCGGCTTGAAGGTGCGGTAGTTGATGGTCTCCGGCTTCTTGACCTCGCCGAAGGACCAGCTGCGGATCATGGCCGGCGACGCCAGCGTGATCTTGATCGCGTCGAACTCTTCGGACTGCGACTGCGATTTGAGGACTTTCACCAAATCTTTCATGGGGTCGGCTCCGTTGCGGAGTTGTCATGGGCGGGGGCGTTGCCACCCCCGCGGACCGTCATTCTGTGAAGCGCAGGCGGTGCGGCCTCAGCTTTCCAGCTCGATATCGATACCCAGCGAGCGGATTTCCTTCACCAGCACATTGAAGGATTCCGGCATGCCCGCCTGCATGGTGTGGTCGCCATCCACGATGCTCTTGTACATCTTGGTGCGCCCCTCCACGTCGTCGGACTTGACCGTGAGCATCTCCTGGAGCGTATAGGCCGCGCCGTAGGCCTCCAGGGCCCAGACCTCCATTTCCCCGAAGCGCTGGCCCCCGAACTGCGCCTTGCCGCCCAGCGGCTGCTGAGTGACCAGCGAGTAGGAGCCGGTGGAACGCGCGTGCATCTTGTCATCCACCAGGTGGTTGAGCTTCAGCATGTACATGTAGCCCACCGTGACCGGACGGTCGAAGGCGTCGCCGGTACGCCCGTCGTACAGGGTCGTCTGACCGGAATCCGGCAGATCGGCGAGACGCAGCAAGTGCTTGATCTCGCCCTCCTGGGCGCCGTCGAACACCGGCGTGGCCATCGGCACGCCGCCCTTGAGGTTCTTCGCCAGGGCGATCACCTCGTCGTCGGAGAGCGAGTCGATGTCCTCGACGCGGGTGCCCTCGCTGGCGTTGTAGATCTGGCCGAGGAACTCGCGGATCTGACCGACCTGCTGCTCGCGGGCGTCGCGCAGCATGTGCTCGATCTTCACTCCGAGGCCGCGGGCGGCCATGCCCAGGTGCGTCTCGAGGATCTGACCGACGTTCATCCGCGACGGAACGCCCAGCGGGTTCAACACCACGTCGATGGGCTCGCCGTAGCCGTCGAAGGGCATGTCCTCGACCGGCATGATCGCCGAGATGACACCCTTGTTACCGTGACGGCCGGCCATCTTGTCGCCCGGCTGCAGGCGGCGCTTGATCGCCAGGTAGACCTTGACGATCTTGAGCACGCCCGGCGCCAGGTCGTCGCCCTGGGTGAGCTTGCGCTTCTTGTCCTCGAACCGCTCGTCCATCTCCTTGCGACGGTTCTCGAGCTGTTCGTCGGCCTGGGCCAGCAGCTCGTTGAGCGTTTCGTCCTGCATGCGCAGCTTGAACCACTGCTGACGCGGCAGCTCCTCGAGGTAGCTGTCGGAGAGCACGTCGTCCTTCTTCAGCTTCGGCCCGCCGTTGACGGTCTGGCCGGCGAGGGTGCGCTGCAGGCGCTCGAAGGTGGCATCCTCGGCGATGCGGTAGGTCTCCTGGAGATCCTTGCGCACCTCGTCGAGCTGCATCTGCTCGATGGAGAGCGCCCGGGAGTCCTTCTCCACGCCGTCGCGAGTGAAGACCTGGACGTCGATGACGGTCCCCTTCATGCCGGTCGGGGCACGCAGGGAAGTGTCCTTCACGTCGGAGGCCTTCTCGCCGAAGATCGCACGCAGGAGCTTCTCTTCCGGCGTCAGCTGGGTCTCGCCCTTGGGCGTGACCTTGCCGGCCAGAATATCGCCGGCCTCGACCTCGGCGCCGATGTAGACCACGCCGGCCTCATCCAGCTTGCCCAGCGCCGACTCGCCGACGTTGGGGATGTCGGAGGTGATCTCTTCCGGCCCCAGCTTGGTGTCGCGAGAGACGCAGGTCAGCTCCTGGATGTGGATGGTGGTGAAGCGATCTTCCTGGACCGCCCGCTCGGAGAGCAGGATGGAGTCCTCGAAGTTGTAGCCGTTCCACGGCATGAAGGCGATGCGCATGTTCTGACCCAGGGCCAGGTCGCCCATGTCCACGGAGGGACCGTCGGCCAGGATGTCGCCACGGCTCACCCGGTCACCGGGGCGCACGATCGGACGCTGGTTCTGGCAGGTGTTCTGGTTCGAGCGCAGGTACTTGGTCAGATTGT
This sequence comes from Halomonas urmiana, assembly GCF_005780185.1. Classification (GTDB taxonomy): domain Bacteria; phylum Pseudomonadota; class Gammaproteobacteria; order Pseudomonadales; family Halomonadaceae; genus Halomonas; species Halomonas urmiana. The sequence goes on along the minus strand of NZ_VBUI01000047.1, from coordinate 9,014 downwards.
AGATATCGACGCCGGCCTCGCCGCCGATGATCTCGTCCTCGCTGACCCGCACCACGATGCGCTTGGCATCGACCGAGTCGATCACACCGCCACGGCGGGCCACTTCGCAGACGCCGGAGTCACGGGCCACGAAGCGCTCCATGCCGGTGCCCACCAGGGGCTTGTCGGCACGCAGGGTCGGCACCGCCTGACGCTGCATGTTCGCCCCCATCAGGGCGCGGTTGGCGTCATCGTGCTCGAGGAAGGGGATCAGGGCCGCGGCCACGGAGACCACCTGGCGCGGCGACACGTCCATCAGCGTCACCTGCTCGGGACGCATGAAGGTGGTCTCGCCGCGATGACGCACCTGCACCAGGTCGTCGACCAGCTTGCCGCCCTCATCCACGGTGGCGGAGGCCTGGGCGATGACGAAGTCGCCCTCCTCGATCGCCGAGAGGTGCACCACGTCGTCGGTCACCTGGCTGTCCACGACCTTGCGGTACGGCGTCTCGAGGAAGCCGTAGCTGTTGGTGTGGCTGTAGGTGGCCAGCGAGTTGATCAGGCCGATGTTCGGGCCTTCCGGCGTCTCGATCGGGCAGAGGCGGCCGTAGTGGGTGGCGTGAACGTCACGCACCTCGAAGCCGGCCCGCTCGCGGGTCAGGCCGCCCGGCCCAAGCGCGGAGACGCGGCGCTTGTGGGTGACCTCGGAGAGCGGGTTGTTCTGGTCCATGAACTGCGAGAGCTGGCTGGAACCGAAGAACTCCTTCACCGCCGCCGCGACCGGCTTGGCGTTGATCAGGTCCTGGGGCATCAGGCCTTCGCTCTCGGCCATGGAGAGACGCTCCTTGACCGCGCGCTCGACGCGCACCAGGCCCACGCGGAACTGGTTCTCGGCCATCTCGCCGACGCAGCGGATGCGGCGGTTGCCCAGGTGATCGATGTCGTCGACGTCGCCGAAGCCGTTACGGATGGCGATCATCTCGCGCAGCACGTCGAGGATATCGCGCTGGTCGAGGACGCCGGAGCCGGTGTCGCTGTCGCGACGCAGGCGACGGTTGAACTTCATGCGGCCCACGCCCGACAGGTCGTAGCGATCCTCGCTGAAGAATAGGTTGGTGAACAGCGTTTCGGCGGCTTCCTTGGTGGGCGGCTCGCCGGGGCGCATCATGCGATAGATCTCGACCAACGCCTCGAGGCGGGACCCGGTGGTGTCCAGCTTGAGGGTATCGGAGATGAAGGGGCCACAGTCGAGATCGTTGGTGTAGAGGGTCTCGAGGGTGGTGATGCCGGCCTGGCCGAGCTTCTCGAGCAGTTCCGGGGTGATCTCGCTGTTGCAGGAGCAGATCAGCTCGCCAGTGGCGGGATCGACCTGATCCTTGGCCAGAGTCTTGCCGAAGAGGTAGTCCATCGGCACGTCGAGGCGCTCGAGACCGGCCTTCTCCAGCTGGCGGATATGCTTCTGGGTGACCCGGCGGCCCTCCTCGACGATGACGTTGCCGTCGCCATCCTTGATGTCGAAGGTGGCCGTCTCGCCGCGCAGGCGCGATGGCACCAGTTCCACGGAGAAGCCGGACTTCTCGATGTGGAAGGTGCTGAACTCGAAGAACTCGGCGAGGATATCCTCGGCGCTCATGCCCAAGGCGTGCAGCAGCACCGTGGCCGGCAGCTTGCGGCGGCGATCGATGCGCACGAAGACGCTGTCCTTGGGATCGAACTCGAAGTCGAGCCAGGAGCCGCGGTAGGGAATCACGCGGGCCGAGTAGAGCAGCTTGCCGGAAGAGTGGCTCTTGCCCTTGTCATGGTCGAAGAACACGCCGGGCGAGCGGTGCAGCTGGGAGACGATGACCCGCTCGGTACCGTTGATGACGAAGGTACCGTTCTCGGTCATCAGGGGGATCTCCCCCATGTAGACTTCCTGCTCCTTGATGTCCTTGATCGCCTTGTTCGACGAATCCTTGTCGTAGATGATCAGGCGAACCTTGACGCGCAGGGGGGCCGAATAGGTGACGCCACGCAGCTGGCACTCCTTGACGTCGAAGGCCGGGGTGCCGAAACGGTAGCTGACATACTCAAGGGCCGCGTTGCCGGAGAAGCTCGCGATCGGGAAGACCGACTTGAAGGCGGCGTGCAGGCCGATCTCCATGCGTTCTTCGGGTGAGCGATCCTGCTGGAGAAACTCGTAGTAGGAATCAAGCTGGATGGCCAGCAGGTAAGGCACATCCATCACTTGGGGCAGTTTGCCGAAATCCTTGCGGATGCGTTTTTTCTCAGTGTATGAGTAAGCCATCTGTATTCCCCAGCTTGTTCACCATGGGTGACCGATGCGTGTCGGCGTCACCCGACGGGTACGGCTCCGTCAGGCGCTGACGGCAAGCCTCCACCAGGAGGCTCGCCGTCGGAATTCGGCTAGCGGTGGCCCGTGGGCAACCGTCTAGTGACAACAGAAAAAGGCCGGCAGCGGGTGACCCGCCACCAGCCGTGGAAGCTTACGCAGCGCGTGAAGCCATGGGCACAAGGGTTACTTGAGCTCCACGCTCGCGCCGGCTTCTTCCAGCTTCTTCTTCGCCTCTTCGGCGTCGTCCTTGGACATCGCTTCCTTGATGGTCGCCGGCGCGCCGTCGACGGCACCCTTGGCTTCCTTCAGGCCGAGACCAGTGATCTCGCGGACGGCCTTGATGACGTTGACCTTCTTGTCGCCGGCGCCGGTCAGCACCAGGTCGAATTCGGTCTGCTCTTCTTCAGCTTCGGCTTCACCGCCACCCGGGCCGGCGACAACGGCAGCGGCCGCGGTCACGCCGAATTTCTCTTCCATCGCTTCAATCAGACCAGCCACTTCCATGACGGTCATGTCGGCGACGGCGTTGATGATGTCTTCTTGGGTCAGTGCCATGTTCAATTTCCTAGACTTTGCGGAGCCTCGGTCAGGTGACCAAGTGCTCATGATTCAATGATCGGTTCAGGCTACTCAGAGAAGCACGCCAATCAGGCAGCGGCCACTTCTTCCTTCTGGTCGCGCAGCGCCGCGAGAGTACGAACCAGCTTGCCGGCAGAAGCTTCCTTCATGACGGACATCAGCTTGGCGATCGCCTCATCGTAGGTCGGCAGTGTTGCCAGACGGTCGAGGTCGCTTGCCGGGATCAGCTCACCTTCGTAGGCCAGCGCCTTGACCTCAAACTCCTTCTGACCCTTGGCGAACTCCTTGAACAGACGGGCAGCGGCGCCCGGGTGCTCGTAGGAGAAGGCCAGCATGGTCGGACCGGAGAAGGTCTCGTCCAGAATCTCCCAGGGAGTTCCGGACAGGGCGCGGCGTGCCAGGGTGTTGCGGACAACACGGATCTGCACGCCGTTCTCGCGGGCCTGCTTGCGCAGGTCGGTCATCGCGCTGACCGCGACGCCACGAGAGTCGGCAACGACGACGGAGAGCGCATCCTTGGCCGCTTCACTGACCTCGGCAACAATTGCCTTCTTGCCTTCGAGTGCTAGTGGCACAGTGATCACTCCTTCGTGCCGGAACCTCGCGAAGAGGATTCCGGTGGTTACCATCTCTCCCGACCGGAGGTCGAGAGTCCTGGGTGATGGTGCTCACCAGAGATCTGGCGGCCACACCATCTGCGCAGGCCTTCCCGAGGAAAGATTAAGCCACTCTTCCGGGGAGGAGCGGCACCTGCGGTCTTTGACGGTGCCCCGCCGGCGAGGATAGCCCGGCACGGGGACCGCAAAGTTCCTGCAATTGTCTCGATCGACGCCCGGTCAGACCAGGGCGGAATGATCGATGGTCAGACCCGGCCCCATGGTGGTGGACAGGGTAAACTTCTTGAAATAAATACCCTTGGACGTGCTCGGCTTGAGCCGTTTCAGGTCAGCGACCAGCGCCTCTAGGTTGCCCCGGATGGCAGCAGCGTCGAAGTCGACCTTGCCCAGAGTGGTATGGATGATGCCGTTCTTGTCGGTACGGAAGCGCACCTGACCGGCCTTGGCGTTCTTGACCGCGGTAGCGACGTCCGGCGTTACGGTACCGACCTTCGGGTTCGGCATCAGGCCACGCGGGCCGAGGATCTGGCCCAGCTGGCCGACGACGCGCATGGCGTCCGGCGAGGCGATGACCACGTCGAAGTCGAGCTGGCCCTTCTTGACCTGCTCGGCCAGGTCGTCCATGCCGATGATGTCGGCGCCGGCTTCTTTCGCGGCATCGACATTGGCACCCTGGGTAAAGACGGCGACACGCACGTCCTTGCCGGTACCGTTGGGCATGACGGTGGCGCCACGCACGACCTGGTCGGATTTCCGCGGATCGACGCCGAGGTTGACGGCGACGTCCAGGGACTCCTTGAACTTGACGGTGGAGAGCTCGGAGAGCAGGGCCACGGCGTCGTCGAGGGAGTAGGCCTTGTTGGCGTCGACCTTCTCGCGAATCTGCTGTGCGCGCTTGGACAGTTTAGCCATGATCAGAGACCCTCCACGTTCAGGCCCATGCTGCGGGCACTACCGGCAATGGTACGCACCGCGGCGTCGAGATCGGCAGCCGTCAGATCGGGCTCCTTGGTCTTGGCGATCTCTTCGAGCTGTTCGCGGGTCACGGTACCGACCTTGGTCTTGTTCGGCTCACCGGAGCCGGACTTGATGCCAGCGGCCTTCTTCAGCAGGACCGCCGCGGGCGGGGTCTTGGTGACGAAGGTGAAGCTGCGGTCGGAGTAGACGGTGATGACCACGGGAGTCGGCAGGCCGACCTCGATGTCCTGCGTTGCGGCGTTGAACGTCTTGCAGAACTCCATGATGTTGACACCGTGCTGACCCAGCGCCGGGCCCACGGGGGGACTCGGATTGGCCTTGCCAGCTGCCACCTGCAGCTTGATGTAAGCCTGTACTTTCTTGGCCATGATGGACTCCAGTTGGGTAGTAGCGCCTTGCGGCTCCCCGGGTTACACGACCACCCTCGGGTGGCCGCCACGAAAAACGATGAAGCCGGAAGGCTATTCCTTCTCGACCTGGGCAAACTCCAGCTCGACGGGCGTGGAGCGGCCGAAGATCAGCACGCTGACCTGCACGCGGCTCTTGTCGTAGTTGACCTCTTCGACGACGCCATTGAAGTCGGCGAAGGGACCGTCGACAACGCGAACCGACTGACCCGGCTCGAACAGCGTCTTGGGCCGCGGCTTGTCGGTGCCATCCTTCACCCGGCTGAGGATCGCATCCGCCTCACGCTGGGCAATGGGCGCCGGCTTCTCCTTGGTGCCGCCAATGAACCCCATGACGCGCGGGGTCTCGTTGACCAAGTGCCAGGTCTCGTCATCCATCTCCATCTCGACCAGCACGTAGCCGGGATAGAACTTGCGCTCGCTCTTGCGACGCTTGCCGTCACGCACCTCGACGACTTCTTCGGTGGGCACCAGAATCTCGCCGAAGCGATCCTCCATGCCATACATCTTCACGCGCTCGGCGAGCGAGCGCATGACATGCTTTTCGAAGCCGGAGTAGGCGTGGACGACATACCAACGCTTGGACATGAAAACTCCTAACCGATGACGCCGGACATCGCCCAGCCAAGAAGGGTGTCGATCAGCCAGAGCATCAGCCCAACCACCAGCACTGCCACCAGCACGATGGCGGTGGTCTGGATGGTCTCGGGCCGTGTCGGCCAGACGACGCGCTGAATTTCCTTCTTCGCACTCCTGGCGAGCTCGAGCAGATCACGACCCTTGGTCGTGGTCAGCGCCACCAGCGCCGCCGCCACACTGAGCACGACGACACCGAGCACACGATAGAGAAGTGCCTGATCGGCAAAATAAGTATTGCCGACCACGGCAAGGACCAGCAGAGTGACGACAACCGCCCACTTGAGCCCGTCGTGGCGCGACTCCTGCACCTCGGCGTTATGCTTCATGAAAACGAGACTCCTCAGGGTGCGGCAATCGAAACATGAAAGTATATGAGATATCGCCAGCCTGGGGAAGACTGGCAGGCCAGGAGGGAATCGAACCCCCAACCTGCGGTTTTGGAGACCGCTGCTCTGCCAATTGAGCTACTGGCCTGTATCTGCTTTCGCGACCGCCCTTTGCAGGCGGCCTGCACGACAGCGGGCGCCATAATAGCGAAAGGCGCTTCGCCTGGCAACCCCTCCCCCGACACATTGTCGCCCCGAGGGAGAAAAAGAAAAAGCGAGCCGCGGCTCGCCTTCTCAATATGGAGCTCATGGACGGATTTGAACCGTCGACCTCACCCTTACCAAGGGTGTGCTCTACCCCTGAGCTACATGAGCACAACTTGCGGCACCATCACTCGATGCCTGGAGCGGGCAGCGGGGATCGAACCCGCATCATCAGCTTGGAAGGCTGAGGTTCTACCATTGAACTATGCCCGCTTGCCCACTCTTGCTACCAGCACCCGACGCATCGCATGCGGCGAAACTTGGTGGAGGGGGAAGGATTCGAACCTTCGAAGCTTTCGCGGCAGATTTACAGTCTGCTCCCTTTGGCCACTCGGGAACCCCTCCAACTGGCGATGCATTCTACCGCCTTTGTTTCCGGTGTCAAGCCTCTGATTTATCAGGCTCTTGATACTTCGTGTCGAACTCGCCGACGCGTCTTTCCGGAACGCGACGCATTCTGTCAAAGCAGCATCGAGAATGCAAGCGCCGCACGGATCTTTTCCATCGCCACCGGCGCAGGCACCTCTGGCGCCCCGGAGAGCCGGCCGGCGCGCTCCGCCGCCGTGAGCGGGAAGCAGGCCTCGAGCCCGCCATAGACCATGTCCGGCCACACTGCATGGGGAACCTGGATGCCTCGTGACACCACCCGCGCGTCGCCCCCGGTCAACAGCATGGGCAGCGCGACGTCCTGCTGATCACACACCTCGCTGTAGATGCGATTGACTGCGCTGACCGCGGCCATATAGATGCCGTGATTGACTGCCTCGACCGTGCGCCGGCCCGGCTCGAGCAGCTCTTCCGCCTCGCTGTCCGGATCAATGGCCACGTTGCGGGTGCCGAGCTTGAGACTCTCCTTCATCAGACGCAGCCCCGGCAGGATATAGCCGCCGAGGTGTCGCCCACCGGGCAGCACGAAGTCGACGGTAATGGCGCTGCCGCAATCCACGGCGCAGCAGCCGCCCGCCAGCTGATAACCCGCCAGGGCCCCCATCCAGCGATCAACTCCCAGCTTGCCGGGCTCCTCATAGCCGTTGGCGACACCCAGGGCCTCGTGAGTGGAGCGCGCCACATGGACGGTGCCGACTCGGCGGCGCAGCAGTGCCACCGTCTCTTCCAGGACCGCCCGACGTGCCACGCTGGAGATGCGTACCGCCTCGACCACATCGAGGTCCGGTATATCGGCTCCGGGCCGCCACTCCTCGCGGGTCCAGACCGCCCCGCGCGAGCGGATCTCGCTACTGTCGCCATCCTTGAGTCGCCACTTCGACAGGGTGTTGCCGATATCCAGGTCCAGGATCATGCCCGTCTCCGCACGCTGATTTCACCGCCGGCCAGCCGCCACTGCCGCTCGCCCTGGTGCACCCAGAGATTGCCGGCCGCATCCACGTCGCCGGCAATCGCCGCTTCACGCTCGCCCCGCTGCAGGATCTCCACCTCACAGCCGGCGTAGGCGTGCCGGGCGTTCCAGTCGCCCTGCCAGGCGGCGAAGCCCTGCTGCTCGAAGCCCGCCAGCAAGGGCAGCAGCTCATCGAGCAGCGCCGCGGCCAGGGCATTGCGCGACAGTTCCGGTGCCTGATCGTGAACCGCGGCCACGGGCTGGTCGATGCTCGCGCGAAACGCCTGGGGCAGGTCGACGTTGATGCCCATGCCGACCACCACCTCGCAGGGCCCGGCAGCGTCCCCGCTGATCTCGACCAGGATACCCGCGAGTTTGCTCAGCTCACCGCCGCGCCCCTCCAGCAGCACATCATTGGGCCACTTGAGTCGGGGCGTGGCACCGTGATGCTCGAGAACCCGGGCCAGCACCACGCCGAGGGCCAGGCTCAACCCCTCAAGGGCGGCCACGCCGGCGTCGACCCGCCAGCCGATCGAGAGCATCAGGGTACGCCCCCAGGGCGTCACCCAGGTACGCCCCCGGCGTCCGCGCCCTTCACTCTGCTGCTCCACCAGGCAGACCTCGCCATGCCCGGCGCCCTGCGCGAACCGTTCGCGCAGATAGGCATTGCTGGAGGGCAGGGTCTCCTCCACGAACAGCCGCGTCAGATGAGGGCGAGCCTCCCGGGACAGGCCAGCCACCACGGTGCGCCCGTCGAGCAACTCCAGGCGCTCCGTCAGGCGATACCCCTGTCCCCTCACCGCCTCCATGGGGATGCCCAGGGACTCCAGCTTCTGCAGCTGTTTCCATACCGCCGCCCGCGAGACGCCCAGCCGCACTCCCAGCTGCTCGCCGGAGTGGAACTCGCCGTCGCTCAACAGGCGGATCAGATCACCGATGGTCATGCTCATGCCCCAGACGGGAAATGAGCCATTCTAGCGGATGGGGGCAGGCCCCGGAAATCGCGGCACGGCGATCGTGCCCCGACGAACCGGTTAGATCGCCTCGTAATCGCCGACAGGGAGCGTCCCACCCGACCCGGAGACCAGGTGCCAGGCACGGCGTCGATGAGGCGGACACCGACACGTCAGGCCGGCGTGGCGCCACACTCACGCGCCGCGCCGATTCTCCTCGCTCCCCGTGGACGACGCCCTGGGCCCGTGCGTGAGCCGATAACCCATGGAGGGGCGCCCACCCCTCCTTTCCCCTTCCTGCAGACCGTGACGAGGTCGCTCCAGGCGCCCTGACCCACTTCACCTGCCCTCGGCTTGACCTTCCCTCCCAACCGCAACGCCCCCGTCTCGAATGAGGCGGGGGCGTTGCGGTTGGGGCGGCGCATGACAGGCGGCTGGAACGATGCAGCACGCCGGACCTGGGGGTGGGGAGGAGAGAGGGGGCCGGTTTCTAGACGGAGCGCTCTCCCCGAGCCGGTCACAAGACCCTGCGCCCCATATGAAAAAACCCCGAGCTCGCTGAGCTCGGGGTTTTCTCGGCATAGGTGCCTGACGATGACTT
>NZ_VBUI01000046.1 GCF_005780185.1 Halomonas urmiana | reverse complement strand
CGTCCTGCCATACGTCACCTATGCAGCTGCGACATAGGGAAAATTAGCACATCCGACTTTTCGGACAAAACCTAGCAGTGCTTCAACAGAGCGAGTTGCTTGAACTATCGCTGCCTCCATCTTGGGCAAAACAATGGTCTGCGCCCAACGATCTGGCTCGTGCTCCTGGTGGGTTCTGTGTTCGGGAGGACGCAGCGCGCATTCCTGGCAGAACTCGTGATTCTCTGCTGCAACCAGCACGTTTTGCGCCGCCACAAAGAACGGCTCAGATCTGTGAAGCAACTCCAAGATCCCGGCCAGTTCAAGCACCCGTCGGATGCGGATAATGAAAGACGGCCCCATGAATGCAAACTCCGACCTGTCAAAGAACTCTTGCGCATTGTGGTCGAGCCCGGGGTCAAATCGGTATATCCACCTGTAGCTCATTTCGGGGATGGACTCCAGAACGCTAGCTAGACCCATCGCGAGTCTGAACGCTGAGCCGAAGGACCGCCAAACATTCGAGTCCTTGACTGACAAGTCTACCTCAGCAATTAGGCCGGTGTTCTTGTTCGTGGTATGCGTCCAGAGGTAAAGCTTCTCATGACCCCAAGTCAGCAAGTACCGATAATCACCCTTGCTGGGAAGAGTTCCGTTCTCAAACTGCACACCCCCTAGTTCTGCATGCCGACACTCGCTATTTGGAGGGTCGGGTGGAAAGCTCTCACCGTGATTCCGGCGAATTGCCCGCCGATGCGTCTCTATCTTCTCCCAGATCTCTGCCATGCCCCCTGTCTCGTCCGAACCTTCAATCATCGCCTCCGCCAGTGCCTCATAGAGCTTCCTCAGCTCAGCGTCATCGCTGAACATCCTGCTCAGAGTATCACCTTGGTTCCCAAACACAGACTCTCCTCGGTTTTGTCCGAAAAGTCTGCTCGCAGGCAACGGTCTATGCACGCCAGGCATACTATGGCCCTGAAGCTGCTTGCCAAGTTTTTGTATCGCGTGCAGTCACGGCGTAGCTCTTTGATCCGTAAGCGTTCGGGCATCACCGCTTGCGAGTGATCAGGCAGTGTGCTGCCAATGGTGGGACAGGAGTTCGTGGACTTGGCTGGCCTTGTGGGTCGGCAGCCGTTCCAGCACGTCCTTCAGGTTGGCGTAGGGCTCGTGGCCGTTCAACTTGGCGCACTGAATCAGGCTCATGATGGTGGCAGCGCGCTGGCCACTGCGCAGTGACCTGGCGAACAGCCAGTTTGAACGCCCCAGCGCCCAGGGTCGGATCAGGTTCTCGACCAGGTTGTTGTCGATTGGCAATCCGCCGGCGCTGAGGTAGCGCATCAGCGCCGTCCACGTTTCAGGCTATAGTCCAGCGCCTTGGCCCTCGCCGAGCCATTCGACACCTTCTCGCGGTGAGCCAGCATCCAGCGGTGCAGCGCGTCGGCGATGGGCCTCGCTTTTGTCTCTCGCAGCCGTTGGCGTTCTTCAGCGCTCAGTGACTGGGCCTCGCGCTACACCTGGTAAAGCTGACCGATCAGCTCAATGGCCTGCCCGGCAATCTGGCTCTTGCCGGCCACGTGCAGGTCGACGAACTTGCGTCGCACGTGGGCCATGCGGAGCCTGTCATAAGTCACCTATACTGCTGAAGCATAAATAAAATATAGCATATCCGACTTTTCGAACAGAACCTAGTTCTGGATAACAGTGATTAGACTACACGCTCTTATATTGAATGAACGCGCATGTAGAAGGTCTCGGGATGTCCGCTGAGGGTCGTCAACTGCCTTCTAACCTCATAAGTCAACCTGATCATCTCCACTCATCGCATCATATACCTCACCGCGTTCCCTCCACCTCGTACCACCCATGTGTTGTCTTATCGCGATAGACTGATCAGCTATAGATCCATGAATGTATACTGTACCTATGGCTGCCAGCTACAACATCCTTATAGGACGTCAGCAAGGGCTGGGATGAAACACCCGGCGATTTTATAGCCCCTCGTGTGGCACCACAATCAGCCCTCTACTTCTCCAGCACTTGCTATGCTGACAACGTGACCAGCACGGAGGCTCACCAAAATGTCCCAGATCGAGACGCTAGCCAGGCGGGCCTGGCAGCTGAAAGAGCAAGGATATGCCATCGATGACATTGCCGCTCTGATGGGGAAACCGACCAGCGCCATCGAACGCTGGATTAGCCGTTGGACTGAGATCGCTCGAAAGGTACCGGAGTGGCATGAAGGTCTGAACATCCACACCGTCCTCACCCTCAAGAAAGCCGGTATCGAAAGCCGGGATGACCTGATTAAGGCATGGGAAAATGGCGACATTCAGCGAGGGCAACCTCCGGGCATCGGGGTTTACCGCCTGGTGGAGCTGCGAAACTGGCTGGAAGCCTCGGGAATCGAGTTTCCAAAAGCACAGCCCAAGGCCATGATCATCGATCTCTTGCCCGAGGCCGAGGCAGCACTCAATCATCTTAAGAAGGTGTCGGGGAAGACCGCCTCCCAGGTGATCGCTAACCTGCTGATCGAGGCAGATGAAATCAACAGGAGCGACTGACCCATGTGTGGACGCTTCGCGCTGTACTCGGATCCTCCCCGCATCTCGCGTCGACTCGGTCTGCCTGAAGCAGAAGCGCAATGGGAAGCACGCTATAACATCCCTCCCGGCACCTGGATTCCTGCTGCCCGGAGACGTTATGACTCTCCCCTACTGCTGGATGAGGTCTGGTGGGGATACAAGCCACACTGGGCTAAGGAGGACGCCCCCGAGCCGATCAATGCCACCATCGAAAAGGTAGCCACGTCCAATTACTTCAAAGGAGCGTTTTCTAACCATCGCTGCCTTGTACCGGCTGATGGATGGTTCGAGTGGGTGGCAGTGGATGGTCAGAAACAACCTCACTTCCTGTGCCGTGAGAATCGCGAGCCGATCTGGCTGGCAGCCATCTGGGCCGAGCGCGCAGACGGTGCACCCGGCTGCGCGATCCTGACTGAACCGGCTCGCGGCGTTGCCCAGCAGATCCATCCCCGCATGCCTCTAGTGCTGGATGACGAGAGCCTGGAGCCCTGGCTCGATCCGGACATGACCGACCGAGAAACGTTGCGCCAGGTCATTCATCACGTGAGCGCCGAGTTCATCACCCACTGGCCGGTGACTACTCGGGTCAACAAGCCCGCCGAGAACGATCCCGGCCTGATTGAGCCTGTCACCTCGGGCTCCGATTGATATTTGTCCCTACGCCAACGACCATGGGTCGTTTTACGCAGGGAGCATATGGATCATGCTGAATCGTCTGGTCGTTGCCTGGCTGGCCCTCCTCCCTCTATCCACGCAGGCCGATGTCCTGATTGGCAGCTGGAACATCAAGCACCTCGGCTGGGATAACGACAAAGCCATGTCTCAGGTGGCCCATGTGGCCAACCACTTCGACCTGCTCGCGATCCAGGAGCTGATGGATACCTCGGCCCTGGCCCGACTAGAGCAAGAAGTTGAAGCCATCTCCGGCGAGGCTTGGTCCTCCATGGCCAGCCGTGAGCTGGGCCACTCGTCGTACACCGAGCACTACGCCTTCCTTTGGCGCGAGAGCGAGGTCGCCTATTCGGACAGCGCGGTGGTGTTCCTCGATCACGGTGATGTCTTCAGCCGTGAGCCCTATTCGGCCCGCTTTCGGGACGTGGAGACCGACGACCTGTTCACCGTGGGTACGGTGCACGTGGTCTACGGCGATAGCGTTAGCGACCGACTACCGGAGATCGCAGCCCTAGCTGATTACTGGCAGTGGCTGGACGAGATCGCCAGGGGTACACCGCGCCTGCTGATGGGAGATTTCAATCTGGCGCCGAAGCATCACGGCTGGGCGCCACTGCGAGCGCTCGACGCGGAGCCGGCGATAACCGATGGGCGCACGACGCTAGCCACGACAGCGGGCTCCTACAGCAACCTCTATGACAACATTTGGTTCGACGCCTCTATCCTGAATCCTTCTGATCGAGGAATTCTCCTCTTCCCGGATCTCCTGCACCTGGATCATCAGGAGGCCCGGGACCGCATCTCCGATCACGCACCGGTCTATATCGGCCTGCATGGCGCCAAGATGGAACCGGTGCATTCCGTAACCGGGACTCCCCTACCGAGCACGTCGACACTCGATTGTATCGATCTCAACACCAGCACTATCTCGCAGCTTGATGAGCTGCCGCACATTGGTCCTGCCCGGGCCGAGGACATCGTGGGAGAACGACCGTGGGCATCTGCTGATCAGCTTACCCGTGTTAATGGCCTTGGTACCGCCAGGGTGCAGGAGATCCAAGCCAGCGACCTACTGTGCCAATGAAAGATCAGCGCACCTTCGGCAGCTCGTCCCAGCGTGTCGTCCAGCGTGGTGTGAGGTTGGCGCAGCGGAGATGCCAGGCAGCACCGGGCGAGGGGCGCCCAAACGTCACGGTACCGCGCCCCATCCGGCGGTTCAGGTTATCGAGGGTCGCCATAAGGCGGTCGTTACGTTCACGGTTGGCTCGGCTTTCTGTAGTATCCAGCAACGAGAGCTGTTGACGGTTGGCATCTACCAGATCGACCAGCATCACCCCCGCTTTCATGAACAGGTAGCGAGGCCGATAGATGGCATCGAATGCCTGGCTTGCAGCATGCAGAATGTCACGGCTATCGTCGGTAGGCTGCGGCAGCTCCACGATGGCGCTGGGTGAGTACTGCGGCAGATCAGGACGGTGCCGGTTGGTTTTGAGGAATACGTAGACGGCACGCGCCACACTGTCCTGGGCACGCAGCTTCTCGGCGCTGCGCTGAGCATACTGGCGGATCGCCTGGTGGATCTCCTGCCGGTTATCTGTCAGGCGGCCGAAGGAACGCGAGGTCATGATCCGCTGACGCGCCTCCTCCGGATCGTTCATCTCGATGCAGGTAATGCCCTTCAGTTCCAGGCAAGTGCGTTCCAGAGTCACCGAGAAGCGCTGGCGGATCTGCTTGGGCTCCGCCTGTGCAAGGTCCCATGCCGTCTGCATGCCGAGCAGGCCAAGCCGTTCCACCAGCCGACGTCCCACACCCCATACATCACCAAGCGCCACCTGCTGCAACAGCGCCTCGCACTCCACGGTACCTGGCCTCAGCACACAGGCCCCACCATAGATTGGCAGCTTCTTGGCCGCCCGGTTGGCCAGCTTGGCCAAGGTGCGGGTTGGAGCAATCCCCACGCTGACAGGGATATGCGTGAAGCGACGAACCTTGGTGAACAGTTCCTGTGCATGGGCATGCATCTGCTCTGGGGCGAAGCCATCAAAGCGGACGAACATCTCGTCAATCGAATACGGCTCAACCCCTGCCGAGAACTCCTCAAGCACCTGCTGCACCCGTGAAGACATGTCGCCATATAGCTCGTAGTTAGACGACAGCAGCTGGATTCGGCGTTGACGCAGCAGCGGCTTCAGCTCAAAAGCCGGCGTGCCCATCTCCACGCCCAAGGCTTTCAGCTCATTGGAGCGCGCGATCACACAACCGTCATTATTCGAGAGCACTCCCACGGGAACGCCCTCCAGACGGGGCTGGAAGGCCCTCTCACAGCTGACATAGAAGTTATTGCAGTCAATCAGACCGATCATGGCGCTGGCTATCCGACTATACCGGGTACTCATGAACCACAGCACGCACCACGCCCCAAGCCTGGCACTCTAGGTCGGCAGCAGGAATCGGTCGATAGCTGGGGTCACCCGAGGTCAGGTAGGGTCGATTACCCAACAGCTCATAGCGCTTCACCACCAGCTCCCCTTCTACCGACGCAACCAGGATGTGACCCGGCCTCGGTTCGATCGCGCTGTCGACCACCAGGATGTCTCCAGCATGGATGCCGAGCGCCTCCATGCTGTCGCCAGTCACCGTCATGAAGAAGGTCGAGGCGGCTCGCTTCACCAGCCGTTCGTTGAGATCCAGTGTGCGGCCCTCGTAGTCCTGGGCCGGGCTGGGAAAGCCAGAGAGGCCGCCCCGCGTGAGGGTTAACGGGAATGGGAGCGGCATGGACGGCGGTGCCAGATGGGCTGGGATGAGTGCGTCGTGGGACATGATGGCCTCCTATCGATACCTGATATTTATACAGTATCAGACAGAAGACACCACCTGCCAAGACCTCTGGCCGATCGTGGGGCTGGCCTTGGTCTACTCCATTGTCAGCAGGGGAGTTTTTGTTATCTAAATTGCATCAGATAAAACTGAATATCCACATGCGGCCAAAAGCGGTCGTTGATACTTCGCTGATATTAACGCCCGCCACACGGGCAAAGTTGGAGCGCAGCGTAAACTTTGTCCCTGTGCTGGCGATTGTTAGGCTCTTTCATTGTCAGAAATAATGGAAAGTTTGACAGAAAGAGAAGAAAAAGCCCCTCTACCTGGGTCAGCTTCGCCAGTATGAACATAGCTTGTAGACCACTTTTCCACCATTTTTAGATATTCCTGTCTTTTTGCCTTCAACTTCGTGATTTCTGAACGATCGAACATTGATTCAACGCCTTCAAATGCTTGGTCACCAGTTCGAAATGGCTGAAACAATCCAAATGAACTCCAAGAGACTAGCAATGACCACATCCGAATTAAAAATGCAAAGTCCTTGTCAACTTCATCCCACTTCACAACCGGCATGGCCTCATTGTGAGAAATCAGCTTGTTCCTAAAAAGTAATGCTTGTGAATTTTCGTTCGTGAAACGACCGGACTTGGCATCAAGAGCAGCGTTAATACAGTCAACTTCTGGTTTTGTGCATGCACCTTCACTTAGCATAATTGGTGAAATAGCTTCCCACAGCTTCCTCAGCGAATTATCACGCTTATCTTTGCTTAGTAGCTTCCCGAATATTGAAAATACCCCATATATTCCCCCTACATACCATTGCGCATAAAATCCGCTTTCTTTAAACGGTTCTCGCTTAGCATCAACGCTTTGAAAGGCATAAATAACTGAACGCCACTCAACTAGCTCAAGAATAAGATCATCAATTCCTTGAGGGTAATTTCCGTTGTTGAAATCATCGCTACCTTTCCATTTGTTCAATTTATCAAGTTCTGAAAACCATAAATTTCTCGAATCGTCACTATGGGCGCCGTCCACCATTTCTTGATAGTAGCTAATGGCGGAGTCAACATCCTCGATGGTTCTGGCCTTATTCGTGAGCGAAACAACATATTCTTTTGCTTCGTCGATAGTATTAAATTTCAAGGTCGACTCCTGCCTAGCGCCCGCCACACGGGCAAAGTTGGAGCGCAGCGGCGGCCCGTCAGGGCCGTCCGCCTTACGCGAATTGTTATTGGTCTTTACCAGGGCTCTCCGATAGCCGGCACCGGGTCCGCATCTATCCCCTCGTCGCCAATTCCCGTTCGGTTTATCTCAATTTTTTTTCGCTCACAAATTATTCTAAGCGCTTCAAAAAGGGATGGATTCATTCGATGACCAACGATGATCCGTCTCACGGAATTAGGCAGTTCAAAAAAGTGTTCTCCGTGCAAGATCCGGAATTCTTTTCCATATGCCCAATCGATGTATTTTGAAGCAAATATTCGCCGCGCAGTTTCGCGAGGTACATCACCATCCTGAAAATTTACACTGGCGAACACCCCCCCATACTCCATCTTCATCAAGCTTGGGTGGTTGTCGGTGACATCGACCTCAATTGCCACGCCAGAAAAACCGTCTGCATAGTGGGCCCAAAGTAAATGGCTATCATAGGTGCTCGAAAGCGAACAGATCCGGATTTTCTTTTTCTCCATTCGAATATCATCTAGATAAGCCGAACGATCTACTTCGTCGGTGGCTCTGTGGGAGTAGACGAATTGACCTTCCATAGGGTCATTGAGCTTTGTCCAATCTGCACAGTAAAGACGGTTGTTAAACATGATGTCGATGGTGAACTCAATCTGGGACGGCCCCCTAAATTTATACAATCGCATGAGCCTTCAACCTTCTCCCAAGAACCAATAACGCCCGGCTCCAAACCGGCGCGTGAGCCGGTTTGGAGCCGCGAGGCGGCGTAAAATCGGTCGCTGCGCAGCCGATTGTTATATTTAGTCGGCTTTGAGCACCGAGCTGTTAAATACCTTGTGATACTTCGAAGGGGAATAATCTGGATTGAGGTAGAACTTCGGATATTCTTCTCCCTCGATACTGGCGTATCCATTAAGCTTGTCTTTTAGTTGACCCATTTTCGAAGGCATAGCCAGCTCCTCTAGGGTTCGTTTAATAAACACTCGATACCTTTTGCCAACGAAGAACTGCTTATAAAAAGCGCTGGGTAAAGAGCACTTCAGACTCGCGGGATCACCATTGACACCGATGCCTAAAAGAGTGGTAGGAGGGGTAAGCGTGATGTACCGCTTCTCTAATCCTTTTTCGATTAGGATATTTTCACCGATTTTTTCGATTTCGGATTTTAACTTCTGAGCCGGCCTAATATCACCTGATGCAATGCCATTATTCACTTCTGACAGCATTGACCTGAGCGATTTCACATCACTCTCATCTCTCATTTGCTTGAGCACATTAATAAAATCCGCACCATCCTTGGACTCTTGGATCAATAACGGCAAAAGGCTATGAATGGTCAGTGTTGATGATTCAGGCGATAGACCCAGATCCTCTATGATGGCAGGTAGTTTGCCCGAAAATCGTGTGACACCTTTAGTAAAAACTCGCGAGAACTCAGAAGCATCCGTCGCACCACTTTTTATGCGCCCCATAAAATCGGCTGCAAAAAAATCTCGCAAGGGGTGAGGCATGTAGCTGTGACCATTCTCTGTAGCCATTACTTGGTGCCACACATACTGGTTACCAAGCCATCCGAGAACGGTAAGCATTTTCTTAACGTGTGGAGCAAGGCGTTTCCATTGAACGGGAGCCCCATCATCACCTCGGATGCTGAGCCTTGGACCGGTTAAGGAATCCACATTCTCAGCTAAGACAGCCTCAATTAGGGGGTTAGCCTTATCGATTCCTAACGCACGAAAAACTAGAAAAAACTCTGAACTAGAGTGCTCCCAAAGGAAGTGGCTAAATGCTTGCACCTGCTCAAAATAATGGTTGAATAGACCATCGTCCTTCTGAGCCTGGAATGCTTCCGTCCAGGTTTCTGACAAGCCCGACGCTGCTTCGATATATTCACGATCTTTTTGGTTTGGAATCTGTGAAAAACTTACCGATGGATGATCTAGTAGCTCTTTTCTTTGCTCGGAGAATTCTTTTTTATAGTTGTCAGGGATTACCAGTCGATCATGGCACAAAAATGCCTCTACAAAACGACCGAGCGCCACATGCTCCATGTCCAACAGGTTTGGTTCAGAGATTGGGACGAACCCCAACGCACGCTGGACACTCGATATCGTAGAGTTATCAATTAAGGTCGCCATTTCTTGTTAACTCCAAAGATATAACAGGTATTAGACAGCCCGCTCGTTTATTGACTTGAACGAGCGCGCGTTCAAGTCAATAAACGAGCATGCTGCCTTTGCCAGCAGGGCAGCTTTGGGTCGCAAGTTGCCCTTCCAGGAACTAAAGCCAACGATCCAATACGATTTGGCCATAAACCTCACTAAAAAACCACTCCCATTAGTTGATATACTGAATACAAGTCAGCCTGCTTGTATCTTGCGATCCCATTCCCGTCTTCTCTATTGCGCTCACACACTGAAACATCTTATATCCTTGAAGCAAGGTTGGAGAAAGCAAAATTGCCGTTGCAACCAATATTGCGGATAACAGGATTGTTCGCTGCAAACTCATAAATCCACCCATAACGTTCGTGACAGACAAAGTCTCATAACAATGTTTCAGGGCATTTTTCATCATGCCCCTTCGTCGATTTTAAAAAAGAACCGCATCCTGAGCAGCGTACTTTACCTTGTAGCCGATTCATCACTTTGTCGTTATCAGCATATCTTTTCCATTCCTTGGGATGGCTTTGACTTACATGCATATCTACATCAACAACCTTCTTAGCACAAAATGGGCATTCAGATTTCTGGCTACTGTCTGCCTTCAGGCGTTCCTTTGTCTCGTCAACCTTCATCCCGTAGTCATTTTTCAGCATGTCTATAATTTCATCGAGAGCCCTCATGATATGCAATTGGTTGGCGCCGAAAGCATATCGACCTGTCATCAGGTCTTCCATTGATATATCTTTACCCACAACTCGCTTAGAGCCTAGCTTATTCAGCCTAAGGGGATATCTAAATGCTCGACCTTCACCTAACCACTGTCCATTTGGCCCCCAGTTCTGTATATTTCCATTAAAGCAACTTGAGCCAATTATCTTCTCCATCTTAATCAGAAGACGCTTCCTTTCTCCATTCTTCATCTCTCACCCTAATACAAATAAAATTTAAATTTTGCACTTGGTAGAACATGAGCCACCACCTAGGTTTATTTATCTTTGGTCGCTTTGGGTCGTTCCTCACCTTTCACCTGATACACGGTCTTGAACGCATCCCTTCATATGACCAGCCACACTACCGCTAGGGAATCCAGACGCTTGCTGACGCCTTCCCTGGCGTGGAAGCCTGATGTGTCGCCATTTCGAGACATGGCAGCATCAGACAGATACATACTTCCACACTACAGCCTAATCAAACTTTCCTCGATTAGCGAATGGTGGACTTGAGGTGTGTCAGTGAAATGCGTTGGTGAGGAGGGCGTGGGGATGTGGGGATGTGGGGGATGTGGGGGATGTGGGGGATGTGGGGATAGAGGGCAGAGCCAGCCCCCCGCGCCACGGGCGCTAACGGTGAGTGAAGTGCCCAGTTCAACCATCCGGGACCCTACAGCTAGGCACTATGGCTCACCACAACAGCCTCGGCAGCTACCTACTCGGCACGATCACTCACCGGAAAAGGCCTGTGCAGCCGGCAGCTCGGCACAATGGCTCATCAGATCGGCCTCGGCAGCTGCCACATGTCGCAGACCACCTCGACCACGTTTGTGCTCCGCCAGGAAAGCGCTGAAGGCCGCGATGGTGGCCTTGCCATGCCCAGGCACGGCGAAGATCACCGGCTCCTGCTGGCGCTGCATGTCGAGGAACACGGTGACATAGCGCTGGCCGCGTCGTGAGGCCGTCTCATCCAGGCCGACGGCCTCGACCTCGGACAGATCCAGCTGACCCAGCATCCGTCCCACGTAGTGATGCACGATGCGCCACAGTCGCTTGTCGGAGATCTCCAGCTGCCGGGAGACGGCCAGCACCGGCATCACTTTGCCCAGCGACATGGCCGCCTGCTTGAACAGCAAGGTGAAGTCGCTGCCCGGCCGCGCCCAAGGGACTTCAATGCGCTTGACGGCATGCTCGGGGCACTTGGTACGCGGGACGCGCGCATGCAGGTAGCAGTGGTGCTGGAAGAAGTTCAGATGCCGCCCTGTCTTCTCGGTAAAGTCGTGAGCCGGGCAGGCCTTGCCGCACGCCGGACAGGGGGAGTGGCTGCCTCGCTCAGCCTCGACATAAAGGTCGAGGCGGTGTGGCAGTACGGAGTATCCAGGTGCTGGTCCTTAAGCATCAAAGGCGCTTCCAGGCCCAAGCCGAGAGTCATAACCTGGGTGCCATCCATGCCTCCTGCCGTTATGGAGGCCCTATCGTGGCTAAACACCGAGGTTAAATTCCACACTCAACGGCGAAGAGCCAAAATTTATTTGACGCCTAGGACTGAGGTGGCCTAGCTTCAAAAGATGGCCTGTCGAGCAATCAGTAGTGTGGAAAAACTGAATGTCACTGACAAGACTCCATTTGCTTTCCAATAAGCAGAGACCTTACTAATGCATATAACAAACCGAACAAACCTAAACTTATACTGGATCGCACGCGAAGCGGCGTCTGACGGGGGGGAACCTTGGCAACATCTTTGGAATATTGGATATGAGCTTATACACCCTGGACAAACGCACGACAATAATAAAAAAATTACATCCGGAGCCAAAGAAAAGGGTATTTTTTTAGGGGTAGGCGAAACTAAAGACGCGGCAACAAAGATAAAACCAGCGCATTCAATTTCGGTTAACTGGGGTGCTTTCGTCCTCATTCTACCTAGAGAAGGTATCACACTGACAGATTGGTGGTCTCGCAAACAAAGATTCATTAACGGTGGTGCTTCTCTACAAAATACGCGAGACGATAGAGTTAATATAGCCGAGGTATCTGAACAAATCCTCTCAGGCATCTCAGGTGCACTTTCTGCGGTTCCAGTTGCTGGAGATATTATTTCTAGTGCCATTGGCGTTATTTCTCAATTAGTCGGATTGGGCGCGTCACCCACTCCTCTCCCTTTGACTGAAAATCAACTCGAAAATGCAATTGAAAAAGTAATCAGAAAAGAACTAAAACTCGCTGAGGCAAGTCACGCTAGCCGTCTCTTTCATCGCGCCCACAAATATATTACAGAAATGGATGAATTGGCCGCGAGCCCCAGCGGTTTAGGCCCCCACGAGCTTGAGGATTACCACCGAAACATCGAGGAATATTTATCTCCTCAAAGTGATTTAAACCAGAGTTTCGATTTCTTGGCCGAGGTAGAAAACTGTGATGAAGCTTTGTCGATATGCCCCGCCTATATGCTTGGCATATCTGCCTACGTTAAGATGCGGCTGTATCATTTCCTAGTTGCTCAGATGGAAGGGGATCCACTGGCACCTGATAGGCTTGAAAAGCTGAAGGGAGAGATAGTGCGGTTCACCCCCACACTAAGCATGATTAGTGATCGCTCAGTGCTTAAGGTAAGTAGTGAAATGAATGAAATGTACTATTGTAGCGACACGATCCCAGAAGTGGGAGAATTACGCCCTGCCGTATATCAGCACTTCCTCGGTCTAGATTCAGCGGAGCCAGTCAAGCGAGTGATGGGGCGGCTTATGGAAATTGCGGAGCTAATTGAAGAAGATGCTGATAATCTGAGAGCAGGGCGATCAGAGGATCTTCATGTCTTCAAGAAAACATGGAAGCATCCATAGAATCTATAGCATCAGGTCGAAGGTAAAGAGTATAACTTCCTAGTACTACTGTGTCACATATCTTCTAAGTGACTGTTTTTATTCATGCTAGAAGATTACTTGTGACATAGTCTCATCAGGAAAATCACAAGGTTGCGGCCTTATGACACAGTAGTACTAGGTTTTGTCCGAAAAGTCTGCTCGCAGGCAACGGTCTATGCACGCCAGGCATACCATGGCCCTGAAGCTGCTGGC
>NZ_VBUI01000045.1 GCF_005780185.1 Halomonas urmiana | reverse complement strand
AGCGTCCTGCCATAAGTCACCTATGCAGCTGCGACATAGGAAAAATTAGCACATCCGACTTTTCGGACAAAACCTAGACAGCTGCGTGCTCCGGCCCGAGAGCTTGGCCGAGTTCAAGGAATATCCAATAGAGACTCCACAAGCGATCAGGGTCTCGTTGCAGAATCCAGGACGGTTCGCATATAAGGAACAAGGACCAGCTGCGTATAGGGACCCCGGCCACTTCGGTCGGTATTGGTTCTACTGAGGTGGTTAACTCCACCTCGACCTGCGCCACACTTGCAGGCGGGCACGTGGCAGTTACAGCCAATAATAGCAACTGAAAAATCGGGAATGAAGTTCGTCTTAACATTGGTGACTTTCCCGGATGAGGTACGAGGTTTACTGAAATTTAATAACGATAGGGAATCATCCTCAGATGTCCCTCTGCGCGCCAAAGGGCAGCCGGATCAGGTACAAGGACAGTTCAGTAACTTTATTCTATCCTTCACCGTGCCGTCATCATCATCATGATGCACTCCAACCGCGCCACTACTAGCCACATAGAAAGAAAATCTTTATTAATGAAAATAAGAAGGCTTTCGAATATTTATTCCTTTAAAACTCTATTTACCCATTTGATTGTATTTTGAAATGCAGGCATTGAACGTCATGCACTTATTGTTTGAATTTATCTAGTGTGCCCGAGCACATGGTGTAGGCAGTAGATTAGCTAGCAAAGCTACCGCTAAGCTACCTCAAGGGCGCCCGAGTTCATGCAGACATAATGTACCCCTACCACCATCTCAGGGCAGCAGCGCAACATTTGGATACATCCTGTTTATGAATTTAGTCAAGAATCCATAGGTTTGCATAATCGATCTGTGAGTAACTGAGTGAGTTATTGAAAATGGTAGAACTTATCTATCGCAAACCCTTATTGCTTGTGTACTTAGGGTTACACAAATCAATAACTTAGGATGAAATTTAAATTACACTAAATTCTACATAACTGAATTTATATTTAGCTAATTGCGTAAAAAGTTTCTAGTCGGCTGAACCACTGCGTCTAACTAGATCAGCGTCTTCATGAGGCTGTCAGCTGCCTGAGGGCACCGCGCCTGGTAGCGATACAGCACAAGGAGCCCGGTCCCCCTCCCCTCTCCAAGGTACCACCGCATGCTGAGGCAACCCGCGTTGCCGTAGCCCTGTATGTCATAATGCCGCTCAGCTGCTCTGGTTTGCTGACATCAGCAACGCTGGCCAAGGTGGCAGCGACGATGGTGCCCTCGCGCAAAGTCTATGCCGAATCGCTCATGGCTAGGCAGTCGTAGCAGTCTAATGGGAATGCACACCAGATTTTTCGAAAAAAATTATGTCTCCCCTGGTTGGCTGTGCCACATTCAGTAGCACAGGAGCAGCAACCCAAGGTGGCTATACTAAACTCGCCAACAGTGTAATTTTTGTAGTAGCGCTAGTACCTGACAGGAACACTGACCATTCACAAGGAGCGTAGCTGATGTCGGAACAAGTTCGTCGTGCCGTAGTCCTTATTCCGGGACTAAAACGTGTCGAGCGATTTTCGCGCCGCGATTTGTTGGCGAAGAACTTGGCCAATAATGAAATACGACCTATGCAGTCTCCGGAGCCAATGAAAGTAGGTGGAGAATCGGGACTACGGCTGATGCCGAGAGCCCTGCGTGGCGCCACCCGTCCGGGGCCGAGAATCGATCTCTTCGAAGCATACTGGGCAGACATGTTGCCCTCGTCAGCAGAAATGAGTCCTTGGAAACGGCTAGCTAATGGATTCGAGCTGGTGTTCTACTGGCTGATCTCTCGGGGCAACCTGTCAGCATTGCGTCTCTCACCTACGATTGCGATCGGTCTCGTGGCAGGAGGCGTTTTGCTTGTGCTTTGGTACATTTCTTTGACAGTGATGGTGGCAGCGGCTCTGCGAGCTACGCCTGAGCCAGCGTTTCTAGAATCTGTACCTGCACTAAAGCCTTTGTACGCCTGGTTTATGGAAGTCACAGCTTGGGTAGAGGCTTCAGCGCCATACTTTATTTTACCCCTCTTGCTATCAGCCTTCCGAGCAGATGAGCTGGCACAAATGGCGATGTTTTCAAAGGACTATCTGGAGAATCAGCAGCGGGAAATGCAGGCAGGGCTGCGCGAACGTGTCCGACGCAGAGTGGCTGAGACCATCGATCGAGTGCTGGCTGAGCCCTATGATGAAGTTTTCATCGTCGCGCACAGCTTTGGTTCAATCGTTGCTATTGATCTACTCGCCGATTGGCCCCATCCAGCCGACTGCGACCGAATCCACTTATTCACTCTCGGCTCTCCCGAAGCAGTCCTTTCTTGCCGCTCACAATGGCTGGCTGAAGAGCGCGAACAGCTGTTCCAACATTCGCCCTCTGTTTGGATCGACTTCCACAGTCCGTCTGATTGGTTGTGTAAAGCGGTCACCGACCACGCGCATCATTATCCCGAAAACAGCCATCGCCTCTTGTTCAACAGACCTCTGATCGAAAGGGTAACTGGCCGGACGCACATGGCTTATTACTTTGATCACCAAGTGTTGCAAGCTCTGGCTGCTGATCGAGATTAGAATTTGTCCGAAAGGTCAAGGAACCGCCATGCACAACGATCAAAAATGTTTCTCATTGCGCCGAGTCCTAGCCCCGCTTCTTCTGTTTGCCATCGCCCTGTCGCCGCTGCCAGGGGTAGCCGAGGTCATATTGGGCTCATGGAATATCCAAAACCTCGGTTGGGACAACGACAAGCGTTACGACAAGGTGGCACACGTTGCGAACCACTTTGATTTCCTTGCAATCCAGGAGTTAATGAACGAAGCGGCTCTCGAGAGTCTCGAGGCTGAGGTAGAGGCTCTCTCCGGCGAGTCTTGGTCGTCGATGGCCAGCCATGCGCTCGGCCGCTCGTCTTACCGCGAACACTACGCCTTCCTCTGGAGGGACAGCGCTATGGAATACGTAGATGGTGCAGCAGTGTTCTTCGACAGTGGCGACACCTTCGCTCGAGAGCCCTATTCCGCGAGATTCCGTAGCCTGCGCAGCGGGCAAGTATTTGCTGTCGCCAACGTCCACGTGGTCTACGGGAGCAGCCTAGGCGACCGGCTCCCAGAGATTGAGGCCCTGGCAGACTACTGGGAATGGCTGGGCGAGGCTTATCAAGACACGCCGCGCTTGCTAATGGGCGACTTCAACCTCGTGCCCCACCATGACGCCTGGGAGTCCCTTCGCGAACAAGGCGTGATCCCAGCGATCACACAAGGAGCCACGACTCTGAGTGCCACGAGTGGCCGATATGTGAACCTCTATGACAATATCTGGAAAATCAAAGGCAAGTTGAATGTGTCCGAGCGAGGGATCGTGAAATTCCCTGCCCTTTTCGGCATCGATCATACTCGGGCACTTGATGAAGTGTCTGACCATGCCCCAGTGTATCTAGCTCTGGGTAGTGCCGAGATGACCTTAAGACCGTTCACGCCAATAAGTATCTATAGCTCTCTCCCTGCCGCTAACGATCCAGTATATTGCATTGATCTCAACACAAGTGATTTTGAGACATTACAAAAACTACCACACATAGGCCCCGCTAGAGCACAGCTTATTATCGATGGACGCCCGTGGAGCCGCGTTGAGCAGCTTATTCGTATCAGGGGGATCAGTGGTGGACGCCTGAACGACATTATTGACAGTCAATTGGTATGCAAAGAAAACTAGCTTCTTACTTAAAATCTGGCACGAAAGAACCGCTTCATGCACGCGCACTATACTATCGCGATAAAACTGCTGGCCATGCTTTGGCATCGCCGATCCACACAAGGTTAGTCGGCCCGAAAAGGCCGAATAACTGGGCTTGGTTCTTGGCCAGCCCCTTTTAACGCACCTTCCGGTAGCCGAAGTGGTTCTTGATGACATGAAAAGGTGCTCAACATTGGCACGGATGGGGGCCTTGGCCTTCTCGATCGCCAGTAGCAAGGGGTTCATGGGGATGTCTGCCAACTTCTTGATGGTGCCACGCTTGGCGGCAACACAGCACCGGGAATCCGGGGCATCCTTCTCTTCGTCGAGATGCTTCCACATACCGGTGTAGCCCGCGTCGCCGTATACGCGCTTATCTTCATCACGGACCAAGGCACCGGCCATGGTGACATTGGCCACCTTGTCTACCGTGGCCATCAGCACCTCGATTAGTGATGCCATCTGCATATTCTCTCTGAGCTATCGAGCCGAGATGGCCGAACCTAGCAGACGCGAATGCAAGACTCGGCGCGACTCAGGGAAACAGGCAACGCCTGCGGCGCAGGCCTATCCGGACACGAGGGAATTGCGCCAGCGCGTATCGCGCGGCGACGGCCGACGGTGCAATCGCTTGTCGAGCAGGGCCCGTGCCTTGTCCGCCTCGCCGCTGCGCATCAGCGACACGAGCAGGGTATCTTCGACGATCTCCCGCTGAGCGCCGCTGCCGCCAATCCGCACGACCTCGTTTGCCTTGGGTTCCAGCAGGCGCGCGCAGCCGGCGTAGTCCTCCTCGGCGAAGGCCCGGGCGGCTCGGCAGATCGCAGGTACCACAGGGCCTGCGGGGAGTGATCCGGTTTCGACCAGATCGGTCAGCGCCGCCACGCGGCTCTCCAGCGCTCTAAAGTCGCCGGTCGCCGCTGCGATAAGTGCCATATGGAAATCGGCGAAGGGGAAGCCGGCCTGACGGAAGTAATGGGACGCATACGTCGCCGCTTCATCCCATAGTCCCGCCGGGACGGCATGGTCATAGGCCTGGAGACGCCACAGGAACGACGAGGTGTCACTGACCACGTTGATCGGCACCCCCGTCGAGGCGGAAGGCGCGACATGCTCCCCGTAGATAGCCAACGCACGCTCCGCATCGCCTTTCTCCAGCGCAACCAGCGCACCGTGCCAGGCGATATGGCCATGCAGAATTCCGCTTCGGTTGTATACCGGCAACCAGTCGGTGATATGCGCCTCGGCCTCCTCGCTGGCTCCGGACTCATGGAGCACATGGGCGAAGGCATGGGCGGCATTCACATTGTTTCGACGTACCTCCAGGGCACGCTGCGTCAGCTCCCGGCCGAGCGTTATGTTGCCATTCTCGCCATGGGCCCAGCCCCGGTAGGTCAGGAACCACCAGTCATCGGCCTCGAAGTGTCGGGCGTGGCGCTCGCAAAGATCCACCCGTGCCTGGTCATGATCTGCCATGCCGGAAAAGGCAAAGAGGCCGAAGGCTCCGAGAGGCAGCGACATGATCAAAATGTCCTGCGGCCAGCGGTCGACGTGCGCAAGCGCGCCATTGAGCGCTTTAACGGACTGGCCGTTGATAGCGAGGGACAGGACGCCGACATGACTCCGCTCCCGCTCGGTCCCATGCCGGGCAACGAGTTCCTCGGCGGTAACGATTCTAGAGCGCGCCTCCGCAGATTCGGCTTGAATGGCATGAAGGCGTGCGCGCGCCGCATACGCCAGGGCAAAGGACGGATCAGCGGTGATCGCCTCTTCCAAGGTTTGTGCTGTCCCCGGCCAAAGCGAGAGGAGGAGATCGAGGCCCGTTTGGTACTGTTCGACCGCGAGATCGGAGCTTGTCGATAGAGGCAAACCATAGCGGTCATGGCGAAGCATAGGACAGCTACTCCATCGATTATCATGTATTTACAGTACAAGAAGGCGATTTGCTGTTCATCTAGGGAACCGCTGAACAATTCAGACACAGGTGCCTGAAGCGATCAGCGAGGCTCAAGCACTGTGTCAGCGAGCACTTGCTGATCACCGCAAGTGGTCTGTTTTCCCTAGCAGCCGGGGTATCCGGCTGTCAGGTCAGATTCAAGACGCATTCGCCCCTTCAGCATCGCCCTGGCACCTTCCCGCCAGCACCATATTCTCAATAAAGTATAGACTGAACATCTACGACTGATTCTTGGCCACCCCCTTGAAGCAAACCTTCCGGTAGCCGCAGAGGTTCTTGATGACATGGAACGAGTGCTCAGCCGTGGCGCTGGTGCTGGCCCTTAGTCAGCACCATCCCTAATACAGGTGCGCCAGTAGGCGCTCCTTCGAAAAAATGCCAACGGCAATATCTTAATGTTTAGTTTTGCGCTTCCTCCTCCAAGAACGCCTTCTCTTTCGGGCTGATCTGGAACACCACCGCTCGCGCCGGCTGGTCGGTCGTATTTATTGCCCGCATCCGGGCATCCAAGGGTTCAGCCACCGCTTCTCCCGCTTTTACCGTCTTGGTCTCGCCCTCCACCTCAAGCGTCACTTCTCCTTCGATGACATACACATAGACAGGGCTTGGATGAGAGTGCCAAGCAGCGGCGGTGTGAGGCTCCATCGCTACTCGAACCACTCGAACAGATTGGTCTCCAGGGGGAAGATCGATTTCTTGTGCCAACACCTCTTCCAACTCTGAGGCTGGTTTATCGATTTCCGTCAGGTCTTGAGCCACACTCCAGGATGATGCAATTACTAAAGCGGCACCAGCCGCCCACGTCAGCAGTTTCATGGTAGACCTCCAATCCCGTCAGGGCAGAGCATGATCTAGCAATATCTCCGCAGTTAAGGTTCGCGGCGCGCTCATCTACAACTATAGTCCAACCGCCCAAGATAGCCACATTTTGGTAAATGCTGATCAATTTTCTCTGAAGGGATGGCACTGTCAGCGCCTTACACTAACTGAGTCAGCGGTTAGTTTATGAAGCCGCAAAGTGGTCTTTATTACCTGGAAGTTGGATTTCCCTGACACTCACCCTGACGAATGAGCCAAGATCAGAACACCTCCGCATAAGCTTGAATGACGATCGCGAAGACCATATTTATTACCTTGGGCACAGCCAATCCCTCCCACAGGGCCTGGTCGATGAAGTAGAAGGCAACTGCGAGGATCAAGAGGGGGATCAGATTTCGTAACGCATAGGCTATAACAAGCCCTGTTACGAGTACTAGCACAGCGCCAAGGCCTGCGTACTCTATCGATCCGTCGGAGCTGATATAGGAAACTGCGCCGCCTGCGAACGCTAACATCAAGAGGATGGCTTGTAGCGATCTCGGCAGGGGCATGGCCCTGCCCTTTCGCCTAGGCGAGCCGGGACCCTCGCTACCTCGCGCCTTGCGGTAGGGATCCCTGCCGGAACCGGCGCAATGGATGCAGACATGATTGTCACGATCGAAGCCGCGACCTCCGCAAATCTCGCACAAGCCAGTCGACATATTCCTAGCCTCCGGAGAACAACGCTCTACATCGGTCAGGTGCTACCGTCATCGAGCCCAGACATTCGGCAAGACGGCTATAGGGTTGCCAGACACCGATAAAATAACCCCCGGCGGTCAGAGGACATGCTATAGTTACGGCAGCAGCAAAAAATGTTTCTGTATGATCTTTTTATATCACAGTTCATGATTTCTTTTTTCCAGTGCTACTCTTGACGCATGGCATTGAATGTCATGACAGAATTAGCGGGGTATGAGTCACCGGCAAAGTCTGTATAGGTTCCCTCCCATATCACTAGTACATACATATGGTTACCGTCTTCGCCTGTCAGTTTTCCGGTCACGCCGGCAGTTTCGAGGTCGAAGTGTTTCCAGACCCTGTCGGTGGTGGGTGACAAGAGAGCGTTCTCGGCCTGAAATGTGCCGCTACCCGTGATCTCGTCGCCCTCGAAGTCAAGCATCATGGTTGCAGTTGCATCACGGACAGCAGCCACCTGTGCGGGAGATCGCAAATGGACTTCGGCACTACCCCCTGTAACCACAACCTCGGAACCCATATAGAACCCTAAACCTGAAAGCTCAGAATCGGTTTGCTTCGTTCCTAACATATTCTCAGCAACAGAACCAAAGTACCTGCCAGCTTGTCGTTTGTTTTGTAGTGGCTCTCCTCCTACATATCCACGCAACCAAGCTGTGGCCAAGCCGATTCTATCCAAGGGGCGAGCCTCCGCACCCTTGACCCATGTGAAAGTGCTCAGAACCCCAGTGGCTTCGGGCCGGGGAAGATTCACTACCTCTTCCATCCCCTCATCGTCATGATGGAAAAGGATGTCGTTCGATAGAGTCACCACTTCCTGATATCTATCGGGATATCCCGGCGGGTTTGAATGGTAGGTCATCTGGCCGGGGGCTTGATAAGCAGGTCTCAACTCGTCTGAATTCTCGACGCTAAAAACTTTCATGGCGTCAAAATCGAGACACAAGTCACTGAATATATGCTCAGTTTCAGGAGTTGTGCTGGCCTCAAACCACGAATAACTGACAATAGCGAGGCCAGACTTTCCATTGCAAGGCTCCTGTAGCCTAACATGCTCGATCTCTGCAACCTCTGCAACACCATGCGTCGGTAACGCTAAGAGGGCCGTGACTGTAAGCCCTGCCATACTCTTTAATGAATGAAACATTGTGCCCCCTTGGGTTGCATTGACCCTGCATATGCATTAAATCTGGGTATTGGCTCGACACCGCCTATGATAATCATCATTATACAGGCTTTGCGTGGCTAGTTAAGAGTTGATCAAACATTTCTAATCCACCGCCAAGGCGACAGCATTGGAACTAACGGAGGGCCCTCAATACTTCAATCCGCTGCAAAGTCTGTTCTTCCATACATGACCAATAAAACATGTAATCGGCGCTGCCACCTTCTTCCAATTCCGGCTCACAATGCGCGTCGCGACGCCTCAGCCATGCACGTTGTTCGTCGAGGAGAACCTGGCCGGTTCCACGAGCGTCCGCCAATGCCTTAACTTCGTTCCAGAGTTGATTTAGCTTCTGGTCCGCGATCTCCCATTTTTGTTTGGCGCAGATGTTAGCATCGCGCTGGTTCGAGCCGTTGCAATAGGATTGTGCAATGACTGACGACGGATTCAGGAAAACTACAACAAGGAGTGATAAAATCAGCCTCATAGTCAACCACCATCTCCGGATAAATAAAAATAAAGTATCTTACTTTTGGATACTAATAACATTGCAAGCAAATATGTCATGCAATAAATTTAATGACTCTATGGCAGCAATCAAATTATAGTAGGTGTGATTCGGGACGACTTTCTTCGCCAAAATCGCTTATTCGTGAAAATGAGTGTCTACAAAAAGCTATCCGCCTAATATTTGCAGTCCGCCAGAGATTTTAGAGGGCAAGCTTTTTTACTCACTTAACCTTCAGATCATTCTTGCACCTATTTAAACAAATTCATAAGGGCTCCTGTGCGGCGATATACTAACAAGGTTTTTAAAAAAATCTCCGTGAATTCCAAATAGTATAGAGCGTAGCAGTAACATATGGCATTCGCCTAACTGTTGGCCATCCATGTTACATTTACTGCCGAAATCTACTTTAACTATGTGAGTGAAACCTGGAAAATCTTTGGTAGGTATGACATTATGAGTCTGAGAATTTACATCAATAACACGTATACGAATTTTAGCGCATCCGGCTGGATTTTTATAGGTTGATTCAGCTTCAAGTAGAGGAGCATTATAGATAGTTTCAACTAGTGATGTAAGAGCTTCTTCAGATTTGCAGATAATGGTCAGCGTATAGCCATCGACAACTAGTGTGTCTTCAGCAATTACACCCATAGGTGTCAACATTAAAACCAACCACACATAGAGTTTACGCATGACATATTCCTCTTCTCCTGATAGGAAATGCTGGCCAACATGTTAAGTACTTTGATATACCTTGCCTGCATATAATGGCAAATAAAGTATAAGCATGTAAACTTAATTTATTCCAGTATTTTTACGCCCTCTTTTTTAATATTTTATCAGTGATTATTGGCGCCGCATACAACTCTATGTTGAAGAATTATATTCATTACACCACCAGTTTTTAAATGCACCAATGCAAATCAGAGCTGGTTCGTTTTTGTTTCCCATATAGATAGCAGCCAATTGCCCAACTGCATAATCTTCAATCTGAATATTCATCAGTGCTCGTAATGCTTGAGCACAATTTTGGGGCTTGAACTGACATGTGAGCTTCATGATCGCAGTAATAGAGTCGTCTTTATTATCATATGAAAGATTTGCCATCTGTGTCTGAAGTTGATCAACAATGTAAATCTCCAGCTCCCCTGCCGATGGCTTAGTCGAGATAGCAGCGCCTGCTGCAATTACGGCAATTCCGACAACACCCACAAAATTGGACATTTTAGACTCCTGGCAATTTTGTTCATTTTTACTCAGGTTCCAAGTACAACTCTATTATAATATGGACGGGCCCCGGTTGACGTCTTGAGCACCTCACTGCCCTACGTGACAGCCTCAATGGCAATGATCTTACCTAACAGTCGTGGACATCGATCTAAGCGATCATTCAGGCCTTGAATGCCTCAGGACTTATCATTCCAGTCGCACTGTGCCGGCGCTACCGGCTATAGTCCATCTCGTTGATCTTGCCCAACAGAAGTGGACACCACCGGTGAAATGCTCACGGGATGCTCTCCTTAAACAGTGAACTCTTATCGCTCAAAGTGGTTCATCGATGCCAGTGTAGGGTTGGGAGTGAATCATCCCATTGGTGGCGTGAGAGTACGGGATGGAGGTAACTCTCCCCTCTCAGTCACTGCTCTGCGGGGTAACGGACATTGATCACCTCTCAATCCGTTTAGGTGACAACTATATTGATAAATAGGGGGCCCGGAGCGCGGGTATGTCGTCAGGAGTTGGTGGTGGAATGACGAATAGCATGCGCACCGATCTGTATGGCCCGCAAAATCACAGTGCTGGAGGCCAACGACCGCAGTCACTGGCCGCCGTCGGTCACAGATGCTTTGCGGCGACCTCCCGGAATTGCCCGCTTTCCTGGATAGCCTTCAGGCCCTTGTCTAGCCGGCGAAGGATGATGCGAGATTGCGGATTGGTCCGCATTCCGACCGCATGAAGAGTCTGAATCGTGGACAGGTCTATCACCTCGGCAGTGCGCTCTTCCATCCCTAGGCTTTGGATGATGCGATCGGCAGTGTCAATGTTGACCGAGACTAGGTCCGCCTCCTTTGCGGCCAGCATCTCGAAGCAGTCCTCCGGCGTGGCGGGCGCCTCCCGAGTGATGGTCGGTGCGACAAGGCCGGCCGCCTCAAGGTCATGCGTGAAATACCCGTCGGGCCGGCACAGCGTCATACCGCTGGCATCCGAGGCGGTGCTGATATTCTCGACCTCTCCCGCGCGCCCATAAAAGGTAACCACGATTTCGTGTAGAGGACGCGACCAGAGGAGGTTTTCGCAGCGCCAAGTCGAGGCCCGGCCGAGGTTGGCGGTGTTGCTGCAATCCGGCTTGAACCAAGGATAACCGATATCGTACTTGCCGTTTTCCAGGAGCGGCTGCAAATGTGTCCCCCAATCCCTGCTCACGTCGACCAGGTAGTTTGCGGGCTGACCGCCGAACTGCATCGCACGATGAATAAGCTCGGTGCTGAAACCACCATTGGGAAGATTTTCTCCCACATAGGGCGCGTAGTTCGTTCCCGTCAGGAACTCGATATCCCGTGAATTCGCCGCCCGGATTTCCGGCAAATCACCGGAGGGAGGCTGCTTGGTGTCGTTCAGACATGGAATGAAGAGGTCTGCGCCGATGGGAACGACATTCGGGCTGGTCAACACGCCCGGATTGACGTCGAAGAGGTTCTGATATGCTCGCGGATTGTCGTATGCGCGTTTTGCTATATCAGAGAGCGAGTCCCCACGCTCCGTAGTATATGTCGAGTTGCAGGAAATCTCCTGCGCCTGTGCCGAGGCCGCTCCTGAGAGAAGTGTTGTCAGAAGTGCAAGACCCACAAATGCTCTCTTTAAAATCATCTCAATCCCCTTTTTTACTAGCTTCAAGCTCTTCAGCTGCCCGCCTCGGATGGACACTTGGCGGTCTCAAGTTCCAAGTACAACGCTATTACATTATGGACAGATCCGTGATTTGCTCTGAGCACCTCACTGCCATTTTTGAAACTCTCTACGACAAAGCTACCGCTAAGCAGTCGCCATAAAAGCCACTACATTAAAAAGCCAAAATTATCCCTGCTGTCAGCCTGCTACAGCCAGCAACGCTACATTTGGATACATACGGGCCAGTCTAATCAAGGATGCTGCGACGTGCGTAATAATTTAAGAAAATTGGTCATCGGGCTTGATTATGGAGCTAGTATTTTTATATTAGATTCAGGAGAGGTGCTTAAAGACAATAAGGAGATTTCTAATGGATAAAAATATTATGTTGCACCCAATAGCGATTATTACTAAAAACGAATATTATAATTAAGTTTTTTATTCGGTAGAGGTCTGGAGAGATGCTGCTTAAATCAGGTTAGATTTTTCTAAACATGCTTCCTCCTGTATCGGCTCTCCCTAAAGAACCGCTGAACAATTTGGTTTTGGTCGGGTGAACCGTTCATCTTGGCCAGATCATCGTCTCAGCAACCACGGCATGATCATGTCATGTGCCCTATTTGTCTTGGCAATCGGCTTTTCCGGCTGCCAGGCCAGCTTCAGGACACGCTGGCACCGTCAGCATCACCCTGCCCCCTTCCCGCCAGCAGCAGCGTCTTCATGGGGCTTTCGCCCATCTTCTTGATGGCGCCGCGTTTTGCGGCAACGCAGCACTTGGATCCCGGGGCACCCTTCTCTTCATGCAGGTACTTCTCCATGCCGGTGTAGCCCGCGTCGCCGGATACCCGCTCCTCGTCAGTCCTGACCAGGTAGCCAGCCATGCTGACATCGGCGAAGCGGCGACACTGTGGGACGCCGATGTGGGCCTTCAGGCCGAAATACCACTGGTTGCCCTTCTTGGTCTGCTTCATCTCCGGATCGCGCTGCGTGGGCTTATCCTTGGTGGAAGGTGCGGCCGCCACGAAGGTGGCGTAAACAATCGTGCCCTCGCGCATGGAACAGCCCTGCTCGACCAGGCTGGCGTTGATCTCCTCAAAGATCCGCTGGGTCAAAGCATGCTTCTCCAGCAGATGACGGAAGCGCCGCAGCGTGGTCGCGTCCGGCAAGCTCTCGATGGCCAAGTCGATACCGGTAGAATCGCGCATGGACGGGCTGTCGTAGATGGCATCTTCCAGTGCTTCGTCGGCGAGCGCATACCACTGTTGCAGGAAGTAGATCCGTAGCATGCGCTCCAAGCCGTTCGGCGGCCGGTTCCGCTTGCCCGCTGCGTTCGGGAAGTAGGACGGCGACAGCACACCTGGCAGCCGTTGCCATGGCACCAGAGAATTTATCTGGACAGTAAACGCTCACGGCGGGTAACCGTCTTTTTGTTCTGGTGCTCAGCCTAGGCGAGCGAGATTTGCTTCAGCAGTGAGCTATGTCAGACGGTAGCAGGATCGCTAAATTCACCCCGCCGGTGTCTACCAGACAGACAGCTGCGGCGGGACTTATTCAGCGCTTCCTTAATTTGGCTTATTAGAATTTATACACCTATTAACAACACCTTCATATTATTTACATGTTTCGACAATATTCGTAGTTCTTGTAATGCTACCATCTGCGTTTGTAGTGGTAGCAGATGTTGTTTCTTTTGTGCATGTCTTATCATCACTAGTCAACCAGCCCCCAATCGCCCCGACAACGCCAGCAGCAACTGTAGGGCCATATTTTTTAACCAGCCCCCCGATTACTGAACCCAAAAAATACATAACTTCAGGATCTTCTGGGTCTTTAGGATCAGGGTAAGGGAACGTTGGACCTGTACTTGTGGGAAAAGGAAATGGAAATGTCGGCTTGGGTAGAGACAATTTATGAGTTACTGCTATGGCATTTTCAGCATTAACCGAAGCAGTGTGTTCAACTAAAACAGTTGCATTTCGATCAATGGTCACAAGCGATAAAGACTCTCCATCGATAGACTTTTTATCAATAGGCACAATATCGCCGACGATATTGTTTTTTGAAATTAATATCTTACTTAGATCTGTACATGGGCAAGGATTGTCTGGTGAGTCTTGCACACATAAGCAAGGGATTATTATGACAACACCTTTCAACTTGTTCTCGATAACAACACCAGTAATGGATATGGTTTGAGATTCTCTCATTTGCTTTGCTGTTAATTCTTCAATATTCATTTCTATATCTCCTTCATGTAGTTGTTTAAGTTTTTACTATTTTTTTAACCCGCATAGACATAGCCTGTGATTTTGTAAAAGCGCACCCAATTGCTACGTTATCTTGCACGTCTTAGGAAACTGCTGAAAACAAGAATTTGGCCTGCTCAAGTGCTCAAAATAGCAAATTTGACGCCTCATCGGTTATCTTAGCACCACCTCAGGGGGTCTGTTTTCCTTTACAGCCGGTTTATCCGCCAGCAACGACTAGACTCAAGACACACTACCCACAACTGTTCGGGCTTTTCATCGTATCGCCATCACTAGATTGGCTAGGGCAAACATGATTAAAAATTGCCTATAGATCTTGGCCAGCCTCTACTAACGAACCATCCTATAGCCGAAATGATTCATGAACATAAGAGAGATCTCGGTTCCCGAATCATTTATTCCCCGGGACTCGTTAGCAAGTATAGCTACTGCTAAGCAACTCTAGGAGCACCCGATGCTATGCACTCATGATGTCCCCCCATGCTCCCCTCTCAGGACAGAAGCTCGGCATATAGATACATACTGTTTTTTTACTGTAGTCATGAATCCTTCAGTTTGCGTAATCATTTTGAGAAAATACATGGTTGATATAGGCAATGATCCCCTCTCTCTACAGCGCAAATTTTTCATGCATTCTGTATCTTGCCATCCTTTCATAAAAACAAGAGGTTAATCCACATAATACACAGCACAGATAAATTATATTTTAATGGATTAGGTTTTGTCCGAAAAGTCCGCTCGCAGGCAACGGTCTATGCACGCCAGGCATACCATGGCCCTGAAGCTGCTAGC
>NZ_VBUI01000044.1 GCF_005780185.1 Halomonas urmiana | reverse complement strand
TTCTGCCACCAACACCGCCTGCAACGTTTGCCCGTTGCCGGCAGCGGATGCGTACTTTACGGATTTCCCCGGGGCCGCGCAAGGCCTCGGTAAAGAAAAAATATAGCCCACTCCGGACGGGTGCGCCATGGGCCACGGCAGGTTTCTTCATGACCGTCTCGAAACGCCCTACGATGACGCACCTCGACACCCGATGCTGCGCCGCCGGGTATCGAACGAAGCAGAGCCAACTCAGATCACGAACAAGTCGACGAAGCGGTGCACCGCGGTCTGCTCAAGGCGTTCCTGATCACCGCAGAGCTCGACGATCTGCGCGCAGCGACCCGCCGGGAAGCGCGTGCCCAGGTTGTGTGCGAACTTTTCTTCCAGCAGCGGAATGCCCTCCGCCCGCCGGCGGCGATGGCCGATGGGATAGTCCACCGCGACCTTCTCCGTGGCGGTGCCGTCGCTAAAGAAGACCTGGACGGCATTGGCGATGGCGCGCTTCTGAGGGTCGTAGTAGTCCCGCGAGTACGCCTGATCCTCGACCACCTCCATTTTCCCGCGCAGCTCGTCGATCCGCGGGTGGGCGGCGTGGAAGGCGTCCTCATAGTGCTCGGCGGTGAGGACACCGAAGATCAGCGGCACGGCGGTCATGTATTGCAGGCAGTGATCCCGATCGGCGGGATTGGCCAAGTCGCCCTCCTTGGAGATGATGCGGATCGCCGAGTCGTGGGTGGTCAGCTCGATGCGTTCGATCTCGTCCAGCCGATCCTTCACCTGCGGATGCAGGCTCACCGCCGCCTCGCAGGCGGTCTGGGCATGGAACTCGGCCGGGAAGGCGATCTTGAACAGGATGTTCTCCATCACGTGGCTGCCGAGCTCGCGCTGAAAGCTGAACCGGCGCTCCGCCTCCGGCTTGGTGGCCAGGTCGCGATTGGTGTGGCTGAAGAGCACATCATAGAAGCCCCACTGCGGCGCTGTCAGCACGCCCGGGATGCCCATCTCGCCGCGCATGGCGATATCGGCCAGGCGCACGGCGCGGGAGGTGGCATCCCCGGCGGCCCAGCTCTTGCGCGAGCCCGCGTTCGGCGCATGCCGATAGGTACGCAGGCTCTGGCCGTCAACGAAGGCGTGGGAGAGCGCCGCGAGCAGCCGTTCGCGATCGGCCCCCATCAGCTTCGTCACCACCGCGGTGGAGGCCACCTTGACCAGCACCACGTGATCGAGCCCGACCCGGTTGAAGGAGTTGTCCAGCGCTAGTACCCCTTGAATCTCGTGGGCCATGATCATCGCCTCGAGCACCTGGCGCATGGTCAGCGGGGCGCTCCCATCGGCGACGCGCTTCTGGGAGAGGTGGTCGGCCACGGCCAGAATGCCCCCCAGGTTATCGGAGGGGTGGCCCCACTCGGCAGCCAGCCAGGTGTCGTTGTAGTCGAGCCAGCGGATGATGGCGCCGATGTCCCAGGCCGCCTTCACCGGATCCAGCCGGAAGGAGGTGCCGGGCACGCGCGCCCCGTGAGGCACCACCGTGCCCTCGACGAGCGGCCCCAGGTGCTTGGTGCACTCGGGAAAGCGCAGTGCCAGCAGTCCGCAGCCCAGGGTGTCCATCAGGCAGTGGCGCGCCGTCTGAAGCGCCTCGTCGCTATCGATGGTGAACCCGAGGACATAGTCGGCAAGGGTCTGCAGCTCGACGTCATACTCCGGGCGCACGTTGGTTTCCACGGTGTTCATCGGGTGCCTCCTGCTGTCGCGAGTCGGTCGGTGTCTCTCTTTACCGTTCTCTTCACTATAGAGAACGCCCCGTGTCACCGACACGAGGCGCGAATTGCATCGGGCGATGGCGACTCAGAAGCTGTCGCCGGGCACGCGCACCCAGCCTTCCATCAGCACTCGAGCGCTGCGGCTCATCACCGCCTCGTCGATCACCCAGCGGCCGTCCACCAGGCTCGCCTCCGCGCCGACTCGCAGGGTGCCGGAGGGGTGGCCGAAGGTGACGGCATGTCGCTTGCCGCCGCCGGCCGCCAGGTTGACCAGCGTCCCCTCGATGGCCGCCGCCGAGGCGATGGCGACCGCGGCGGTACCCATCATGGCGTGGTGCAGCTTGCCCATGGAGAGTGCCCGCACCCGCAGATCGATCTCATCGGCCTCGACCGCCTTGCCGCTGGAGGCCGTGTAGCTCGCCGGCGGCGCTACGAAGGCCACCTTGGGGGTGTGTTGACGGTTGGCGGCCTCACTCAGGCCGTTGATCAACCCCATGCGCAGGGCGGCGTGGGCGCGGATGGTCTCGAAGCGCTCGAGCGCCCGGAGGTCGCCGTTGATCGCCTCCTGCAGCTCGCTCCCTGAGTAGCCGAGATCGGCGGCGTTGACGAACACGGTGGGGATACCGGCGTTGATCATGGTGGCCTTGAGGATGCCCCCCTCCACCACCTCGGCCGGCACCTCCAGGTCATCGATCAGCTGGCCGGTAGGGAAGATCGCCCCCTCGCCGTCAGCGGGATCCTTGAAGGCCACGGGCACCTCGGCGGCCGGGAAGGTCACGCCGTCAAGCGCGAAGTCGCCAGTCTCCTGCACCTGCCCGCCGGTGATCGGCACCCGCGAGACGATGGTCTTGCCGATGTTGGCCTGCCAGATGCGTACCTCGACCTCACCGTTCTCGGGAATGCGTGCCGCGTCGATCAGGCCGTTGCTGATGGCGAAGGGCCCCACCGCCGCGGAGAGGTTGCCGCAGTTGCCGCTCCAGTCGACGAAGGCCTTGTCGATGGCGACCTGGCCGAAGAGGTAGTCGACGTCATGGTCGGGGCTCTCGCTCTTCGAAAGGATAACGGTCTTGCTGGTGCTGGAGGTCGCCCCGCCCATGCCGTCGATCTGCTTCTGGTAGGGGTCGGGGCTGCCGATCACCCGCATCAGCAGGCGGTCGCGGGCCTCACCCGGCACCCGGGCGGCCTCGGGCAAGTCGTCGCGGCGGAAGAAGACGCCCTTGCTGGTGCCGCCGCGCATGTAGGTGGCGGGCACCCGGAGTTGTGGAACCTGTGCCATGGAATTCGCGTCCTTCTCGAGAAAGATCGACCCGGGGCCGTGGCGGCGCCGGGTCGATGGGTGGGTCAGGGGGTGACGGTCATCGCCCGGTTCAGCCGACGGCCTCGACCTCGGACTCCAGGAAGTCCTGGGCGAAACGCTGCAGCACGCCGCCGGCGGAGTAGACGGTCACCTCCTCGGCGGTATCCAGGCGGCAGATCACCGGTACCCGGTCGATCTCGCCGGTCTGGCGGTGGATCACCAGCTCGAGGGTGGCGCGGGGCGACGGGGCGCCCTCGACGTCGTAGGTCTCGGTGCCGTCGAGCTGCAGCGTATGGCGGGTGGTGCCCTCCTCGAGCTGCAGGGGCATCACGCCCATGCCGATCAGGTTGGTGCGGTGGATGCGCTCGAAGCCCTCGGCGACGATCGCCTCCACCCCCGCCAGCGCCACGCCCTTGGCGGCCCAGTCACGCGACGAGCCCTGGCCGTAATCGGCGCCGGCGATGACGATCAGCGGCTGGTCACGCTCCATGTAGGTCTCGATGGCCTCCCACATGCGCGTCACCTGGCCCTCCGGCTCGATACGCGCCAGCGACCCCTGGCGCGCCTCGCCGTTCTCGTCTCGCACCATCTCGTTGAAGAGCTTGGGGTTGGCCAGCGTCGCCCGCAGAGCGGTGAGGTGATCACCGCGATGGGTGGCGTAGGAATTGAAGTCCTCCTCCGGCAGGCCCATCTTGTGCAGATACTCGCCGGCCGCACTGTCCATCATGATGGCGTTGGACGGCGACAGGTGATCGGTGGTGATGTTGTCCGGCAGGATCGCCAGCGGGCGCATCCCCTTGAGG
This sequence comes from Halomonas urmiana, assembly GCF_005780185.1. Lineage (GTDB taxonomy): Bacteria > Pseudomonadota > Gammaproteobacteria > Pseudomonadales > Halomonadaceae > Halomonas > Halomonas urmiana. Next base: position 11,072 of record NZ_VBUI01000044.1, on the reverse strand, counting down.
GCACGCACGGCCGCCATGTTGCCTTCCCAGTAGGGCGGGCGACGGATGTAGGTGCTTTGCGGGCGCCAGTCATAGAGCGGGCTCTCGGCCTTCTCCGCGGCGTCCAGGTCGAACATCGGGATGTAGACCTGCTTGAACTGCTCCGGCTTGACGAACTCGGCGACGATGGCGTCGATCTCCTCGTCGGAGGGCCAGAGGTCCTTCAGGGTGATCGGGGTGCCGTGCTGGTCGGTGCCCAGCACGTCCTGCTCGATGTCGAAACGCACGGACCCCGCGATGGCGTAGGCCACCACCAGCGGCGGCGAGGCCAAGAAGGCCTGCTTGGCGTGGGGGTGGATGCGACCGTCGAAATTGCGGTTACCGGAGAGCACCGCCGTGGAGTAGAGATCGCGGTCGATGATCTCCCGCTGGATCTCGGGGTCCAGGGCGCCGGACATGCCGTTACAGGTGGTGCAGGCGTAGGCGACGATGCCGAAGCCGAGCTTCTCGAGCTCCGGCAGCAGGCCGGCCTCCTCCAGGTAAAGGCGCGCCACCTTGGAACCCGGCGCGAAGGAGGACTTCACCCAGGGCTTGCGCACCAGGCCCAGGTCGTTGGCCTTCTTGGCCAGCAGGCCGGCGGCCACGACGTTGCGCGGATTGGAGGTGTTGGTGCAGCTGGTAATGGCGGCAATGATCACCGCGCCATCGGGCATCTTGCCCGCCTTCTCCTCCGCCTGGGCCTCGTCGCTGTCCATGTAAGAACTCACGGCGATGCCACGCTCGGCGAGGGCACTGGTGGGCAGGCGACGGTGCGGATTGGACGGGCCGGCCAGGTTGCGCTCCACGGTGGAGAGATCGAAGGTCAGCACCCGCTCGTACTGCGCCTCGGTCAGGCTGTCGGCCCACAGGCCGGTCTGCTTGGCGTAGGTCTCGACCAGCTCGACCTGCTCCGGCTCGCGACCGGTGATCTTGAGGTAGTCCAGGGTCTGGTCGTCGATGTAGAACATCGCCGCGGAGGCCCCGTACTCCGGCGTCATGTTGGAGATGGTGGCGCGGTCGCCGATGGTCAGGCTCGCGGCGCCCTCGCCGAAGAACTCCAGATAGGCACCGACCACCCGTTCCTGGCGCAGGAACTCGGTGATGGCCAGGACGATATCGGTGGCGGTGATGCCCGGCTGACGCTTGCCGGTCAGCTCTACGCCGACGATGTCTGGCAGGCGCATCATGGAGGGCCGGCCGAGCATCACGGTTTCGGCCTCGAGGCCGCCCACGCCGAGGGCGATCACGCCCAGGCAGTCGATATGCGGGGTGTGGCTGTCGGTCCCCACGCAGGTATCGGGGAAGGCGACGCCGTTGCGAGCCTGCACCACCGGCGACATCTTCTCGAGATTGATCTGGTGCATGATGCCGTTGCCGGCGGGGATCACGTCGACGTTCTCGAACGCCGTCTTGGTCCACTCGATGAAGTGGAAGCGATCCTCGTTGCGCCGATCCTCGATGGCGCGGTTCTTGTCGAAGGCGTCCTGCTCGAAGCCGGCATGCTCGACGGCCAGGGAGTGATCGACGATCAGCTGGGTCGGCACCACCGGATTGACCTTGGCCGGGTCACCGCCCCGCTCGGCGATGGCGTCACGCAGGCCGGCGAGGTCGACGAGCGCCGTCTGGCCGAGGATGTCATGACACACCACGCGGGCCGGGTACCAGGGAAAGTCCAGGTCGCGCCGACGCTCGATCAGCTGCGTGAGCGCATCGGTCAGGAGCTCAGGCTCGCAGCGGCGCACCAGCTGCTCGGCCAGCACCCGCGAGGTGTAGGGAAGGGTATCGTAGGCACCGGGCTGGATGTCGTCGACGGCCGCACGGGTGTCGAAATAGTCCAGCTCGGTACCGGGGAGAGGCTTGCGGTAGTCGGTATTCATGGCGTCCGCCGGAAAGTCGTCGAGAATTGAAGGGGCACAGGGCGACCGCCTGGGGTCGCCCCAGGGGCTGGGTCAGTCACGCTCCTCGATGGGCACCCATTCGCTCTTCTCGGGGCCGACGTAGTCGGCGCTCGGGCGGATGATGCGATTGTTGGCGCGCTGCTCGAAGACGTGGGCACACCAGCCGGTGACGCGCGAGCAGACGAAGATCGGCGTGAACAGCTTGGTCGGGATGTCCATGAAGTGGTAGGCGCTAGCATGGAAGAAGTCGGCGTTGCAGAACAGTTTCTTCTCGCGCCACATGACCGCCTCGACGCGCTCGGAGACCGGGTAGAGCACGCTGTCTCCCACGTCTTCGGCAAGCTTCTGGGACCAGTGCTTGATGATGGCGTTGCGCGGGTCGGAATCGCGGTAGATGGCATGGCCGAAGCCCATGATCTTATCCTTGCGCTCGAGCATGCCCATGATCTCGCGCTCGGCCTCGTCCGGCGACTGCCAGTTCTCGATCATCGCCATGGCCGCCTCGTTGGCGCCGCCGTGCAGCGGGCCGCGCAGCGAACCGATGGCCCCAGTCACGCAGGAGTGCATGTCGGAGAGCGTCGAGGCGCAGACGCGGGCGGTGAAGGTCGAGGCGTTGAACTCGTGCTCGGCGTAGAGGATCAGCGAGACATTCATCACCCGGGCGTGCAGCTCGGAGGCCGGCTCGTCGCGCAGCAGATGCAGGAAGTGCCCGCCCACCGAGGCGTCGTCGGTCTCGGTCTCGATGCGCACGCCGTCGTGGGAGAAGCGGTACCAGTAGCAGATGATCGACGGCAGCGCGGCGAGCAGGCGGTCGGAGACTTCCTGCTGCTCAGCGAAGCTCTGCTCGGTCTCGAGGTTGCCCAACATCGAGGCGCCGGTGCGCATCACGTCCATGGGATGGGCGTCGGCCGGGATCTGCTCGAGCACGGTCTTCAGCGCCTGGGGCAGGCCGCGCAGCCCCTTGAGCTTGGTGATGTAGGCGTCGAGCTCGGCCTGGTTGGGCAGCTTGCCCTTGAGCAGCAGGTAGGCGACTTCCTCGAACTTCGCCTTCTCGGCCAGCTCCTTGATGTCGAAGCCGCGATAGGTCAGGCCGGAACCGGTCTGCCCGACGGTGCACAGGGCCGTGGTGCCCGCACTCTGGCCGCGCAGGCCGGCGCCGCTGTTGGGTTTATCTGCCATGTCGTGTCTCCTCGTGAGTCGTTTATTGTCGATATCGTGGCGTGTCAGGCGTCGCTGCCCTGCTCCGCGTTACTGTTCTCTGCAAACAAGGCGTCGAGCTTCTGCTCGAAATCGTGATAGTTGAGGAAGTCGTAGAGCTCGTCGCGAGTCTGCATCAGCTCCACCACGTCGCGCTGGTGGCCGGTGTCGTGGATGCTCTGGTAGACCTTGAGGGCCGCGGCATTCATGGCGCGGAAGGCCGACAGCGGGTAGAGCACCATGCGACAGCCCACCTCGCCGAGCTCCTGCTGGGAGAACAGCGGCGTGGCGCCAAACTCGGTGATGTTGGCGAGAATCGGCGCCTCGACGCGTTCGCAGAAGGCCCTGTAGTCGTCCAGGGTGTGCACCGCCTCGGCGAAGATGGCATCGGCGCCCGCCTCGATGCAGGCGTTGGCTCGCTCGATGGCCGCGTCCAGACCATCCTTCTGGAAGGCATCGGTGCGCGCGATCAGGTAGAAATCCGGATCGAGGCGCGCGTCCGCGGCGGCCTTCACGCGGTCGACCATCTCCTGCTGGGAGACGATCGCCTTGTTGGGGCGATGGCCGCAGCGCTTCTGCGCCACCTGGTCCTCGAGGTGCACGGCGGCCACGCCGGCACGCTGCATCTCCTTGACGGTGCGGGCGATGTTGAAGGCGCCGCCCCAGCCGGTGTCGATGTCCACCAGCAGCGGCAGGTCGGTGGCGCCGCAGATACGGTGGGCATCCTCGACCACGTCGTTCATGGTGGTCATGCCGAGATCCGGCAGACCGTAGGAGGCGTTGGCCACCCCGCCACCGGAGAGATAGATCGCCTGGTGGCCGACCCGCTGGGCCATCATGGCGGTGTAGGCATTGATGGTGCCGACGATGGGCAGCGGATGGTTGGCCTCGAGGGAGGCGCGAAAGCGAGCGCCGGGCGTCGTTTGAGTCATGGAGGGTCTCCGTTAGTGGTTCGAGCGCCTCAGCGAGACGTCTCGCTATCCTGCGGCTCGAGGGTGGCCGCATAGCGCTCTACGACGTTGGCTCGCGAGGCGCTGACATGGCGGCGCATCAGCAGCTCCGCCAGTTCGGCATCGCCCGCCTCGATGGCGTCGACGATGCGGTGGTGTTCAACGAAGGCACGCTGCGGGCGCGTGCCGCTGGCACTGAACTGGGTACGATAGAGTCGCACCAGGTAGTAGAGGTCGTCGCAGAGCAGGCCCATCAGCATCTTGTTGTGGCTGCCCAACACGATCTGGTAGTGGAAGTCCAGGTCGCCTTCGCGCTGATAGTAGGCCTCGCCGCGGCGCAGGTCGGCCTGGCGCTCGTGCACCGAGAGCACCTCACGCAGCCCGGCGATCTCCTCGGGCGTCATGTGCTCGGCGGCCAGCCGCGCGGCCATGCTTTCCAGGGCCTCGCGCAGGTCGAACAGCTCGAGCAGCTCCTTCATGGAGAGCTGGACCACCCGGGCCCCCACGTGGGGCACCCGCTGGATCAAGCGGTGCGACTCCAGGCGGCGCATCGCCTCGCGCAATGGCCCGCGGGAGATGCCGTAGGCGCGCGAGAGGCCGGGCTCGGTGATCTTGCTGCCGGGCGCCAGCTCGCCCCGGACGATGGCGTCCTGCAGCTGATTGAAGACCCGCTCCGCCAGGGTGCGAACTTCGGGGGTAGCGGCCTGTTCCGTTGCGACTGAGGTCATGGCAATTGTCGACAATTAAATGATGGAAGAACTTTAGCCACTGCCTTTCCTACGGTCAACCGGCCACTCGGCAGAAAGCCTCCACCTTTGGTTGTAGACAACATGGCCGATGGCGGTGCGCGTGTCGACAATACGCGATCGCCGGAAGGGACAAGTCGGTTCGCGATGCCTAGAATAGACACCCTGCTAGGGGAAGAGACCTGATGACACCACCGCTCGAGATCACTCCGCTGCCCTACCACGAGGACCCGCTCGGCTATTTCGCGGTGCTGCGCGACAGGCCCGGCGCAGTGCTGCTCGACAGCGGCCGGCCGACGGCGCCCGGGGGGCGCTACGACATTCTCAGCTGCGACCCGCTGGCCCTGCTCGAGGTCGACGGCGCTGGTCGCGTCCACGGCGATCCTGCGCTGGCGGGCCTCTCCCCCTTCGCCGCCCAGCAGGCGCTGCTCGACCGGCTGTCTCGGGAGGTGCCGGAGAGCGACCTGCCGTTTCTCGGCGGCCTGATCGGCTACTGGAGCTACGACCTGGGGCAGCGGCTCGAACCGGTGGCGGGACAGGCCCGCCCGGCCGTCACGCTGCCGGCCAGCCGGGTCGGCCTCTATGACTGGGCGCTGATCCAGGATCACGATCGACGGGAGAGCTGGCTGGTGGGCAGCGCCGCGCGCCGGGATGAGGTACTTGCGTGGCTTTCGGCCGCGGCGCGTCCGGCAGAGGCCTTTCGCCTCACGGCCCCCTTCGCCGCCGAGCTCAGCCGCGAGGAGTACCTGGCGCGCTTTCACGCCGTGCAGGCCTACATCCGAGCCGGCGACTGCTACCAGATCAACCTGGCCCAGCGCTTCAGCGCCCCCTACGCGGGCGACCTGTGGGCCGCCTATCGCCGCCTGCGTAAGGCCACCCCGACGCCCTATGCCGGCTACCAAGCCTGGACCGGCCCCGAGGGGGAGCGAGCGATCCTCTCGCTTTCACCGGAGCGCTTTCTCGAGTGCCGAGACGGGCGCGTCGAGACCCGACCGATCAAGGGCACCCGGCCGCGCGGCGCTACGCCCACCGAGGACCGGCGGCTGGCCGCCGAGCTCGAGGCGAGCCTCAAGGATCGCGCCGAGAACGTGATGATCACCGACCTGCTGCGCAACGACCTGGGGCGGGTCTGCCGGCCCGGCAGCGTCCGAGTGCCGACCCTCTGCGGCCTGGAGAGCTATGCCAACGTCCATCATCTCGTCAGCGTGATCACCGGCGAGCTGGCGGCCGACAAGCGTCCCATGGACCTGCTGGCGGCAGCCTTCCCCGGCGGCTCCATCACCGGCGCCCCCAAGGTGCGCGCCATGCAGATCATCGACGAACTGGAACCCAGCCGGCGCAGTGCCTACTGCGGCAGCCTGGGCTATGTCGACGTGCGCGGGCGGATGGACACCTCCATCGCCATCCGCAGTGTGGTGGCCGAGGCGGGTCGGCTGCACCTGTGGGGCGGTGGTGGCCTGGTCGCCGACTCAAAAGGTGACGAGGAATATGCCGAGACCCTGGACAAGATCCGCCACCTGATGAACGCCCTGGCGACGCCGACCAACGACGACAAATGGAATAAAAAAGACCTCCACTTAGTCGATAGAGACATAGATATCCAATGATTCGGTATTGGGGAAGGGCGCAACGGCTCTGCTAGGGTAGCGGCATTATCATCAGCAGAGAGTGCCATGACCGCCTTCGACCCCAACCGCTTCGTACTCGAGCACGATCAGGAGACGCCCAAGGAGATCCTGCACGCCGCCTACCGGGCCTTCGGCGAGCTGACGATCTCCTTCTCCGGCGCCGAGGACGTGGTGCTGATCGACCTGGCCCTGAAGGTGGCGCCGAAGGAGGACGTGAGGGTCTTCTCGCTGGACACCGGCCGCCTGCACGCCGAGACCTACGCCTTCATCGAGCGGGTGCGCGATCACTATGCCATCGCCATCGACGTGCGCGTACCCGACACCGAGGACATCCAGGCCCTGGTCCACGAGAAGGGGCTCTTCAGCTTCTATCGCGACGGCCACCAGGAGTGCTGCGGCATCCGTAAGGTGGCGCCCCTGCGCCGGCGCCTGGCGGGCCTGCCGGTGTGGGTCTCCGGCCAGCGCCGCGACCAGAGCCCCGGCACCCGTTCCAGCCTACAGATCGCCGAGCGCGACAGCGCCTTCGGCAGCGAGCAGGCCCCGCTCTTCAAGATCAACCCGCTGGCCCGCTGGACCAGCGACGACGTCTGGACCTACATTCGCATGTTCGATGTGCCCTACAACGCCCTGCATGAGCGCGGCTATGTGAGCATCGGCTGCGAGCCCTGCACGCGCCCCACCCTACCGGGCCAGCACGAGCGCGAAGGGCGCTGGTGGTGGGAGGACCAGGGCGGCAAGGAGTGCGGGCTGCATGCCGTGAACCTGACGCCGCAGGCCTCGTCGAGCGCCTGAGCCGCTAGCATTACGCGATCGAGAAGGGCGCCCCGCGGGGCGCCCTTTCGCTGTGTACGCTCGTCGACACGACACGCCGGAGATGGAGGTCGGGCGCGAGACGGCCAGACGAGGCCGGCAAGGCTCAGCGGATCGGCAGCTCGATATTGTCGAACAACCCCTGCTCGTGGCGAGGTCCGGCCACAAGCGCCGCGTCCACCAGGTCCCGGTCGAGGTGGCCGGCGAAGCCCTCCAGGAAGTCGTACATGTAGCCGCGCATGAAGGTGCCGCGACGGATACCGATCTTGGTGGTAGAGCTCTCGAACAGGTGGTCGGCCTCCAGCGCCACCAGGTCGGTGTCGTGCTCGGCATCCACCGCCATGTGCGCGACGATCCCCACCCCCATGCCGAGACGCACGTAGGTCTTGATCACGTCGGCATCGGCGGCGGTGAGCACCACGTTGGGCGACAGGCCCCGCGCCCGGAAGGCATCGTCGAGCTGGGAGCGCCCGGTGAAGCCGAACACGTAGGTGACCAGCGGATAGTCGGCCAGCGCCTCCAGCGTCAGGGTCTCGAGCTCGGCCAGCGGATGGCCCGTGGGCACCAGCACGCAGCGGTTCCAGCGGTAGCAGGGCAGCAGCACCAGGTCGTTGAAGAGCTCGAGGGACTCGGTGGCGATGGCGAAGTCGGCCTGGCCGTCGCTGACCATCTGGGCGATCTGCTTGGGGGTGCCCTGCTGCATGTGCAGCGCCACGTCGGGATACTTCTGGGTGAAGTCGCGGATCACCGGCGGCAGCGCATAGCGCGCCTGGGTATGGGTAGTGGCGATGGAGAGGCTGCCGCGCCGCTCGTCGCTGTGCTCCTGGGCGACGTCCTTGATGTTCTCGGCCAGCCTCAGCACCTGCCCGGCCAGCTCGATGATCGCCTGCCCCGCCGGTGTGATGCGGGTCAAGTGCTTGCCGCTGCGGGCGAAGATCTCGACGCCGAGCTCGTCCTCGAGCAGGCGGATCTGCTTGGAGATGCCGGGCTGGGAGGTGAAGAGGCTCTGGGCGGTGGCCGAGACGTTGAGGTTGTGGCGTGACACCTCCCAGATGTAACGCAGCTGCTGAAGCTTCATGGCCGCCCTCTCTTATGCGTGCTGTCTATGCGTGCTGACCCATGCATGCCGTGGATGCCGGCCTGACATGGCGTCCTTAAAATACTTTAAGGACATAAAAAAATAACCCACAATCACTTTATAGCATAACCTGAGGGGCTCGATGCAACCGCCGACCGGCATTGGCACCAGCAGTGGGGATTTGCCAGCACCCCGGACGATCGCTAACATCGTCCGACCGGGCATGTCCCGCATGCCCTCTTACCCGCTCGATGCAGCGCAACAAAACTGGAGAATCACATGGCCAACAACGTCGATGTCACCAATGCCAACTTCGAGCAGGAAGTCCTCAAGGCCGACGCACCGGTCCTGCTGAAGTTCTGGGCCCCCTGGTGTGGTCCCTGCAAGGTGATGGCGCCGGTGGTCGATGAGGTTGCCGAGGAGCGCGATGGCAACCTCAAGGTCGTCAGCATCAACGTGGACGACGCTCCGGAGATCGCCGCCGAGCAGGGCGTGCGCGGCGTGCCCACCGTGATGCTGTTCAAGTCTGGCACCAAGGTCGCGTCTCTGGTCGGCGCTCAGTCCAAGTCTCAGCTGAGCCAGTTCATCGACCAGAACGCCTGATCGAGCGTCCCCGAGCGCTCATCGCCCCGGCCACGGCCGGGGCGATGTCGTTTTGGGGCTACTCATCGTCACGCTTCGAGATCGGCCGGTCGGCCTGATCGAGGGGCGAGCCGACCGCTGGCCCCAGCAGGTGTGCGATCCAGCGCGTCTGCGGATGGCTGTCCAGGGCGATCTTCAGGGTCATGGTCAGCACCACCGAGAGCAGCATGCCCACCGCACCGAAGATCCATCCCCAGACCACCAGCGACAGGAAGGCCACCGAGGTGGAGAGCCCCAGCGCGCGCCCCATCACCCGCGGCTCGAGGATGTTGCCCATCACGAAGTTCACTCCCAGATAGGCCGCCGAGAGCAGCATGGCATCGACCAGCCCACCCTCGGGCGAGACCAGCAGCAACAGCACCGGCGGCACCGCGGCGATGGCCGACCCGATGTTGGGAATGTAGTTCAGGGCAAAGGCCAGCACCGCCCACAACAGGGGGAATTCCACGCCCAGCAGCTTGCAGGCCAGCCAGATGAGGGCGCCGGTCGCCAGGCTGATCAGCGTCTTCACGGCCAGGTAGCGCTTGAGGGTGTGGCTGAACTCGCTGAAGCGCCGCAGGCTCGGCGCCGGGTTGACCAGGGCCCGGGAGATCTTGTCGCGGAAGTTGAGGGTCTCGAAGAGCAGGAAAATGACCAGCAGCGCCACGATGACGCTCTGCATCATCAGGTTACCCACCTCGCCGAGCAGCGCCGGGATCCAGCTGCCGAACTGCTCGGCGTCCAGCAGCTCCGCCAGGCGGTCGGTGTCGATGGCCAGGCCCAGCCCGGCCAGCCCATCGAGCAGCCCCAGGTAGTACTGGTAGAGCTTCTGCTCGATCCCCGGCAGCGCGTCGACGAAGGTGCCGAAGCTGTTGACCAGCAGCACGCCGAGCAGCGAGAGGAAACCGCCGATCACCACCAGGGTCAGCCATACCGACAGGCGCAGGCTCAGGCCGAGGCGATTGAGCCACTGCACCGGGGCCGTACAGACCACGGCGATGAACAGCGACAGCAGCAACGGGACCAGCAGGCTGGACCCCGCCCGCATGCCGGCCACGATCACCACCAGCGCGGCCAGCGCCAGGGTCAGGTTGAGGGGAATATTCTGCTGCTCGCTCTTGGGGGATGGGGGCATGCCCGGTCTCGCGGTCGTCGATGGTCTGCTCATGATGACGGGGCACGATGCAATTGCAAGGAGCGGAACCATCCTCACGCCGCAGCCTCGAAGCCAGGGATCCCACCGACGACAAGGAGAACGTCATGACCTTCCCGCGCCCTGCCCGAGCGCTGTTCCTCCCGGCGCTGGCCGCCCTGCTGTCGCTCGCGCCGCCGCTGACGGCCAGCGCCCTGGCGGCGGAGACGCCCCACCGCCTGGACATCCAGACCCAGGCCGAGCTTGCGGTCGTGCCGGATCGCGCCACCCTCGAGGCCCGCCTCTGGGAGCACACGCCGGCCGTGGCGCAAACGGCCGAGCACGAGGCCGACGCCGATGCCCTGCGCCAGGCGCGCCAGCGCCTCGAGGAGCGCGCCGCCGCGCTGATCCAGCGCCTGGAGGCTCAGGGGCTTGCCAGCGAGGCGATCACTGCCGGCTCGCTGCAGGTCCAGCCACAGCGGCTGCCGGACACTCAGCACGGCGACGACACGCAGGAGCCGCGAGTGCGCACCCGCCTGCAGCGCCCCGTGAGCATCGAGGTCGAGGATCTCGCCCAGCTACCGGGCCTGCTCGACGCCCTGACCGAGGCCGGCGTCAACGCCCTGGACGGCATACGCTACGATCTGTCCGACCGCGAGGCCGCCACCGACGAGGCGCTGGTCAAGGCGCTGGAGAAGGCGCGTCACAAGGCCGAGCTGATGGCCGAGACGCTGGGCATCGAACTGGGCGAGGTGATCGCCGCCAGCGAGACTCGTGCGCCGGTGTTCCAGCCGCGGATGATGGCAATGAGCGATGCTCGCGCAGAGGGCGCCGCCCCGACGGAGTATCGCCCGGGCACCATCACCATCGAGGCCGGCGTCAACGTCAGCTGGGAAATCGGACCGAAGCCGTAAGCCGGAAGCTGGAAGCTGGAAGCTGGAAGCTGGAAGCTGGAAGCTGGAAGCTGGAAGCTGGAAGCTGGAAGCTGGAAGCT
>NZ_VBUI01000043.1 GCF_005780185.1 Halomonas urmiana | reverse complement strand
AGTATATTGAGCAGCAAGCCCGCCCACATTGAGGGCCGCTTCGCGACCCGCGCTATCCTTCCCCGCACTAAAAGTACAGGGCATGCCGCGCATTCTGGTCAGCCCCGCCGAGTCCTGACGCGTCATGGTCTTAATCGTACTAAAAAACTAATACTGTCAAGCACTATAGCTCTCATTCTCGCCGTTGGGTGTTGCTCAGTACTAATGCTCAGTACTAATCCTCAGTACTAATGGATAGCCCCGATCCTTCCATCAAGATGTCTCCTTTCCTGTTTTCTTATGGTAAGAGATAAGTCTTAAATAACAATGAAATACATTATTTTGGTATTTCTTTCCATTCGTGATGACTCCTGCGATAGCGGCAATTTGGTATGAGAAATTTCACCTGATCAATGATTCGATAAATGTGTAACCTTGTGTAATCATTATTGAGAGGCTGTAACAATCAGCTTTCTGATCTTTCTGATGTTGCTTACAACCGACGTGCTGATTACCGACGTAATGTTCAAGAGAAAAACGAGAAAAGAGAGACGTGATACGAAAGGCAAGATTAACGCAGGGCGAGAGCCAAAGACGGAAGCGCATTCAGTGGCAGCATTAGCAAGGGTGGCAACCTTTGAATGGTTTATCACACGCTCACGATGACGCTGACAGCTCTTCTGGATGACGCACAGACCGATGAAGAACAGATCGATGAAGAACAGATCGATGAAGAACAGACCGATGAAACATAGCAAGACGAAACACAGCGGGATGACTTAGAGGGGAAAAAGCATGTTTCATTCTGACCTCAGCACACGGTCGCCGAATATCCTTGCAGCAAGGGAGGAAAAAACAATGAAGAGGCTTGTCCATGGCGCGTGGTTTGCCATCTCACTCTTGCCCGTAGGTGCGATGACGGGCTGTTCCATGGCGCCCGGCGGCCACATCGACTATGAGGCGACCGAGCAGGTGTCGCTTGATGATCAGGTCAATATCGTCCCGATCACGCCATCCCTGATTTCGACGTACCGTACCCAGAGCACAGAGCCGACCTCACGGAACATGTCGACCGACATGCTCCGCCAGATGGAGAACTATCAGTATCAGGTAGGCGCCGGGGATGTGCTCAATATCATCGTCTATGACCACCCAGAGCTGACGATTCCGGCGGGAAGCGAGCGTAGTGCCGAAGAGTCCGGCACCCTGGTGCATTCCGATGGCTCCATCTACTACCCCTACATCGGCAATATCCAGGTGGAGGGCAAGACGGTAGCGGAAATTCGTCGGATACTCACCAATCGGCTGTCCACCTACATCGCCGACCCCCAGCTCGAGGTCAGCGTGGCGGCTTTCCGCTCCAAGAAATTCTATGTCAGCGGCGCCGTTGAAAATCCCGGGGTTCAACCCATCACCAACGTGCCCATCACACTATTGGACGCCGTCAGTCAGGCGGGGGGCGCTGCGGATAACGCCAACTGGCATCACGTGACCCTCAATCGAGACGGCGAGGAAATCACCGTGTCGCTCTATGAGATGCTCAAGAATGGCGACATGACGCAAAACAGATTGATGCGTCCCGGCGACGTCCTGCATGTCTCTTCGGCCGAAAACCAGGGGATTGCCATCATGGGACAGGTGCGTAACCCCGGCCAGATCCTCGCCGGGCGGGAGCACCTGACCCTGACGGACGCCCTGTCGCGGGCCGGTGGTGTCGTCGAGTCCCGCGCCGAGCCCTCCGGTATCTTCGTGATCCGTGGCAACGGGCCAGGCAGCGAGAAGATGGCGACCGTTTTCCAGCTCGACATCTCCAATGCGGTAGCGCTGAACATGGGGTCTTACTTCCCGTTACAGCCGCAGGATGTGGTCTACGTGACCTCCGCGCCCTTGGCTCGCTGGAACAATGTCATCAGCTTGCTGCTGCCTTCTATCAGCCTGCCCGGCAACGTGGCGGATTCGGCAACCGATGTGGGCGACCTCTAATGCGCCACGCTTGAGGGTGATGACCAGCATCTCCGTGTAATCCACCGGGATAGCGGTCGTCACCCTCATTGTCGCGATTTCCGGTCTGCCGACTACCTGCCCTCGAGGGACGAGGTCAACATGAATAGCTTGAATACCAACAGCAATCCAGTCCAGTTAGGGCGAGCGATTCCCGCTGCCACGAGCATGCCATCTCCGAATGATGAAAATGTTGACCTAGGGCGCATGTTTGGCCTTCTCCTGGATAACAAGTGGAAGATCATCTTCCTGACACTGCTCTTCGGTCTGGGTGGGATGGTCTACTCCACGCTAGCGACGCCCATCTATCAGGGTGACGCCCTGGTCCAGGTCGAAAAGACTGGCAACTCCAGTGGCGCCGACGAGATTGCCGCCATGCTGCTTGAAGAAGAGCCCAGAACAGCGGCACAGATGGAAATACTGCGTTCACGGATGATCATCGGACGCGCGGCGAATCAGCAGAAGCTGGATATCGCCGTGTTCCCGGTGACGGTACCCGTGATCGGCGACTATCTGATTCGCAACGATATTTCCCGGCCAGGATTTGCCGAAGGCAGGCCTGAGATCTGGGGCGGCGAGAGCCTTGCGGTCGACTCCCTGAGTACCGCGCCTGAGCTGGTGAACCGGCCGCTGATTCTCGAGGTGACTAATGGAGGCGGCTATCGCCTGCTTGACCAGGAAGGTGAGCCGCTTCTCTCTGGTATGCCCGGTGAGCGTGTCACTTCCGAAGAACCCTGGATCGAAATCCGGGTCAGCGAGCTCCAGGCACCCGCCGGGGCCCAGTTCCAGGTGGTCAAGCGTAGCGAGCAGGCGGCCATCAACAGTCTCAAGTCACGCTTCAGCGTCAGTCAGCGGGGGGAGAGCGATACCGGTGTGCTGCAACTGCTCCTCACCGGGCCTGACCGTGCCGAGGTGGGCGCCACCCTCGATACCATCGCCGAAGTGTATCTTACCCAGAACATCGCCCGGCAAGCGGCCGAGGCGGAAAAGAGCCTCGAGTTCCTCGACCGGCAGCTGCCGAACGTGCGTGAGCAGTTGGTCGAGGCCGAGAATCGGCTCAACGAATACCGCTCTGAACAGGACAGCGTCGACCTGAACCAGGAGACGCAGAACGTGCTCAGCAGCATGCTGGACATCGAGAGCAAGCTCAACGACCTGGAGATGCAGGAGTCGGAGATCTCGCGGCGCTTCACGCCAAACCACCCCCAGTATGCCGCTCTCCTGGAACAACGTGCCCAGTTACAGCGTGAGAAGGCCAAGCTGGAGGAGCGCACCGGCACCCTGCCCGAGACGCAGCAGCAGATCCTGCGCATGACGCGTGACGTCGAGGTCACCCAGCAGATCTATGTGCAGCTGCTCAATCGCATGCAGGAGCTCAATATCGCCAAGGCCGCGACCGTGGGCAACGTGCGCATCATCGACTTCGCCGCGGTCTCTACCGGGCCGATCAAGCCCAAGTCGGCAATGATCGTGATCGCCGCCATGCTCGCCGGTCTGGTCCTGGCCGTCTGTCTGATCCTGCTGCGCAGCATGCTCAACAAGGGCATCGAGAGCGCCGAGCAGTTGGAAGACCTCGGTATTCCGGTCTACGCTACCGTGCCGCGTTCCAATGACCAGATGAAGCTCGTCAAGCGGGTGAAGTCGCGCAATGACAAGGCCTCCTCGCATGCCATCGGTAGCTTTCTGGCCAAGCTCTATCCGACCGATATGGCCACCGAGTCAATTCGCGGCCTGCGTACCAGCCTGCACTTCGCGATGATGGATGCCCGTAACAACGCCATCATGATCACCGGTCCGAGTCCGGGTATCGGCAAGAGCTTCGTTTCGGCCAACCTTGCCTTCGTGTGCGCCCAGGCCGGCCAAAGAGTGCTGATCATTGATGCGGACATGCGGAAGGGTAACCTGCATCATATCTTCAACGATGACTCCAAGGGTGGGCTCTCCGAAGCGCTCTCCGGCAAGCTGTCGCTGCAGGAGGCCATACACGGCTGCGACGTGCCCAACCTCTACTACATGAAGCGTGGCGTGGCACCGCCCAACCCCTCGGAGCTTTTGATGCGGCAGAACTTTGCCGACCTCGTCGAGAGTGTCGGTCAGGATTTCGACCTGGTCTTCATCGATACGCCGCCCGTCCTGGCCGTTACCGATGCCTCGCTGATCGGCAGGGTGGTCGGTACCACCCTCATGGTCGCACGTTTCGGAGTTAACCCCGTGCGCGAGGTCAAGATCGCCACCCGTCGTCTCGAGAGCACCGGTATTCAGGTGAAGGGCTGCGTGCTCAACGCCATCGAGAAGACCGCTGCGATCAGCTATGGCTACGGCTATTACAACTACGCCTACAAATGATCGAGCTGTTGCGGGCCGGGGGTAACTCCGGCCCGGCACCGCACTCAGCCGGCTAACCATGAGGGTAGAATGCCGTGAAATATCAGACTCGCACAGCAGATGCTGATAGCTTCCGTGGATTCCGTTATCTGCACGGCTTGAGCTACTCGAACGTCGCCATGCTGACGCTCTTCCTCTATCTCTATCTGTTGGCGCCTTACTTCGACCTGCGCGTCATGGTGCTGCACGGTGGCATGCTGGCCACCGCTTTTCTCCTGCTGAGGCACTATCGCCTTGCCTTCAAGGTACTGGCGCTAGAATCCGTGCTCATGGTCTTTATCGTTCTTTGCCTGTTTGCCATTTACAACCTGGTCGTAGTGGCCATCTACTCCGTTGAGTTCACCACTGCGTTTCAGACCTATCTGATCCAGGTCTGTATCTACCTCATGCTCGGACTGGTGCTGGCCATGAGCCTGATGCAGAGGGCACTGGATATGGATCAGGTGATCACCTTGATCTTCAAGCTGGTGACCTTCGTTGTCTTTGTCAATGCGCTGATCATTGTCATCGAGTACCGGGTACCTGCCTTCCGGGCCATTATTGAATCCATGCTCTACCTGCCGGAAAATTCCAATATCAACTACCTGACACGGGAGTATCGCCTGCGGGGTATCGCCTCGGGGGGAGCGGCCAACCTTTCCCTGTTCCACGGCATGGTGCTGGTCATCATCCAGGCGCTCTATATCAAGCACAAGATTGGGGTTGTCTACACGCTGGTCGCCTCCGTGACGATCTTCACCTCCCTGCTGTTTATCGGCCGTACCGGCATTCTGATCGGGTTTATCGGCATCGTGTCCTTTCACGCCCTGAACCTCATGATGGCCAGGGACAAGCTATCACTCCGTCGCTTATTCCTCTATGTCAGTCTGGCGGTGATCATCGTGTTGGCACCACCGGTCTTCTCGATATTCTTCCCCGATAACGTGCTCGCCTATTCCATCAGCTTCCTCTATGAAGGTATCGAAGGCCTGCAGGAGGAGGGTACCACGCGAGCCATTGCCAATATGTTTGATATTCCCAATAAATGGGGGAAGCTGCTCTTCGGCGTCGGTGCTCACTGGGGAGACTTTACCCTTCAGGGAAGTGTGGATGCCGGTTACATGCGCATGCTCACCGCCCTGGGGATTCCGCTCGCTCTGGCTTTCTACTGCTTCTATGCCTTCCTGGCGAAGTATCTCTTCAACCTCACTCACTACAAGAGCGTCTGGATCGTGCTGATGATCATCATGTTCATCGCCGAGATCAAGGAACCCTTCATCTTCAAGGGCTACTCGGCGCGTCTCATCTGGATGATGATCGGCATGGGCATCTGCTACGCCTCCTGTTCACCCTTCCGTTCCGATCAGCGCCAGGATCAGGTGCAGGCTGAGGAAGGGGGAAGGGCGAGTCACCATGAAACCTAAAGACTAAAGCGTAAGGCGTAAGGCGTAAGGCGTAAGGCGTAAGGCGTAAGGCGTAAAAAGTAACAAGAAAGGTCAAGGAAAGCGTACGCAAGCAAGTTCGTCATCACCGGGAACTGGAGAATACTATGCGGGCCCTCGTCAGCGTGATCATCCCCGTCTACAACAAGGAACGTTATGTGGCCAGGGCACTCGACTCCGTATTGAACCAGAGCTACCCGAAGCTGGAAGTTCTTGTCGTCGATGACGCCTCGCAGGATCGCAGCCTGGATAGGGTGGCTGCATTCCGCGACCCCCGTGTGCGGGTGCTCAAGCGAAGCGTGCCCGGCCCCGGTGGCTATGCGGCCCGCAACTTCGGCATCAAGGAGGCGCGCGGCGACTGGGTGGCCTTTCTCGATGCCGATGACATCTGGATGGCCAATCACCTCGACCATGCCATGAGCCTCGCCCTGCGCTATCCGGATGTGCCGATCATCAGCGCGGCACGCCTGACGCAGACAGGCAGTCAACAGCAACTCGACCCCTACGCACAGCGCTATACAAGGCAGGGGCCCCAGGTGCTCTATCTCACGGACTACCTGCAGCACGCCTGCATGGGGCTTAGGGCGATGGGCACCAACTCGGTGCTGCTCAAGCGCCGCGCCCTGGCCACCCATCGTGTCTTTCCGGAAGGACGGACCGACCGCTCCGGCGACCTCTATGCCTGGGTAGCGCTGTTGGCGCGCTTGAAGCAGATGATCTGGTCGCCGCACGTGGCCTCCATCTACAACGGCGACATGCAGGGCGTGTCACGTAACAGCACGCCCTCCATCGAACTCTTCCGCCATATGGTCGAGGAGCTCAGACCCTGCCTCTGCGATGAAGAAGAACGCTGGTTGCGGCTCTATGCCAACAAGATGATCAAGTACGCCTGGCTTGAGCAGAAGAAGAAGCGCGTCGCGCTGCCGCTGACCCGGCTACCCGGTTCGCTGTTCTGGCAGCACAACCTGGGCTACTGCCTCAAGTGGACGCTGTTATCGCTGGTGCCTTTTGGCGTCCTCGAATGGATGAAGCAGCGTTTCACGTCGGAATGACTCCGCCGGCGTTTTCCCTCTCCACGAGATTCGACCATGCATATCGTCCATGTCATCAGCAGTCTGTTTCCGGGCGGGGCCCAGTCGGCCCTGTTTCGTCTCTGCACCAGTGATACGCGCAATCGTCATACCGTCTTGACCCTGATCGGCGGCGGAGACCTCGAAGCCCCGCTTCGTGAGCAGGGTGCCGAGGTCGTCTCCATGGGCTTCTCTCGCCAGGGCGTCTCGCTGGGCGGGATGGTCCGGCTATGGCGCGCCATGCGCCGCTACCGCCCCGACCTCGTGCAGACCTGGATGTACCACCCCGACCTGCTGGGCGGACTCTCCGCTCGCCTGGCCGGCATCCGGCTGGTCTGCTGGGGAATCCGGCATACCGCCCTGGAGGCGGGGCAGAGCTCGCGCTCCTCGATTCTCGCGGCGCGCCTCTGTGCCAGGCTCTCCGGACTGGTGCCCCGGCGCATCGTGTGCTGTGCCAGCGAGGCGCTGCGGCTGCATGAAGCGCTGGGCTATCGGGGAGCGAAGATGGTCGTGATCCCCAATGGCTACGACCTCTCCGATTACCGCCCCTTCGCACCCGGCGAGATCGCCGCCTACCGCCGCGAACGACTGGATATCGATGCCTCACGTCCGCTGCTGGGCATGGTAGGGCGCTTCAATGTGCAGAAGGACCACCCGACCTTGCTCAAGGCCCTGGCCGAGCTCAAGGCGCGTGGTCACGACGTGCTCTGCCTGCTGGTGGGGGCCTCACTCGATGCCGACAACACGGCACTGGCCGGCTGGATCGAGGAGCTCGGGCTCGCCTCCCATGTTCGTTTGCTGGGTCGACGCTCGGACATTCCCGCCATCATGAACAGCCTGGACCTGCATATCCTCTCGAGCGCCTTCGGCGAGGCGTTCCCCAACGTCATCGCCGAGGCCATGGCCTGCGCTACCCCCTGCGTCGGCACGGATGTGGGCGATACCGACCAGATCATCGATGACACCGGCTGGGTCGTGCCCCCCCGTGACCCTCAGCGGCTCGCGGATGCCATCGAGTCTGCCTTGAACGAGCGTGACGCAGCCCCCGCCGCCTGGGAGCAGCGCCGCCAGGCCTGTGTCGCGAGGATCGGGGAGCACTTCACCATCGATCGGATGGTGTCGTCGTACAACGAGGTATGGAGCGGCTGCCTGAGCTCCGCCACATGACCGGACAAGGACACGCCATGAAATTTCTCATCATCGCCGGGGCGCCAGGGTCGCTGATTCATTTTCGCGGCCACCTGATCGCCGACCTGATCGCCCAGGGGCTGACCGTGCATGCCGCCGCGCCCCGGCTGACACCGGACAGCGAGGTATACGCCAAGCTCACGGCGCTGGGGGCCTATCCTCATGAGATTCATCTCGATCGGACGGGCATGAGCCCGCTGGGCGACATTCGCACCTTGATCGAGCTGATTCGGCTGGTGCGGCGCATCAATCCTGACCATGTGCTGGGCTACACCATCAAGCCGGTGATCTTCGGCACCCTGGCCGCCGCCATGGGCGGCTGCCCCCATCGCTACGCGCTGATCACCGGGCTCGGCTACACCTTCCTGGACGCCAAGAAAAGCCGGCGGCAGCGGTTGGTCAGTGCCATCGTCACCCGCCTCTATCGTCGGGCGCTGCGCCATGCCCACAAGGTCTTCTTCCAGAACATCGATGATCAGACGCTGTTCCGTGAGCTCGGCGTGCTCAATGGCGCCACGCCCTCGGTGGTGGTCAACGGCTCCGGCGTCGATCTCGATCACTATGCGCCGCGTCGTCACCGGTCGCATCGTGTCACCTTCGTCCTGGTCGCCCGGCTGCTGATCGACAAGGGCATCCGCGAGTATGCCGCCGCCGCCTATCGCCTCAAGGAACGCTATCCCGACGCCGAGTTCCAGCTGGTCGGTGCCCTGGACAGCAACCCGCGTTCGATCACCCTCCAGGAACTGGCGCAATGGGGGAAAGACGGCGTGATCACCTACCTGGGCAAGCTCACCGATGTCCGTCAGGCGCTGGAAAGCGCGAGCGTCTTCGTGCTGCCCACCTACTACCGTGAAGGGATCCCGCGCACCATTCTCGAAGCGCTCTCCATGGGCAGGCCGGTGATCACCACCGACACCCCCGGCTGTCGCGAGACCGTGGTGGATGGCCAGAACGGCTATCTGGTCCCGCCGCGTGATGTCGAGGGGCTCACCGAGGCCATGCAGCGCTTCCTCGAGACGCCTGAGCTCGCCGAGCGCATGGGCGAGCGCTCACGCGAGGTCGCCGTGGACAAGTACGACGTGCGCAAGGTCAACGCCGTCATGTTGAAGGAGATGGGCTGCTCATGATCAAGCGCCTGATGGACATTCTGGTCGCCGGCATGCTGCTGCTGCTGCTGTCTCCGGTATTGCTGGGCGTCGCGCTGCTGGTCCGCCTCAAGCTTGGCTCGCCGGTGTTCTTTACCCAGCAGCGCCCTGGGCGCCACGGCCAGCCGTTCCGCATGGTCAAGTTCCGTACCATGCTCGATACCCGGGATGCCCAGGGCCAGCCGCTGCCCTCCGATCAGCGCCACACGCCTTTCGGCAAGCGCCTGCGTGCCACCAGCCTCGACGAACTGCCGGAGCTCTGGAACGTGCTCAAGGGCGACATGAGCCTGGTGGGGCCGCGCCCGCTGTTGATGGAGTATCTCCCCCTCTATACCCGCGAGCAGTTCCGGCGCCACGAGGTGCGCCCCGGTGTCACCGGGTGGGCCCAGGTGAACGGGCGCAACGCCATTACCTGGGAGGAGAAGTTTCACTTCGACGTCTGGTACGTCGAGCATCAGTCTCTCCGGCTGGATGTCTGGATCCTGTTGTTGACGGTCAAGAAAGTGTTCAGCCGTGAAGGTATCTCCCATGCCAACGAGGTCGGCATGCCTCGGTTTCAAGGGGCGCGATCAACCAACGATAGGATCAACCACCATGAGTGACAGGATCACTATTCTCGTGACAGGGGTAGGCGGCCCCACCCCCCGCAGCTTCGTCAGGTCGATCCTCGATTCGGGATGCGAACGCTATCGCTTCGTGGGCGTCGACTCGAACCCCCTGGCCATCGGGCTTTATGATCGCGACAGCTACATCGCGACCCAGGTGGTGCCAGAGTGTTCCAGCGAGGCCTACTGGCCGGCCATCGGCCGGCTCGTCGACCGCTACGAGATCGCCTTCGCCGTGGTGATGCCCGAAGTGGAGGTCCTGACCTGGGCCAGGGCCAGGGAGGCGCAGGCCCTGCCCTGTGAGGCCTTCGTGCCCGACTACCAGACGAGCCGGGTGCTGCTCGACAAGAAAGCCATGCATCACGCGCTGCACGACAAGCCCTACATCCCGGCGCATGCCCATTTCGCCAATGGTGCCAATATCGACGACGTGTCGCTGCCTTATCCCTTCTGGGTGCGCGCCACCGTGGGCTCGAGCGGCCTGGGCTCCCTCAAGGTGGCAAGCCAAGGAGAGCTCGACGAATGGATGCGCATCAATCCCGCCGTGGGGGAGTTCATCGCCTCGGAATTCCTGCCGGGCCGAAACCTGGCCTGCAAGCTGCTCTATCGCGATGGCCAGCTACTGCGCTCCGCGTGTGCCGAGCGGCTGGCGTACATCATGGCGAAGGTGTCGCCCTCCGGTATCACCGGCAACACGTCGTTCGGGCGCCTGCTCAACGAGCCGCAGCTGGTCGAGATTGCCGACGACGCCATCCGGGAGGTGTTCCGCCAGCATGGCGCCAAACCGCACGGGGTGTTCACGGCAGACCTCAAGGAAGCGGCAAACGGCCAGCCCATGATCACCGAGATCAACGTGCGGTTCGTCGCCTTCATGTCCGTCCTGGCCCAGGCGGGCGCCAACCTGCCGCTCGATTACCTGGAAGCCAACCTGGACCCCGGCGCCTTCGCCACCGCCTACAAGCACTACACCTTCGAGGACGACTTGATCTTCCTGCGCGACGTCGACGCGCGGCCGATCGTCATGAAGGAGAGCGAACTGCTCAAGCGGGAGGTGCACGATGCTTGATGGCCCCTTTTCCGCCTGGCCCTCCTTTACCGAGGAGGAGGCCGCGGCCGTCCAGCGCGTCCTGCTCTCCAACCGGGTCAACTACTGGACGGGCACCGAGTGTCGCGACTTCGAACAGGAGTTCGCCGACGCGGTGGGCAGCGAATACGCCATCGCCGTCAGCAACGGCACCCTGGCCCTCGAACTGGCCCTGCGCGGCCTGGGCATCGGCCCCGGGGATGAAGTCATCGTCACCTCGCGCACCTTTGTCGCCTCCGCCTCCTGCATCGCGGCGGTGGGAGCCACGCCGGTGTTCGCCGACGTGGACCGCGACTCTCAGAACATCCATCTGGCCAGCGTGGTCGCGGTGATCACCCCGGCCACCCGCGCCATCATCGCCGTGCACCTGGCGGGCTGGCCCTGCGACATGGACGAGCTGCTGACGCTGTCGCGCAACGGCATCCCTATCATCGAAGACTGCGCTCAGGCCCACGGTGCCCGCTATCGCGGCCAGAGCGTCGGCACCCTCGGCAAGGTGGGCTGCTGGTCCTTCTGCCAGGACAAGATCATGACCACCGGCGGGGAAGGCGGCATGGTGACCACCAACGACCCCGACCTGTGGCAACGCATGTGGGCCTACAAGGATCACGGCAAGAGCTGGCACGCGGTTTACCAGCAGCCACATTCGCCCGGTTTTCGCTGGCTGCACCATAGCCTGGGCTCCAACTGGCGCCTCACCGAGATGCAGGCGGCGATCGGCCGCATCCAGCTGCGCCGCCTGCCCGACTGGTCGGCGACTCGCCGCGCCAACGCCGAGCGCATCTGGCAGTGTGCCCGCGAGTGCCCCGGGCTGCGCGTGCCACCTGTGCCCGAGTCCAGCCAGCATGCCGCCTACAAGTGCTATGTCTTCGTCGAGCCCCAGCGGCTCCAGCCCGGCTGGAGTCGTGAGCGCATCATCGCTGACATCGTGGCGCACGGCGTGCCCTGCTTCAGCGGCTCCTGTTCCGAGATCTATCTCGAACAGGCCTTCGAGGGTACCGGGTGGCGACCCGAAACGCGGCTGCCGGTGGCGCGTGAACTTGGCGACACCAGCCTGATGTTCCTCTGTCATCCTACCCTGACCCCGCAAGAGATAGAGGCAACCTGCCAGGCCTTGGCCGCGGTCATGGCGCAGGCGGCGAGCTGAGCACGGCTATCAATATCACACCGCAGCCAAGGACACTGAAGGAAGGGGAGACTTCTCATGATAAAAAAGACACGCCGTCGCCTATGGCGCTCGATGCTCCATCGTATCAGCAGGGTTTCCCCTGTCATCGCCGCCCAGCTCCTCTATTTCAGGAAGACGGGAAAATATCTCAACGTCAGAAATCCCAGAGACTTCAACGAAAAGCTGCAGTGGCTCAAGATCTATTGGCGCGACCCGCTGATGACGCTCTGCGCGGATAAGTACGAAATGCATCAGTATGTGACCCGCCAGGGGGGCGGCAACGCCCTCAACACGATCCTCGCAGTCTACGACTCCCCCGAGGAGATCGACTGGGAAGAACTCCCGCAGCGATTCGCCCTGAAGTGCACGCATGGCTGTGGCTACAATATCGTCACTCGAAACAAGCACGAACTCGACCCGGAGGCGGTCAAGCGCAAGCTGACGACATGGATGGGAGAGAAGTTCGGCCAGGGCAATCTCGAGCCGCACTATGACGAGATCACCCCCAGGATCATCCTCGAACGCTATATCGAGAACAGGGCAGGTCAGCTGCCCATGGACTACAAGATCTACTGCTTCAACGGCGTGGCCAAACTGGTCGAGGTATGTTCGGAGCGAGAGCGCGAGCTGAAGCTCGACTTCTTCGACCTGGCGTGGAACCGCTTGGCGATCTCCTTCGAGACCCTGCAGCGTGACACGCCACCCGAGCGACCCGCGTGTTTCGAGGAGATGGTGGCCTATGCCGAGCAGCTGGCGCAGCCCTTCCCGTTCGTGCGCATGGATTTCTACGACAATGATGGCGTGCCGATCCTCGGCGAGCTGACCTTTACCCCGGGCTCCAGCATGTCCACCTGCTATAGCGAGTATGGCCTGCGCTACCTGGGCGACCTGCTGACGCTACCCGAAGCGCCCTTTGATCGCGCGAAGTCATCGACGTCACCCCCGGGCATGCACACCATTCATCGCACCTGAGCCAGATGCTATGGGAGCGCAATGTATGGGGATCATCGCCTTTTGGAGTAAAGGAGGCGAAGAACCCTTGTGGGAGCGCAATTTATTGCGCGATCCGCCGCGCAGCGGCGGCGATACCCCCAAGGCACCTGACGGCGCCATCGTCGAGGCGCCGAACCGGATCTGAAGTCGGAGCGCCGAACCGTCGCTCCCAGTGCGCCCGTGAAGGCGTGCACACAGTGCGGTGAGAGTCCGCACCGGGGTAAAAGCCATGACCCCATAGCCGAAGGTAACTGCGTCGTCGCGAGACGGGGGTGGGAAGCAGCCGTAGCTCATCGGCAGGGGCGAGGCTGCCAGGACGCACAGCGGGACGTCGACGAGGCCCAGGCCCAGAATCTGGGTGCCGTCCATGTCGTACCTCCTGTCCAAGTGGAGGTCATATCCTGGCCTAGCTCAGGGGGCAAATTCCACACCCAACGACGAAGAGCCGAATATCTTCGCTAAGGTATGAGAAAAATCACCTCACAACATCCTCGCAATATGTAACATTTTTTATCAAAATTGTCACCTAAGGTTATCGTTGCCAGAGGCCGGAATGATGCGACAGAGCTGGAATGATGCGACAGAGAGAGAATGGCTCCTTGTGAGAAGTTGGTGACCGAATTTCATCAGACAAGACTGGCGGCTGGCTGGAGGTGCAGTGCGGTTAAAATAAAAAGTGAATGGGAACCATTGAAATAAAAACGTTGGTGAAGAAATTTTATGATTTGAGGGAGTGTCTTTCATGGTATATCCCACCGACGAGAGGTTTTCAACTTCAATGCTGCTCAACATAAAAAAACTGTACCGTCTGTTGACAACCGATCAGCGTAGACGCCTATTGCGTTTGCAGGTTCTCGTCGTAGCGATGGCTTTTGCGGAAATGGCCAGCATTGCTGCCATCGGGCCCTTCATGGCTGTGGTTGGTGACATGAGCCGACTGGAAGGTGAAGGAATATTGGGTGATTTGTATCGCCTCCATGGCGCCGAAGATCCAACCACTTTTCTTTTCTGGATGGGGCTGGGGGTGCTAGGGGTGCTGGCTGTAGCTGTATTAGTATCTATTCTTACCACATGGAAGTTGTCGCTTTACTCTCAGCAAGTTGGTGCCGAATTGAGTACTCGCCTGTTCAAGCATTATATGAAGCAGAATTGGTTGTTTCATTCCAATGGCAGCAGCAGCGAGCTCACCAACAAGATTGCTCAAGAGTGCAGGCGTATCAGCGATAATGTACTGACGCCGCTCATGCACATGAACGCCAAGATGGTTATGGTACTATTTATTTCATTAGCCATCTTCTTCTTTAACCCTTGGGTTGCCTTGATTGGGGTGGCTCTTTTTGGCACGGTCTATTGGGTACTGTACCGTACCGTGCGCCGTAAACTGACCAATAACGGGAATGTGATTAGCGCAACCAATCGCCATCGATTCAAGTTGATGAATGAAGGTTTTGGTGGCATTAAGGACACACTCCTTTTGGCACGACAAGCTGAGTTCAATCGCCGGTTTGAACGCTCTAGCCGTCAGCTGGGACGCGCCAAAGGTACCACCAAGGCACTGAGCCAAGCACCGCGTTACCTCATGGAGTTTGTCGCCTTTGGTGCAGTTATTATGCTGGTGTTGTATTTACTGGTGTCCCACCAAGGCAATCTTGGGGTGATTCTGCCGATCCTCTCCGTGTATGCCATGGCCGGTTTCAAGCTGTTGCCAGCCTTCCAGCAGATTTATGGCGGATTGGCGACAGTTCGAGGCAATATCGCCTCTTTCGATAATCTGCAAGGTGATCTTGAGGCCAGTCATCATGATAGCGACGGTGACGACGGCGCTCAACCAAAGGAAAAATGGGTGCCACGGGATGCCATCTGCCTGGATAATATTACTTTCCGTTATCCTGGAAAGGCAGAAGCCGCGCTTGACGGTATTAATCTAACGATTCCTGTCAATGGTGTTGTTGGTCTGGTCGGGGCTTCCGGTTCCGGTAAGAGCACTGCCATTGATCTTCTGCTTGGACTCATCGAGCCCGATGAAGGCCATTTGAAACTGGATGGCCATCCGGTGACCCGGTCCAATCTTCGAACTTGGCAAAACAGTGTCGGCTTTGTGCCCCAGAGCATCTTCCTGGCCGATGCCAGTATTCGGGAGAACATAGCTTTTGGGTTGCCGCTGGAAAAAATTGACGACGAAAAAGTGCGTCGTGCGACTCAGATGGCCCACCTGGATGAATTGCTTGATCGGTTGCCCGATGGCCTGGACACTCGGGTGGGGGAACGGGGCATTCAGCTTTCTGGCGGTCAGCGCCAACGCATTGGCATTGCCCGCGCTTTGTATGATGATGCTGAAGTGCTGGTTCTGGATGAAGCTACCAGTGCCTTGGATGGCATTACAGAACGTCTAGTCATGCAGGCCATCCATGACTTCTCAGGCAAGAAAACCATCATCATGATTGCTCATCGATTGGCTACCGTGAAACCTTGTAGTTGTATATATTTGATGGATTCAGGTCGCATAATCGATAGTGGTACTTACGATGAACTGGTGGAGAATAATAAGACCTTTCAACGGATGGCTGACCATGCGTGAGTTAACAGTATATATTTCTCTGCCTGAGAAACGTTTTATCTGCAGTGAAAAGAGCGGTTGTTGATTTCAAGATGTTTTGGAGCACAGGTCGTGAGAATGGGAAAAAAAATTGATGGGAAGGCTTTGCGGAAACTGGCAGGCTGTTTCTTTCTTTTAATAAATAAGTCTTTCGTTGGCTTTGTTCCTGTTTCGTCGGTGTCGATAAGTTTTTTCGGCTATAAGGCTAATTGGCTTTTTTTTAAAAGCTATATGGCTCTGAAGTCGGGGAGTGCCAGTGTTGCAGATATGAAGCTTTTGGCGAAATTTGCTGAATTAACAGATAGTCATCAAGTCTTTGAAGATATATGCAGAAAGTATGATTCTAGAATAAAGTTTAGAGATTATTCCCATGCGCGTTTCCATGGTTCAGGATGGGGGGAGGGTTGCTTGAATGTGTACAGGGAGGTTGTTGATCAAAAAGGGATGTTGTTTGAAAAAGTCTTTTTTAAAGCATCCGAAGACTTTCTGAAATTACAACAATTTTATGGCGAATTTGAGAGCCAGCTAGAAGGTGGGTGTATCAAAGCCCCCAGGATTATTGAAGAAAAATCTGGTAAGTATTTGTCGGTAGTTTATTTCGAGTTTATTGATATTGATGGTAGTGCTGATGACGATATGTCAGAGCATGAGAATATTGTTTTAATTGGAAAAATCCTGAGGGCGTTGAGTGAAGTGGATATTGGTGGAAATTTGGAGTGCAAAGAAAAAACACGCATTTCGGATTATTTAAATGTCCAGCATTATCGGGAAGGAGTGAGGTTTATTGATCGTATGGCTGATGAGGCATCAGGCAGCGAGCTAGCTGATATCAAGGATATCAGAAAAAAACTCGATAATATTTATGAGAAGCTAGTGTTTAGTCATGGGGATTTGGTTGCTGCCAATTATTCTATTGATGGTTGGCTATGGGACTGGGATCGATGCGGATTTTATCCGGTCTGTTTTGATATGTCTTGGGCCGTCTTGAATGTTGTGAAATTTTCTAGCTTTGAGGAGTTGATGAGTGTAAATGAAGATTTAATTAGCAGGTGTTATCATGATTTTGGCCCTGAGACAGAGCTCCTGAATAATGCCGCGATATTTTCTTTTGTTTTTTACTGTCGTAAGTTTAAGCCTTCAAGAGAGGATAAGATATTCAAAGAGATGTGTCGTTACCTCAGGAAACGCTGCACACGTCCTGCCGCAGCTGCCTGATCAGTTCCGGTGGGGGTAGAATCTGACCATCACGTCAATGTCTGATTGAACCATCCGTTGAAGCAGATATTGCTCGTCCCGGTTGAGTTCCAGAACATGAAGAAAGTCACCCACCGAGAGCAGTTCGTGTCCCAGATGAATATCGCTCCCAGTGCGCCCGTGAAGGCGTGCACACAGTGCGGTGAGAGTCCGCACCGGGGTAAGCCATAACCCCGTAGCCGAAGGTAACTGCGTCGTCGCGAGACGGGGTGGGAAGCAACCGGAGGCGAACTGGCGGTCCGTAGGA